>CAYMZJ010000007.1:0-127877 GCA_964394895.1 uncultured Phycisphaeraceae bacterium | reverse complement strand
CCCCAACCACCGGATCGACAGTCCGGTACTCTAACCAATTGAGCTACCGCCCCGGAAGCTCGTTGCTGCGCTCGCAGCTGCGTGGAAAATATACGCTCCGCTTTGGAGGTGTCAAGCGGTTCCCTGCGCCGAATGCCCGCACCGGGGATCCGCTGCCAACGCCGCGAGACACCTGATCAGTTCAGAAGAATATTGTTTGGATCCTGAAGCCCGATAGCGCTGTTGTCAGCCCCGAGCTTTGATCCCTGCAAGAACACCAAAATACAAGCTGCCAACAGCGCGACAACCGCCAACGCCATCAGTCCTGTGTACACGTCCGGCGTCGCGCCCCGTTGCGCCCGACCGCCCGGCATCTGCATCCCAAACTGGCTCATCGCTCAGTCTCCTGCTTCTCTCGGGGTTTCTCGCCCGAGACTGTGGGTCTGGTCAGTTGACGAATCGGCTCACCACAAGATCACCCTCACGCACACTCGCGCCGGCGTTGGTCAGCACCACCCGGGCAACCGCGGTCTGGAGGTCCGTCCGAACCACCACAAGCGTCGCAATAAACTCACTCGTTCCACGTCCGACGTGCAGCTTCATGTTCTCGGAGAGCCGATCGTTGCTGCCGATATCCACCTCGATGAGCGGCTGCCCCGACGCTTCGTCAAAGCTCACCCGCGAGACCCGCCCGCGGATCACCGGGCCCGATGCCTCGTAGGGCGTGTCGCTGCCGAGCGAGCCCGAAGCCCCGCTCATTGCGAGCTCGGCATCACGCTGGGCTGCGGCCAGCTGCTCACGCAAAGCTCGGACGGTCGCCTGATACACGTCGTTCTGACTCGCCAGATCATTCACCCGATCCTCGAGTTCCAGCGAAGCGGTCCGCAGGCTCAACTCGCTCTCGCGGAGCTTGGCGTTGTCCTGCCGCATGCTGTCGATGACTGCTGCCTGGGCTTTGGTGGTCTGCAACGAATCGCCGATCTGGTTCTCGATGGCGAGCGCCCGGTTCTCGGCCTTCTGCTTGCCCGCGACCAGCGTGGTGTTCTCACGGACGAGGTCGGCGTTGCGGGCATCGAGGTCGGCGAGCAACCCCTGAAGCTCCGAAATCTGCTGTTGTTGCCGGGCGCTGGTGTCGGCATACGCCGACTTCTGGGCCGTCGCGTCGGCCTTCGCTGTCGCGGCTTGCTGCAGCGCGTCGGTGTACTGCGAGCGAATCGTGTCCGCGTTGTAGGCGTACGCCATCGTCAGTACCGAGAGCACAAGGCTCAACACTGCGGCAAAAACGATGAACACCTTGGTCAGGATGTGCACGGTCGTCTCCTCGTCGGGAATGCGGTCAGTCGGGCCGACCAGCGTGGGTGCTGGCCGGGTATGTGTACGGCATGGGTGGTCGGGTCGATCCGCTCGGCCCCGTCCCGCCATCCAAGGGCCACCAGTATAGCGGGATTCGGTTCCCTGTGTGGCAGATGCCCTGTTTGGCCCGCGATTGATACCGACACGCTGCCGATCTGTCAACAACGGGCCGCCCGGGGCACGCCTCTATCCGCGATTTTTCGCGTCCTGTTCCACTACCGGTTTCGTTCGGCGGCTTTCAGCAACGCCGACGCCACCGCCACCCGGACCCGCTCGCTGCCCTCGCCCATCCGCTCCTCAAGCGCCCGCACCGACCCAGAGCCCGCGATTTCCCCAAATGCCCACGCCGCCTGGATCCGCTGCGGCTCGCTGCCCCCGGCCAACGCCGCGGCCGCCTCGGTCGTATCCACTTGGACACCAAGCCGCCCCAGGGTTCCCGCGACCGCGAGCCGGACCTCGACGGGCATCTGTCCGCCCACCCCGTCACGCACCACGCCGAGGTTTCGCAGCTGCCCGATCGACGCCCGATCGTCCAGCTGGCCCAGGACCTGGATCGCCAGCACTGTCGCGTCGAGTTCGTCGGGGGTTGCCGGGTAGAGCGCCGCGCGGATTGTGTCCAGTTGGCCGGTATCGCCCAGCTTGACGAGCGCCTCGGCGATCTGCACGTTGAGCACCTTCATTTCCGTTGTGCTGGCTCGCTTGACATCTATCCGGGCCGCTTCACGGAGCAGCGATGCGGTGCCCTTGTCGCCGAGTTCTCCAAGCAAAAACGCCGCGTGGGCGCGCACCCGGAGCGATGGGTCCTGCGTCACCATCCCGCCCAGAGGTGTCGGGTTGATCTCACGCCCATTCTGCCGCAGCGCGTAGATTGCCGCTGCGCGGACGTAGGGCGAAGCATCCTTCACCAGCGGCTCCACCGCCGAGAGCACCCCCTCGATCTCGGCCCGTCCCACCGCCATCGCAGCGACAGTCCGCACCCCCACGTTGGGGTCTGCGAGCGCCCCCGGCAGGATTGTCTCCAGCCGACCGGGCGCGAGAATCAACCCCTCCACCGCGTTGGCTCTGACCTGCGGGTCGTCCGAGGTTGCCATCTGCATGAGTTCGTCGATCGCCAGCTCGCGCAGGCGGGACCGCTCGATCGCCCCGAGCGGGCCGCTGATGGAAGCCGCCGACTGTCCCAGCGCCTGCCCGGTCGGCATCAGCGGCACTCCACCGGTCAGGCAGGCAAGCGAAACGAGCAAAGACAACGATCCGGCTGACGTGCGCATCTGGTGAGTTCCTCTCTGTGGCTGTCCCGGGTCTACGTCGCGGGGGTGCCTCTGTGTTTGTCGGTTTCTTTGGGGTCTGGGCTTTGAGACCTCTGAGAACGGCCCGCAACTCCTGCTACCAGCACCCAGAAACCGGCCCCGATCAGACTCACCCAGCCCGCGAGATCGCCGATTCTGGCGTACACCGTCTCCCCCACCGCCAGCGGCGGCTGCCCCCAGAGGACACCGTCTACCAGAGATTCCCCGCCCGCGACTCCCGATTCGATGACCTTCCCCCACGGGTCGATGACCGCCGAGATCCCCGTGTTGGCGGCCCGCACGACCGAGGTCCCCAGCTCGAGCGCGCGCCAACGGACGATCTGGAGGTGCTGCTCGCGGGCTGCGTCAAAGCTGCCGAACCACCCTTCGTTGGTCATCTGGATCAGGACGTCCGCCTGGCGCTGGCCGTCGGTATAGACCAGCCTTCTGCAGACGTTCGGCATGATGCCCTCAAAGCAGATCGGCGTCGCCACCCGCACGAGCCCGACCTCGGTCTTCACGAGGTGCCGCGTGACGGTTTCGCCGGCGTCGAGGGTGAAGGTCATCCCCGACGCTCCGATCCCGACCCGCAGGAAGACCTTCTCGAGCCACGGCCACGCCGAGATATAAGGCATCACCTCGCCGAAGGGGGTCAGGTGCATCTTGTCGTACCGCTCGCCGACCATGCGGCCGTCGCGCAGCAGATAGGTGCTGTTGAAACTGCCGTCCCACGAGCTGTCGACGATCCCGGTCTGCGGGTCCACGTCGAGCGTCAACCCGTCGTAGCCCTCGGCCCCGATCAGGAACGGCACGCCCAACTGCCTCTGCCACTCCAGCAGCGAGCTGGCGGGCACGGTCGTCGGCATCACCAGTCGCTCGCCCATCGTGAACGGGCCGGAGATCGCCACGGGATCATCGATGCCCTCGGGGCCGGTGTACACCGAGAACCGCAGCAACGGCCACGCGACATCACCCTCGGTCGACCAGATCAGGCTCGCCGCCCGCTCTTCGTTGATCGAGTTGGGATCGAGGGCGGCCCCGGGGAACATCGTCTCCGGCCAGACCACAAGGTCGGGCAGCGGGTCGATGCTGCACGCCCGCTGGGTCAGTTCGAGCATGCGTTCAAGGTCCAGCATCCGCTGCGGCGGCGACCACCCCAGCTTGTTGTCCTGGGGGACGTTGGTCTGCACGACCGCCACCCGCATCGTGTCCTCGGCGGTTACGGGCGTGCTCAGGGCCGAGAGCCCGGCCCAGAGGCCGATCGTTGCCAGAGCCATGCCGACCGCGCCAAGCCGCCACTTGCCGCGTGCCGCGAAGAGCCCGTATGCCCCTCCCGCCAGCAGCAGGGTCATCAGCGAGACCCCCGACGCCCCGACCACAGTGCCCGCCTTGGCGAGCACCTCCGATTCGATCAGCGGGTGCCCGGCCATCAGCCACGGGTAGCCGCCGAACATGACGCCGCCGCGGAACCACTCGAGCCCGGCATAGAGCACCGGCCCGGCGAGCCACACCGGTGCGCGCAGTCTTGCTTTCACCCACGACGCCAGCCAGACAAACGCCCCGGCGTACATCGAGAGGTAGAGCACCTCGAGCACCGCGCCCAGTGCCGAGACCTCGAAGACCCACTGTTGCTGCCACGCCCACATCGGTGCCATCCCCAGCGTCGCCGCGACCGCCGCCCCGAGCCTGCGTTCTCTCACGCGCGACGCCGCCCAGAACAGCGGCATCGGCGCGACAAACGCCAACACCCAAAGGCCCCCCACGCCATACGGCGGGAACGCCAGCAGCGTCAGCACCGACGACACCGCCGACGCCGCGCACACCGACGACCGGTTCGACCACCTCCACTCCAACCACTTCATCCGTGCACGTTTCTTCGGTGGTGGCGTCTTGATGGTGCGCTCACATGCCCGCGTAGTCGATCAGTCGGGCCAGTTCGCTCCGCAGGTCTTTGCGGCTGACCACCCGGTCCACCAGCCCGCTCGAGAGCAGGAACTCGGAGCGTTGGAACCCCTCGGGCAGCTCCTGGCGGATGGTCTGCTGGATGACCCGAGGCCCGGCAAAGCCGACGAGGGCTTTGGGCTCGGCGACGATGACATCACCCAGCATGGCAAAGCTCGCGGTCACGCCGCCGGTGGTCGGGTCGGTCAGGACACTGATAAAGAGCCCCCCGGCTTTGTCGTACCGCGCCAGCGCCGCGCTGGTCTTGGCCATCTGCATCAGCGAGAGCCCGGCTTCCTGCATCCGCGCGCCGCCCGAGCAGCTCACCACGACCAACGGCAGCCCCAGCCTTGTCGCGTGCTCGATGGATCGGGTGACGGTCTCGCCGACGACGCTGCCCATCGAGCCCATCATGAAGGTCAGGTCCAGGCAGCACAGCATCGCCGGGCGGCCCTTGATGAACCCTTCGCCGGCCTGCACCGCGTCCTGCTGGCCGGTCTTGCGTTGTTCGGCGAGCAGCCGGTCGGGATAGGCCCGCAGGTCGCGGAACCCGAGGGGGTCGCGGGGCGAGAGGGTGGTAAACATCGGCGCGAACGAGCCGGTGTCGAGCAGCTGGCGGACCCGTTCGACAGCCCCGATCCGGAAGTGGTGCCCGCACTCGGGGCAGCAGTGGAGGTTGGCCTCCATCTGGCGGCGGTAGATCATCTGGGCGCAGGATGGGCACCGCAGCCAGAGCCCTTCGGGGATGGCGTTGCGTCGTTCGGACTTCTCGGCGGTCCACTTCCGTGCCGAAGCTGCCTGGCTCATGCGTGGGATTGACCTCGTGGAGGGATGGTGGGGAGGGGTGTTGGGGGGCGGCGGTGCGGGGGAGTGTATCACGGTGTCCGGTGCTCGGGGGTGCCACCCGTGCCACCGAGGTGTGGCGGCTCTGAGCCACTCCTCGGTGCTCTCCCAGTTCCACGACAAGGCACCGAGATCGCCAAGCCGCCACGGGCGGAGCGATTGCCGATCTCGGTGGCACGAGGATGAAACCTTGGAGCCACCCCGCCGGCTCACTCCATGAGGGGCTTTGCCGAGCCGACGACCTTGGTGCCGTCGGGCTTCTCGATCTCGATCCACCACATGGTGTTCTCGGGCAACGGATCCGGGGCTGCGGCATGTACGTCGTAGTCGTCGTGCGAGGGGGTGTACTCGCCCTTGCCGACGAAAGAGAGTGTGCGATCCTCGGTACCAATCCAGGCGCGGATGAGGGTCGCGCCGTTGTCGTTGTAGGGCAGCTTGACCACAAGGTGACCTTCCTTGCCTGCTTTGATCGGGCCGTGGCCCTGCGCAAGTTCGACTTGCATGTCGGCGATCATGGTTGACTGAAGCGCCACCTCCTCCTCATTGTGTGCGTGCTCGTCGGCAACCTCGTCCTCTTGGGGGGCGTCGGGGGCGTCGGGGTCGTGGGGGGCGTCGCCGGATTTGCCACAGCCGGCGAGCATGAGGCCAAGAGAAGCGGTCAGGGCGAGTCCGAGGTGGGCGAGGGGGGGGTGGGTGTGGGGGTTCGTCTTCATCAGGAGGTTTCCTTTGCAGGTGATGTGGGTACAGGTGATACTATTCACGACAGGCCGGGTGCCATGGCCATGGCTCTGTATGGCCATGATTCGGAGACTGCCCCTCGTCATGGCCACCCAGCTTTGCGAGGTCGGTGCTCTCGGGGTGAAATGGCCAGACGGGCACCACGTGCCACCCGGGGCGGGGGCTTTCCAGCCCCCGGGACTCACCAGACCGAGTGTGCGTACGACGGCCGTCGCGGGCTGGAAAGCCCGCCCTCCTGGCGTGTGTGGCTCTTGAAGCGGCTGTTGCAACTCTTGAAGCGGCCGTTTGAGTTGTTGCAGCGGCCGTTTTAGCTCTTGCGCCTGCCGTTGCAACTCTTGCAGCGGCCCGAATTACTCTTGCAACGGCCGTTGCAGCTCTTGTACCACGTGGAATAACTCTTGTACCACGTGTGGCAGCTCTTGTACCACGTGGTAAAACAATTATTACTGACCCGATAACCGCGTCGGCCGCCACAAAGACCACTTCCTGCCCCAAAGCCCGCACAATCAGGCAAGCCCACCCCCACCCCACCACCACCGCCCCCGCAGAGGATCACCGGGTGCCACTGGGCAAAGCCCAGTGCCCAACCGCCCAAGGCACCGATCTTCGTCCGCTGTTGCCGACGCCGCACTGGGCTAGCGCCCAGTGGCACCCCCACCCCCCTTACCACCCCCCCGGATCCCCTCGATCGCACCCGCACGAGCACCCGGCTCGAGCCCGAAGACCGCCGAGCCCGACACCAGCACGTCGCACCCCGCCGCACGGCACGCCCCGGCCGTCTCGGGGGATATCCCGCCGTCCATCTCGATCCGAGGCCCGCACACGGCTCGGAGAGCCGTGCCACCGGTGGCACGGCTCTCCGAGCCGTGAGCACCCCCACCCCCACCCATCGCCCCCCGCACCGCCCGAACCTTCTCCAGCACCTCCGGCATAAACGCCTGCCCGCCGAATCCGGGGTTCACACTCATCAGCAGCACCAGATCGAACGCTCCCACCCCCGCCACGATCTCTGGCAACACCGCCTCGATCGGCGTCGGCGGGTTCACCGCAACCCCGGCCGTGGCGCCAAGGCTCCGCACCCGCTCGGCCAGCTTCACACACGCCGCCAGCCCGATCGGTTCCACATGGAAGGTCACGTGGTCGGCCCCGGCCTCGACAAACGGCCCGACGAACAACCCCGGGTCCTCGACCATCAGGTGGACATCCAGAAACGCTGCCGGCAACGCCCGCCGCAGGTCCCGGACCAGGGCAGGCCCGAAGGTCAGGTTGGGCACGAAATGCCCGTCCATCACATCGACGTGCAGCAGGTCGCCCCCGGCTTCGAGCGATTGGCCCGTGTCCTCGGCGAGCCGGGCAAAGTCGGCGGCCAGGATCGACGGGGCGACCAGAATCTCGTTGGACGGCCATGGGTGAGAGGAGAGGGCGTGGGTGTGGGGTGCGCTCATGGCTGCACTCTAGAGCGGGCGCAGGTCATTCATCAGGTGTGCCACGGCCATTTTGGCCGTGCAAGCGCCCCGGTGCCCACGCACACGGCTCACAGAGCCGTGGCACACGCGCCCCCACCCCCTCCCACACCCCCACCCCCACCCACACCACCCACACTTCTACCATCCCCGCAGACCCGCAAGGAGACCCCGCCCATGCCCATGACAACAACCACACCCCCCACGCTCGATTCCCTCCGCCCCCGGCTGGCCGCGATCGGGCAGGAGCACGTGCTCGCCTTCGCCGACTCGCTCGATGCCGAGCAGCTCGACCACCTGCTCGGCCAGCTCGCAGCACTCGATCTCGACGCGATCCCCGAACTCGTCGCGGCCTACGTCACGACCAAACCCGAGCCCCACCTCCCCGCCGACATCCAGCCCGCGCCGTACTACCCGAGCGACCCGACTGCCGAGTTCCGCCCGTGGGACGCCGACCACTTCCGCGCCATCGGCGAAGAGCTGCTGCGGGCGGGCAAGGTCGCGTGCTTCACGGTTGCTGGCGGACAGGGGACGCGGCTGGGCTTCGACGGCCCCAAGGGCTGCTACCCCGCCGGGGCGGTCACGGGGCGGTCGCTCTTTCAGTTCTTTGCCGAGGCGATCGCCAAGACCGGCGACAAGTACGGCAAGACCCCGCCGTGGTACATCATGACCAGCCCGCTCAACCACGACGCGACCGTCGCGTACCTCACTGCGCACGAGCACTTCGGGCTCGATCCCGAGGCCGTCATGCTCTTCCCCCAAGGCGTGATGCCCAGCTTCGACATGCAGACGGGCAAGATGCTGCTGGCCGAGCCCCACGCCCTGGCAACCAACCCCGACGGCCACGGCGGCTCGCTGCGGGCGCTCAAAGTCTCGGGCGCGCTGGCCGACATGCAGGCACGCGGCATCGAACACCTCAGCTACTTTCAGGTGGACAACCCGATCGTCCGCGTCGCCGATCCGGTCTTCCTCGGCTTGCACGCCGCGGCGCCGGACTCCTCGGGCGAGATGTCGAGCAAGATGCTCGCCAAGGTCGCGCCCGAAGAGAAGCTCGGCATGTTCTGCGTCGCCGACGGCACGCTGCAGATCATCGAGTACTCCGACCTGCCGATGGACCTGCAACGCGAACGCCTCGCCGACGGACGGCTGCGGTTCCTCGCGGGCAGCCCGGCGATCCATCTGCTGAGCGTGGCGTTCCTCGACAAGCTCAACTCCGACCCGAAGTTCGCACTGCCCTACCACCGCGCGGAGAAGAAGGTCGCGTGCGTTGACCCCGCGACGTTCCCTCAACACTCCGAGCCGGGGACTTCAGTCTCCGGTTCTGCCGCCGCCCCCGAAACCCCCAACACCCCCAACACCCCCACCACCCCCAACGCGGTGAAGCTCGAACGGTTCGTCTTCGACGCCATGCCGCTGGCGGCGCGGTCGATTGTCTATGAGGCACGCCGCGAGGATGAGTTCGCCCCGATCAAGAACGCCGAGGGAACCGACAGCCCGCAGACGAGCCGGGACATCCAGACCCGGCGGGCGGCGGGGTGGCTGGAAGATGCGGGGGTCGCGGTGCCTCGCAGCACAGACGGCGAGCCGGACTGCACGATCGAACTGAGCCCGCGGACGGCGATCGGGCCGGGGGATGTTGATGGGTCAGCGGTGCCCGCGATCGCCCGCGGGGGCCTCGTCGTGGTGTAGCGGGTCCGGGAGATTGCAGGTGGCACCGAGTCCCCCAACCCCCCAGCCCCAATCCCCCCAGCCCTCCCCGAGCAGCATCTGCACCCAGGAGCACCGAGATCACAAAGCCGATCTCGGTGGCACGAAGATGAAGTGTTTCCAGAAATCCCCTTCCAGCGGGTCCGTCTATCGGCTAGGCTGGGCATTCGGGCCGGGTACGGCGGCATCAATAACGGGGTGGCCCGTTTCTTCTTCGCAGAGCGCAAGAGAGAGAGGACGTAGATGAAAGACAGTACAAAAGCGGTCGGAGTTCTTCTGGCACTCACCTCATCGGTGGCATTCGCTGACGTGATCGTGGTCTCGGCGGGTGCCTCAGGCCCCCCCGGAGGGACGCCCATCTTTGATGACCCCGGGATATATACAGCCGACCTTGAGCAGTTTGATCCCGCGCTCGGCACGCTCACCAGCGTCGAGCTCAGGATCAATGCCTGGCACGAGGGGGAATTCGAGTTCACAGCCAACGGGGACGGCAGTGCGTATATCGTGTTCTATGTCGACTATTCCTTCGAGATCAACGGGTTTGGCGGCACCGACGGCAACCTCCTCTTTCTGGACTGGGTGACCGCGCCAACGGATGACGATCCGTTCGGCTCTGCCCCCGGCCACTTCAATACAGGCCCCGATCTGACATTCGTTCCCAATGGTGAGACACGATTTGAACCTTTCGGAACCGAACTCAACATGGCGGACGCATACGTTGACGGGGATTCGGAGTTCTCGCAGTTCATCGGAACCGGGACCTTGCCGTTCGAGATCGTCGACTGGGCGGTCTTCAGTCTCGCGACGATTGGAAATACGTCGTTCGAACTCAGCAGCGAAGCTGGCTTGTTTGTTGAAGCAACATACACCTTTACCCCTGTGCCGGCACCGGGTGCGCTTTCTTTGCTGGCTGTTTCAGGGCTGATTGCGATCAGGCGCCGTCGCTGACGAAGAACTCGGGCGTACCGTTTCATTCTCTGCGAGAGCCGTGCCAAGAAGGTGCGGCTCTCGTTTTCTGTGGCCAACGGCAATGCCAGCTCAAGAGACACGATGCTGCACGAGCCCCTAAGGTCCCCCATGGACCCCCGCTTTGCTGCGTTCCCCCGAGCCCTCGCCGCGCAGGCCCGGACCGCCCTGTTTGGCCCGTCGCGCATCCCTGCGCTGCTGGTTCACCCCGACTGGCAGACCCCGACGCCGACGCTGATCTGGCTGCACGGGCGGACGGTCTCCAAGGAGATCGACCCGGGGCGGTACCTGCGGCTGATGCGGGCGGGGATCGCGTCGGTCGCGATCGACCTGCCCGGCCACGGCGAGCGCGAGGGGCCCAAGCTGCACGCGCCGAAGCACACAATCGAGGTGGTCACCCAGGCGGTCGGCGAGATCGATCAGGTCGTCGCGGCGCTCACCGCCCCCACAAACGCAGACCCCGCGAGTGTCTTTGCTGCGGGCGTCTTTGACACCGACCGGCTTGCCTTGGGCGGCATGTCGGCGGGGGGGATGGTCACGCTGCGCCGCCTCTGCGACCCGCATCCTTTCTCGGCGGCCCTCGTCGAAGCGACCAGCGGCCGACTCACCGACCTGTACTTTCCGCCGAAAGACGCGGCCCGCACACCTTGGCCGATCGACCACCCCCGGGCAGCCGTCGATGCGATCGACCCCTCCCGGCACCTGGCGACCTGGCGGCCGATCCCGCTCATGGCGCTCAGCGCGACCTCCGACCGGGTCGTGGCGTTCGAGACTCAGCAGCGGTTTATCGACGACCTCCGCGCCCACTACATCGCACAGGGGGCCGACCCGGGGCTGGTGGAGTTGCAGACCTACGCCGACACGGGGGCGCCGGAGGAGCACGCGGGGTTCGGGAAGTTCGGGAACGACGCGAAGAACACGGCGACGGGCTTTCTGGTTCGCTGCCTGAATCCCTGAAGCCGGGGCGGATTGAGACTGTGGGGTTTGCTGAAAAAGGACGAAGGCCGCCCCCGTGCGGAGCGGCCTTGTCTTGATATGGGTAGAGCCGGACTTGAACCGGCGACCCTCGCATTTTCAATGCGATGCTCTACCAACTGAGCTACCTACCCGACCGCCGGCCCTCGCAGGCTGGCAGGCAACCATACCACACCCTCCCGGCTCGTCAAGTCTTCGGGGATGTTCCCGGCTCGGGGCTGCTCCTGTTGGTGGGTTCCTGCTGGTGGGGCAACGCTGCCTCGACGCCCGTGAGCGCCTGCCGGAGCATCTCGAGCGCGGTGGTCGCGGCATGTTCCCGGACCGAGTCCCGATCGCCGGGGAACCGGAAGCGGCGGCAGTCTGCCAAGTGGTCACCACGGTCTTCGGTTTCGCGGCTTGCCCGGCAGATCCAGACGGTTCCGACCGGCTTGGATTCGGTCCCGCCGTCGGGGCCGGCGATGCCGGTGACGGCGAGGCAGTGCTCGACCCCCTCGCCCGTGGCAAACCCGAAGCGGGCGCGTTCCAGCCCGCCGATTGCCATGGCACGGGCGACTTCCGGGCTCACCGCGCCGGGGGCGTGTGCTGCGCTTTGGTGGAAGTCGGGGAAGAGTTCGCTCGGCACGCCCACCTCTGCGGCCTTCATCGCGTTGGTGTAGGTGATCCACCCGCCGGCGAAGACGGCCGAGGAGCCGGGGACGGCGGTGAGCATCGCGCCGAGGAGGCCGCCGGTGCAGCTCTCGACCACGGCGAGGCGCTCGCCACGTGCATTGAGCATGTCGAGTACGGTCTCGACCAGCCCGGGATTGTCGCTTCCGTCATCGGGAGTGCTCTCCGCCGCTCTGGCTCGCCGGTGTGCCTTGCTCATGGGGCAAGCCTATCCGGCCGCGAGGGGCGGTATCGCTGCGCGACCGGCCGACACCCACTACATTGGACACATGCCCGCCGCTCCCCCCACGATTCCCCCCACCGTCCCCACCGTTGTCGATGCCGCTGTCGATGCCACCAGTCACTTTGCCGGCCTTGACTGGTTCGTGCTGCTGGGATATCTGGCATTGCTTGTGGTGACCGGGTTGATCTTTACGCGGAAACAGAAGTCCACGGACGACTACTTTCTCGCGGGTCGGCGTATGCCCTCGTGGGCGGTCGCGGCGTCGATTCTTGCGACCGCGCTCTCGGCGGCGACCTTCATCGGCGGGCCGCAGTTCGCCTACGAGCAGGACCTGACCTTCATCGGGGCCAACGTCGCGAGTTTGCTTGCGATTGTCTTTGTCGCGTTTGTGATCGTGCCGGCGTGTTACAAGCGGAACCTTACCACGGTGTACGAGCTGCTCGACCGCCGCTTTGGGCCGACGACGCGCAGGGCGGCGGGGGTCATGTACATGCTGGGGCGGACGCTGGCGATCGGGGCGCGGGGCTATATCGGGGCGCTGCCCGCGTCGCTCATCATCTGGGGCGATCTCGACCCGGCGCACGTCGCGACCGCGGTCGTCGTGCTGACCAGTGTCGGCGTCCTCTACACCATCGTCGGCGGGATCGGCACGGTCATCTGGACCGACTTCATCCAGATGTGCGTGTTCCTGGTCGCGGCGTTTGTTGCGGTGTATCTGCTGCTCGACCGCATCCCCGCTTCGACTGGGGAGATTGCTTCGGGGCTCCTGGCCGATGCCAAGCTCACGCTCGTTGATTTCTCGTTTGATCTTACAAAGCCTTACACGTTCATTTCCGTGCTGCTGGCGATGACGCTCTTCAGCCTCGGTTCTTATGGCACCGATCAGGACATGGTCCAGCGGATGCTCACCTGCAAGTCGGCGATCGCCGGGGCGCGGTCGGCGATCCTCGGCGCGGCGGTCGCGGTCCCGGTGACGCTGCTCTTCCTTATAATCGGGCTGCTGCTCTATGTGTTCTTTCAGCGTGCGGACCTGATGGGCGGGGCGTCGCCACACTATGAAACAGACGACACCCGCAAGGTGTTTCTCAGTTTCATACTCCGCGAGATGCCGGCGGGGTTGTCTGGGCTGATGATCGCGGGGCTCTTTGCCGCCGGGCTGTCGAGTGTGAACTCGACACTCAACGCGATGAGCGCAACGGTGATCGCGGATTTCTATAAGCCGCTGCGTCCGGGAAAGTCCGAGCGTCACTACCTCGCGGCGAGCCGGATCGCGGTGGTGTGCTGGGGTGTTGCGATCGCCGGGGTCGGCGTGCTCTCGATCTTCTGGCAACAGAGTGAGAGCACGACGCTGCTGGACTTTGCGCTCGGGGTGATGGCGTACGCCTACGCCGGTCTGGTCGCGGTGTTTCTCTCAGCAACGCTCACCAAACGCGGCAACACCGTCAGCGCACTGGCGGCGTTTGCGGTGGGGATCGTCGCGGTGACGGTCATGCAGCCAGCGGTGTGGGTCCGCCTGACCGGTAGCACCGGCGGCACCGGTAGCACCGGCGGCGAGCCCCTGCCGCTGGCGTGGCCGTGGCGGTTCTTTGTGGCGACGGTACTGGCATTTGCCACCTGCCAGCTCGGGAACAACAACAGAGCCCGAAGCGCAAGCGAGGAGCCGACCCCATGACCACCCCCACCCCCAACCCCAACACGCCTCCTCAACCCACCGACCGCGCCCATATCGGGACCGAGCAGCGCAACCCCCGCACGCTCCATCTCCACACCACCTCGGTGCGGGAGTGTGTGGACCTGATCCGGGCTGAGGACGCGGCGGTGCTGCATGCGCTCGAAGCAGCGGCGTCTGCGTTGGCTGCGTTTATCGAGGACCTCGTCTCCCGCTTTGCCCGGGATGGAGGGCGGAAGGGGGGCGGGGGTGGGGGTGGGGGTGGGGGTCGATTGGTCTATGTCGGCGCGGGGACGTCGGGGCGGCTGGGGGTGCTTGATGCTGCCGAGGCGCCGCCGACCTTTCAGGTTGAGCCCGGGCGCATCGTCGGGCTCATCGCGGGGGGCGACCGGGCGTTGCGCGCGTCTTCGGAGGGGCTCGAGGACGACCCCGAGGGTGCGGCGGCCGAGCTGCGGGCGCTCGGGCTCACGGGTAACGACACGGTGCTGGGGATCGCGGCCGGCGCGACGACGCCGTACGCGCGGGGGGCGCTCTCGATCGCAAAGCGGCTTGCGCCCGGCTGCCTGACGGGCTTCCTGACCTGCTCGGCGTGCGAGCAGCCCGCGCACACCGACCACCTGATCTTCCTGCCCACCGGCCCCGAGGTCGTCACCGGCTCGACGCGGATGAAGGCGGGGACCGCGACCAAGCTCGCGCTCAACACGATCTCGACGACGCTGATGGTGCAGACCGGCCGCGTGTATGAGAACCTGATGGTGGACGTCCGCGCGAGCAACGCCAAGCTCCGCGACCGGGCGGCGCGGATTGTCTCGACACTGACCGGGCTGTCGCGCGACGAGGCGTTCGCGCTGCTGGACCGCGCGGGCGGCAGCGTCAAGGTTGCGGCAATCATGCACCGCTGCGGGCTTTCCGCGGAGGCTGCGCGGTCGCGGCTCGATGCGGGCGACGGGCGGCTGGACCGGGTGTTGTAAGCACGCCCCAACAAACAACGCGGCCCGCCGGTGCGGGCCGCGTTGCAACAATGAGTTCTTACTTTGCACGCGGTTCGCGTTACGCCGCGATGTTGAGCCCGCCCTCCTCACTGGTCTCGGTTGCGCCCTGGGCGCCATCGGCGCCGAACTGCACGCTGTAGTTGGCCGGGTTGCCGCGCAGCCCCGAGCGGGTCGCGGTGATGCGGTACATCACCCGGTTGGTGGTGCTGGGGACGGTCCCATCGACGAACTCGCGGGTGCCGGCGACGTCTATGAGGGTCATTGCGCCGCCGTTGTCGCTGCGACGGATCTCGTACTGGGTGCCGACCGAGCCCTCGGGGTTGATGCACTTCCATTTCAGCTCGACCGCCCCGTCCTGCAGCAGGACCACGCGGAAGTTGTCCGGCGTGCCGGGGGGCCCGACGGTGCCGGGGGGCGTGGGGCCGGGGATATCGGCGAGGACGTAGACATTCGGATCGTCGGTGCTCTGGGCGAAGTTCTTAATAGTGTCGATCATGTCGCTGCCGAAGCTCGGGGCGCTGTGCATCGCGGTGACCATGTTATAAAAGAGCTGGGTGGCGGATTTGGAGGCGGTGCGGGCGGCGATCATGTCGTTGTAGGCGACCCGGGCCGCGCCGGTGGCGATGCCCAGCGCGGTGACGTCGCCGACACTCAGGCCGATGGCCAGGGCGTTGGTCGCCCAGGGCGAGATGCGGGTTTCATAGAACTCGACTTTGCCCAGGCGGGTGGAGGGTGTGGTGCTCATTGGCAGCCTGCTTTCTGGTGCGTTCTTTCGCACCTTATGTTGTGTGCGCCACAACGGCGCCCACTGCGTACACGCGCACAACGCGAACACGCACAACGCGGCCGTGCATCGCACGAACGCGCATCGCACGAACGCGAATCACGCGCTCGCGCACAAACCACAGGACGTTTCAACGCCCCGTCTCGAGCCGCGCCTCAGGAACGACCCGGAGGCCGCCCGTTCGCGCAGGTGTTCGACGTGCTGTCTGTCGGCGCGCACGTCGCCGGGGTCCACCCCGCCCACGCGACTCGGCCGAATACGCCTGTCTTTCCAGCACCTCCCGCGTTCTCGGGCGTGTACGACGCACCGATAACCGGCGCACCCTCGCTGCGGGGCGTGAAACGGCCGTTGTGCAGCGCAAAACGGTCGCCGTGTTGCGCAACACGCTCGTTGTTTTGCGCAACACGCTCGCCGTGTTGCGCAATACGCTCGTTGTTTTGCGCAAAACGCTCGCCGTGTTGCGCAATACGCTCGCCGTTTTGCGCAACACGCTCGTTGTTTCGCGCGACGAGTTCGCCTTCTTGCCCAACACGCTCACCGCACAACGCCCGAGAACCCCACCCCCACCCCCACCCAGACCCCCACCCAGACCTGTGGCTATGCCACCCGCCTTCCCGCCCCCGGCGGGGGCCACGTCCATAGCCCCGGGTGCAACCCGGGGTCGCCAACGTGCGCGAGTGCATCGAGAGCCCCGGAAGGGCGATGGGCGGTCCTTCCATACCTTCGCCCCGCCGGGGCTCCCAGCATGGGGAATGGCGCTCCTCCCCGGGCCACGCCCGGGGCGACGAACAGCGCCCCGACGGGGCGGCGAACCCAAGGCCCATCCTTATGGGGCACCCCGCCCACGGCTTTGCGTAGACAACATCGACACGGTTCGGATCATGGCCACCCAGAGCTGTGGCCATGCCACCCGCCATCACTTGCGGCCTCGGTCTTCTCTCTGTATTCTCTGCTTCTCCCCGCGCAGTGATGCGGCTGGGCAACGGAGCGGGCACGACTGCGCCGCAGAGGACACGGAGAGAAGAAAGAGAAGAGGGAGTTGCGGCGAGTAGTGGCACCCCGGCATTCGGGCCACCCGCCGCAGAGAACTCCGGCCACGAAGAAATCCCAGATGGTGTTCATTACAAAGTACTAGACGGGCGGCATGGGCGGGTGCCCTGCCCACAGCTCTGGGTGGGCAGGATCGACACGGTCCGGATCATGGCCACCCGCCATGGAACCCCGCAATCCGTCGTCCTGAGTCCCCACGGTCCTGCAGTTAGTTGGCGGCGTCCTTAAGGGCCTCCATGTCGCGAGCCCATTCCTCGCCGTTCGTGTAACCCATGAATCTGCCCTCGCGATGAAGATCATCAAGAATCTGCTGATTCGTCCGGTGGTCAGTAGACGAACTCGATGATGTGACCGAACCAATCAGGATGAGCAGTATCACAATCACGATCGGAAGAACGCATCCCATTTCGAAGATTGTGTTATTTGTCTGCTCTTCCGCAGGAGTCAGCCGGCGCCGCGCCCCGCAATGTGGACATGCCCGCAATTCCGTGGCGACCGGTTTATCGCACGCATGGCAATTCAGCACATTCGGCGTCGGCTCTCTTGGGATCCGATTCAGACGGTCGGCAGGCCTCCGCAACCCAGCTGAAGCAGCCGCGATCGGTGGTTCCCGAACCTCTTTGACTTTGAAGGGGGTTAGCCCGTTCCCGTGAGCCCTTTTGACCGCTTCCTTGAGATTTGGAGCCTGCAGTTCCATTTCGGACGACTGGCCACCGGCATCGACCCCCTTAATCAGGTATTTCGTCAAAGCACATCTCCTTCCCAACCGCCTAGGCTTGGTCCTCTATCACTATGCCGTACCTGCCACCATTCAGTTGCTTCGCTTACAGATGTCGCTAACCCATTTGTCTGCAGAGCGAATCATCTCCCGTATTTGCAAAACATCGTCTTGCTCGTGCTTCGAGCGGCTTGCCCGTGCGAGCGATTCTCGCATCCATCTGAGTAGGCGACGTGCGTCATCGCAACTCCCGGCGTTATCGTGAAGATGCTTGATTTGGTCATATCGACGTCTTACATCGTTAGCATGGCTCATTGATATCCTCCAGCGGTGCCGATACTGCCATGATAGGGCAGGTGGCGGGTGGCATGGGAACGTTTCTCGGCGGGTGCCACCGACCTCGGCTTTGAGAGGTCGGTGGCGGGTCGTCATCCGCACCGACCTCCCAGGGCGGAGGTCGGTGGCACGGGCTTACCACTCCGACCATCCACCCGCCACCGCCGTGTGGTGACCACACGGCGGGGACGAACGCGGATTGCGGCCGGAGCGGACGGCGTCAGCACTATGCCCGGTGCCCGCGCTAGGCCCGGCGGCGGCGGGTGCAGGCCAGGCCGCCGAGACCGGCGAGGGCGAGCGAGCCTGGGGCGGGGACGAGGGTCAGGCTGAAGTCGTCGAGGTGGGCCCAGGTGGCGGTGCCCTGCGAGTTGCGGACGGTGAGGTAGCTCGCGTTGGCCGGGGCGACGAAGATCGCGGCGTAGTTGGTCCAGCTGGTGTCGCTCAGGTTGCCGGAGGTGTAGACCAGCGAGCCGAAGCTGTTGGCGCTCGCCGAGATACCGATCTCGACGGGCTCGTTGCCGGGGTCGAAGGTGGTGTCGGCGTGGGCCCAGAAATCAATGGTGTACTGCTGGCCCGAGACGATGTTGCTGTTGAGATCAAAGCTGAACTCGTCGACCTGGCCGGTGGATCGCTTGTGGATCGCGAGCTTCCACTGCCCGTGGACGGGCGGCAAGCCGAAGGGGTTGCCCTGGTAGAGATCGATCTCGCTGGCGGCGCCAAAGGCGGTGGCGTTGTTGACGGTGACGTTGAATGTCGCGTTGGACATGTTGCTCATCGAGCCGCCGGCGTTGTTGCTCTCAAAGCTGGGGTTGATGATCATGTTCTGGGCGTGGGCCGCGGCGGCACCGCTGAGTGTGGCGGCGGTAACGGTGAGAATGAGACGGCGTGACATGTCAGGCTCCTTGTCTGGCCGGCCCTCGGTGTCGAACGTTCGACGCGGTCGGTCCGGCGTGTTGCTTTCCTGTGTCAGCGACGCCGGGACACCGGGGTCACGCGGAGGGAAGGAAAACTTGCCGTCTTTCTGGTAGAGCCTTTGTGCTGGACCGCTGCGGTTCTACCGGGTGGCGGGTGCCATGGCCACAGCTTTGGGTGGCCATGACCAGAGGCAGTCTCCGATCATGGCCATGCAGAGCCATGGCCATGGCGCCCGGCCCGCCGCGATATGCCGCCATGCCCACGGCCAGGTGCCAGGTGCCACCGACCTCGGCTTTGAGAGGTCGGTGCCGAGCGAACAGATCGCACCGACCTCCCAGGGCGGAGGTCGGTGGCACGGGGTCATGGGGTCATGGGGTCGGTGCCACCTGCCGGGCTGATGCAGTCGCAGACGCTGCAGATCCGTTCGACAACGGGGGCGAAGACGGTGCCGTCATCGCGGATGCCCCAACCCTTTGGGCGGGGCGATACTCGCTTGAAGATGTAGCCGAGGAAGATGGGGTCGGGTGGGGAGATGGCGGGGTCGAAGGCCATGGATGAATGGTAGAGGCATCACTGCGCGGGGAGGAGAGAGAGTTGAGGGAGAGACCGCGAGTGATGGCACGCAGATTCGGGGCACCCGCCGTTTGTTGCCGGTCAAGCCACCTCGTCGTCACCGATTCGGGCGAGGGAGTCGATATCGGATTGCCAGTGCCGCGCCACGCCCCTGGGGCGGCTGCTCCAACACCTCATCACCGACTGCCATTTCCGCTTTCAGAACATTGCAACACGTCGGCATGGCGTGGTTCTTTGCCGGGTAACCGCCAAGCTGACGATGGAAGTCGCCGGAGATGATCGTGACCGCAGAAGCGCCGGCAGCTTCCCGATCCCGAAAAACCTGTTTGAGGGCGTGACGGAACTCATCTGCATTGGGCATTGCTGTGCTCCTCTTCTGCCACGGTGCGCTACCACTCCGGCCCGCCCGAGTAGCGGCCGTAGATGTCTGCCATCGCCTGGGTCATCTCGCCCATCGTGCAGCCGGTGAGGGCGGCGTCGATGAGGGTGGGCATGTTCTTGCTCATGGCTTCTCTCCTGAATCTGTATCCGGCGGCTCGGGCGCGGGGTCGGGCGGTGGAGGCGGGATAAGAGGTTCGATCAGGCGGATGAGTTCGGGGATGTGGACCGTCGCGACACGCCATATCTTGTCGTGGTGGATGTCGCCGTACTCGTGGACGAGGATGTGGCGTTGGGCGATGATCGGCCGCCACGGGATGTCGGGGTGGGCATCGCGGAAGTCGCGAGAAACTTTGGACGCGGCCTCGCCGGTAATCTGGATCACCCGCTCGACAGCATCGCGGAGCATGGAGTCTTGTAGGTAGTCATCGAGGGTCAGACCGGTAGTGTAGGTGGCGGCCCGACGTGCGTGCTCGAGCATGTCCAACAGCAGCGCGGCGTCGTGGTGGTCAGGCGGCATAGATCACCCGGCGGTTGGTGAGGATCTCGTAGCGACGGAAGGGGTTGGTGACGCGGCGGCGTTCGACCAGGTCGATCTCGCGGCCGAAGATATCGCCGAGCTCGTCGCGCATGTCGAGCCACTCTTCGAGCGTGGTAGAGCGGCCGGGCTCGAAGGCGACGAGGATATCAATGTCGCTGTCGGGGCGGAAGTCGTCGCGAAGGATCGAGCCGAAGAGGGAGAACTCCGCCACCCGCCACTTGCGGCAGAACTCGGCGATGCGGGCCTCGGGGATGGGGATGTTGGCGACCATGTGGAAGAGCCTATCCGATTACCACTCCGGCCCGCCGGAGTAGCGGCCGTAGATGTCGGCCATCGCCTGCGTCATCTCGCCCATCGTGCAGCCGGTGAGGGCTGCGTCGATGAGGGTGGGCATGACGTTGGTGGGGTGGAGGCCGTGCGGGCTGGAAAGCCCGCCCCCCTGGGATGCACCCTCACCCCGGCCCTCTCCCACGGGGAGAGGGAGTGAGGCACCCGCGCTTGCGCTTGGGGCTCCGTCGGTTGAGGAAGGCCCGGCGCTGACGCTTAGGGCTCTGTTGGGAACTCCCGAGCTCGCGCTCGGGGCTCGTAGAGGCAGATCGTTGATGAGCGTGTACGCCTCGCCGCGGCAGGCGGCGCGGATGTTGTCGAGGGCCTTGCGCACATCTTCGGCGTTGCGGGCGGCCTTGAACTTGGTGAGGGCTGCCACCTGTTCGGTCTCGACCGAATCGGGGATGGTGAGGATGTCGATCGGACGGCTCTCGTCGTCGTCGATGTACTCGTTGAGGCCGACGATGATGCGGTCTTTGGCTTCGCACTCCTCGCTGAAGCGGTAGCTGGCCTCGGCGATCTGGCGGCGGAAGTAGCCTTTGTTGATGCCGGCGACGACGCCTGCGCGGCCACCGGTGTTGGTGTGAGTGGTGGTGTGAGGGGCGGTGCGGCCCTGACCTTCGCTGGCGCTCAGGTCAGGCGTCGGGGATCGTGTCGGGGACCATTGCCAGGGGCCGCCGCCCATGGTGTCGATTTCTTCGATGAGTGCGAGGGCTTCGGCCTCCATGCGGTCGGTGAGTTCCTCGATGAACCAGGAGCCGCCGAGGGGGTCGGTGACGCGGGTCACGCCCGTCTCGTGGGCGAGGATTTGTTGCGTGCGGAGGGCAACCGTCACCGCCTGCTCCGTCGGCAGGCCGAGCGTCTCGTCCATGCTGTCGGTGTGGAGGGACTGGCACCCGCCCAGCACGCCGGCCATCGCCTGATAGGCGACGCGGACGATGTTGTTGAGCGGCTGTTGCTCGGTGAGGCTGCACCCGGCCGTCTGGACATGCGTCTTCATGTACCAGGATCGCTCGCTGGGCGAGCCGTAGCGGTCGCGCATCATGCGCGCCCAGATGCGGCGGGCGGCACGCAACTTGCAAATCTCCTCGAAGAACTCGTTGTGGCTGTTGAAGAAGAAGGACAACCGCGGGGCGAACGAGTCGATCTCCATGCCCCGTTCGAGGCAGGCCTCGACATACTCCATGCCGTCGCGGAGGGTGAAGGCCAGCTCCTGCGTCGCGCTCGAACCCGCCTCGCGGATGTGATAGCCGGAGATGGAGACGCTGTTCCACCGGGGGACGAAGGCCGACTGGAACTCGATGGTATCGACGACGAGCTTGACCGAGGGCTCGGGCGGATAGATGAACTCGTTCTGCGAGTGGAACTCTTTGAGGATGTCGTTCTGGAGCGTGCCGCCGAGTGTGTCCCAGGGGATGTTGCGCTGGTGGGCCATGGCGAGGTACATCGCCCAGATGACAGCGGCGGGGCCGTTGATGGTTTGCGAGACGGTGACCTCACCGATGGGGATGTCTGCGTAGAGCCGGTGCATGTCCTCGATGGTGTCGATGGCGACGCCGCACTTGCCGACCTCGCCCATGCAGAGGGGGTCGTCGGAGTCGCGGCCCATGAGGGTGGGCAAGTCGAAGGCCGTCGAGAGGCCGGTGTTGGCTTTGGTGCTGGTCTTTGCGGCCTCGAGAAGGTACTTGAATCGCTGGTTGGTGTCGTCTGCTGAGCCGAAGCCGGCGAACTGCCGCATGGTCCAGAGGCGGGAGCGGTAGCCCTGGGGGTAGAGGCCGCGCGTGTAGGGGAAGGCACCCGGCGCGGGCAGGTCGCGGTCCACGTTGCGGAGGCTCTCGGCGGGGGTCCAGTCGGGCACGCCGGGGCCGTAGCTGGGGTCGAGAACGAGCCCGGAGATGGTGACGGCGTGGGGGTCGATGTCGTCGAGCCCGGGGCCGGTGATGATGTGGGTGGTGGTGGATGTGGGGGACGTGGTCATGGCTTGGTGCTCCGTCACAGAATGGGTCGGGGGCATTGTATGAGGGGCGCGGGACGGGGGCGCAGAACGAACCCGTTGGGCACGAACCCGCATGATGATGGGCCTCGGCAACGGGGCCGGGAACGGATGTAGAGCCGGGCCACCAGCCGCCGGGCAGGCACCGAGCGTCGGCCGGCTAATCGCCGCCGCCCGAGCCGATCTTCCACGCCGACACGATCGCGAGGAGGAAGAAGATGATGTCAAAGATCCCGATCCCTTCGATGAGGGCCAGCTCGGAGACCTCGTTCTTGAAGGCCGCGAGGTGCTCTTTGGTCTGGTACTCGACGTAGGTTCGGTACTGATCGCGCCACGCCTGGTCGGCGTCGGTCCATTGCTGTAGAGCCTCGGCCCAGACGTCGGTCGGGTAGTCGGCCTCTTCAAACGCCTCGTCGCCAGCGCCCTCCCCCGGCCACTCAAGCTCTTCACCGGCCTCGGTCCGTCGAAGAGCAACTTCGTCGGCGATGTAGGAGATGATGAACTCGTCGCTGACTTCGGCCCACCCCTCGTCACTGCCGATCTGGTTGAGCTCCATGCGGATGGAGACGTACTTGCCGCCGACGACGCCCGCGATCGCGATGACCGCAGCACCGACGCCGGTCATCATCCCGGCCTGATCGCCCGCGGTCGCAAAGACCGCTCCGCCGACCATCGCGCCGATGATCCATGCGATCCAGCCGATCTCGAAGTGGGCGTAGTAGGCGACCGCTGCCCATATGGCTGCGCCGATGACGGCCGCGACGCAGCCGGCGATGATCCAGAGAGACGATTTCATGATGCACCCCTTGCAATGAGAGAATCCTGCCGAGCGGGCAGTATGGCAGATTATTGATGCCGTTGCAAGGTGTGTAGAGCTGGGCAAGCCGGAGGCCTCACGCTGCCCCGTGGGTGGCACCGCTGCGCAGCCCGCTCAATCCTCAGCCGGGCTGAAGACCATGTCGGAGTCGTTCCAAATCTTGCTGGTCCTGCGGCGGCCGCCGTCGTCGTCCATGTCCAAGCCGAAGGCGTAGAGGCCGTAGTGGGGATGGGTCCCGGGCCGCGTGAGCAGGAAGTAGCGGAAGGGCTTGCCTGACCAGGGGTCGAGCGGGAGGTCGGCGAGGTAACCCGGAACGAGTTCGTCGAGCGAAGCCGGGTAGTTGCCGTGGTCGACACGAAAGCGTTCGAGGGCGAGCATGATTGTGATGGCGCGGGCACGGGCGGTGCGTTGATCGGCGATCTGCAACGCCCGGCCGAGCGTGGGAATCAGAGAGTCGGCCAGCAGCAGGTTGTTGGTGTCTGTGGGTGCGATCGCCGGGCGGGCGTAGGCATCGGTGCCGACAACATCGAGATAGGGCCGCATGTACGCGGCGTGGATGTCGCGGTTCTCGGCGTAGGTGCCGAGACGTTTGTTCCACACTTCCGAGATATCGAAACCGCCGCCGAGTATGTTGAGTTCCCTAGAGAAACGGCCGAACCGGGCGCGGTCGGGATCGGCAAAGAACCACGCGATGGTGTCGTGCATGAAGAGCGAATAGCCGCGGATCCAGTAATCGGGTGGGAGCACCGCGCGCTGCCGTTCTATCGCCGCCTCGATGCCTTCGATCCAGTCGATGCCCGGCTGTTGCAACAGGCAGACCCGGGCTCGCTCGAGTATGAGCGCCTCGATCGCGGTGCCGACGAGCCACCCGATCAGGAAGGGTTGATGATCGCAATAGCGGGCAATCGCGAGCCCGGACTCGAACGCAGCGAGGAACTCGTCCCGGTCGCCGGCCTCCCACGCGAGGTGCATACGGGCGGCGTTGAGGCGCGCGAGCTGGCGAGCATCGCCGAGATAGGGCAACCCAACAAACACCACCGGTTGCCCGATGGGTATCGTGAACTCATTCACGGCGCGGCGGTGGTCGGCGAGCGCATCGAGCTCTGCGAGTACGTCCTGTTCGCGCAGCTCCGCAAGGACGGCGAGTGCCGCGTCGAGCATGAGTTGCTCTGACGCACGCGTTTCCGGTTCAAGGTTTTCTCGAATACCGGTTTCGATCAGGCTGAAATCAGGACGCACAGTGCCGAAATCGTCAGAGAACGCGGGGTCTTCGAGCACCTCGAACTCGATCTGGTCGATCGCCGCTGCGACCTCCTGCATCGCCTCCCAGCCGTTGATCGCGCCGGAATCCTTGCCCGCGCCCGGAGGCTGGTGGGCTTCGACATACGCGAGAATCCCCGCCGCCCCCGGTCGCTCGGCGGCGGCGGTCTTGGCTTGCTGCCACAAGAACCGCTCGTAGCCCCCCCACGACAGCGGCAGGACGACAAAGACGAACACCGCCGCGACGATCGCCAGCCGCTTGGCGATGCGTCGGCGGCGCGGGGTCCAGAAGTCGAGACTCTTGTGCTGGCCCGATGGGACGAAACTCCGCCGCCCCTCCTTGTCGGCGGCGATCTCGTTGAGCGCGGGGTCGGCTTCGAGCCCCATGCCGCACTCGGGGCAGGTGACGATGTCGCCGTCGCCGACGGTGATCCCGAGCAGCGAGTACCGGCAGCCGGGGCAGGTGCCTCGGGCACGGATGACCAGGCGGAGACGGCGAAGAAGGAACTGATCCTTCAGTAGCAACGAGAGAAAGATCGGGCTGAGTACCACGAACAGGCCGGTGCCTGCAAACGGCCAGAACCAGCCTGATCTATCAAGCCCGCGTGGGAGCACGCGGTCGAGCCAGTTTCCGATCGCAAAGACCGCCGCCGTCGCAAGGACCATACTAAGTAACACGGCAAGCACAACGATGAGCCGATGCACATGCCGCCGCCAGCCTTGTCTGCACGCGGCACGAACAAACCGCTCGCACTGCTCATCGGTAAACCGATCAAGCTCGGGGAAGGCGCGATAGATCTTGCCGACGGGGATACGCATGCTGCACAGAGTCTACAGCGGATCGCTGCCGGGGTTGCGGACTGGTTCAACGGCGTCGTTCGTCGCTGCTTGCCCCGGGTGAGTGGGCGGGCGGGCTGAGAATGATGTCGGGGTTCATGCCCCTCGGCTGCGCGATGTCCGAGTTGGGTTTCCCGCCGTCGTCGGTGGCGTCTGGGCCGACCGAGTAGAGGAGATAGCCGATCCCTTCGCCCGGTGTCGTGCGGTACAACAAGGGCTCGCCCGTCCACGGGTCGGCCGGGAGGGCGTCGAGGTACTCGGGCACCAGCGATGAGAGGGAGTCGGGGTAGGTGCCGTGGTCGAGGAAGTGGTGTTCGAGGGCGAGCATGGTGGAGGTGCCGCGGCGGTGGGCGTTTCGGCGTGCGATCGAGTTTGCCGTTCGCTCCCAGGTATCTAAGATTAGCCCAAATAGCACATGATTCGCCGGCCCCTCGTACCGCGGAAACGCCGTGTAGAAGGACGGGTCATCATCGATTCGGGCTGCCGCTTGGTCGTAGTACTCCCTGAGTACATCACTATTGTACCTGTAGGTCCCAAGCCGGGTTGAGAGGCCGTCGGAAGAGAACCACCCAGCAACGCTCGCATGAATAAGCCCAAACCGAACGTTTTGTGGCTTCTCAAAGAACCATCCGAGCGTGTCCTGGTCAAGCAATAACTCGCCCTCGACATGGTAGCTCGGTCGAAGTATGGACCGCTGGCGGTTGATAATGAGTTCAATTTCATTGACCCACTCGATACTCGGGTGAGTAGACAAGCAGTCGGCAATCAGCTGAGCCGTTCTTTGTTCCAACATGAACCCATGAACATAGCCGAAGAGTCCGAGATCGTGATCGCACATCCGCACGAGCGCGAGGCTGGCTTCAAGAGCCGACAAGAACTCCTCCAGATCACCCGTCTCCATCGCCAGCTTCATGCGGGCAGCGTGCATCTTACCGAAGTCACTGAGTGTTCTGAACTCATCGAGCATTCCAAAGTCGATCGGCTCATTGGGGGAGCTGACAGGTACACGAACAACCCGTCGGCACGCCGCAAGACGATCAAAGATGTCGAACAGGCCCTGCTGTTTGTATGCAGCAATCAAGTCGAGTGCGTATGCCCGGCTCATCTCGTCCTGTTCAAGCTGATCGGCGTCCGGCACGAAAGCGTATCGATCGGCAACCGAGTCGTACACCGCTCTGTAGTAGGGGAAGATGGGTGCCCCCGACTTGGACTGCGGCGGTGGATTGAGACCGCTGATTCGGAACTGCTCGCGCTGGGCCTCATAGAAGAGGTCCCACGCGTTTGTGTCGTGTGGCGTCACCCCCGGCTCTTGGTGCGACTCGATGAACGCCATGATCCCCGCAACCCCCGGCCGCTCCGCCGCCGCCGTCTTTGCCTGGCGGAACAAGAAGACCTCGTACACCCCCCACCCCGCCGGGAGCACGACGAACACCAGCACCGCGAGGGCGATCGCCGCCCGCTTGAGACGCCGCACGCGCCTGGGCGTCCAGAAGCGGCGGACCTTGATTTGCTCTGTGGGAGTAAAGCGTTGCCGACCCTGCTCGTCGGTGGTCAGTTCCTTGAGCGACGGGTCGGCCTCGACTTCCATCCCGCACTCGGGGCAGATCACGATGTTGTCCGCTGAAACCACGATGCCGAGCAGCGAGTACCGACAGGAAGGGCACGCCCCCCGGGCGCGGAGCACGAACCGGACACGGCGCAGCAACAACTTATCCCGGATCAACATAATACTCAGAAAGGGCAATGCGATCCCGACAGAAAAGAGCAGCAGGCCGAGCAGGCTCATTCCCACATGGCCGAGCCGGAGCACCTGACTCAACCACATCGTCACGATTGCGGCCAACAGTATGCCCCCGGGGACCAACACCATAAGAAGACATGCGAGCCCCCCCCGGTGCACATGCCGCCCCCACCCCCGCTTGCACGCGGCCTGCACAAACCGCGCGCACTGCTCATCGGTAAACCGATCAAGCTCGGAGAATGCACGCCAGATGTTTCGAAGTGGGACACGCATGGCACCGCCCAGTCTACAACCAATCTGCGACGGGTGCTACTCCATCGGCACGAACGGATAATCGCTGCCAATACCTCGGGAACGAAGCGACATCGCCGGGTGTCGAAGGTCGGGGCTGACGAAGCCCTCGTTGTCTTCCCGGTCAAACCCGGCCGAGTAGAGGACATAGCCGAGTGCTGTGTCGGGAGCGGGGCGATAGAGCAGCTGGGCGCGGGTGAAGGGATCAATCGGCACCTCGTCGAGATACTCCGGCACCAGGGCGTCAAGGGTTGGCGGCACCCCGTGCTGCGCCCGATACACCTCGATCGCGAGCATGATGCGTGTGACAGCGAGTTCGAGCGCGTATTGTTCAGTGACCTGTGCAAAGCGCTCGACAGAGGGAAGAAGTATCTTCAAGAGCAGGTTCGCCGTCCCGGTTGGTATCACGGGCTCCTGCTGTTCAAGATCGAGCGAGATCGCATCGTCGAGTGCTTCCCGCTGCTGTGGCGGCGCGGCGATCAACTCCATAAACGCGGCATGAATCTCTGCCTCGCGGGCGATGATCTGCTTTTTCGTTGCGTAGGTGGTGCTTCCCTTGCCTGTTGCCGGGGCAGCGAATGCGATATCTCCATCTGCATCATCTCCATGTAGCAGGTCCAGTCGTTCGGCAACGAACAGCCCGTCGCCGCGGCCGTCGTCTGTGAACAGCCGAGCGATCGTGTCGAGCCGCATTATCTGCTCGGCATCGAGAACGGCCGTGATCGGGGGCATGGGAATCTGGGCATCAAGCTCGGCGAGCAACCGCTCGGCTATCGATGCCGGGACTTGCTGCTGGATGATCGCGTCTCGCACCCGCTCCAGCGTGAGAAACTCGATCGCAAGGCCCAGCAGTTCGCCAATGATCACCGGACCGCTCGCGCTCACATGGCGCGAAAGCCAGATCGACTGCCCGAACACCGCGACAAACTCCTCGACATCCCCCGAACTCGCTGCCATCATTATCCGGGCGGCGTTGAGACGGGCGAGGGCGCGCGAAGGCCCCAACTGCCGAAGATCGAGCGAAAGTAAGGGCGTGTCGTCGGCAGGTTGCACGAGATTGTCTCTCGTCGCCAGGCGCGCAAGCATGTCGAGCATGCCGGACTCTCGCGCGTCGGCGATCTGCGCCTCGATGCGGGCGAGCTGGGTGTCGATCGTGTATGCGTCGTCGAGGCTGTCGGGGTCCCAGAGCAAGGTGTAATCAACATACCCCTCGTCCTGAAAGGTGAACGCCTCGTCGACGTGTCGAGCGGCGATCTCATGGTGGAGGTCGGCGATGCGCATCAGCAGATCCCACCCATTCTCTCCGGCGGGCTGAAGGTCGGCGGAGAGCTGGCGATAGGCGGCCGGGTAGTCCGGCAACGGCTGCGCGGGGGACGCCGGCTGATCCGGGGAACAGGCCGCACCGATCAGTGTGATTGCAAGAACTATCAAACGAATGATGTACAAGGTAGTGTCCTCCACAGCACGCAAAACGCTGATTCACTTACGTTCCATGCGCCTTGCATGATGAGTATACACGATCGGGGGGATGAATAAAATACTTGCTCCTCGCTTGCGCGTCGGGCTCTGTGGCGAGACGTATGGGTCAGTCGAGCCCCGCTCCCTTCGAGGCAAAGTACGCCGCCACGTCCTTGCGGCGCGGATGGCCGTGGTACTTTGCCATCCGCTCGGTCCATGCTTGGGCGACTTGAGTCTTGGGCTCGCCTCGGCCGCGCAGGTACTCGCCGTACATCTCGTCGTACTTGTGCAAGTGTTCGCGCATCCTGTCGTCGTCGAGGTACCTGTCCTCCATCAGCACAGCATCGAGCGGCAGCCGCGGCCGCGGGGGGCCCGGTTGCGCGTGGGCCGGGGTGCCGACGCACATGCCGTAGAACGGGTACACGCCGTCGGGAATGTCGAGCAGCGCGTCGAGTCTGGGCAGGTCGTTGCGGATGCCCCCGATGAAGCAGATGCCGTAGCCGAGCGACTCGAACGCGACCGCGACGTTCTGGGCAAAGAGCGAGACGTCGATCGCCGCGACCAGGAACGCTTCGAGCCGGGTGTTGTACGTTGTGCTGCTTTCTTCACACGCCATCCGATGCCTGCGCGAGTCGGCACAGAAGAGCAAGAACAGCGGGGCCGACTCGACATACGCCTGCCCGCCCGAGAGCTCGGCGATCTCGCGTCGGGTGTCGGCGTCGGTGATATTGATCGCGCAGTAGGACTGCACCGCCGAGGAGGTCGAAGCCATCTGCCCAGCACCGATCGCAGCGTGGAGGTGCTCGGCGGGAACGGGGTCGGCAGAAAAGGCGCGGACGGAACGGTGGGCGTTGAGGAGTTCGAGTGTGGGGTTCATGCGCAGAGGGTAGGGGAGATGACAGGGCAGAACCCCTCTCCTGTACACAGAAAGTAGCGGGGCTTGCCGCGGATTGACGATGGAAGTATTTGATCGATCAAGAATCAGTGGTGCCCACAATCAGTGGTGCCCACAATATTGGGGACTTGAGGCGAGGAGACAGGCGTGAGCAAGCTGAGGCAGAGTGGGTTCGCGGGAGTTGTCGGGGCAGCGGCACTGCTGGCTGGGGAGGTTTCCGGGCAGGCGGTGACGCTGGAGCTCATCGGATCGGGTGGACGGGCGAGCGATCTGGCAGAGAGCGGGATGGTGACCTACGAAAGGTGGGAGAACGACAAGTGGTCCATCTATCGGTATGAGGATGGTGTCGGGCACACAGCCATCGATCCGGGGGATTGGTGGTTGCTCGGCAGGAAGCGGATCAACTCTGCGGGCCAGATCGCATTCAGCGCAAACAACCGCGGCGAAGGTGCCACCACGATGCGGTACACCGATGGGGTCGGCCTGGTTGATCTCAATACGATCGGGGCCGACAGTGTGCTGATGATGGAAATGAACGAAGCGGGCGATGTGGTCGGCCAGATGTATTCGTCGCACGCGGGCTCAGTGGCGTTTCTCTATACCGATTCTGGCGGGCTGAGAGAAGCAGGCTTTGTGCGCGATGCGTGGATCACTTCAATCGCTAGTTCGATCAATGATAACGGGCAGATCGCTGGCAGCTACCAAGATGCAACCGGAGCCCATGCCATCCGCTATAGCGATGCTGAGGGGACAACCTTGCTCGGATCCTTCGGTGGACGAAACACGGTCGCCACCGCGATGAACAGCAACGGCGATGTTGTCGGCTGGTCAGATACCCCGGGGGACGCATACCGTGCGTTCCTCTACACCGACGAGTCGGGGTTGATCGATCTCGATCTGGGAACCGGCAACCGCGAGCCTGTGGACATCAACGACAACCAGTGGATCGTTGCCTACGGATATGAGGGCCCTTGGCTGTGGACGCCGGAGACGAGTTGGTTGACTCTCGAATCACTCTTGCCCGATGGTGCCGATGCCCGGCTCGTCGATATTACATCGATCAACAACGCCGGGCAGATCGTGGGCATGGGGCGTGTAGGTGATTCGTGGGGCACGTTCCGGTTGACGATCAACTCAGTCCCAGGCCCGGGATCGGTGTGGGTGATGGCGGGAGCGGGGGGATTGTGTCTTTGCCGACGGCGGGAAGGAGGGGTGTCATGAAGAATCCAAAGAGACTTTGGGCATTGTGCGTGGTCGGGATGGCAGCATCGGGAGCAACTGGACAGGCAGTCACCATCGAGTACATCGGCTTTGGGCGTGAAGCCGATATTTCCGAGAACGGCATGGTGGTCTACGAGGGCAGGTTTGGCGGCTCCCCAGCGGTGTTCCGATTTCGTGACGCTGTCGGGAGCGAGATGATTGCCTCCGGAAACTGGAGCGGCATCAGTCGGACTCGGATCAACTCGGCGGGGCAGGTTGCTTTTGGGATCGGAGACGGCGAAGCGTTCCGGTATTCCGACGGCGTCGGGCTTGAGAATCTCAACACCCTCGGCGCGGTTTACGCGGGTATCCAAGACATCAACGAAGCTGGCGATGTTGTCGGCCAGCTCAGGCTCGAAGGCCACGGCTTCGGCACGGCCTACCGCTTTACCGACCGCGAGGGCATGGCCGTGCTCGGCTTTGCCGATCCGGGCTGGAACTCCGGCGCAATGTCTATCAATGACACAGGACAGATCGCGGGGTTTATTGAATCCCATGGCAGCATGCCCATCCGGTATTCAGACGCCGAGGGATGGATCGAGCTGGGCTCGCTCGGAGGGTCGGCCATCGCGACAAGAATAAACAACCGGGGTGATGTCATTGGATGGGCCGAGCCCGACAATGGCGGCGCACACGTCTTCTTGTATACCGATGAAAACGGGTTTACAGACTTGGATCCCGGGTTCGCGTTCAAGTGGCCGGCAGACATTAACGACCAGCGGTGGATCGTCGCTACCGAGTACGGGCCCGACAGTGGCCCCAAGCTCTGGACGCCCGACACGGGCTGGCTGGACCTGAATGACCTGCTCCCGCCTGGTACGGATGCAGAACTTCGCGAAGTATGGGCAATCAATAACGCCAATCAGGTCGTCGTGAACGGACAGATTGACGGACAATGGGGCATCTACCGTATGACGATCCACTCCATCCCATCGGCACCCACAACTGCTGTGGCGGGTCTTGCTGGGATAGTGGCTATTACAGATCGGCGAAGACGGCATTCAGGTTCACGCAACCTTTCCACCACACCTCTGTTCGCACACGAAGCGCGAGCGTCCAGCAAATGAACCATCGTCACAAACTGCTCGTGCTAACTCTTGTTGTAGAAGCGGTACGAAAGCACGCCCCCTACTTCTTCGCATACTCAAACACCCCGCGCCCGCTCTTGTCCCCCAGCCGACCGGCAACCACCAACTGCTTGAGCAGTGGACACGCGCGGTAACGATCGTTGTTCAAGCCGTCGGCGAGTACGTCCATGATGTGAACGCAGGTGTCGAGCCCGATGAAGTCGGCGAGGCGCAGCGGCCCCATCGGGTGGGCGCACCCAAGCTTCATGATCTCGTCGATGTGCTCGGGCTCGGCGACGCTCTCCATCCACGCATAGAACGCCTCGTTGATCATCGGCATCAGCACACGGTTGCTCACAAAGCCCGGCCGATCGTTGGCGGGGACCGCGACCTTGCCCATCGCCTCGGCCAGCGCGATCGTGCGGGCGGTTGTCTCGTCACTCGTTGCCAGACCCTTGATGACCTCGACGAGTTTCATCACCGGCACGGGGTTGAAGAAGTGCATGCCGATGAACCGCTCGGCCATCTCGGGTACCGCGGTCGCCAGGTCGGTGATGCTGATCGAGCTGGTGTTGCTTGCAAGAATCCCGCCGTCGGCGAGCAGCGGCGCAGCCTTGACGAACAGCTCCTTCTTGACCGCGGCGTCTTCCACCACCGCCTCGATGATGATGTCGGCACCTTTGAGCGCATCGAGACTCTCGCTGTAGACCAGCCGAGCCTTGGTCGCGTCGGCGTCGGCCTGGGTCATGCGCCCCTTCTCGACCGCGCGGCCGAGCAGTTTGTCGTGCAGCGCCCGGCAACGGTCGATCGCGCCGGGGAAAGAATCGTACACCGTCGTGGCAAAGCCGGCGACCGCGGCGATCTGGGCGATCCCGCCGCCCATCTGGCCGGCGCCGATGATGCTGACGGTGGAGATGTTGTGGGCGGTGTCGGGGGCGGTGTCGGGGGTCATCGTGTGCTCCTTGTGCTGGGTGCGAAGGGTAGGAGCCAGAACCCCGGCAAGGAAGCACGGACAGCACGGCACCGATCCACCGCCGAAAAGGCGCCCTCAGCGTGAGCGGCGGGCCGGTCCGAGCCACCCTGATACGTCGGCACGAATCGAACATCATCGCGTGTTTGTGCCGCCGAAATCATGAGGCACTCACTCCCCGCGCCGCAGCTCCAATCTCTCCCGCAGCACGATCGCGTGGTTGCGGACCTCGTCCCGTGCCGCGTAGATCAGCGTGAGCGGGCGGTCACCGGCGAGAGCGAGCAACTCGTCGAGCCCGGTCGCGTTGGCGTCAATCTCGGCGGCGTACCGCTGGCGGAACTCGTCCCAGCGCTCCTGGTCCTGCTGGCTGTGGAACCACCGCCGCAGTTCGTTGCTTGGCGCGATCGCCTTGTGCCAGGCGTCGAGGTAGGCGTCCTCTTTCTTCACGCCCCGAGGCCAGAGCCGATCGACAAGCACGCGCACACCATCGATCTCAGCGGGTCCGTCGTAGACGCGCTTGATGCGGATGGTCGGCGATGCGGTGGGTCCTGCCATGGTGAGAACTCCCAGCGGCCCGGGCCGGATCAGAGGCGTCGCCCCCCTCTCCCCCCGGGGAGACCCGCCCCCAGCCGCGGAACGTCCCGCCATCAGCGCAAAAGAAAGAGCCGTGGCTCCCGTTAGGGAACGATCGGCTCGGTCGCTCCGTGGAGCGTTGCCTGCGAATCTTTCGTCTTGTTACGACAAGACTCACGAGGCGGGATCGATTGCACGCTTGCAGCATACTGCATCTGTGAGGGCAGTCAACCACCAACCTCAAAAAGGCAAACCCCCGCCTGTGAGGGGCGGGGGCTGGCGGCCTTGTGGGAGGGAGGTGAAATCGATCCCGCCCCGAAAGCAAGCCGCAACTGTGACGTACTCGGCGTAGAAGTAGATGCCGTGTAATCGATCCCGCTCCGCGAGAACACAGCGACGGAGACACTCGACCCTGCACTCAGGACATCGCTCCTTATTCCATACGTTCCGCCGTGCTCGACACCTGTTCATTGCGGAGACCACCAAACCAATGGTACAGCGTGGGCAAAACAAAGAGCGTCAGAATGGTCGAGCTGATGAGACCGCCAATCACAACCGTCGCGAGAGGTCGCTGGACCTCGGCTCCCATACCCGTGTTAAACGCCATCGGCACGAAACCAAGGCTGGCGACAAGCGCGGTCATAAGCACCGGACGCAAGCGAGACAGACTTCCCTCGACGACAGCGTCACGTGTTGCTTTGCCTTGATCGCGCAGCTGGTTGATGAAGGAGATCATCACCACGCCATTGAGCACAGCAACGCCCGAGAGCGCGATGAAACCCACCCCCGCGCTGATGCTCATTGGCATACCCCGAATCCAAAGCGCGACAATGCCGCCCGTGAGTGCGAGCGGAACACCGGTGTAAACCAGAATAGCGTGCCGGGCATTGCCAAATGCGGAGAATAGCATGATGAAGATAAGCGATAGTGCCACCGGCACGACAATCATCAGACGCTTTCGTGCGCGGTCGAGGTTCTCGAACTGACCGCCCCATGTAATAAAGTAGCCATCGGGAAGTGTAATCTGGGCGTCGAGTTTCTCCTGCGCTTCGGCAACGAATGAGCCCATGTCACGGCCACGGATATTTGCCTGCACGACAATCCTGCGCTTCGCGTTTTCCCGGCTGATCTGGTTCGGCCCTTCGTTGATCGTCACCGTCGCCACAGCCTCGAGAGGGAGGTAGCGGATATCTGCGCCCACACCCGGCATAGCTGCCTCTCGGCTGGGCAACTCCGCGGGGCCGCCATCGGGAAGCGGGATCGGAAGCTGACGAACCAGATCGACCTGTCCTCGCATGTGCTCTGGTAGCCGAACCACGATCGGGAAGCGACGGTCGCCGTCGTAGAGCGTACCGGCCTCCTGTCCACCGAACGCGATCGAGACAACTTCTTGAATGTCGCTCACATTCAACCCGTACCGGGATATCTTGGCGCGGTCAATGTCGATGGTAAGAACCGAGAGCCCGGAGACCTGTTCGACCTTGATGTCCGAAGCGCCCTCGATCTGACCGAGGACCGCCGCGATTTCGTTACCAGACTTGAGAAGCAGATCGAGATCGTCACCGAAGATCTTTACAGCAAGGTCGCTCCGAACTCCACTGATAAGTTCATTGAAGCGCAGCTCGATCGGTTGAGAAATCTCGTAGTTCTGTCCCGGGATCGACTGCAGAAACTCCTCGATGGCTTCAGCGAGTTCTTCTTGCGTCGATGCGTGCGTCCATTGCTCACGTGGCGTGAGCATGAGATACGTATCGCTTACATTGGGGCCCATAGGATCCGTCGCAACCTCGGCCGTTCCGGTCCGGGCAAAGATGCTGGCGATCTCGTCAGAGAACTCGTCCTTGAGCGCGCGTTCAAGTGATTTCTGCATTTCCACACTTGTGGTGATTCCGATGCTGGGAATCCTTGCGGGCTGTACCGCAAGAGCGCCCTCGCCGAGCTTGGGAACGAACTCGCTGCCGAGTGTAGTGCCTAACCATCCGGTTATGATCAAAAGAACCATGGCCAGGCTCACCGTGACCCACTTCAATCGCAGGGCTATCACGAGTAAGGGTTCGTACAGAGCTTTGGTCCAGCGGATGATGAAACTTTCCTTCTCGGCAAACTTCCCCCGCAAGAGCAGGGCGCACGCCGCGGGCACAAAGGTAAAGGTCAGGATCAACGCGCCTGTCAGAGCAAGCAGAACAACACCAGCCATCGGCCGAAACATCTTTCCTTCAATCCCGGTCAGCGTCAGAATCGGCAGGTAGACGATCATAATAATAAGCATGCCGAACAGCGTGGGCTTAGCGACCTGACTCCCCGCCTCAGCTATGATCGAGAGGCGTTCTTCCTTATTCAGTCGCCTCCCCTTTTTCTCCTGTTCTTCGGCTGCTCGGCGGACAATGTTCTCCACAAAAACCACCGCGCCGTCGACAATGATTCCGAAATCAACCGCTCCGAGGCTGAGCAGATTCGCGCTGACCTTATACTCAACCATTCCCGTGATGGCAAAGAGCATCGACAACGGGATCGCGCACGCCACGATGAGAGCCGCCCGCAGGTTTCCCAACAAGATAAGGAGGACAACAATGACAAGAATCGCACCCTCGAACAGGTTTTTCTCGATCGTATGAAGTGTCGCATCGACAAGGTACGTTCTGTTGTAGAGGGTTTTGACAACAATGTTCTCGGGGAGTGTCTTCTGTATCTGCCCCATCCGCGCGTGCACGTCTTCGGACACAGTACGGCTGTTGGCCCCCAGCAGCATCATCGCGGTCCCGATGACAACCTCCTGGCCATCGTGTGTCCCCGCGCCTGTACGTAGCTCCTTGCCTACCGCAACCTTTGCTACGTCCCGGACATGAATCGGGATGCCGTCATTACTCTTGAGGACAATGTTCTCAATATCTTCAATGTCGCTGATCAACCCCGTGGCCCGGATCAGGTACGCTTCACCGGCGTGTTCGATGTATCCACCGCCCGCATTGGCGTTGTTCTCGGCGATTGCCTGCATGATGTCGCGAAACGAGAGTCCGAACGCCATGAGTTTGGCGGGGTCGGGCGTCACGTGGTACTGCTCTTCGTATCCGCCGATGCTGTTCACTTCTGTGACGCCCGGCACGGTCCGCAACTGCGGGCGGATCACCCAGTCCTGCACGGTGCGGAGGTCCTGAGGTGCGTACTCGCTGCCGTCCGGACGGGGTCCGGACGCCTCGACAGACCACATGTAGATCTCGCCGAGCCCTGTCGAAATGGGGCCCATCTGCGGCTCTGCCAGCCCCTCCGGCAGTGATCCTCGCGCCTCGGTCAGGCGCTCGCCCACGAGCTGCCGAGCCCAGAAGATATCTGTCCCTTCCTCGAAGACCACGGTCACCTGGGAGAGCCCGTATCTCGAGATCGAGCGGATGTAATCTATATTTGGCAGCCCTCCCATCGACCATTCGATCGGGAAGGTGATCTGCTGCTCGATCTCCACGGGCGACAGCGCCGGAACATTTGTGTTGATCTGCACCTGGACATTTGTAATATCCGGGACCGCGTCGATAGGGAGCTTTGTAAAGCTGTACACGCCGATACCCGCGAGCGCCAGCGTAGACAAGATCACCAGCACGCGCTGACGGATTGAAAACTCGATTAGTTTGCTAAGCATGGACTCTCCTTCAGTGCTCGTGGCCTGCGGCGCTCTTGCCGAGCTCGGCTTTCATGAGAAAGCTGTTCTTCACGACGATTGGTGTGCCGATCGCGATGTCGTCACTCAGAATCTCGACGGATATATCGTTCTGCCTCCCGAGACGCACTGGCACCGGCTCGATGCCGTCCTCGTCCTGGACGAACACAACATCCGCGCCTTCGAACTTCTGGATCGCGCTCAACGGAACCACCCGTGTAACGCTCACCCTTTCCGCTTGGACATTGGCGATCACAAACTCACCCGGCTTCCACCGGCCGTCCTTGTTCTGGATCACCACCCGTGCCGAGACAGTCCTGGTGTCCTCAGACATCACTGCACTGACATACTCAACGACACCCTTGGTGGTCCGATCACCCGCGTGGACCGTAACCTCCTGGCCCATCTGGATCTTGTCCACATACTCTGAATAGACCGAAATGTTGAGCCACACCGTGCGCAGGTCCGCGATGGTGTAGACCGGGTCTTCCCCCGTCACCTTCTCGCCCGGCGTGATGTGCTTGAAGATAAGCGTCCCGCCCACCGGTGCTCGGAGTTCGTACCTCGCAACATTGGTGTCCGGTTCGCTGGATACCGCGGCGACCTGCTGTTCGGTCAGCCCCAGCAGGTGAAGCCTTCGCTCGGCGTTTTCGACAGTCGAGGCGGTAACCCCCGCGGTCCGCTCGGCCTCCTGCAGCCGAAGTTGATAGGTAAAGTCGATATCCTCGAATGCCGCAAAGTACTCGGCCTGCGCGCTGTTATATGCCTCTTGCGAGGCGAGCAGGTCAATCTCGGTCGAGAGCCCCTTGGAACGCAGTTCCCGTTCGCGATCGTAGTTTGCCCTCGCCGAACGAGCCCTGGCGTACGACGAAAGGAGGCGTCCCTTGTTCTCGCCGATGCGCAGCCCGGAAACCGACGCCTGCAGGTCGTCGATCTCCGGAGTTTTCCGGAGCAGATCGAGCAGTGTGGCGGTGTTCTCGCTGATCGTCCGTCGCCGGACAAGTTCGGCTTCGGCGATCTCCTTGGCCTGAATCGCCTGCAGGTACGTGATCTTCGCCTCACCGAGTCCCGGGCTCTCGATCACCGCGAGCAGGTCATTTGAGCCAACCTCCTGCCCGAGAAATCCAAGAACCTCCGAAACAATCCCCGGCACCCTGGGGGTGACGTGCAGGACCGTGTCCTCGTTTAGCCCGACCTCGGCCGGCAGGGTGACATGGACCGCGATCTCGCCGCCGGTGAGCGGCTCGATGACAACACCCGCGTCATCGAGTTGCTTGCGTGTCAACTTGACGACATCCTCGCCGTGATCGTCGTGCCCGCCCCCGTCTTCGTCGTGATTGTCGCCGTCGGCGTGTTCCGACTCATCGCCGTGATCGTCGTGCCCATCAGCGCCCTCGTCGTGGCTGTCGCCCTCGACGTGCCCCGCTTCATCACCGTGATCGTCGTGCCCGCTCTCGCCACACCCCATGGGGAGAGCAATCGCCAGGCAGAGCAGTACTAATATTCCGATACGACTAAACATGTTCATGGTGTGTCCTCCGGGAGTGAACCGGTTTCGGCGGCGGCGTCCCGCCAGGGGGCTTCGGTTTGGGCGAGCTGTCGCAGCAGTGCGGCGGACCGTTGCAGCCGCGCCAGCGCGTTGATATATGCAATGTTCGATTCGATCACGACCTGCTGGGCGTCGAGCAACCTAAGATATCCCACCTTGCCCCGCTCGTAGGCCTGACGGGTAAGGTCGAGCGTGAGGTCGGCCTTGGGAAGCAGCTGCTCGCGGTACCTCCCGATGGTCAGCCTCGCCGATTCGTACGCGGCCCAGGCTTCACCGACCTCACCGATCAGCTGGAGCTGCACCTCGCGCAGCTGGGCTGCGCTGGAGAGTCGTTCGGCGAGTGCCGCGTGGATATTGCCCTGGTTGCGGTCAAAGAGGGGGATCTCGACGCCGAGCCCGATGTCCATCGTTGTTTCGTTATCGATATCGGAGAACCGCGGCCCGATGGATGCGATCAGATTCGGGACGGCTTCTGCCCTTGCCAGCTCGTGGGCACGCCCGGCCCGCTCGATCGCGATCTTCGCCAGCGAGACGCGGCTGTTGGTCTCGAGCGCCATCGCCAGAATGCTGTCGCGATCCGGAAAGCTCGGCAACTCGTCCGGCGGTGTCGACAACGCCAGCGTCACCGGCTCATTCATACCGATCACGGTGCCGAGCATTCGGCGAGCCGTGGTCGCGTCGATACGCGCTGTTTCAAACTCGATCTCGGCCTGCTCGCGGACCACCCCGGCCCGCAGCCGGTCGGGCTCGGTCGCCGAACCGGCCTCGACCTGCGCCGACACCGCCTCGAACAGCCGTCGAGAAAGATCGAGCATTTCCTGCCGGCTCCGCTGGCGTTCCCGGGCGGCAACCGCAGCGAAGTACGCGCTGGAGACGCGGGCCGCGACGTTGAACTCCTCGGCGACAAACCCGGCCTGGGCCGCGAGCCTGTCCGCTTCGGCGACCGCGCGGGCCTTGCCGAGTTTGCCCCCGAGCACGATCTCCTGCTCGACGCGGTAGATCGTCTCACCGCCAGCCCCGGCGTCGGCCCCGAGGCCCTCGGCGTCGAAGGCAAAGGACGGGTTCGGGTAGAGCCCCGCCTGGAGCACTCGCCCCGCCGCGATATCCACCCGGTATCCCGCGCGGCGCAGGCCGGGCGTGTTGGCGATCCCGATCCGGATCGCGTCGTCAACCGACAGGCTGTCGAGCAACTCGATCTCGATCGCGGGTTCATCGACCGCGACGGCACCCGCCGCCCGTTGCAGGTCGGCGGCCTCGAACCGGTCGCGGATCGAGCGGTAGACCGGGTCATCCCACGATTGCGAGAGCGGGCTGGAACACCCCGCCGCGAGCGCACTCGCAGCGATGGCAACGCCAAAGATGTACTTCATGGACACTTCCTGATGTGCAGTGCAGACAGAGACCACCCGCGCAGCGCGCGGGACGGCGGACACGGAGCAGCATCAGGGATTCAGAGGATCAGGACGGTCGACGCCAGCCCGCAGAGGGGCTCTTCCGGCGGCCCGGCGTCGAGCAGCGGCGGTCGGACGCTCGAGAGCATCGACACCGGGTCGGTCGTCGTCAGCATCGCCAGCGGGATCGGGGCGATCCGGGCCGGGGGGGGGGCCGCGGTGTCGGCGTGCCGCGCTCGGGTGGTGATGAGCAGCGGCGAGACCAGCGAGTCGGTGCACGCGCGGCCGGAGCAGTGGTCGGTTGAGTCGGATTGGGCCCGCGCTTCGTGCCCGTCGCGGTCCGGGTTGGCGAGCGCCGCCGCGTCGATGCAGCACTCGTCGGCCGTGCGTTCGATATGGGTCGAGCCGCCGGCTTCCTGGCACAGCACCAAGCCGAACGCCCCCGGCACGACCTGCGCCGCGAGGGCGTAGACGAGCAGCCAGAGGGTCACGCGATGGAGCGGGCCGGTCAACACGCGGCGAGTCTAGCCCCGCCGCGTCCTCCCGACAAGCCGCGCCCGGCGGAAGCGGGCCAACTCTTGCGTGCGCGCGGCCGCTGTGCTTCCCCGACGCGCCGGTTTCCTTCCCCGACACCCCGGCCTGCTTCTCGGACGCCCCGGCGTACTTCCCGAACGCCCGGGCTTACTTCCCAAACGCCTTGTTGTAGTCCGCCACAAACTTCTCCAGCCCGCTCTCGGTGAGCGGGTGCTGCATCACCTGCCGGATCACCTTGAAGGGCACGGTCGCCACGTCCGCCCCGGCCAGCGCGCACTGCACAAAGTGGAGCGGGTGGCGGATGCTCGCGGCAAGAATCTTCGTCGGCAGGCCGAAGTTGTCGTAGATCTGCCGGATGCTGGCGATGAGTTCCATCCCGTCCTGGGCGATGTCGTCGAGCCGCCCGATAAACGGGCTCACCAGGTACGCCCCGGCCTTGGCGACCATCAGCGCCTGGAGCGGCTGGAAGCAGAGGGTGAGGTTGGTCGGAGTGTTCTCGTCGCTGAACGTCTTGCAGGCCTTGAGCCCGTCGATGGTGCAGGGCAGCTTGATGACGATGTTGCCGGCGATCGTGGCGTGCTGGCGTCCTTCTTTGATCATGCCGTCGTAGTCGGTGGCGATGACCTCGGCCGAGACCGGTCCCTCGACGACCTTACATATCTCGGCGAGGCGGGCGCTGTAATCGACGCCCTCTTTGGCGATGAGCGAGGGGTTGGTCGTCACGCCGTCGAGCACCCCCATGTCGGCGGCCTGCTTGATCTCGTCGAGGTTGGCGGTGTCGATGTAGAGGTCCATGGGGGGCTCCTGCTGGGGGGTGGTGGTGAGGAGAAAGGGCCCGCGCGCGGCCCGCCGGGAGTGTAGCGGGCGGGGGAAGGCGTCTGGGCGGGACGGCGCGGCGATCGCAGCGACCCGTCGGGGGCGGGGAACCCCTCGCCGGGCTCCCGGGAGCCCCGGGAGCACATCCGCGCGGGGCCGAAGCCCGTGCCGCAGACCCCGGGGCACGCTTGCGCGCGGCCGGAGCCCGTGCCGCAGCCATCGGGGCACGCTTGCGCGCGGCTGAAAGCCGTGCCGCAGCCATCGGGGCACGCTTGCGCGCGGCTGAAAGCCGTGCCGCAACCCTTGGGGCACGCTTGCGCGCGACCGAAGCCCGTGCCCATCGGTCCGCGGCACGGCCCCGGGAAAGGCCAAAGGCATCTCACCGCCGAGCACGCCGAGGACGCGGAGGAAGACAAAGGCAACTCACCACAGAGGCACAGAGAACACAGAGAGAAAGCCGAAAAGAAGAACGAAAAGAGCCCTAAGCGTCAGCGCCGGGTCCCCGTCTGCCCGGTCTTTCCTGCCTTTGCCTCTGTGTGCTCTGTGCCTCTGTGGTGAAAACGCCTTTCCGCCCCTGCCAAGCACGACCCGGCGCTGACGCTGAGGGCTCTTTTGGCGGACTTTCCCGGTCGGGTTCAAGCCCGCCACCCCGAGGCCCGATGCGAGCGGGGACCCGGTCCCTCTCCCGCCGCTCCGGAGCCCGCGATGCGCATCGTCCCCAAGTCACGAAGCCGCACGATCGAGTTCTACGAGACCCGCGCCCAAGCCTGGGCCGACGACCCCGCCTCGATCGGGCTCACCGCCGAGCGGGTTGCCGCTTTGGCCGACCGCGCTGCCGAGGCCCGGGACGCCCACGACGCCCACCTGGCCGCGATCGTCGCCGCCAGCGCCGCGGCCGCCCGCTACCACGACGCGGTCGACGGGCTGCACGCCGACCCCGGGGCCGGGGCAGACACCATCGCCACCATCAAGAACTTTGCCCGCACTACGGGCGACCCGGGGGTCTATGTGCGTGCCCAGTTGCCCGCGCCAACCCCCACGAGTGGAATCCGCTTCGCCCGTGGCGGTGCCGGCTCGGCCCTGGCCCCCGGCACGCCGTTCCGCTTCCGCGTCTCGTTGCTGCAGGACGGGGCCGTCGGGCTCGCGTGGGACTGTGACAACCCGACGGGTTCCGCCGGGACGATGTACGAGGTCTTCCGCAAGGCCGCCAGCGGCGGGGGCACCCTCGCCAGCGGCGGGCGGAGCGACCCAAATCACGGCTCGGAGAGCCGTGCCACCGGGGGCAACAACAGCGGCTTCGTCTTCGTGGGGACCGTCGGCGAGAAATCGTTCCTTGACACCACCCTGCCCCAGGGCGCCTCGCCCGTGACCTACCGCGTCACCGCCCGCCGTGGAAAACGACTCGGCCGCCCGGCCCAGTTCACCGTGAGGTTCGGCCGGAGCGACATGGGGGTTGGGCAGGGAGAAGCCGTGCAGCAGCACGCAAACAACGCACAGCCAGAGCAGCACGCCGCGGCGTAAACGGTGACCGCTCCGCCCGTGGCGGCACACGCCCGGGGTACGACCCGAAGGACGCGTCTACTTCCACTTCTTGAGTGCCTTGTCCCACTTCATCACCAACGCCTCGGGCATAAAGGCTGTGCCGCACTCGGGGCAGCGATCCGAGACCACGGCGCCGAGCGGATACCAGCACTGCCAGCAAATCAGGCCGCCGTGTTCGTTCACCGCACGACGGACCCCCAGCTCTGATATCCAGTGGACAAAGGCCATCAAGGCAAGCCCACCCATAGTGAGCAAGTACATAATAAGCCAGAGATACCTCACGAAGATCAGGGTCATCATGAACGCGATCCACAAAAGACCCACACCACATATCATGGCCAACCGCCTGTGGCCGAGCTTCCCCACGTCACGCCACGATTCACGCACAGACGAAAGACGCCACTTCACCGGACACCACACCCTTTCCACCACCCGTGGCACCGGCTTCCAGCCGGTGTGCCCCACCACCCCCACCAGCTCCCCCCACACCCCAGCCCACGCTCAAAAAAACAACCGCCGCCCCAACGGGACGGCGGCGTTCAACTGAAAGCGGGTGAGGCGACTTGAACGCCCGACCCTCACGTTGGCAACGTGATGCTCTACCACTGAGCTACACCCGCGATGTCAGCCTCTGCCGGAGACCGATCCCCGGCAGAAGCTGTGCAAATCTAGCCCACAATCGGCCGGTCGTCAATGTTTCCCGACCCCTTGCCCGCCCTTCCCGCCCCCAGCAGCCCTCCCCGGGCCCGGAAACCACCGCCGCCAGACGTGAGGACTGCCGGAGGGTCCCGGATTCGCTCCGGCTGCTGCCGGTGTCGCTCCGGCCGCTGCCGGGTGCGGGCGTTCTACGGCTCCCAGAAAGCTCTCGTGCCCTGGTGGCATTCTGTGTCCGCTTTCTCTTCACTTCAGTCCGCAGGACTGCTCTTCAATAGCCGGGGCCGGCAACGGCCGGAGCGAATGTGGAGTCCTGCGCAGCAGACAACACCCCCGGAGGCTGGTTGGCCAGCGCCTTGCACCCCGGCGGGGGTGCTCGTGGCAGCCGCGTACACACGCGGACCCTGCAAGAGGTCCAAAATACACACGCGGACCCCTTCCGGGGTCCAAAGACGAGAGATCGAGACCGGGGGTGTCGCGTTGCTCCACCCCCGGCTATTGAAGATCACCCCTCTCGGGGTGCAAGAAAGGACCCGGCTCACGCACGAGAGATCCACGAGATCCGTATTACCCCCCCCCCACCCGGCCAGAGCCCCCCGCCGCCCGGTCGAGACGCCGGACCAACTCGGCACCGGTGGCACTCCGCGAGATCAGGGGACTGGTGATCCCCGGTCCGAAGATCGCCAGGTGCGGGATGCCGATGATCCCCAGCTCGGCCATGAACTCGTTGGCCGGATCGGCGTCACTCGTCGTGTCGGCCTCGAACCGCACCACGTCCCCGGCGGCCACCCGGCTCAGCACGGGCTCGCGATCCAGCACCGCACGTTTGTAGGCCTTGCAGTTGAGGCACCACTCGGCCGTGAAATCGACCATCACCACCCTGCCGTCGGCGATCGCTCTGGCAAAGCGGGCCGGGGTGTAGTGGTTCCAGGCGTCCAGCGTGTACCCGTCGGTGCCCTCGACCTGGGCCCTGGCAAGATACTCGGTCTTGGCCAGGGTTGTCGAATCAAACGCGAACCACCCGAACCCGAGCGTGCCCGCCAACGCCACCACGGTAAAGAACACCCGGGGCAGCGGGCGCTTCGAGATCTGGAACGTCCGCAACACCAGCCAGCCCCCTGCCAGCCCGATGAACAGCACGACCCCCCACCACTTCATGTTGGTCGCCAGCCACGGCCGCTCGAGGATCAGCGTGTAGAGCCCCACCGCCACAAAGAACGCCGCCCCGGCAAACATCAAAAGACCCATCACCTGCTTGACCAGCTCGCTGGCCGGGCCGGTGCGGGGGATGCGGTTGAGCAGTTGCGGGTAGGCCGCGAGCACAAGGTAAGGCAACGCCATCCCCACGCCGAGCCCGCCGAAGATCGTCATGATCCGCAGCGCCGACATCGTCGCCGCGCCCAGCAGCAGCCCCCCGGCCACAAAGCCGAAACAGGGCAGACCAAGCACCGCGGTCATCACGCCGAAGAGAAACGAGCCGTGCGGCGAGTCGGCCCTGGGGTTCATCGCGTAGACCGCCTTGGGCAGGTTGATCGTGAAGAGCCCCATGATCCCCACGCCGAGCAACGCGATGATCAGCCCGACCGCCAGCGTGATCCACCACTTGCCAAAGAGCAGCCGGGAGGGATCAAGCCCCTTGCTGATGAACGCCATCGGCACACCCATCGCCAGCCAGAACGCCACCACGCCCAGCGCCATCCAGAACCCGAGCATCAGCGTCCGGCCCCGGTGCTCCCCGCCGTGCTTGACCAGCGTCATCACCTTGATCGGGATCACCGGCAGCACACACGGGGTGAGATTGAGCACCAGCCCGCCCAGCGCCGCAGCCAGAAACCCGACAATCAGCAGCCCGTCGGCGGCGGACTCGGCGACGGTGCCGTCGGGGTCCTCGTCGCTACCGATCGCGGGCTCGGAGCCGCCGTCCGCTGGAGCGCCACCCGCCGCCGCGAGGCTCGCAAACCCGGCATCGGCATCGAAGCCGTCGAACAGCCCGCCCGCGAGATCGGGATCCGTGCCCGCGGCCTCGTCAACGGTGAGTGACACCGTGAACGTCTCGTTCTGCGGCCGATCGCACGTCGAATCGTCGCACGCCTGGTAGCCGACCTTGACCGTCAGCTCGACCGTCCCGCGTGCATCCGGTGGGAGCTGGAGCGGGACAAACGCGGTCGCCGCGCCGTCGTAGACCGCGTAGGGCTCGGGGGTGCCCGTGCCGCCCAAGTCGGCGGTGATGATGTATTCCTCCGGCCACTGGATCGGCCCCTGCTGGAGGCCGTCGGGCCCTTTGACGCTGACGACGGTGGGGGTCGCGTCGAACCCCCAGCTCTCGGGCGGCTTGGGTTCGCTGGTGTGGCTGTGCCACCCGGGCTGGTGGTCGAGCGTGACCGCGATCACCACCCGGCCGCCCGGGGCGACCGTCGTGCGGCTGGGCTCGACCGAGACCGTGACCGGGTCTTCCGAGGCGGCCGCGGAGGAAAAGCCGGAGAAAGACTTTCCCGATTTGTCCGGCTGGGCAAGGGCGATCGGGGCCACGCTGAGCACCGTCAGCAGGGCGATCAGCACGAACCGGGCAGGCCCGAGAATCCGGGAGAGGAACGGTGTGGATGGCAAAGTGGGCATGTCAGATGATTGGACGGCTGCGGCGGGTTGGGTATTCCGCGGCCCGGACGGGGTTGGACCGACCGAGTTTCAAGCACAGCGGGTACGGAATCCGATAGAAAGGCAGTCTCTGCGCTCCGGGCGCAGCGGTGATCACGTGGCGACGACCACGAGAAGGCGATGGGCTCTCAACGTATGGACCTGCTTGACCAAAATGACATCGACGCCCTGCTCGCCGGCGACGCTGCGCCCGCCGAGGAAGCCGACGACTCGGAGGTGATGATCTACAGCCGGCATCGGCACGACGAGCCGGTCGACGTCCGCCCGTACGACTTCAAACGCCCCGAACGGGTCAGCAAGGACCAGATGCGTGCCTTGCAAACGGTGCACGACGCCTTTGCGCGGAACTTCGGGGCCTCGCTGTCGGGATTTCTGCGGACGATCGTCGAGGTTCGGGTCGCGACCTGCGATCAGATGACCTACTCGGAGTTCATCTCCGGGCTGCCCAACCCGACGAGCTTCAACCTGATCGAATCGACCGCGCTCGAAGGGCAGATGTGCCTCGAAATCAGCCCGCTGATTATCTATCCGATCATCGACCGCCTGCTGGGAGGGACAAGCCAGGACCTGTTCATCCCCCAGCGACCGATGACCCAGATCGAGACCAGGCTGATCCGCAACGTCACCGACCGCGGGCTCGAAGCGCTCGCCGAAGCCTGGTCGGGCGTGAAGGAGATGGAGTTCGAGATCGTCGCAACCGAGAGCAACCCGCAGCTCGTGCAGATCGTGCCTCCCAACGAGGTGGTCGTGGTGCTCGGGTTTGAGCTCAAGACCGGCAGCCGCGCTGGCACCATGAACCTGTGCATCCCCTACAACGTGATCGAGCCGGTGGTCGAGGAGCTGAGCTCACAGAGCTGGTTCAGCGCCTCGTCGAACCAGAAATCCCGGGACGCCGAGGTGCGGATGCGCAAGGGCCTTACCGGCGCAACCATGCAGCTGACCGGCATCCTCGCCAAGACGACGATCACGATGCGGGACCTCGCGACGCTGGCGGTCGGGGACATCATCTCGACAGAGGTCTCGGCTTCGGAACCGATCTCGATGTGCGTCGAGGGTGAGCCCAAGTTCCGGGCCGAGGTCGGGCAAAGCCGAGGCAACATCGCCCTCAAGCTGACCGGCTCGATCGGGCGGGGCTCCTCATCGGGAGACCGGGCCGAGGCGGCTCGCGGAGCCGACGAAAGAGCAGGTTCGGGGAACGATCGGGCGGAACAGAACACCGCCAAGGATTGACCCTGCCCTCCGACGATCCGTACAGTTGGGTCCGTGGGCCATTGGCGGCCTCGGCGCGGTCGGTATCGAGGAGTGTTTTTCATGATGGCAGTTGAGACCCATCGTGGTGATTGATGTGACGAACGACACGTGCGTTCGTGCGCTGGCTCTTCGCAGCATCGCTGCGGAGAAGATCGGGGAGCCCCGCATGTAAGAGCGGGTTTCCAGTCCGGTCCGGGCGGGTGGTGTTCACCCGTGTGCTGGCGGCCACCGGCGTCTGCGGGACGCGAGTGGCTGTTGTGTTTTTGGTGTGCGGCGGTACCGCACCGACAATTGAGGATTCCAGCCCGGTGCGAGCCTGGCAAAGACAACTCGGCAACTTGATGCTCGGCCCTCCGAGCAAACAGCGGAAACGGAGTACCTGCGGTGAATACTGGTGAGATGATGCGGATCCTGGACTCGATCGCCCGGGATCGGAACATCGACAAGAGCCTTCTGGTCTCCGACCTCGAACAGGCGATGGTCTCGGCTGCGCGGCGGTACTTCAACACCCTCGACACCGAAGAGTTCACCTGCACCCTCGACCCGCTCAACGGCGACATGCAGCTGTTCCGCCACGGCGAGCCCCTCGAAATGCCCCCCGAAGCCTTCGGCCGAATCGCGGCACAGACCTTCAAGCAGGTCATGATCCAACGCTTCCGCGAGGACGAACGCAACAGCATCTTCGACGACTTCTCCAAGCGCGTCGGCGAGATCGTCATCGGGACCGCACAACGCTACGAGGGCGGCTCCCTGGTCGTCACCATCGACCGCGCCGAGGCGTTCATGCCCCGCAGCGAGCAGATCCCCGGCGAACAGTTCATGGCCGGCGACCGCGTGCGGTGCCTGCTCCTGGACGTCCGCGACGTGGGAAGCCAGGTCAAAATCGTCCTCAGCCGGAGTCATCCCGACTTTATCAAACGGCTGTTCGAGGTCGAGGTTCCCGAGGTCGCCGAGCGGATCATCGAGGTCAAAGCCATGGCCCGCGAAGCCGGGTACCGCACCAAACTCGCGGTCAGTTCGATCGACTCGAAGGTGGACGCGGTCGGCGCGTGCGTCGGTGTCCGGGGCAGCCGCATCAAAAACATCGTTGACGAGCTCAACGGCGAAAAGATCGACATCGTGCGCTGGAACGAGTCAAGCCAGATCCTCATTGGCAATGCCCTGAAACCAGCCGAGGTCGCCGAGATCAGCCTGTGTTTCGAGCTCGGGCGTGCGACCGTTGTCGTGCGCGACGATCAGCTCAGCCTGGCGATCGGCAAGCGTGGCCAGAACGTGCGGCTGGCGGCCCGGCTCACCGGGTGGGACGTCGACATTCTCACCCCCGAAGAGTTCAACAAGGGGCTCGAGATCATGTCCGAGACGCTGCTCAGCGTGGAGGGGATGTCCGAGGTGCACGTGGACCGCCTGGCAGCACTCGGGATGGTCAGCGTGTTCGACGTCGAAGAGGTCGGCGTCGAGGTGTTGGTCACCGAACTCGAGATCGAAACACCGGTCGCCGAACACCTTGTCGAGATATGCTCGGCCCGGGCCAAGGTCGCTGCCGAGCAGCAGCAGAAGGACAAGGAAGAATCCGAAGCCCGCCGCCGGGCCGAAGAGGAAGCCGCTCGGAAGCTTCTCGCCGGTGAGATTCCCGAGGGCGAAGCGGTGGACGTGGACCCCGAGGTCGCGGTGGCTGCGATTCTCGGCGCGGGTGCCGCGACCGCAGCGGAGACCACCTCCACGCCCGACGGAGAAGAGACCAGCGACGATCAGGCGGCCGATGCCGAAGCCCGCGCCGCAGACATTCTTGGAAACGGCAGCAGCCAGGACTAAGACCGCATTCATCCCCCGCCTGACCGTGCAAGGCACGACCGGGCGGTTGATTCGCACACCGTCGACCGGAGCTCTCACAGGCCGGCCCGACAAGCACAGAGAGTCGGAGTTCAGCTTGGCCAAGAGAGTCTTCGAAATCGCGAAAGAGTTGAAGGTCGCCTCGAAAGCGGTGGTAAAGAAGTGCCACGACGAGGGAATCCCCGACACGCTGATCAAGAACCACATGTCCACGGTATCGGTCGGCCTTGAGCAGACGATCCGTGAGTGGTTCAGCGAGAGCGAATCGGCACACACGGCTGTCGAGAACACCGAGAAGGTGGATCTCGAGAGCGTGCGTGTCGCGCCCAAGCAACGCCGGGGTACCAAGGCCGTCGAGAGCGGCGAGGACGCCTCGGACTCAGACTCGGGCGGTGTCGCGACCGCTGCCCCGGCGGCTGATGCTGCGCCGACCAGCGCACCTGCGCCAACCAGTGCTCCCGCACCGACCAAGGCTCGCCCGATTCCCACCCAGGTCGCCGCGACTCCGGCACCCGTCGAGCCCGACGATTCAGCGCAAACATCGGCTCCCCAAGCCGCGGCGGCAGCACCCGCAACAGCCCAGTCCAAGGACACGACCGCACCTGCCGAGACAGATATCAGCGGCGCCACCCTCTCGCCCCAAGCCGCGACACCCCAAGCCGTGAGCTCTCCGGCCGTGAGCCCGACAATCGTCGCGGCCGCGAGCAGCAGCGGGACGACCCAGGGCGCCGCACCGGTTGCGCCAGCCCCTCAGAACGTCCCCAGCCGCCCGACGGAGGTTAAGCCGGCAGGTCCGCAACTTGACGTCCGCAAGCCCGTCAAGCTGAGCGGCCCGAAGGTCGTACGCGTCGAAGCGCCCGACAACCTGCCCGCACCCCGCAGCTCACGGCCGCACGACGGCGGCGGAAACTTTGGCGGCCATGGAGCGGGCGGTGGTGGTGGTGGCGCGGGTGCCGGACCGGCACGACGCGGCGGCCCGGCCCGACGCCGGGGCGGCCCCGGCGGACCGGGTGGACCCGGCGGTGGAGCCTCCACACGACGACGCACCGGACCGGGCGAAGAAGCTGCACCCGGATCATTCACCGTGCAGGACCTCGCCGAACGCGAAGCACGACTCCAGCGCTCGGGCGGCTATCTCAAGATGCGCCGCCAGCAGGCCAAACGCGCCGCCCAGGCCGAGCGGTCGATGATGCCCTCGGTCCAGGGCGGCACTGTCAAGATCAGCGAGCCGTTCACGATCAAGGACCTCTCCGCCGCCACCGGCGTCAAGGGTGCCGATATCGTCAAGAAGCTCTTCATGCAGGGCATTATGGCGACGATCAACTCGGGCATCGAGACCTCACAAGCCCAGGAAGCCATGATGGACTGGGACATCGAGCTCGAGGTTGTCGAGGCAAAGACCGCTGAGCAACAGATCAGCGAGGCGTTCGAGAAACGCGATGCGGTCGACGAACGCCCCCGCGGTCCGGTGGTCACCATCATGGGGCACGTCGATCACGGCAAAACCTCACTCTTGGACAAAATCCGCAACGCCCGTGTTGCTGCAGGAGAAGCCGGCGGCATCACCCAAGCGACCAGCGCGTTCCGCGTCCCGGTGACCATGGGCGACGACACCAAGCAGGTCGTCTTCGTCGATACGCCCGGACACCAGGCGTTTACCGAGATGCGATCACGCGGCGCCACCATCACCGACATCGTTGTCCTCGTTGTCGCGGCCGACGACGGGGTCATGCCCCAGACCATCGAGTCGATCAACCACGCCAAAGCCGCCGGGGTACCGATCGTGGTCGCACTCAATAAGTGCGACAAGCCCGAGGCAACCGACACCAACGCCCAACGCATCTACGGCCAGCTCGCCGAGCACGGGCTCAACCCCACCGAATGGGGCGGCGATGTCGAAGTCATCAAAACCAGCGCCATCACCGGCGACGGCATCCAGGAACTGCTCGACATTCTGGACTACCAGGCCCAGCTGCTCGAGCTCAAAGCCGACTTCGGCGGCGCGGCCGGCGGCTCGGTCATCGAAGCACGAATGGTCGAAGGACGCGGCCCGGTCGCGAGCCTCCTCGTGCAGCAGGGCAAGCTCAAGGTCGGCGACTTCCTGGTTGCCGGCCCCGCGTTTGGCCGTGTGCGGGACATCATCAACGACCAGGGCAAACGGCTCAAAGAAGTCGAGCCGCCGATCCCGGTACAGGTCTCGGGTCTGGACCAGATCCCTGACGCCGGCGACCCGTTCTTTGTGGTCGATACGCTGAAAAAGGCGCAGCAAGCCGCCGAACAACGCCGCCACCGCGACCGCGAACAACAGCTCGCCCAGCCCGCGGTCACCCTCAGCTCCCTCTTCACACAGATGGACGAGAACGAGCTCAAGGAAATCCTGATCGTTCTCAAAGCAGACGTGCAAGGCTCGGTCGACGTGCTGCGTTCGGAGATCGAGAGCAACACAACCGACGAGGTCAAGGTCCGCGTGCTGCACGCTGCGGTCGGTGGCATCACCGACAGCGACGTTGTGCTTGCCGAGGCATCGAACGCGATCATCGTCGGGTTCAACGTCATCCCGGCTGCCAAGGCTCGCTCGACCGCCGAGCAGAAGAAGGTCGAGATCCGCACCTACGACGTGATCTACCACATCACCGAGGACATCAAGAAGGCTGTCGAAGGCATGCTCGAACCGGAGCTCCGCCAGGAAGTTCTCGGGCACGCCGAGGTACGCAAGGTGTTCCGGGTCTCCAAGGTCGGCATGATCGCCGGCTGCTATGTCACCGACGGAAACATCGAACGGGACGCGCTCATCCGCGTCACCCGCGGCGATATCGTCATCGAGAACGATCGCAAGCTCGCCCAGCTCAAGCGGATCAAGGACGACGCCAAGGAGGTCCGTTCCGGCATGGAATGCGGCATGAAGATCGACGGCTACGACGATATCAAGGAAGGCGATATCCTCGAGTGTTACAAGACTATTGAGGTGAAACGTACCCTGTGAGTGCGGCTGCCGAGGACTGCGCATGACCCGCTCGCCCGGGACCCGCAGCCCCGGCACCCCTTGCACGGATCAACCATGGTTGTCGGCATTCTCCAGTTTGAGTTGCTCATCCCCGGCGCTACGTCGCTCAAGGACAAACGCCGCGTCGTGCGCTCGGTCAAGGACCGGCTGCACCGCGAGCACCAGGTCGCGGTCGCCGAAGTCGGCTCGCAGCAGATGCTCAACGTCGCGGTGCTGGGGCTCGCTTCAGTCTCGAGCGACGGCGCCCGGGTCGGCCGAACGCTCGATTCGATCGTCGCCAAGATGCGGTGCCTCCGCGAGGCCGAGCTCGGCGGCACAAAGCGCCGGGTGACCGAAGTCGAGGTCATGCCCCCGACCGAAGGTATGGACGACACCGAACGCGAGAACCTCAGCAAAGAACTGCTGAAAATGATGGACGGAGAGGGGCTTTGAGCAGACGGACCGAACGCATCGCGTCGACCATGCAGCGGCAGCTGCAAACCGTGCTCGCGCGCGGTCTGCAAGACCCACGCATCAAAGGCATGATCACACTGACCCGGATCCGCGTGACCGAGGATCTCACCACCGCGGTCATTTCGGTCTCGGTCTATCCCGCAAAGAGCGAGTCGGCGACAATCCACGGCCTGCGGGCCGCATCGGGGTTCCTGCGCCGCGAGCTCGCCAGGTCCATGGCGCTCAAGAAACTGCCGCAGCTCCAGTTCGAGCTCGATAGCTCGGTGAAACGCGAAGCCGGCGTGCTGGCCGCGTTGGACCGCGTCCGCGCCGAACGCCAAGCACGGGAATCATCCGACGACCCCGGCGCAGCTCTCGATGCAGCACCCGGCGATCCTCAGGCAACACCCGCACCCGACACAGACCAGGAAAGCCCGGCATGAGCGGTGCAACCAGCGACGTCGACAAGCTGACAAACGTCCTGAATCGCTTGCTCAAAGAGCACGCCCCCGCCAAGCGAATGCCCGAGAACGCACTCAGAGACATCGAGCCCGCCTGCGCTCTGCTCGTCTACTCCTTCCTGCTCTGGGAATCGACTCCGAAGCACGCGGCGGCCGGCATCAAACAACTGGGCGACTCGATCATCGATCTCAACGACCTGCGAGTCGCGATGCCCGCCGAGATCGTCGAGATCACAAGCATGCGTGACGGGCTCGCCCTCGAGCGCACCGAGCGACTCCGCGCAACGCTCAACGACATCTACCGCCGCGAGCACATCGTCACCCTTGCCCGGCTTGAATCGATCTCGAAACGCGAGGTGCGCGACTACCTCGACGGGCTCGAAGGCATGCCCTCGTTCGTTGCGGCACGGATGACACTCCTCGCGTTCGGCGGGCACGCCGTCCCGCTCGACGCCAGGCTGAAGAAGATGCTCACCAGCGAGGGCGTCTTCCAGTCCGGCACCCCGATGGGGGAAGCCGAGAGCTGGCTCGAGCGGCAGATCAGAGCGACCGACGCGGTGGATATCGCGTTGCTGCTCGAAGGGTGGCGAAACAAGGACCGCCAGCCCGCCCCCAAGAAGGACGCCGAGGAGCCGCAGGGCTCAACGATTCAGCGGGACGATCCATCCAAGAAGGACGCATAATGTCTGCTATTCAAGGCATGGCGAGAGTGGTGTGTGTGCTCGGCATGCTGACCGGCTCTTCGTTCCCGGCCCGTTCTGCTGTTCTGCCGCAAACCTCCGCCACGTTCACGCAAGCAGAGCCCCGCGACGATTGGCGCGACGGTTCCGACGCGTACGCCGCGCTCGTCCAACGGGCCGCAACCGAACCGGCCGATTCCCGCCCGGTCTCTGGCAAAGAGATCCGCGGCCTCGACCTGCCGGAGGTTTCGGTGCTGACCGAGGCAGATCCGGGCTGGGCCGATGCGCAACTCTCGCTTGAAGACGCGCTCGACCGGTTCGTCGTGCCGTCGCCGGAATGGACAATCGCCTTGCCGCCGCCCGTGCCAGCAGCCACGAAGGTGCGCGCCCAAAGGCTCTACGTCTCGGGCATGGCAAAGCGCACCGACGGCGACAATCCGGGCGCTGTGCAGGACTTCACCGCCGCTGCCCGGCTCGACCCGGGCGCCCCCGCTCCCTGGCTCCGGCTCGCCGAAGCCCAGGCAAGATCGGGACAAGGCCCCGCGTCCCTGCTGAGCCGAAGGCGCGCCGCCGACCTCGGCAGCAACGACCCGGTGTCGCTCTTCATCCTCGGCGCCCACACCGCGAGGCTCGGTCAGCACGATCTCGCTGCCCACTATCTCGCCCGATGCCTCCGCCAGCGCCCCAGCCGCGTCGACCCCCTGCTCGGCCCGATTGCGATGGTGCGTCTGGGCGAGTCGCTGCGGGAGTTGGGCTTGCTGCGGGCCTCGATGGATGCGCTGCAAACCGGACTTCGCGAGATGCCGTCGGTCCCTGTCCGCTCCCCGTTTTCGCGAGCATCCGCAGAAATCATCGCTTCTGCGACAGACCATTGGCTCACTGTCGGCGACACCGCAAGCCGCCTCGGCGAAGACCAGATCGCGGCAGATGCCTACTCCAAAGCCGGTGCACGCGCGACCGACGGGAGCAACGCAATGTTTCTTCGCCGCGCCGCCGTATTCCTGCGGCGTGGGCAGGCCGCGGCGCTGGCGGTGCTGGTGCTCGATGAGGCAACAACCCACGGCGGGTTCGTCAACACCGTACAACGGCAACTGCTGGCGACACTGCGCGACGACGACACGGTCGCGCCCCAAGTAGCCGCCGCGTTGAATGACCTTGCCGACTCCTTCCCCGAGGCTTCGCCCGACTCTATCCACTCTTCGCTCCTACTCGCGCGGGCGGGGGTGCTGCCGTTGAAGGACGCAAGAGCGTTGTTGCTCGGCGAGGGGCTCCCGTACTTCGCGGATTCGAGCCTGCTCGATGCGCTCTTCGCTTCTACAGCAGAGGACAATCGCAAGAGCCTCGCGCTGGAGATACTCGCGGCCGAGCCCACGTCTGCACAACAAGTCGCCGCGGCGATCACGCGGTGGCACCCCGCCCCCGCGTCCCTCGTCCAGACTCTCGGCCAGACCCAAACAGCCGTTCTTCTTCGCGCAGAAATGCACACGGCTGCGGGACAGGCCGCAGCGGTTGCCGGTACGGCGCTGGATACCGAACTGGCTTCACCGGCGCACCTCGAAGTGCGAGGCCGCGCCGCCGCAATGGCTGGAGCCTGGGAAGCCGTGGACCTCGCTGTCGGAGCCCTCGCAGACCACCGGTTCGAGCAGGCCCGCGTGCTCTTTGCAGCCCAACGATTTGGCGAGGGGCTCGCACGGCTTGACCCCGAACTCGAGGAAACCGCGTCGCTCAAGACGTTGCTGCTGGGCGCAGAGTTGGCGCTCGCCTCGGGAGCTCCAGAACGCGCAGAAGAACTGTTTGCCAACGCAATCGGCCTCGACCCCTTCAGCGCGAGAGCCTACGAGGGACTTGTCAACGTCTACCAGGGATTCGGAGACGCGCGCAGGGCCGCCGGGGCGCTGCAACTGCTCCGGAATCGACTGCCCGGCGCGTGGTTTGTGCGGTGGAATGCGGCGCAAGACCAGATCCGCAACGGCATGCTCGACGAGGCAGAAACAACGCTGCGCGAACTCGTGGAGGCAGCGCCAGACCGGACCGCGCCGATCGACCTGCTCTCACAAATCTGGGCCCAACGCGCCGATCGTGACCAGACCGACGCGCTGGCCGACGCGCAGAGCTGGATCGAAGAACGGACCAACACCCTGCCGACCTCGGCGGCACTCTGGGCACTGCGCGGTCGCCTGCTCACACTCCGTGGTGAAGACGACCAAGCCGAGCGAGTGCTGCGCGACGCGCTCAAGGCTCGCCCCTCCGTGGCATTGAGTCGCTCCCTCGAACGCCTCCTCCGCGAGACCGGGCGCCAGGACGAAGCCGACCGCATCGCACACGCAAGGTTTCAGCAAGCCGGCCACGGCATCGAATCAAGCCTCGACTACACCGAGTCTCTCGCCCGCAGCGAGCGTTGGGCAGATATCGTCCCGGTGCTCCCGCTCGCGATGCCCGAGCACGCCACGCTCACCCCAAGACAGCGTGCCCGCGCACTCGCGATCATCGCTGCGCTCGCGCCACAGACTGATGGACAACTCAACGCAACCGGGCAGCGGGACCTGCTCGCGATCCTCGACTTCGCCGCCGAGCGCGGGCTCGCGATTCCCTGGCAGCTGCTCTCCCTCAGGTGGACACTGCTCGCGACCGACAAGACCACCGACGACGAAACGGTCGTCGCAGCCGCACGGGACTTTCTCGACGCGATCGACTCACTCGACGCGGCGAGATCGATGGCATCCAGAACCTCGACGCCGGTCAGCCTCCCGATCCAGACGCTCGACCAGGGGCGCGGCAGCATCGCCTACCTGCTCGCCAACTCGTTGCAGAGCGACGGCCGCGTGCCCGCTGCGCTGGAGATGTTCAGGCTCGCGTTGGAGTACTACCCCGACCACGCCTGGGCCGCCAACGACCTGGGCTACTTCCTCGTCGAACGCCACCAAAACCTCGACGAAGCAGAGCAACTCCTCGAACACGCCTACGACCTCATGCCCGCCCAGGCGAGCGTCGCCGACTCGCTCGCGTGGCTCCGGTACAAGACCGGCCGCTTCGACGACCAGCAGCAACCCGACGGCACGCGCACGCCCGGCGCAGCATCCCTCCTCAAAGCGGCGCTTGGGCTGCCCGGCGGAGAGAGCAACCCCACGATCCACGACCACCTCGGCGACACGCTCTGGCGCATCGGCGATCAGAAACGGGCCCTTACCGAATGGGTCCGCGCCCAACAGCTGCTCTTTGACCGGCTCACCCGCCTGCGCGACGGCGGCAACTCACCGGCTCGCGATCGGCTGACCGACCAGGCAACCCGCGTGGGCGCCAAGGTCGACGCGGCGCGAGCCGGGCAGGAGCCGAAGATCACGCCCGTGTTCGAGAACTCTCCAACAGACCAGTAGGACATTCACGCCCCCCGCCAAAGCGGGAACTATGCTTGCACACCGTCGCAGACGGAAAAGCAGACGCCGGGCACGGAAGGAGACAGACAGGTGGCAGGACACAGCAAATGGGCCAACATCAGGCACCGCAAAGACCGCCAGGACAAAAAACGCGGCAAGATATGGTCGAAGTGCTCCCGCGCCATTATCGCCGCGGCACGCACCGGCGGCGGTGACCCCACAAGCAACCTCACCCTCCGCTACGCGATCGACGAAGCCAAGTACGCCAACATGCCCAAGGACACGATCCAGCGAGCCGTCGACAAGGGCGCGGGGAGTGTCGGCGGCGACGCCTTCGAGGCGGTGAGCTACGAGGGCTACGGCCCCAACGGCGTCGCGGTCATCGCCGACGCCCTCACCGACAACCGCAACCGCACCGCCCCCGAGGTCCGCAGCACCTTCACCAAGCACGGCGGCAATCTCGGCGCGACCGGGTGCGTCAGCTACATGTTTGAAACCAAGGGGCATATCCGCGTCTCCGGCTCACTCTCCGAAGAGCAGGTCATGGAGGTGGCACTCGAAGCCGGCGCCGACGACGTGCAGCCGCCCGAACCGATCGACGAGGACGACCCCGGAGTCTGGATCATCGAGACAAGTCCGATTGACTTCGCGACCGTCAAGGACGCGATCGAGAAGGCCGGGCTCGATATCACCGACGCCGAGATCACCAAGATCCCCGGCAACACCGTGACGCTCGACGCCAACGACGCCCGCAAACTGATGAACCTCATCGACGCGCTCGAAGACAGCGACGACGTGCAGAAGGTTTACACCAACGCGGACATCCCCGACGACATCCTCGCCACGCTCGGGTAAGACGCGAGACACTCTCACTGCTGCAGCGCGACGGCGCGGCCGGGAGTGCGGTCCTGCTCGGATTCGGTTTCACTCACAACGTCAGGCGCAACCCCGAGGTATGTCAGCGAACGCTCGAGCACGCGGCGCGCAATCGGCCCGGCCACCCACGAGCCGTAGTGATGCCGGATCCGGATCGCTTCGGGCCCCGGGTCGTCGATCACGACAACCACGAGCAGCCGGGGCTCTTCAAGCGGAGCGCCCGCGACGAAGCTCGAGTTGTATTGCCGCTGAAAATACGCGTTTTTCAGGCCGCGTGGGCGTCGCTTGCCCTCGGGGGGTGCGCCCAGCGCAATGTTCGCGGTGCCCGACTTGCCCCACATCTGGTACCGCCAACCGTCTTCGGGCGGGTCCAAAGACTTTGCCATCTTCTCCTCGACCTTCGCCGCAACACGCCGAAGCGCCTGCCTGGTGCGCGCAACAAGGTCCGCCGGCAACGCCCTGACAATCGCGTCGGCATTCGCCAGCCCGGGCTCAACAGCGAGCAGCCGGATCGTCGGCACCGTGCCCGCCAACGTGCCGGTGCGGGCCAGCGCGCAGTACGCCCGCGCCAGCTGCACCGGCGTCACCGCGATCTCGTACCCCGACGCGACCGACTCCTGCGTCCAGTGCGTCCAGTTCTTGACTGACGTCACCCGCCCGCCCGATTCACCGGGGAGAGGCAACCCGGTCCGCTCCCCAAACCCGAACCGCAGCAACCCCGATCGCAACCGCTCGGCGGGCATCCGCGAGCTGCCCTTGACCATCCCGATGTTCGAGGAGTTCACAAGCACCTCGGTCCAGGTCATCTCGTCCCGGCGGGTGACATCCTCAAACCGCCGACCAAACTTGTTCCGCCAGCGGCCGCCCTCGGTGTCGAATATCTCGTCCGGCGTTGTAACACCCGACTCCAACACGAGCGACCAGACAAACGGCTTGAAGGTTGAGCCGGGTTCGTAGATGTCTTCCACGCAGCGGTTGCGCCCGAGCGCCGGGTGTATCTCCCGCGCCGGGTCAGCCGCGAGCGCCCGATACCGTGTCGGGTCCCGCGGGTCAAACGGCGGCGGCACCGGAGCGCCGGGCTCGGGATCGGCGTCAATCCACGGGAACTCGGGCAACTCCCCGACATCACGGTAGAGGTCGAGCATTGCCAAGACCTCGCCCGTGCGCGGGTCGAGCATAACCAGCCGCCCGCCCGCCGCGTCGGCGTCTTCCATGCCGCGCCAGAGTTCCTCGTGTGCGATGCGCTGGAGTTCGAGATCAATCGAGAGACGCTGAGGCTCGCCGTGGGTCGCGGGAAGCCACTGCCCGCGTTCGATCCAGAGCGGACGCCCCGACGCATCACGGACATAGCGAGCCGTGCCGTTCGAGGCCTGCAACGCCTCGTCAAGCGTGAGTTCGGCTCCCATCAGGCCGTGGTTCTCGAACCCAACCTTGCCAAGCAGCGATGCAACCAGTTCACCGCTCGGATACTCACGAACGGGTGTTCGTTCGAGGTGGATGCCGGGAAGCTCGATCGCCCGAACCATCGCCGCCTGCCTTTCGGTGAGCACACGCCCAACCGGCAGATACCGGATCAACGGCAGAGGTTTCGCAGCCGCATCGTCACGTTCCTCTCCCTCGGTGCCGCCGAAATCAACATCTTCCGGTCCATCCGAACCCCGGTCAGTGTCGGCACTGCCGAACAACATGCGTCGTAACTCGTCCAGGGGCGCAAGGCTCTCGGTCGAAGAAGACGGCAACCCAGCACGGCGATCATCGTTGACCGAAAGCGTGCGCAGCACACGCGGCCCGATGTCCTCGGCGGCGACGCCGGTCGCGTTCGACAGCCGCACGATCAGGTCGTCTACGTGCTCACGATCAACCCGCTCGGGATCGATGAACACGCGGTACCCAAGCCGACTTGTCGAGAGCAGACGCCCGCGACGATCGAGAATCTCGCCGCGGTACCCCTCGACAGGACGGCTCGCAACACGATCCACCGCATATATCGCCAACCGGTCAGACGGCACAATCTGCAACTGCACAACCCGCACCAGCACCGCTGCGAAACACACGCTCACCAGCACCCCGACCCAGAGCACCAGTACATCGACGCGGGTCGAATCGGTCTGCGCAGCCATCTCAGTGCGCCCCCGCTGCAACCGTTGTTGGTGCAGCGCGATCAGTATCGAGCTCGCTGTCAAGAACGGGAGGAGTGCCGGGTGGAAGTTCCTGCCGTTGCGACGCCAGAGGCACCAGCGGCTCATCGACCCACTCGGTCATGCGTTCGACCTGTTCGGGCGTCACCAGGCTGGCGATCGCGGTCCGCGTGAGGCTCACCCGTTCGTCGATCGCACGGACGCGGAGCCTTGCCTCGGCAAGTTCGTTCGCGGCCTGGAGGCGCGCCTGACGCAACGCGAGCAGGCTGCACGCGCAGATGCCGAGTGCCAGGATGACAACAGCGACTTTGGCAAACACAACAGCCCCCGGGGAGTCAAGACTTGGCGGGGATCATCAGCACCATCCCAACACGGATGTCATCGGGATCGTCGATCTTGCCCCGGTTGGCAGCGATGATCTCAGGCATCCGCTTGGTCGTGCCGAGATACCGCTGCGCGATCTCGCTCAGTGAATCGTTCTTCTTCACGGTGTACTTGACCGGGCCGGAGCGTGTCGTCGCGGGAGCTGCCTTCGGCGTGCGCGTCGGCGACTTTCGCCCTGTGCCCTCTGCCACAGTCCCGGGGATCACCAGCGACACTCCGGTTCGAACCGAACCATCCGCGCCGACCCGCCCGGTGTTCGCAGCCGCGATCTCGCGCCAGCGGTTGCCGTTGCCGAGATAGCTCTTGGCGATCTTGTACAGCGACTCGTTCTTCTTGACAACATGCCGAATCGGAGCCGCGACAGACCGCACCTCGACGGGCCGAGTGAGGCCCTCTCGTGCAACAGGCCGCGCCGGCTGCTCCTCGGCACCAGACCGATCGATCACCACTGCCTCACGGACACCATTGTCCAGGCCCCGTGCGATTCTCTCGCCGAAGCTGCGGACCGAATCCTGCCAGGATTCAGACGCGGCGTCGTTCTTTGCAACCGGTGCGGGCAAGGTGTCCAGCACCTTGCCCAGCGGGGAGACCTCGCCTCGGCCACCTTGGGCAAAGACGTACGGCTCGGCTTGCGTCGAGCGACCACCGATCATCGGCTGCACAGCCGGCACCCGTTCCGATTCTGCCTGCGATTCTGCAGCAAGCCGCCGACTCTCAGCCCCGCGATCGGGCAGGTAGGCAATCGGGGCTGCCTCGATCCGCCCGGCGTCCCCTTCGGTGGCGTCGGCGAGCTGGAGCTGCCTCGCGCCGGAGAGATGGTCGCTGACCAGCACCCCCACCACAAGGACGACAGCAAACCCAACGATAAGAGCGATCTTCTGTTCTCGATTCACGACAGCATCCCTGCTTTTCGCGTTAGACTCTCAAAACCCCGTCTTCGCCAGCCTTGGCTTCGACAGGGAGACTGTATCAACATCTGCCGGTCATGTGGGCCTGCACAGACAAACTGTTCGTAGTTTCGCCGAACGTGAACGCGGGTTGCTCAAAACCTCTGCCTCGCTCGCGACCGTCGGCTGGGCACCGACCATCCTCGCCAAGCCCCGCTGTTCGAGCCGAGCAAACGACCGCTTGACCAGCCTGTCTTCGAGTGAATGGAAACTCACGATCGCGACCCTCGCGCCGGCTGCGAGCCAGCCTTCCCCTGTTGACCTTGCCGCCCGCTCTACCGCAGCGAGCAACCCTTCCAGCGACCCCAACTCGTCGTTGACCGCGATACGGAACGCTTGAAAGGTCCGGGTCGCCGGGTTGATCCCGCCGGAATACCGAACCACGCTCCGCACAAGGGCAGCGAACTGGCCTGTCGTGGATATCGGCCCCTCGTTCCGCGCAGCGACAATCTTTCGTGCGATGGGTCGGGCGGCCTTCTCCTCGCCATACTCACGCAGAATCCGCACCAGCTCATCCTCGGGCAACGTCTCCACCAACTCCCGCGCGGTGACCGCTGCCGAGGGGTCCAGCCGCATGTCGAGCGGGCCGTCGTATGAGAACGCGAAGCCTCGCGCCGGATCGCTCATCTGGTTGGACGCAAAGCCCAGGTCGGCTAGCACCATGTCCGCCCGGAGGCCGTCACGCACGAGTTGGCGGGGCAGCCCGACGTAGTTGCCATGAACCGTCGTCACGTCCACTCCGGGGACCTCAGCACCAACCCGCTCCGCCGCTTCCCCGAGGTTCCCCGCGTCCATGTCATTCAGGACCACCCGACCCCCCGGCACCAGACGCGACCCGACCACGCAGGCGTGCCCACCAAGCCCGGCTGTGCAATCGACATACGTCTCGCCCGGCTGCGGATCGAGCCGATCGAGGATCTCCTCGGGCAGAACGGGGATGTGCGAGTACTCAGTCAAGACCCAAGCGTACCCGAGCCCCCGACTTCAGTCGGGACTTGCAGGGTCGTATCGCAGATTACGCAAAAATCCCCCCGGACTGAAGCCCAAGGTTCGGTGCGCAGATTCGTGAGCGGTACCAACGTGGGTCCGAGCGTCAGTGGTCCCGCTTGCGGGGCTCTCGCAAAAACCTCGGCGGCCTCGGGCCCGAGCAACACCCCACCGGGCGGCCCTCGTCGCAGCAATCCCCACCCTGCGTCCCTTCCCGCTCGGCCCGCGTCGGGAGCTGCCCCTCGGCACTCGCGGTCATCAGCGCAGCAATCGCGATAATCGCCATCGCCAGCAGCGGGATATACGCAGGCACGTCGATCCCCTTGGCGGGCAGAATCACAAAGCAGACCGCCGCCATCACCAGCGCCAGACAGAACGCGATCACCAGCCGAAAGAGCAGCCGCCGACCCTCGACCTGGGGCGGGACCTCGCCGGGCTCAGGAAGGTCCTCGACCGCCAGCCCGGAATCCTCGATCCCCGGCCCGATCAGGACCGTCGGGATGGGCTCTTCGTATGGATTGCGAGGCTCACCCATCACGCCACCTTACCGCATTCTCGCGCTCAAACCAAGAGCGAAGCCGGTTTCTCCAGCAAACCCTTGACAGTCTGGAGATATTCAGCCGCCATCGCGCCGTCCACGACCCGGTGGTCGCTCGACATGGTCATCGACATCTCGTGCCCGACCACCAGCACCGCCTCGCCGTCCTCGTCCTGCTCGATGAACGGCTTCTCGACCGCTTGCCCTACCGCAAGGATCGCCGCGTTGGGCGGGTTGATGATCGCGGTAAAGTGATCGACGCCGAACATCCCGAGGTTCGAGATCGTGAACGTCGAATCGGACATTTCCTCGACCGTCAGCCCCTTCTCGCGGGCCTTCCGCGCCAGCCGCTTGGTCTCCGCCGAGATCTGACGCAGCCCGACGCGGTCGGCGTCACGGATGCTCGCGACGACAAGCCCCCCGCCACGCTCGATCGGCAGCGAAATCGCCACACCGATATTCACGCGGCTGTGCAGCTGGATCGCCGGCCCCTGCTCGACCCACGAGCTGTTGACAAACGGGTGCTGGTGCATCGCAACCGCGCACGCCCGCACGAGGAAGTCGTTGACGCTGAGCTTGACACCCTGGTCGGCGAGTTGCTCGTTGAGCTCACGCCGCAACGCCAGCAAGGCGTCGAGCCGGGCGCTGACCGTGACCTGGTAGTGCGGGATCGTGGTCTTGGATTCGACAAGCCGCCGGGCGATCGTCGCCCGCATGTTCGAGAGCGCGACGGTCTTGTCCTCGAGTTCCCCAGCTGCGAAAGTCAGCATCGGCTCGGCGGGTGCATCGGTCGGGCTGCCCACTGGCGCGCTCAGACCCGCACCGCCACCGGCCGCCGCTCCCGCGTCTTCGACATCTTTCTTGAGAATCCGCCCGGACGGGCCGGACCCCTCGATCGTCGAGAGATCGACCCCCCGCTCGGCTGCGATCTTTCTCGCAAGTGGCGAAACAAAAATCCGCTGCCCGCCACCCCCACTACCGGCCGCACCATTCGTGCTGGCTGCCACGCTTTGCGTCGGCGGTTCCGCGACCGCAGTCGCCGAGGCCGAGGACGCCGGAGCATCCGCCCCGCCGCTCTGCTTCGCGCCGCCGCCCGCCGAGGCCCCCGCAGCCGCCGCTTCGACAGATTCCCCATCCCCCGCGATCACACAGATCAGCGACCCGATCGGCACAGTTTCGCCCTCGGCGGCGACCAGTTTCGCAACCGTGCCCTCGTCGAAGGACTGGAGTTCCATCGTCGCTTTGTCGGTCTCGATATCCGCGATCAGATCGCCCGAAGAGACCGTGTCCCCCTCCTTGACGTACCACTTGACAACGGTTCCCTGCTCCATCGTGTCGGACAAACGCGGCATGGTGACTTCGATAGGCATTGGGTGGTCCTTGCTGGCATCGGGGAGAGCATCGAGCGTTCTGCAATATCCGGTCAATCAACAATCATACAAGTCGGCGGTCGGGATGGGTGCGATCAGGTCAGGCTCCGCTTGACCCCCGCGATGATCTTCTCCGCATTCGGCAAATACGCCGCCTCAAGCCCCTTGGCGTACGGCGTCGGAACATCTTCAGTATTCACCCGCACCGGCGGCCCGTCGAGCCAGTCGAACGCCTGCTCGGTGATCTGCGCGATCACCTCGCTCGCCACGCCCCCGAACGGCCACGACTGATCGACGATCACGATGCGGTTGGTCTTTTTCAGGCTCTCGATAACCGACTCCATATCCAGCGGCCGGATCGTCCGCATGTCGAGCAGGTCGCACTCGATGCCGTCAGCCGCGAGCTGTTCGCACGCTTCCATGCAAAACTGCACAGGGCGGCCGAACGAGATCACGGTGCAGTCACTCCCCTCGCGGACGAGCCTGGCTTTGCCGAAGGGGATGAAGTACTCCTCCTCCGGCACGTGCGCTTTGTCGCCCAGCATCCGCTCGGACTCGAGCACGAACACCGGGTCGGGGTCGAGGATCGCGGTCTTGAGCAGCCCCTTGGCGTCGTAGGGGTTGGAGGGGATCACGATCTTCAAGCCGGGCACGTTGGCGTAGAGCCCCTCGACGCACCAGGAGTGGGTCGAGCCGAGCTGCCCGCCTGCGCCGTCGTTGCCGCGGAAGACGATCGGACACCCCCACTGGCCGCCGGACATGTAGAGCATTTTCGCAGCATTGTTGAGCAACTGGTCGGCCGCGACCAGGCTGAACGACCAGCTCATGAACTCGACAATCGGGCGCAGGCCGTACATCGCCGCGGCGATACTCATCCCGGCAAACCCGTTCTCGCTGATCGGGCTGTCGATGATGCGTTTGGCGCCGAACTCGTCGAGCATCCCCTGCGAAATCTTGTACGCCCCGTTGTACTCTGCGACCTCTTCGCCGATGAGGAAGACCCGCTCGTCACGGCGCATCTCCTCGCTCATCGCTTCTCGCAATGCCTCGCGGTACTGGATCTCCCGATCCCCCTCGCGCGAAGGCAACGGCTTGTCGAAGTCAGGGATCGCAAACCCGCCGGGAAGAGCGGGGTGCTCGTGAAGTGTGCCGCCGGGGGGGGTGGGGGCTGTGATGGTGGTCATTGGTCGGTCTCCGGGGGTGGACCATAGGTTTCGAGTATCCGTTGCGCTTTGGCAACCAGGTCGGGTAAGTGCTCATCAATCGTTCGGGCGAGTATCTCTGGGTCAACATCGTCATACCCATGAGCAATAACATTCCTGTGATCGATCACTTGTCGCCATGGCAACTCCGGGTGCTGGGCAAGAAAGTCCTCGCCCAGCCGGCTTGCGATCTCACCCATGACGACGAAATTGTATAAAATCGCTGCAAGTTTCGTGTTCTTTGCGGGCGAGCCGCTGAGCAACGCTCCCCCGCGCCGGAGTTCAAGAATCGCCTCGCCGCTTGCGACAAGATCGTAGAGCAGAGATGGGATCACCCTTCGACTCATGCCGCATACACCACTCTTGCTTGGCCGAGGATTTCGTGTCGCTTCCACGGATTGGAGGACTGCTCGATCGACCGACGTGTGACCACATCGACCGGGCGGCTAAGAATCTCCGAGAGATCATCTCGAAAGGTGAGCAGGTCGAACATAGAAATGCTGGCGTCCGAAGCAAACTCCACCAGCACATCAACATCACTCTCCGGCCCAAAGTCGTCACGCAACACCGAACCAAAGAGCGAGAGCTCCGTGACCTTCCACTTCTTGCAGAATACTGCGAGCCGATTGGTCGGGATGTCTATTGCGGTATGCATAGCTGTCACAGGGATGCCTCTGAATCTTGGTCGGGAATCGGAGGCATCATGGCTTCAAGTTGAGGAATGAGTTCGGGAACATATCTTGTCGCAATTGACCAGACGATTGCGTCGTCGATCTGGTCGTAGTCATGGATCAGGCGGTGGCGGGCCGGTGCGATCTTCTCCCATGGAATCTCAGGATGCGATCCTTTGCATTCGGCCGACGTTTTCCACGCTGCCTCGCCGAGGATACTCACCTGCCGCTCAACCGCGGAACGGAGCAGGATATCAGTCTGATAGTCCTCCCAGTTCCTCTCGGTTGTGAACAATACAACAAGCTTCGCCGCGGCAAGCATGTCATAGAGCCGACCAACATCATCCTTGTCCCTACGCGGCATGGATCACCCTCCGCGTCGACATGATCTCACGCCGGCGAAAGGGATTCTTCAGCGAACCAGCCCGCACAAGATCGACCGGTCGTCCGAAAATCTCCCGGAGCTCCGCAATCATCTCGACATGCTCGTCGATGCCATAGGGTGCGTCGGGCAGGAACTCCACCAGTACATCAACATCACTGTCAGCCCCGAAGTCCTCCCGCAAAACCGACCCAAAGAGCGACAGCTCCGCAACCTTCCACTTCGTGCAGAATGCTGCGAGCAGATCGGGCGGGATATTGATCGCGATATTCATGGTCTACAACAGCGGATTCTTCTCACCGTGCGTGTACTCACCCATCGGACTCAGCTGCGGCATCGGGTTGATATACACGTCGCTATAAAGCTCGGACCCCACCTCCGGAGCCGGGGCGTCCTCAGCAAACTGCACCGCGTCAAGCACGATCTCGGCGATCTCCTTGCGCATCGACTTCCAGTCGTCCTCACTCAGGCACCCGCGGCCGCCCTCGCTCTCGGGTGTCAGCAAACACGACGCCAATGCCGCGATCGAATCCTTCTCTTTCCAGGTCTCGACCTCATCCTTGGTGCGGTACTTCTGCGGGTCGGACATCGAGTGCCCCATGTAGCGGTAGGTCTTGAGGTCCACAAACCCCGGCCGTTGCAGGTCGCGGCACTCGTCGGCAAAGGGCTTGAACTGGTCGTAGACATCGAGCACATCGAACCCGTCGATCTCGATGCTTTTGATGCCGTAGGACTTGCCGCGTGAGATCAGGTTGTCGTGGTTGGCGGTGTGGCGTTCGATCGCGGTGCCCATCGAGTAGCCGTTGTTCTCGATGATATAGATGACCGGGATGCTAAAGAGCGAGACGAGGTTGAGCGCCTCGTGGAACGCGCCCTGGTCGATCGCGCCGTCGCCCAGATAGCAGAGCGAGACCTTTTTCTTGCCCTTGCCGAGCACCTCCCACTCGTAGCGGGCAGCAAACGCGAGCCCGGCACCCAGCGGCGTCTGCGCCCCGACGATCCCGTGCCCGCCGAACAGCCAGTGGGGCTTGTCGAACATGTGCATCGAGCCGCCCTTGCCTTTGGCGCACCCAGCGAGCTTGCCGTACATCTCGGCCATGCAGGCCCGAGGGCTCAATCCCCTCGCCAGCGCGTGCCCGTGATCGCGGTAAGCAAGCACGATCGGGTCGTCGTCCTCGACGCTCTTGATCGTGCCGACCGCGCAGGCTTCCTGCCCGGAATAGATATGGCAGAACCCGCCGATCTTGGCCTGCTGGTAAGCCTGCATCGTGCGGGTCTCAAACTCGCGTATGAGCTGCATGTCGTACAGCCACTTGCAGAGTGTCTCGCCGGACAGCCCGTCAGAGGGTCTGTCGGCCGCGCGCGGGCTGGATGTGCTCGCTGATGCCTGGGTCATGTTGGGCTCCCGGTCCTGTTTCAATCTCGGCGTACACCTGGTATCGACACGAAAGGTGGGCGGCTCGCGGCGGATTCTCCCGCGATTCCTCGCCGGAAGGTCGCTGCTTGCACAAACAAACCCCGATTCGCACCGTCAGCCGATACGCGATCCATCATAGGACGCCCACCGACAGCAAACCACGCCCGCCGAGCGCGCACGCTCCTCAGAACGTCCCGAGATTCGTCGCATCGACCGCTGCGGATGCGTCCGGCCTCAGGAACTCCCCGACTCAACATCCCCGACCGCGCGGGCTTCTTGAAGCCCGGCAGCCCGGCACTTGAGCAACACGACCGCGGTCTCGAGCTGCAGGTCGATCCCCTTGGTGAGCAGGTCGTCGGGGTTGGCTTTGGGTTCGTCGGAGACGATGATCTGGCCGTTCTCATCCAGCGGCTGCACGTCGGCCTCGCGGCGAAGCGTGATCGCTTCCTGATTCTGCGACGGGAGCATGTCCACGACAAGGTCGGGCTCGATGCCCCACTCGGTCAGCCCGGGGCGTCGATGGATCAGCCGGCCGTTGGGCAAGCGGTAGTACTGCGTGGTGACCTTGAGCATGGCGCGGGCTTTGGTCTGGAGCGGCCAGGCGTTCTGGACGCTGCCTTTGCCGAAGGTGCGTTGCCCGATGACGATCGCGTCGAGTTGCCCCCGCTCGGCGTAGTCCTGCAACGCGCCCGCCACGATCTCACTGGCAGACGCCGAGCCCGGGTTGACCAGGATCGCGACTGGGATATCCCCGAGACGGCCGGTCCCGTGTCTGATCCGCTCGGTCGCGGTGAGCACGCCGTCGGCGTTTTCTGTGGTCACCACCACGCCGCTGGGTACAAACTCACCAACGACATCGACCGCCTGATCGAGCAGCCCGCCGGGGTTGAACCGCAGGTCGAGCACGAGCCCATTGAGCCCTTGCTCGGTCATCTCGTCGATCGCATTGCTGAGGTCTCGTGCGGTACTCGCGGTAAACTGCGAGAGGCGGACATACCCGATCCCGCTGTCAGGATCGACAAACCAGTTCCAGTCCTCCTCGCTCGCGCCGGTCCGTTTCCAGCCCTTGACGCTGCGGAGCTTGATCGCGGCACGAACGATGGTGATGTCTTTCACCACGGTCTCGCCGTCTTCTTCACGCTCAAAGCCGATGGTGACCTTGGTGTTTTTCGGGCCGGTGATGACATCGACCGCCTGGTCGAGGGTGAACCCCGCGGTGGACTGGCCGTCGACCGAAACGATGACGTCGTCAGAATGGACCCCGGCCCGCTGGGCGGGGGTGCCTTCCAGCGGCGTCACGACCTTGATCTGCATCAGTTCGTCGTGCTGAATCGAGACCCCGATCCCGATGAACTCGCCCCGCGTGTTCCGCTCAAACCGCCGGACCTGATCGGGCCAGATGATCGTGGAATAGTCGTCGAGCACGGTCATCGCGCCGTTGCCAAACTCGTGCAGCACCGCCTCCTTGGGGATGCCCACAGTCTGGGTTGAGAGATCAGTGATGTCGTCCATCAGGCGGCTGAGGTCCCGCTGGCTCAGCCCGGTCTTGGGCTGCTGCCATTTCTCGCGGATCGAGTGCAGGTTGGTCAGAAACGCCTGCGTCGCCATCGAGTCCTGCAAGCCGGTAAAGGTCTGGGCAAGTTCAGACGTCGTCGCCATGGTCTCCACGCCGTCGATCCCCGCAGCGATCATCTGGCGGAGCGCCTGTCCGTCCACGTGCCGCGTTCCGGCGATACCGACCGACTGAATGATGACCCACTTGTCGAGCCCCTTGAGTTTCTCTTCGTAGCTGTCGCCCATCGCGTTGTAGGGCGGGAGTTCGGATTCCCCGGCTTCGAGCCGACGCTCATTGCGCATGCTCCAGTAGTGCTCGGGCGCGTACAGCCGGACCATCGAGAGCCGCCGACCAAGGCGGTCGATGTCCCCTTGGTAGCGCTTGTCGACATCAAACAGCACGTGCAGCCGGTAGAACAGCTCGCTGGCTTTGAGCCACTGCCCCGCAGCCTCGGCCTGTTTCGCAGCGGCGTCGGCGCGCTTGACCGCTTCGCTCACCAGCGGGTCGGCCATCAGGTCGTTGGCCGCGAGCGGACCGCCGTGAAGCTCGATCAGCTCCATCGTCAGCACAAGAGCCTCGCCGAGCTTGAACCCGGCGGGGTCGTCGAGCGCCTCGATGAGCCGCTCCCCGAGTTCGGCGTGTGCCTCGGCGGTGCGGGTCTCGCGATCGGCCTCACGCTTGGCAATGTTCAGGTTGTAGCGTTGAATATCCCCCGCGATGCCGATCGCCAGCGGTGTCGATTCCCGCTCATGCAGCTCGCGGAGCATCGCGTCGAGCTGATCGGTGTTGCCCGACTTGGCGGAGGTCCATATCTCTTCAGACCAGCGGCCGTCGTGCTCGGCGACCGCCTCGACCTGCGCAGAGGCAGCAAGCGACGAAAGCCCCAGAGCCGCGAGGACCGTGAGGCAACGAATCGTGGTAAGTCTCGACATTTCTGCTCCAGAGGCCTGCGCGTCGCCGTCGTGGCGCCGCATTCTTCCTCAATCAGTACCGCTTCAGACGCGGACATATTCGACCGGGTTCCATCGACCGACCGGGCCGCCCGGGTCCACACGCCGCGCGGAATGCGCGGCCGCACCCATGTTATCGAACCGGAACCCTCTCCGGTTGCACGGGGTGCGAGGATCCGCCGAGCCCGGCAAATCCTTCAGACCGAACTCAGCTCACCAGCCCGCCGGGTCGCAACCGCCACACGCCGACCCACCCAGACCCCGACAACCCCCAGCACAACCCCAAGAAACACCAGCATGGTCAGATTCAGGCCCGCCCCCTCGGGCAGCACCCCACTCCCAACCGCCCCCACCGCCAGCAAGCCCGTCATCGGCCCGCCCGCAAACCCCACGCCGATCAACGCCTCGTGGGTTCCGCCGGCCTTTACCTCACCCCGCCCAACCTCCATCGCGTAGTAGAGCGACGCGACGTAGATCACGCCGTTGCCCACGCCGAGCATCGAAAGCCCCCCCAGCAGCAGCCCCAGCCCCGCCCCTCCACCCACCAGCGGCGCCACCAACGTCACCCCGATCACCTCCACCATCCCCACCGCCCCCACGACCACCAGCCACCACCGCCCGTGCCACCCGTGCCAGCGTTCCATCGCGACAAACACGACCAGCCTTGAGAGCATCCACGTCGCCGCGACGGGTGTCTGCCACCCAATCTCAACCCCGAGCCGATCGAGAGCCTCCGGGGCGAAAGGCGACCAGATACTGACGACATAAAAACTCGTCGGCAAAAGCAGGCGAAACGTCGTCAAAAGCGGCAGATAGACCGGCGGATGAGGCTCGTGCTGCTCATCCACATGCCTTCCCGGTTCACGGCCCATCGGCACCACCAGCACCGTCGCTCCCAACTGAATCAGCCCGAAGACAACCAAAACCGCGAGCGGTGCACGATCAAGCAACGGCGCCATCCCCCACAGCGACACCAGCACCGCCAACGCCCAGAGAATGTTGAACTGCCCCACTGACCGCCGAAGCCGATGCCCAGAGCGCCCGCCCCCCAGGTAGCTCTCGACAATCGGCCAGAACGCCCCTGAGCAAAGGGCGTAGAACCCCACCCCGATCCACACACCCGCGGCTGCCCACTCCGGCGCGAGCGAAGCAACCACAGGAGGCACCAGCGCCGCCGCACCCATACACACCGAGAGTCCCGCCACCACCCCTCGGCTGCTGACCCTTGGGTTCCGAGCCGCCACCCGCTTGAGCACCGGCCCCACGCCCGCCGCCCCGAGGATGTACATCACCCCCAGGAGCAGACCCAGCCCAAAGTTCATCGACGGCGTAAATCCGCCGCTCTCTTTGGCGATGAAGAAAATCCCGTTGGTCACGACTCCCGTGCCCATGCTCGCCAGAAAGACCATCGACTGCACCGCCCACAGCGGTGCCGGGCCGCGTGAAGCGGGTGCGACAGCGGCCCGGGATGGTGTGGCGTTCAATGGCATCGCAGGGCAACACGACAGCAAAGCGGGACGGAATCTCGGATTGTGGCAAATGGAGAGAGCGTCCGGTATTGCCGGAGGCAACCGGGGATCGTACCATCCGCGTCGGCGGGGCTCATCGAACCCCGACGAGCGAGCGCCCGTAGCTCAACTGGATAGAGCGCTGCCCTCCGAAGGCAGAGGTTCCGCGTTCGAATCGCGGCGGGCGTATTGACAGAGAGTTTGGCCAGAGTGTTTGGCGCATCCGGTCGCGTTCGCAGATCGCAGCAAAGACCCCCACCCACCGAGCCGAGATACCCATACATGCTCACTATCGCCCATACCGCTGCCGTGCTCGCTCTCCTTGTCCCGCTCGGACGTGGCGCCGGGACAGCCCCTGAATCACCAGAGACTCCGACAAACCTCACCCAGCCCGATTCGGCCGACCTCCCCGCCGCCGCCGAGTTGTTCGATGCCCACATCCAGGCCACCGGCGGCCTCGAGGCCTACCAGCGCCAGCAGGACCGGGTCATCGAGGGCATCTACCGACTCCTCGCCCAGGACGAAACCCAGATCATCCGCGTCTACACCCAGGCGCCGAACAACTTTCGCGCAGAGCTGGAAGCCCCGGCAATGGGCACCACCATCCGCTGCACCAACGGCGAAGTCGCCTGGGGCCGCAACCTCTCGAGCAAAGCATTCCTGCTGGACGCCAGAGAACGGGCGGTGCTCCTCGACAACGCGTTCTTCCTCGGCGAAGCCGGCTACAACGAACGCTACACCTCCCTCAAGACCGAAGGCATGGCAAAGATCGACGGACGCGATGCCTACCGCGTGAGCTTCACCACCCGGACCGGCGTCAAGGGGTCTGTCTACTTTGATGTCGAGAGCAAGCTCCTAGTCGCCCGCGAGCTCGCCTCAGAGGCCGACCCGAGCCAGGACGCCATCGTGGTCGTCTCCGACTACCAGGAGTTCGACGGCCTTAAAATCCCGATGATGCAGCGGCAGCGACTCACGTCGCAAACAGAGCCGTCTGTCGAGATCGAGTTCCGCTGGGTCAAGACCAACACCGGCGACATGCCCAGCTTCGACCCGCCCGCCGATCTCTCAGATGCCGGCACCGACGGCTAACCTCCGCAACGCTTCCCCCCGCGACCGGCGGCCGCTCTACCCGCGCAGCTCGCAGCACTTCCCGAACCGCTTGCATATCGGATGGTCACTGCACGCCCCGCCGCGGGCTTTGCACGCGCGCCGCCCGTGCCAGATCAACATATGGCTCAGGTCCCCCCAACGCTCCCGCGGGAACATCGCCATCAGTTGCCGCTCGATCTGGGCAACCGTTACGCCCTCGTCGACCAGGCACAGCCGCACCGCAAGCCGCGCAACGTGCGTGTCCACCACGACCCCCATGTGGATGCCGAACGCGGTGCTGAGGACCACGTTTGCTGTCTTGCGAGCCACGCCGCGGAGCGGGAGCAACTGCTCCATCGTCCGAGGCACCTCACCACCAAACTCCTCGACCACCGCACGCATGGACTCGTAAATCGCCCGCGCCTTGTTGCGGTAGAGGCCGATGGTGCGAATGTACGGCTCGATCTCGCCCGGGCTTGAAGCGGCGTAGTCGGCGGGAGCCGGGAACTGTGCAAACAGGCCGGGCGTCGCTTTGTTGACCCCGACATCCGTCGCTTGTGCCGAGAGAATCGTCGCGACCAGCAACTCGTGCGGCGACCCAAAGTCAAGCTCGCACACCGCGTCGCCGTAGTGCTCATCAAGAGCCCGGAGCACCTGCGTCGCCCGACGCTTGCGCGCTGGAGCAACCCGAGGCAACGCAAACGGCAGGTCGCCGTCGCGTGACCTCGACGTCTTCGGCTCCCCTGCCGCTGGCCGCTTTGCCATCAGCTCTCACCCGTTCTCTCGCCCGGGCGCGAATGCGAACTCCCCCCCGAAGCCGCCCACGCCGAGACGACGAAGAGCGCAAACGCCGCGAGCGTGGTCGCGCCGATCAGCCTCGACGCGGTCGGGTGCATCGAATCAAACCGAGCCTTGGCTTCATCTGCGGCGTCGTTGTCACCCACGAGAGCCGCCGCGCGATAGGCACCCGCCGCGTCGTCCATGCGCGGCTGCAACCACCCGACGTGGGTAAGGAAAATCCCGAAGGTCACAAGTGTGAGTCCGAGGCGAATCACGGGAAATCCGCCCGCACCACGACGGCCAATCGCCAGCAACCCCACCGAGAACAACGCCCCCGCCAACGCGACGCCGATCACCAGGAACCCGATCTGGAACACACGCTCGGCGAGAATCCCCGCCGCCAGTGACCAGTGCGGCCCGGAATACGCGGCATATTCCGGCAGCGTCGGGTCAAGATCGCGGGTCGTCGGGAAGACCACCGCCGCAACGACGCCGGTCATCGCGACCACGCCGAACGCAATCCCGGCACAGACAACGAGCACAGTGGAAGCGATGCGAACAGCCCTGTTCATCCACCATCCTATGAAGCTCCCCACACCCACCGACGATCCGCGCCCTATCAATATCCCGATGCTCGATCGCCCACCACTCAGCCTCGCGCTCGCCGCCCTGCGAAACACCGTCACGATCGAACACCCCAGACAGCATCTGGAGTGGGCAGCAGCGAACGGGTTCCGCTGGGTCACCCTCGACGCCGCAACCCCGGGGTTTCGGCCGCGCGAACTCGACCGCTCGGGCCGTCGCGACCTCGCCGCCCTGCTCCGCCGGCTCGAACTGGGGCTCATGGGAATCGACCTCTGGATCCCCCCCGAGCACTTTGCCGATGCCGAGCACGCCGAACGCGCGGTCGATGCGGCCCTCTCAGCGATCGACCTCACCGCCGACCTTGCGGGCCTCAACCAGAGCGAACGGGTGCTGAGCTTGTCACTGCCCCGTGATCGTGACGACGCAGCCTCTGCGATCGGCGCGATCGCGTCGCGCGCCGACTCGCGCAGTGTCGAGATCGCCGACCACACCTGGCCACCACCCGACGCGGGTGTCGCGGGCTCCATCCGTGTCGGGCTCGACCCAGCCGTGCTGCTGCTCGCCGGGGACAACCCCGCCAAGGCCGCCGCACGGATGGGCGAACGCCTCGCAGTCGCGCGCCTGTCAGATGCTTCGGACATCGGCCGCGTCGCACCCGGCGGCCGCGACGGACGGCTCAACGACATGGCGTATGTCGTTGCGCTCGACGCTGCAAAGTATCGCCGGCCCGTCGTGCTCGACGCGCGCGGCTTGACCGCACCACCAGAAGCAGCCGCGAAGGCGCTGGCGTGGTGGACGAACTCGTAGTACTCCTACAAACAGAGCCCCTCGCGCGAGCGAGGGGACGCCGACGCCGCTCGCACACCACACACGAGCCAACCAAACCAAAGCACACTACACCGGCGACTCCCCCCGCACGATCCGATTTTTCGATCCCGGCGCAACAACCTGCTGAAGATACGCCGCAAACGCCTCGCGCTCGGCGTCGATGTCTTCACCAAAGTAGAGCTTCCAGACCTCGAGCCCCGAACGCCTCAGCACCGCCGAGCGCGCCGCCCTCTCGCCGTAGCGTTGTTCAATACGCATCATCACCCGCCCCGCGACCGCGTCTTCGAGCAGCCGCCCCAGGCTCGCCCGCCGAGCCGGATCGCCCATGATGTACTGCGCCAACGCCCAGCACTGCGCGTAATAGGTCAGCGTTGATTCCGACGACACACGCATCAGTTCCTGCGGCCGCTCTGTCAATAACTGATCCAGCGGCATGAGCCCCCCGCGCGACGCCGCCCGCCGCAACTGATCAAACCGCTCGACGTTCGCCCAAGGCAAAAACACCGGCTCATCCGGGCGAAACACGTTCCAACGGAACCCCTCCGCCCACACCCCCAGCCCCTCATCGAGCCACGACGGCAACGGCTCACGCAGCGTCACCTGCGCGTACTGATGCCACCCCTCGTGCGCGAGGATCGCCATGGTGTCCTGCACGCCGATGTCCCACAGCACCGCCCGCCCGCGCTGCGTAAACCCGCCGCGCTCGATCCCCCGGTACCGGTCGAGCCCCTCGCCGCCATAGACCTCGACGACATACCGTTCCCACTCCGGCCGCGACGAGAGCACGAAGACCTCGAGCCCGCTCGCCGGGCGGGGCATCTCGGGGAACGCCTCGACAAACCGCGCCAACGACGCCTCGGCAAACCCGGGCAACCGATCACGCAGCAACGGGCGGCCAACCGTCGTCAACAGCCGGTAGTGCCGGGTGGAATACGCCATCCCGCGCGCGCCCTGAAACGTCCAGACAGACGACTCGACCAGCACCGGCGGGCGCTCGGGCAACACCCCGGCGCGGCCGCCGCCGTCACCAACCGCAGTGTGACCAACACACGACAGCATCACCAGTGCCGAGCACCAGACAACTGCCACCAACACAACCGCACGAACGCAACACCTCACGCGAGTTGCTCCAACTGCGCACGCAGGCTGGCGATCTCTTCGCACAAGTCCGCAAGCTGCTTGCGGCTCTGCTCAACCAGATGCGCCGGCGCTTTCTCGGCATACCCGGGATTGCTCAGCCGACCCTCAATCGCCTTGGCCTGCTTCTCGTTGGCAGCGATCGTCTTGGCGAGCCGCTCGCGTTCGGCACCCGCGTCCACCGCGTCCACAAGGTTGCTCAGCCGCAGGTCGTGCCCGTCAAACCGCGCAGGCACCGACGGCCCCTCCGGCTCGTCATGGGTAAACCCTTCGAGCCCGGCAAGCGTCGAAACAATCGGCTCGGTCAGCGCGATCAGCTGCATGACCTCTTCAGGCGCGTGCAGCGTGATCCGCCGCTTGGGAGGCACCTGGTGCTGGGCGCGGACCTCACGAATCGCCGAAACCAACCCCTGAACTCGTGCAAACATCGCGTCAGCGTCGGCGCTCTTCCACGAGTCATCCACGCGAGGCCAGCCCGCGGTCGCCAGCAGCCAGCTCTCCCGCGGCGGTGCCAAGTCGATCCCCTCGATCGCAACCTTTTTGACATCGCGCAGGTGTTCCCAGATCGCTTCGGTCACAAACGGCGCGATCGGGTGCAGCAGCCGGATCGTCGCGTCGAGCACGTGCGCGAGCACCGACCGTTGCAATGGATTACTCTCGATCGTCGGCTTGATCGATTCGAGATACCAGTCGCAGAAGTCCCGCCAGAGAAAGTCGTACAGGCTCGTCGCGTAGACACTGAACTGGTAGCTCGAAAGCGCCTTCTCGCACTCGGCGATCGTCTCGGCGAGCCTTGACAGGATCCACCGGTCGGGCAGTTGCACCATCTCGCCGGGGGTCTTGTCCATCGGCAGGGGGGCTGCGTCCTCTTCGAGAAACCGCAGCGCAAACCGCGAAGCGTTCCACAGCTTGTTGCAGAAGTTTCGCGCCTCGTCAAACTTGCTCGACGTGTTCCGCGCCAACGGCTTCTCAGCAGTCGGCTTGATCCCCTGAAACACACCAAACGCCGTGACCATCGGCTTCTTGCACCCCGGGCATTTCTGCTCGGGCATCGCGACCGCGTGCCCGGCCTTGCTCCTCAGAGACTTCGGCTCAAACGTCTTGTCGCAGTGCGGGCAGACCAGGTCCACCGGCATCCGCACGTCCTGGGTCTGCGTTGTCATTTTGACGAGCGTGAACCGCATCGCGTCCGAGCCGTGCGACTCGATGATGTCGGTCGGATCCACCCCGTTGCCGAGGCTCTTGGACATCTTCTGCCCCGACCCGTCCTGGATCATTGCGTGGATAAAGACATCCTTGAACGGCAGCCGCCCATCGGTGTGGGTCTGCCCCTCGGCACCCTGCGGCTTGCCCAGAAAGTACCGATTGAACATGACCATCCGCGAGACCCACAGCGTGATGATCTCGCGGGCGGTAGTGAGGACGCTGGTCGGGTTGAACGCTTCGAGCAGGCGGGCGGTCGAGCTGTCCACAAAGCCGTGGGAGCGGAGCCATGCGCCGGTGTCGAGGTCGCCAAACTTCTGCGTCGAGACGGTGCCGTGGGTGCGGACGCCGACAGCACACACGAGGTCGGTACACGCCTGGATGTCCTCAACTGCGCGCAGCGGCGTGGTGAGGTCCGACTCGCTGAACAGTTCGTACGCGATCGGCTTGGTCGGCTCGTGGTCACGCAATGAGAGCAGCCGCTCGACCACCTCGCCGGAACGGGCGTCGGGGTCGCCGATGAAGCTCTGCCAGGTGCCGAAGCGCTTGACATAGATCGAGAGCAGCGAGTCCGCGTCGTCCGGCGCGAGCGTCGCGGCGACGGGTGCGTCGGGCACGCCCGGCCACCCCATCGTGGACATCGGCCAGAGCGCGGAGGAGAACCAGGTGTCGAGGACGTCGGGGTCTTGAGGCCATATCTTGGAGAGTATCTCGTCGAGAGCATCTATCGCCGAAGTTTTCTCGCTGCGTTCAAGGTACTTCGGTCCAGAGGGCATTTCCTCACCCGGAGTGTAATCGGCTGCCAAATTGTCATTGACGTACTCTGCGGCATCTGTCCAATGGTGTTCGATTCCAAGCTCGCGAATACAAACGAACAGCACACGACTTCCAGCAGAATCCCAACCGCCATCAACAACCGCAAAAGCGTCCTCGAAGCCACAGGCCTTGCCAAAGCTATCCAACCGACGACACAACTCGTCGTAGTAGGCTTCGAACTCTGTCACGAAGTCCGGAACGCCGCTTGACGTGTCTCCGACCTCTGGATGCACGCGCCACACCGGGATCCGATGCCCCCACCACAGCTGTCGGCTGATGCACCAGTCCCGCAGCCCCTCGTGCCACTGCTCGAAGGTCTTCGCGTAGCGGTCGGGGTGGAACCGCAGCTCGCCGTCGCCGTCGTGGACCGGACGGGGCAGGAAGCTGTCGGTCGTCCGCTGGTCGGGTGCCATCGCGTGCAGCGCAGCGCCGCGGAGTTTCTCGTTGGTCACCGCGACGTACCACTGGTCGCTCAAATACGGCTCGATCGCGGCGTGGCTCCGGTAGCTGTGCCCAACGCTGTGGGTGTACGGCTTGACCTGTTCGAGCAGGTTGCGGGCGCGGAACTCTTTGACCACCAGCTCGCGGGCGTCCTCGCGGCTCTTGCCGAGGAAGACGTGCCCGCCCTCGTTGTTGTGCTCGCGGTCCCACCCGTGCTGGTCGGAGATGCTCGCGTCCGGTGCCATGACGTTGATCGTCGGCAGCTCGTGCCGCATCCCGATGAGGTAGTCGTTCTGATCGTGCGCGGGCGTGACCTTGAGAAACCCGGTCGCGTACTTGGCTTTCGCGTCGCTGCTCTCGGGGTCGGCCATGACGACGTAACTGTCTTCAACGATGGGGATGACGCGGCCGACGATGGGGAGCTGAACCATCAGCCCCTTGAGCGGCTTGGCGCGGGGGTCGTCGGGATTGAGCGCGACGGCGGTGTCGCCGAGGTAGGTCTCGGGGCGGGTGGTCGCGACGGTGACCCATGCGTTGTCGTCGCCGTCGTGAGCCTGCGCACCGGGATAGCCCCGCGTCGCCAGCTCGCCCCATGTCACTTCCTGCGCGTCCTTGGGGTCGCCGGGGTTCTGCGGCGGGTGGATGAGCGGGTATCGCAGATAGTAGAAGTGCCCCTCCACCTCGCGCATCTCGACCTCGTCGTCAGCCAGCGCGGTCTGGGTGACCGGGTCCCAGTTGACCAGCCGCTTGCCGCGATAGATGAGCCCGTCCTTGAACAGCCGGAAGAACGCCTCGCGGACGGCCCGCGCGCACAGCTCGTCCATCGTGAACCGCTGGCGTTCCCAGTCGCACGAGCATCCCATGCGCTTGAGCTGTTCGGTGATCCTGGCTTCGTAGTCGTCCTTGAACGCCTGGACCTTGGCGACGAACTCGGCGCGGGAGAAGTCGGTCCGCCGCTTGCCTTCCTCGGCCATCACCCGCTTCTCGACGACGGTCTGGGTGGCGATCCCCGCGTGGTCGGTCCCCGGCAGCCACAGCGCCTCAAAGCCCATCATCCGCCGCGCCCGGATGAGGACGTCCTGGAGCGTGTTGTTGAGCGCGTGCCCCAGGTGCAGGGCAGCGGTGACGTTGGGCGGCGGGATGACGATGGTGTAGGGCAGCGCCTCGCCTCCCAGCACCCGCTCGGGGTCAGCGTGGAATGCCCGCGAGGCTTCCCAGCGGGCGCGGATCGCCGGCTCATGGTCGGCGGGCATGTATTTGGAGGGCATCGTTGGGGGTGTGGGGGGCGTGGGGGGCGTGGCCTGCCCGGCGTCGGTCGGCATGGAAAGGCACTCCTCGGGGCAGTGGGGGCGGTGGGGGCGGTGGGGTCGGTGGGGTCGGTGTACACCAAAGTGTAAGCGGCGTGATACGCTGCGTGGGGCCGATCGGTGCGAACCGAGGCCGGACCCGAGCCACGCTCCCCAGTCGCGGCCCGATGCCGCGAGAATGCAACCCTGTTCCGAGCCCTTCGACCGATGCCCAACCCCCGCTCCAACCTACCCGTGCTCCTTGCCGCGATCGCCGCCACCGGGTCGGTGCTGACGCTGGGCGGGGTGCTCATCTGGCGGGGGCAGGTCGGAGCAGACTCGGCGGAAACCCCCACCACCCCCACCGCTCCGGGTGCCACTCACCCGGGTGCCACTGGGCAAAGCCCAGTGCCGACCCCCACCAACCCCACGACCCCCACCACCCGCTCGGCCGCCTCGACCGAAGCAATCCTCGACGCCGCCGACCGGCTCGTCCAGCAGGGCGAGGCAGACCGGGCCGAGGCGGTCCTGCGGGCCGCGGTCGGCGAGCAGCCGGGCGATCAGGAGCTGCGGCTGGCGCTGGCCGGGGCGTGCGTGCTCCAGCAGAAGCTCGCCGAGGCGTACCAGCAGTACGAGGCGGCCCTGGCGATCGGGCCGCGCGTGCCCGAGGTCGAGTTCATCGCCGGGACGGTCGCCAGCCAGTTGCGGCGGCTGGACCGGGCCGAAGAACACTTCTCGGCCGCCCAGGCGTCGGACCCCACCGACGCCCGGTTCCCGCTCTATCTGGCTCAGGTGCAGATCGGGCAGGGCCGCCACGAGGAGGCCCGGAAGAACCTGATGCTGGCGACGACGCTGGACGACTCGCTGGCGATCGCGTGGGGGACGCTGGCCCAGCTCTCGCTGCGGAGCAACGACCCGAATGTCGCGTTGGGGCTGGTCAGGCGGGCCCGCGAGCTCGAGCCGTCGGTCGTCGTGTGGCGGCTGCTCGAGGCCCGGGCTCGCAACCGGATCGGGGGGGAAGATCAGCTCGCCCGGGCGCTGGCGGTGCTGGAGGGGCTCCCCCCGCATCAGCGGCAGCGGCTCGATGTGCTCGGGGTCATGGGCGAGAGCTACGGCTTGCTCGGCAGGCCCGCCGAGGCGGCCGGGGTGTTTGCCGCCGCCGCCGCCGCTCGGCCCGACGACGGCGAGCTGCAACTGGAAGCCGCGATCTGGCACGAGCGGATCGGCGAGCTGGACGCCGCGTTGGGCTATGCCCGCCGTGCCGAAGCGCTGGGCGTCGAGGCGGGGGCAAAGATGGTGGCACGGCTCTCCGGGCCCTGAAGGATGCTCACGCGGAGGCGCAGAGACGCAGAGGGGAGGCCGGGTGCCATTACTTGTGGGGGTGCCATCACTCGCGGGCTTGGTCTTCTCTCTGTACACTCTGCTTTCTCCCCGCGCAGTGATGCGGCTGGGCCACGGAGCGGGCACGACTGCGCCGCAGAAAAGAGGGAGCGGGAGAGAATGGGGAGTTGCGGCGAGTTGTGGCACCCCGGCATTCGGGCCGCCCGCCTATTACCCTAAAGGCAGGTAAATAATGTCCCATCCATATCACGAACTCATGTGTGCCCTGGCAAGTACGGATATGCCAGACAATACAAACACACTGGGCGGTAGTATTGCGACAATGGAAACCCTGCTGCACGCTCATGTCTTGGCCGTTGATGATATCGCTGGATGGGAACAGTGCATTGAAAGCTTGGAAACGGTGTATGCAGTGAACTTGTCCACGAATAAGGAGTGCCTAAGTGAGGATCAGATGCAGTTGGTAGGTAGATGTGTGCGCACCGTCCGCCGTATCGCGTCACGCTACTGCGAATACTGACCAATGTCGGCGGATGGCCCTGTAGGTGTCCTCCCCCTGTGGCGGGTGGCGGGTGGCATGGCCACAGCTCTGGGTGGCCATGATCCGAACCGCCTCGATCCTGCCCACGCAGAGCCGTGGGCACGCTACACACCAGGGGCGGGGGCTTTCCAGCCCCCAGACTCACCAGCCCGCGTGTGGGGACGACGGCCGTCGCGGGCTGGAAAGCCCGCCCCCCTGTGACTGAGGGCTGAAACGCCCCCCTTTGGATGCGGGCCGGGTGCTCTGCTTCTCTTGTCACCCGTGCGGGAGGCGTTCTCGCGCGGGCGAGTCCTTCTGTTGCACGTGCGACAGCTCTTGCAGCACATGGAATAACTCTTGTAGCACGAGCGACAACTCTTGAAGCACGTGCGAGAACTTCTGTAGCACGAGCGGCAACTCCTGCAGCACGTGGAAAAACTCTTGTAGCACGAGCGACAACTCTTGTAGCACGTGCAAAAACAGTTGTCGGTGACCCGATAACCGTCCCGCCCGCCATAACGATCATTTCTTTCCGCAGAATCCGCACCATCACGCAAGTCCGAACCGGGAGGGTCCGATCTCTTGGGGGTCCACACACCCCCGCCACCCCCGCCACCCACGCACCACACACGTCGTGGGGGCACACGCCGGTCACCGGCAGAAAGGGACCGCCATGGCAGTCCTACCTGATACACGTCTCGCACAGATCGAATGGTTCGAGCAGCGCCTCGGCGCGTGGTTGCTCAATGCCTCGGACATCGGACTTACCGGCCCCCAGGTCGCACAGTTGCAAGGTGAAATCACCGCCGCCCGTGTCGCATATACCAGCGCCCAGCAGGCCCGCAACCAGAGCAAGAGTTCGACTGTGAACTATTACGACGCCAGCGACACCCTCGTCGGCGACGGCCGCGACCTTATCTCTACCATCAAGGCGTTCGCCGAGACGACCAACGATCCTAATGTTTATGTGCTCGCCGACGTCCCGCCGCCGGCGCCCCCCGGCGTCATCCCGCCTCCCGGCACGCCCTTTGACTTCCGCGTCGGGCTGCGGCAGGACGGCTCGATCGAACTGGGCTGGAAATCGAACAACCCGTCAGGCGGCGGGAGCATCGTCTACGAAATCCTCCGCAGCGACGCGGGCGGGCCGATGAACTTTGTAAGTAACGCCGGCGAACGTGAGTTTGTCGACGCCACCATCCCCCCCGGCACCGACACCACCACCTACCAGGTCACCGGCATCCGCGGCACCGAACGCGGAGCACCCGCCCAGTTCAATGTCCGCTTCGGAGCGGGCAACCAACAAGGCACCGTCGAAACCGGAGGCGAAGAACTCAGCATCGCCGCCTGAGCCCAGTCGGGCCACCCCGAAACCCGGCTCGGAGAGCCGGGCCACCAACAACAACCCAGCCAAAGACACGCCGGCGGCGCGGGAACGGACTCCCGCGCCGCCGCGTGCGTTCGGCGTGCCGGGTGCCCTGCCCTCGGCCCTGCGTGGGCAGGATCGACACGGTTCAGCGCATGGCCACGCTGAGCCGGGGCCGTGCCATCCGTCACACTCACCAACCAGGGGTGGGGGCTTTCCAGCCCCCGGGCGCACCGTCTCACCCGCGCGGGCGGCGGCCGTCGCGGGCTGGAAAGCCCGCACCCCTGTGGCCGAGAGCTGGAAAGCCCGCACCCTTCTCCCCGCCAGCCGGTACATTCTCCACATGTCACCGGTTGATCCCAGATCGCTCCAGACCGCCCACAACGACAACGCCAGCCCCATCGGCCCCGGTGTCTGCTGCGCCAAGTGCGACTACTCGCTCGAAGGGCTCACCCGCAACGGCAAATGCCCCGAGTGCGGCACCCCAATCCCCCCCACCCACCGGCGCCGCAAGCCCGGCACGACGGCACGCGACAACCTCACCGACGCCCCCGTGCCCTACCTCCGCCGGCTGCGCTGGGCGGTCATCGGGCTCGCGCTGCTCGGGGTCGGCAACGGGGCCCTCCAGGCGGTCACCGTCTTTGTCAAGAACCCGCCGCTGGCGTGGATCACCTTCCTCGCTGGCGTCGCGTGGGCCGCGGCCGTGGTCTTTGCGACCATGCCTCGGCCGTTCCAAAGGACCATGCGGGTCAACCCCGCGCGGGAGATGCGCGGGCTGCGGACCGCCGCCCGCCTGACGCAGATCGCCTGGCCGCTCCAGGGCGTGGCCGTCCTGCTGATGCTGCTCGCGGCCGCGCAGGCGTCCCCGATGGCCGGGGCGTTCCGGCTTGGCGCCAGCGCGTTGCAACTCATCGGCGTGCTGGGCTTTGCCCCGCTGTGCATCTGGCTCGCCCACCTGGCCGACTGGGCCCAGGACACCGGGCTCGCCGGACGCCTCCGCGTCTCGGCGGTGCTCATCGGCGGCGGGGGTGCAATCTTTACGGTGTCGCTCGTCGCGACCGCCGCGCTCGCGGGCACCCGCTTCGCTGCGCCCGTGAGCATCCTCACCGGGCTCGCGCTGCTGGCCTACGAGGGCGGGCTCATCGTCTTTGTCATCGCCCAGGTGCAGATGGCGCAGATGACCCACTGGGCGGTGCGCAACGCGACCGCCACCATCGCCCGCGACCAGCGCGTCCTCGAACGCAAAGCCCGACGCACCTTCCACGGCACCGCCGTCGCGGGGTCTCCCCTCGCCGAGATGACCGCAAAGCGCGGCGAAGGTGTCCTCGAGCCCTGCACCGGCTGCGGGTACGACCTGACCGGGCTGCCGCCCACTACCCCCTGCCCGGAGTGCGGCCGCGAGCAGGACGCCGACTCGACCGCGTTCCTGCGCATCAACCGCGAGCCCAAACCCGCGCCGAATCTCGACGACATCCCCCTCGTCGGCGACGAGCCCGAGCAGTAGCGCACGCGAAACTCAATCGGTGTTGAACCACGCGCCGGCAAAACCACAGCCGCCGCAGTCCCGCCCTTACCCTCCGCCAGCGGGCGGCGTCGCGGGATCAACCGCCGGGTCGGTTGCGGGCTGCGCCCCGTCGCCGGTGACCGGCCCCTCGGCATCCACCCCGGGGTCGGCCTCTTCGGGGATGCCCAGCGCCTCGCGGACGATCGGGGTCAGGTCCGCGCCCGTCGAGCTAAACAGCACCGGGCGGAGCAACACCTCCTGCACCACCACGTTGGTGTTGTCGGCGTCGAGCGTGTCCACAGTCATGCGGCTGGAGAACACGCGGTCATATCCCCGCTCGGTCGCGACCCGCTGCACCGTCGCGTGGATGTCCTTGTACGCCCGCGAGAGCTGGCTGGCAGCCAGCGTGTCGATCGCGGCACTCGCCTGCTGCCGCGCCTGGTTGAATCGTTGCAGGGCGCTCTGGTACTGGCCATACAGCGCCTGGGCCGCGGGCGATTCGGCCTCGCTCGGGTCGAGCTGCTGGAGGGCCGCGAGAAAGCCGTCGCGCTCGTTGGCGATGGTCTGCACCTGGTCGTTCCAGACCCGGGTCTCGCTTGCAAGTTCGGTCGCGTACGACTCCATATCGAGCATCCGCTCGAGGAGATAGAGCACGTCGACCGTCGCGGTGCGGGCTTCGGTCAGCACGGATGAAGAGGGCGACGCGACAGCCGGGGTCATGAAGAAGTGGCTGGCGACAGCTGTGGAAATCGCGCCGGTCAGGCCGGCCGCGAGAACGAGCATGGTGTTTCGGTGCATGGGGTTCTCCGGGTTCGGCCCGCACCATGGGGGCACGGGCGTGATGCCAGTGTAGCTCCACTCGCAGCCGCCTTGTTCGGGCCGGCGCGAAGAGAAGCCGCGAAATATGATCGAAGGGGCGGTGCTCGAAAAACAGCGACGCCCGGCACACGAAGTACCGGGCATCGCTGATTGCAGTGGGCGCGGCAGGATTCGAACCTGCGTAGGCATTGCCAGCAGATTTACAGTCTGCCCCCGTTGGCCACTTGGGTACACGCCCGAAACGCTCGCAGGCCGCCTTCGACCTGCCTCTTGCTCTTCTCTCGCCCCTGGCCTGCGGGAGCGAGCAGGAACACCGGATTGTTGTCCGGCGTGCCCGACACACCGAACAGCCGCCGCCCGGACTCGAACCGGGGACCTGTGCTTTACAAAAGCACTGCTCTACCAACTGAGCTATGGCGGCGGTCAACACCCGGCAGGTTTGCGATCCTGCCGAGCAAATGAGCGATACAGGGCTCGAACCTGTGACCTCTTCCGTGTCATGGAAGCGCGCTAGCCAACTGCGCCAATCGCCCGATTACTCCCCGTTTGGGGCTTGAAGTATACCTCGGCCCGCCCGGCAGGGTCAATCAGTCCGCGACCAGACTTGCGATCGAAATCGCCGGAGACGCTCCCGGGAATGGTTCACCCCCCGAGAATCACGATCTCGACCCGGCGGCTGTCGGCCTTGCTCCCTCTGGGCCGGTCCATCCCGAACGCCGCGACGTACATCCGCTTGGTGTTCACACCACGCGAGATGAGGTATTTTTCCACCGCGTGCCCACGCTCAAAGCTCAGGTGGTCGTTGCTCGCCCACTTGCTCTTGCGGATCGGGTCGGTGTCTGTGTATCCCTCGATACGGACCTCGTTGCTGGCAAAGTCTGCCTGGAGCAGCCGGGCCACGCTGTCGAGGGTCTGCTTGGCGCCGGATTTGAGCGAGACCTGCCCGGAGCCAAACAACACGTCTCCAGCAACCGAGACCACCAGGTCGGATCCCCGCATCGAGACCGTCGCCCCGGGGACATTCACGAGTCCGCCCTGATCGTCCACCGTGCCCGCCGCCCGCATCGCTTCGAGCGCCTGGGCGAGTTCGATATTTTCCTGCTCGAGCTTGGATTTGGTGTCCTGCCACATCGCCCGCTCGCCCTCGAGGGCTGCGAGCTGGCCGCGGAGTTCGTTGTTCTCAACCTGGAGCGCGTCGTAGTCGGTCCGCTTGTTGTTGGTACACCCCACAGCCGAGACTGCGATCGCCGCTGCCAGTGCTGTGCCGAGGAGCTTTTTGATAATCCGTCCGTCCATTGCGTGGTCCTTCCTTGCCTGCCCGGGTGGTTCCGGGTCCGAAGACTATAACGCGACTTTGTAGTCGGCTCGCTGCACTCCATCTTCGAGTATGCGGAGCGGCTTTCGTGAACAGTTTCTACATCTCTCCCACCCCCGCGCTACGGGAAATCGAGCCTCACCGGCGAGCCGAACACCGCCGTCAAGACCGCCTCGAAGCCGTACTTGCCGAGAATCACCGCGACCGTCGCGACCGCGAGGTACGGCCCGTAAGGCATCGCCCGCTGCCCGCCTCCGGTCCAGGTCGCCTGCACCAGCACCATGTAGAGCGCGATAAACGGCGCGACAAAGAACGCGAGCACCGAATCGATCCACCCCAGGCACGCCCCCACCGCTGCCAGCAGGTGGACGTCACCGAGGCCCATCGCCTCCTTGCCGAAGCCGAGGGTGCCGAAGATCCGGATCGCCCAGACGATGCCGCCGCCCACCAGATAGCCCAGCAGCACCCCGCCTAAGACACTGAGCCATAAGGGGATACCCTCGGACGCTTGCCGCTGAAGCGTGACCGGATTGAGGACCCAAGGCTCGCCGATCTTCTGCCCGACGTACCACCCCACGATCGCCAGAATCAGGCAGGGTGCCAGGAACAGCACCTCCCGCATCACCTCACGGCGGGCGTGGGGGTACTGAATCCACAGCTCGGCGGGGCTGTCGTTCCTCGATTCGGCCTTGCCGGTCGACCCCGAGAGCACCCGAACAACCGGCCCGACCGCCACCACGCCGACCAGCACACCCGCTGCGACTCCCAGAGGCATGGGGAACCCGAACAGCCCGGCCATCACCGCCCCCAGCACGCCACAGACGACCGAGGCAGCCAGGACCGCCGCGATTGTCTTCCAAGGCAACGGCGCCCGTGGTTCTGCGGGACTCGATGCCGCGTCTGATTCGGAGCCCTCGGCCTTGCCGGGATTGTCAGTCTCACCATCAGGTGAAGTTTCCGAGGATTCCTTCGCCGCGGGCTTCTCCGGTTCTGCAACATCTCCGCCCGCGTCTTTCTCAGCATCCGGCGGCGTGACGCCCGCCTCGGCGAGCGCCTTGGCCTCCCACTCGTCGTAGTCGGCAAAGCTCCGCTTGATGAGCCCCAACGCCAGCAACCCGTTGGCAATCACCAGCCCGACGACCGCCCCGATCGTGGCGCACAAAATCGGCCACCCGAACGGGCCGGGTGTCGGCAGCGCCCACCACTCGCCCGCAGCGGTGTACCGCCACCCCTTGCCACGCAGCTCCATCACGACCGCGGTCAACGGGTGCGCAACCAGCGCCACAACCGTCGGCGTCCACGCCAGCGCGAGCGGAATCGTGAACGTCCGAGCGTCGATGATCGTCATCGCAATCAGCGAACTGACCAGCACCAGGAGCGTGATAAAGATCGGCCACGTCTGAGCGAAGCCGTTCATCGCCCACTCGGGCTTGACCACCGACCAATCAACCCCCAGCCAGATGCCGCCCCGGTCAGGAACGATGTACCACAGCAGGTAGAGCCCCACAAACACCAGCCCGACGATCGTCTCGACAATCGGGTATTCAGGCGAAATGTTGCACTTGCAGAACCGGCACCGCCCCCGCAAGAGCAACCACCCGAACACCGGGATGTTCTCCCGCCAGGTCAGCACGTGGTTGCAACTGGGGCACTTCGACGCCGGGGTGACGACGTTGAGCCCCAGCGGCATGCGGTAGGCCAGCACGTTGATCAGCGACCCGATGCACGAGCCGAACGCGAACGCAAAGCCGAGTTGGATCGTGATGGACAGCACCATCATCATCTGTTGGCTCATGTGATTTGACGCCTCCTTGCGCCCGATCCCCGTTGCCGCCTACTCGTCTCCAGCCGCCCCATCGTCGTCCAACTCGGAGGTGATCTCCTCGACCCGCTGCTCGCACCGGTCCAGCACGTCCCGACAACGCTTGAGCAACTCGGCGCCTCTGGCGTACTGCTCGATCTGGTCCTCCAGCCCCATCTCGCCGGATTCGATCCGCTCGATGATCGACTCGACCCGCGATACCGCTTCCTCGAAGGTCGGCTGGGGCGCGTCCTGCGCAGCACCCCCCGACGCTTGTTCACCCGGCTCGGTCTTGCTCGATCGCTTTGCCACTGGTGTCACCTTACCCGCCGGAGTTGAAGAGGTCCAACTGGTCCCGCTCGTCGCGCTCGCCCTTCCGTCGGCGGGGGCGTCGCGGGGGCTTCGGTCTCGGCACCAGATGCCCCCCCTCCAGCGACTCGCCCGAGACCTCGACCACGTCGGATCGCACCGAGCCGCGTGCCAGATAGGTCGTCAGCCGTTCGCCGGGTTTGAGATCCGAAGCGTGCCGGGCGAGGGTCCCGTCCGCCCGGAGGGTGCAGGAATACCCACGCCGAAGCACCGCGGCCGGGCCGATGGATTCGAGCCGCTCGGCCAGCGAACGGACCGCGGTTCGGCTGCCGGTCACGCGCTGTGTCACGCTGCGACCGAGCCGCTCGGCTCGGGCATCGACACGTTCTCTCGCGTTGGTGAGTAACCGCCCGGGGTCCTGCGCCCGCAGCCTCAGGCTCGCCCGCTGCACCCGACGGCCGGCCTCGGTGATCGCCTCGCGGGCGGCGTCTTCGAGGTCGTCGCGGGCGGTCGCGAGTTGTTCTTCAGCACGCCGCACTGCGCCCCGAGGGTCGGCGAGCACCGGGTGCCTTGCTGCGGACGCGAGCCGTTGCCGCTCGTACCGGAGCGTCCGGGCAAGATCGGTCTTGAATCGGCGGCCGAGCGCGTCGAGCTGCAAGTGCAACGCGGCGCGATCGGGCGTCAGCCGCACCGCTGCCTGGGTGGGGGTTGCGCAGCGTTCGTCAGCGACAAGCTCAGCAATCGTCGTGTCCGTCTCGTGCCCGATCGCGGCAACCACAGGGACCGCGCACCCGACGATCGCCCGCGCCACCTCCCGATCGTTGAACGCCGCGAGGTCTTCGGGCGAGCCCCCGCCTCGGGTAACAATCACCGCGTCGATCCCCAGCCGCTCGTGGGCTGCGGACAGAAAATCAAGCGCGCGCACAACCTCGCCCGCTGCGTGCTCACCCTGCACCCGCACCGGCACCACCGCGACCGCGACGGCCGGGCAGCGCTTTGCCATCGTCGCCAGCACGTCCTGCAACGCTGCGCCGGTCGGGCTGGTCACCACCGCGACGCGCCTCGGGAAGCCGGGCAGGGCGCGTTTTCGATCGGTCGAAAACCAGCCGAGCGTGCGGAGTTCATCGCAGAGCTGCCTGAACCGGACCTCGGCCGCCCCCTCGCCGACGGGTTCGAGCTTCTCCACGATCAGCGTCACCCGACCCTGAGGCTCGTAAAACTCGACCCGTCCGGTCGCGACGACCTCCTGCCCATCGCGGGGCTCAAACCCGAGCTTCCGCAACTGACTTGCAAAGACCACCGCGTTGATGACCGCGCCCGAATCCTTGAGCGCGAGGTACAGGTGCGTGCTCCGCCGCGAGCCGGTGATCTCTCCGACGACCCGGACCTTCCGCGGCAGTCCCTCTTCCAGCACGCCACGGATCAACGCCGCCAGGCGGGAGACGGTCAGCACGCCGTCGGCCGCACCGGGCTTTGCAGCTTTGCGCGGAGTCACTCCCGCGTCCCCCGCCGATCCGGGCGCGGTCGCACCGCCCTCGGCCTCTTTCCTGGCGCGGCGCATGCGGTCGGGATCAAACGGCAATCGGCCCATGTGGGCCGATTATTGCCGAAACCTGGATGTCGTGTCGCCCGCGATCGAGCGAAAGATTACTTCTCCGCGTTTGCGGTCCGGGTTTTCGCCGATTCGTCAGCGGTCCAGCCCTTGGCGATCGACCGCTCGACCGTCGCAGCCCGCACCGTCATCGGGTAGGACACCCGCACCGGTTGGTCGCCCGTAACGATCCTGACCCCACCAGCCACGCCCGCATCGACCTGCTTGAACCTGCCGCTGTCTTCCTTGGGCTTGCGGAGCCGAATCGTTGCGCTCGGCTCGTGGGCCTTCCCGTGCGCGGCTTCGGCGCGGGCTGCGCCGGCGGCCTGGATGGCGCGGAGCCGCTTGGGGCTCACAAACGTGCGCACGCCGCCGGTGTATCCCCGCTCTTTCAGCCACTGCTGGCGACCGCGCTCAAGGTTGGACCACCCCTCGCCCTCGACCTGCTGCCAGGCGCTGACCGAGACCGCGTGGGTGTTGACGCGAACATGGACCTGCTGATTGCCCGCGTCGGCTGCGCCGTAGGCGACGTTGCCGGGGTTCTGCCTCCAGGCGCGACGGCTGGCGATGTCTTTGACGTCATCACCAACCCACAGACGCCCGCGGACCGACGAATAGCCGGGCGTGTACACCCGGGTCTGATCTTCCGGCGGCGCGGTGACGAGCAACCCGTTGTGGATCGCCGGGGCAAAGCGCGGAGCGTTGGTGTAGCCGGAGCCGTGGACGGCGTGTTGCGGGCCTGCGAGGCTCGCTGCCAGCGCCGCAGCGGCGAGGAGCGTATTCATAATCCGATCTCCTGATGTCTGGGCACGGAGTCGTTCCGCGCCGGTCACTGCCAACCACCCCGACTTTACATAGCATGCACGATTTTGAGCCGGGATCAAGCGGTTTTGCCGGGCTTTCCGGTTGTACTCGCTATGCGCGGCCCGAGAACCCTCAAACCCGCGACCTATCGGACGGCAATCACCGTGTGTCAGCGCCCGGGAACGGGATCGAGGGCTTTCCGACCGCGGCCTCGTACGCCTCGATCACGCCGCCGACGTGTCGCGACGGGCGGTGCTCGGTTGCGACAAACTCGCGGGCCGAGACGATCAACTCCTCGATCGAATCGGCCCTGCGTCCGCCCTCGCCGAAGAGTCGGCGGAGTTGCCTGGACCAACCCTGTCGATCGCCCGGTGTCACGAGCAGTGCCGAGCGTTCGTCGATCAGCGCAGCGTTGAAGTCGTCACGGGCAGCGACCACAGGCATGCCGACGCTCATCGCTTCGAGCACGAGCGTCCGCTGTTCGCCGCGCGCTTCGGGCAGCACGAGCACGTCGCCCCGCAGCACCAGATCGCGGTTGGCGTCCATCTCGTCAACGAGCGAGACCTGCGAACGCACACCAAGTTTCTCGGCGAGTTTCCAAAGGTCCGCACGCCGCGCCGCGACCGCATCGGCAAAGACCAGCATGTCCGGGTGTTCACGAACGATGTCGGCGATCGCCTCGAAACACGCGGTGAACGCCCCTTTGTCAAACCCCGCCCCGGCGATCATCACCGACCACGCAGCACCCGGGCGGAAGACCTCGCCGAGCGGCTTGTCGGCGTACACCCCCCACGGCGAGTGCCTGACCTGCACGCCGGGGATGTCATGCACACACTGCTCTGCGATCGCCGAGTCCGCACAGACAATCAGGGTCCCCGCCCGCCCGCTTGCCTTAGAGACAAGCCGCTGCGCCTGGCGGACGAGCCCGGATCGCCAGACCTCCAGGATCAACGCCGCGTCGAGCTTTTCGGCGAGTGCGAGCCCGAACGGCCACAGCGACCCTCCAAAGACATGCACGATCCGCGCCGGGTCCTCGCCGGCTTTCTCAGCCGACCGCAGCTTGGTCGCGACCTCGCTGGCGCGCCAGGAAAGCGAGAGCGGCAGCCCGGTTTCCTCAAAGTCCACCGTCTGCCCGAAGAGCCCCTCGTCGCTCCGCTCGAAACCCCGCGGCAGCGCCAGCACCACGCGGATGCCCTCGTCGGCGAGCCCGACCTGCAGCCTTGCGAGCATGGACCGCTCGCGGCTTGCGAATCGACGATCAGCGAGAAGCACCACCCGCATCAGACCTCCAGCGCCCCGTGGCAGGAAGAGCAACCCGCAGGAAGAAGTGGCGTCCGGTCGCCACGCCGATCGGTTCAGGCAGACCCCGAAGTCTGCTTCGAGGGAACCCTGTACTCGATGTCGGGCGCACGGCTCTCGTGGTCCTGCACCGCGCGGGTCCGCCACACGCCGACCCAGTGCTCGGGCGCAACCTCTTGCAGATAATAGTCGCCCGCGGGCTCGTCCTTGGCTGTCAGGTCCTCGGGCGGTGTGTGCCACGGCCACCACGGGCGGACACCCTCATCTGCGCCGGGAAGCTTGCGGAACTCGTCCTCGTTCTCGACGATCTCGCGGATGGTCACGAGCCGGTCGAGGCGGGCGTGCATCTTCGGAATGCTCGCCAGCAACCCCCGCGTGTAGGGGTGCATCGGGTTGTCGTAGAGATCAAAGACCTTCGCGTATTCGACCACACGCCCGGCGTACATCACGCACACAACATCGGAGTTTTCCGCGACCACACCCAGGTCGTGGGTGATGAGCATCACCGCCATGCCTCTGGTGCGTTTGAGGTCGGTCATCAGTTCGAGAATCTGTGCCTGGATCGTGACGTCCAGCGCGGTGGTCGGCTCGTCGGCGAGCAGCAGCCGGGGCTGACACGCCAGCGCCATCGCGATCATGACCCGCTGCCGCATCCCTCCCGAGAACTCGTGCGGGAAGGACTTGATCCGCCGCTCGGGCTCGGGGATGCCGACATCGCGCATGGACTTGAGCGCGATCTCGCGGGCCTGTGCTTTCGAGACGTCCTGATGCAGCAGAATCGCTTCCATGATCTGGTTGCCGACGGTGAAGACCGGGTTGAGGCTCGTCATCGGCTCCTGAAAGATCATCGCGATGTCGTTGCCGCGGATCTCGCGGATATGCCTGGCGTTGAGCGTCAACAAGTCGACCGGCCCCCGCTCGGTCTGGAAGATGATCTCGCCGCGGTCGAACCGTCCCGGCGGGCGGGGGATGAGCTGGAGCATGCTCATCGCGGTCACGCTCTTGCCGCAGCCGGACTCGCCCACAACCGCGAGGGTCTGCCGGGGGTAGATCGTCATGCGGACGCCGTCGACGGCCTGCACGCGCGGCCCGCGCCCGTTGTCGAACGACACCGCCAGCCGATCAACCCGGAGAATGGGCGTCGCAGCAGGTGTGCCCGGTTGCGGCGGGGTCTCGGTGCTGGCAGCGGTCGCGGTCATCCAATCATCCTCCAAACGGGAAACAGCCCGACCAACCCGGGCTCGGTGGTGCCCCGGAGACTATGCCTCATCGGGCCTCACCGGGACACTATCGCCGTCGACGCTTGGGGTCGAACGCCTCGCGGAGCCCTTCGCCGACGAAGTTCAGCGCCACCAGCGTCACCCCGAGCAACAGGCACGGGAACAGCAGCAGCCACCAGTGGCTGCGGTAGGTGTTCAGCTCCGACAGCCCGTCGGCCGCCAGGTTCCCCCAACTCGGCAGCGGCGGCTTGACCCCGATACCCAGAAAGCTCAGGAACGACTCCTGCAAAATCGCCTGGGGCACCGTCAGCGTCGCGTACACAATGATCGGACCGAGCAGGTTGGGCAGCAGGTGCTTGCCAAAAATCCGCACCGGGGACGCCCCCGTCGCCCGGGCCGCCTCGATGAACGGCTGTTCCTTGAGGCTGAGCACCTGCCCGCGGATCACCCGCGCCATGGTCAGCCAACTCACGCCCCCGATCGCGACCAGCAGCGTCCCCACGTCGATCAGCAGCCGGGTCGATTCCTTGAGCTCGACATTGCCTCGAGCGATCCACCGCCCGACGATCGCCTCGCTCGCCACCGCCAACAGCACCACCAGCAGGATGTAGGGCAGCCCATAGAGCACGTCCACGATCCGCATCAGGACCGCGTCGGTCTTGCCCCCGACATAGCCCGCCAGCCCGCCGTAGAGCGTCCCGATGAGGACCGAGATCGCAGCCGCGGCGATCCCGATGCCCAGCGAGATGCCGCCCCCGGTGAGGATGCGGATCAACAGCGACCGCCCGAGCACGTCGGTCCCCAGCCAATAACGTGGGCGCTCACCGGTCGCGACCTCGATTGCGTCGATGCGTTCCTGCTGGGTCTCGTCGGCCGGCCACCAGAAGGGGGGGAGCCGACCCTCGCGGGGATCGCCGGCGTTGTACCGGGGCACCGCGGCGCCCTCCTGCCCGCCCGCCGCCCCGAGGGTCCAAGGCAGCGTCAACACGCACGCGAAGATCATCAGCACCAAAAACCCGATCCCCAGCATTCCTGCAAAGCTCCGCGTCAGCGGGTTATCGCGCTCGACAGCCGGGGTGGGGGGGGCCCGCATCGCGGGGACGGTCGCGGGCTGGGGCTGCTTGGGTGATGGGTTGGGCGGTGTCATCAGAGAGGGCAGCGTACCGCCTCCCACTGTGCCCCGCCCACACGAGACCCACAACCGCACTCCCCCTACACTGCGCTCCCATGACAACCACCCCCCCCGATACCAACACCGACACCCCCACCACCCCCACCACCCCCGCATCCGCCCCCACGCAGCCGACCCCGGCCACCGCCCCCCTGCTGGCGGTGCGGAACCTCAAGACCTACTTCCCCGTCCGCTCGGGGCTGCTGCAGCGGGTGACCGACTACGTCCGCGCGGTCGATGACGTGACGTTCGACATCGCTCCCGGCGAGACGCTCGGGCTGGTGGGCGAGTCCGGCTGTGGCAAGACGACCGTCGGCCGCACGATCCTGCGGCTGGTCCCGCACACCTCGGGCGAGGTGCTCTTCGAGGGCAAGGACATCTTCAAGCTCCAGGGCGCGGGCCTCAAAGCGATGCGGCGGGAGATGCAGATCATCTTTCAGGACCCGGCCGGGTCGCTCAATCCGCGGATGCGGATCGCGGCGATCGTGGGCGAGCCGCTGGTGATCCACGGCCTGGTCAAAGACAAAGACGAGCTCCGGCACAAGGCCGAGGAGCTGCTGGTGCGGTGCGGGATGCCCAAGGCCGCCGCCGATCGGTACCCCCACGAGTTCAGCGGCGGGCAGCGGCAGCGGATCGGGATCGCCCGGGCGTTGGCGTTGCAGCCCCGGTTCATCATCTGCGACGAGCCGACGAGCGCGCTCGACGTCTCGATCCAGGCCCAGATCATCAACCTGCTCGGCGACCTTCAGAGCGAGTTCGGGCTGAGCTACCTCTTTATCAGCCACGACATGGCCGTGATCCAGCACGTCTGCAAGAACATCGCGGTGATGTACAAGGGCAAAATCGTCGAGCACGGCCTCCGCGAGCAGGTCATCGAGGACCCGCAGCACTTGTACACCCAGTCGCTCCTGAGCGCAGTCCCCGAGCCCGACCCACGGAGCAAGAAGGAACGGGTGGTGTTCGAGGGGGGGGCGATGTGACGGCCGATCGGCCCATCCGCCGGTTGCCACCCCGCCCGTGCCACCGAGGTGCGGCGGCTTTGAGCCGTTCCTCGGTGCTCCGAGCCCCCACCCCCAGCAACATCCTCGTGCCACCCCGCCATTTCGGTTCATGGCCACCCGCCGATCACCTCATCTTGAACGCGTCCACATCTGCGTCCTCCTGCAGTCTGATGATCGGGGGCGGCTCATAATTCGGATCGGTGGGATCAAGGATGCTCTTCATCTCATCTTTGCCGTCTCGTTCGCGAAACGCTGCCTCGATCCCCTCTTTCACCGTTTTCTCGTCAATGACGGCCGGAAACGCAGCGATCGCCATGATAACAAATTTCGGAACCTCTCCGTCTACGAGATCTGCTCGAAGCCAAGCAACGTTCGCGAGCTTGCGACGTATCCCGGTCACGAATCCGCGAAGAATCCCCTCCCGGTCGGGGCACTCGCAGGTTACCGCGTGGACACAAGAATGACCTGTGTTGGTATGCGTTCGATCCAAATCAGCAAACTCCTCACCAATCAGATTATGGAGGTAGTTGCCGTTCCGCTGCAGGTGATCGCCCAGCGCCCTGAGCCGGCTACTGCCAGGCACCTCCAGGCCAATTGATCGTACCTGAGCGACAAGCTTGTACCTGTTCTGGTTCAGATCGCCGAGACTAAAGTCAAGGCACTTGAAGGCACAGCCAGCATCATCGATCACTCTCGCAAGGCCCTCGACCAAGCCGACTGCATCCTCGCCATGAGATCGCAGAATGGCAAATTGAGGATTAGAATCGTCCGGTTCATACTCAATAGAAATATTCTGTCTCGGCTGTGAAGGCATGCCCAAACGTCCTTTCTGTGAGATTCGGGTATCGATCTCAAGAGCATACGCAAGTGCGGCAGAGATGTTCCAACCGGCAGGTGGCACCGACCGTGCCACCGACCTCGGCCTTGCGAGGTCGGTGCTCTTTGGGTGAGATTGCGATGTGGGCACCACCGCACCGACCTTGCCCGGAGCGACAAGGTCGGTGGCACGCGGTCCGGCAGGTGGCATGGCCACAGCTCTGGCTGGCCATGATCCGAACTGCATCGATCCTGCCCATGTAGAGCCGTAAACACCCCCACCCCGCATCCGGCGACCAAACGATGGTGCCTCTGTGTCTCTGCCTCCGGCCCCCGTCGGGGGCTATGTTCGTTGCCCCGGGCGCAGCCCGGGGTGAGGGGGGCCATACATTTCAGAGCCCCCGAGGGGCGACGGCATCGCCGCACCTTCGCCCCTCCGGGGCTCCCCTCTCGAACACGGCCCGGTTCCCCGGGCTGCGCCCGGGGCAACGGTCAGTGCCCCCTCCGGGGGTGGCGGGAGTACCGAGATCACAAAGCCGATCTCGGTCGCACGAGGAGGAAACCTCGGTGCCATCCCGCCGCCACCGGGAAGGTCGAGTGGAATAGGATCAGGCATCGCGACGGGCCGTGGTACACACACCCGGGCGGCATGATCTCTCGCCAAGGCGCTTGTCCACATGACCACCCCCAGACTCTCCTCTCTCGGCTGGAACCCGTTCTTCGAGGATCAACTCGCCTCGCTCGACCTGCAATCGGTTGTCATCGTCCGCGTGTCGGCGCATCACAGCACCGAGGTCGAGGTCTGCGGCGAGGACGGCTCGTTCCGGGTTCCCGTGCAGTGCGCCGAGGCCGACGGCAAGGTTGCGATCGGCGATTGGCTCGTGCTCAATGCCGCCGACCACCGCGCGGTCCGCCGCCTCGAGCGCAAGACATTGCTCTCGCGCAAATCCGCCGGCACAGAGGTCAAGCCGCAGATCCTTGTCGCCAATGTCGACACGCTTTTCATCGTGAGTTCCTGCAACGAGGACTTCAACCTCTCCCGCATCGAGCGATACCTGGCGATGGCGTTCCAGGCCGGGGCCGAGCCGGTGCTCGTGCTCACCAAGGCCGACCTCTGTGATGACCCGGGTGCTCTGGCCGACCAGGCCCGGCAGCTCCACCCCGGTCTCGCTGTCGAGTTTCTCGACGCGCGCAACCCCGCGCAGGCCGAGTCCCTCACGGCCTGGTGCGGCCCGGGCCAGTCGGTGGCGTTGCTCGGGTCCTCCGGCGTCGGCAAGTCAACGCTTGCCCGCACGCTCGGCGCCGGTGACCTGGCCACTGGCGGCATCCGCGAGAAGGACGGCAAGGGACGCCACACGACCACCTCGCGCTCGCTGCACCTGCTCCCCACCGGCGGCGTGCTCGTTGATAATCCCGGCGTCCGCGAGTTCCAGCTCCCAGAGTGCGAGGAGGGCGTCGCGGACCTCTTCGAGGATGTCGTCGCGCTCATCGCCGAGTGCAGGTTCAACGACTGCAACCACGCCGGGGAGCCCGGCTGCGCCGTCCGCGCCGCGATCGACGGGGGCACACTCGACGAGCGTCGGTTCGCCAGCTTCGAGAAACTCCAGCAAGAGCAGGCCCGCAACGCCATGGCGCTGGCCAAGCGACGCGATCGCGAACGCAAGAAGGAAGAGGTCTACAAGACGGCGATCGCCAGAAAGCGTCGCAACCGCGGCGAACGCTGACCCGTGCCACCGAGGTGCGGCGGCTTTGGGCCGTTCCTCGGTGCTCCGAGCCCCCCAGCAGCATCTGCACCTAGGAGCACCGAGATCACAAAGCCGATCTCGGTGGCACGAGGATGAATCCTTGGTGCCACCCCGCCGAGTCGTGGCACCCCGGCATTCGGGCCACCCGCCGCGGACACGGGGAGGCAAGCTCCCCATGGCACAGGGGGCTGACAGTGCCACCTGCCAGACTACCACCCGTCGAGCGATTTGATGCTCGTTTCTAGCTCGATTACCTCAAGAGGACAATCCGCCCAATCGTGCTTCCAGCAGACGATCAGATCGCAGTGGTTCGGGTCATGGCCGTGGCGTTTGAAGTCCCTGCTCTCGAACTCAAACTCGATCATGCAATCAACCCAATGCTCGCGTACTGCATCCACTCGCCGACGCGCCTGACAGTCTGGAAAGGGCTCTCGGGTTGCAATGATCTCGAAGCCAAGGTCATGAGCGACTGCACCGAAGAGTGCGACAACATTGGATTCGTTCGTCGGGGCAAAAGCAAACCCGCGGAAGCCCAGGGTACGGCCTTGCCGATGGGGGGCGGGCTCTGGTCCAGGCGCATCCGCAAGAGACCTCAGGATCGCTTCCGCTTCTGCGCTCGCCTCTAGGTCTGTCGCCGCGATCAACCGCAGGGCGATTTTAGCGTAATCCCGGATCAACGACCCGAGTGTGCCGACACGACGTCGTTGTCCCTCCAGTTGAAAAGGGGCGCGTCGGTTCCATTGCTGATATGTCGGCCGCTTCCCAACTTCGCTGACCACAGCGACTAGGCTCTCGGCAATCGTTCGATCTGGAATAGGCGCTTGAAATGCGTCAGAGAGCTGCAAGCCGGCTTGGAGTAGTGCGTCGTTGTATGGTCCAAAATGCCTCCGGAAAGGGCGTTCGCTGAATCGCCCGTGTTCTTTGAGATCAGATTTACTTACGGTTGTTTTGCCAGTCTTCGCAGCGATTCGGCGTAGTTCGTCCAGGCACTCTTCACGCGAATAGGCCATGCGCCGCTTGAGCCTGTGTGTCTGACTTTGCGGAACCTCCGCAGCTTCGCAGGCCTCGGCCCATGTATCGAAGTACAGATTCAGGTTGTAGTCAGTGACATCATTGGACGAACGGAACTCCGCACGGGTCAGGTAGTCAGACTGTGACCCCGCAAAGCAATCCCTGATCAAGCGAATCAGCTCGTCTCTTGAGTGCTGCATCTAGCGGATTGTATCACCCCACCGCCCCACAAACCTTCTCCGCCGCATCCCCAAGATCGGCCGTCGGGTGGCACTGCCAGCTTCCTCTTCCCTGTGGCATGGGTAGCTTGTCTACCCGTGTCCGGGCCGCACGGGTGGGCAAGCCACCCATGGCACAACTGCCGGGTGCCTCTGCCTCCGGCGGATGGCATGGCCACAGCTCTGGGTGGCCATGATCCGAACCACATTGATCCTGCCCACGCAAAGCCGAGGGCAGGGCACCCCCCAACCCCCCACACCTCACTCCCCACCCAACCACACCATCCAGGGGCGGGTGGCATGGCCACAGCTCTGGGTGGCCATGATCCGAACCGGCTCGATCCTGCCCACGCAGAGCCGTGGGCACCCCCACACGTCACCCCCTACCCACGCCACCCAGGGGCGGGGGCTTTCCAGCCCCCGGGCGCACCGTCTCACGCGCGCGGGCGACGGTTGTCGCGGGCTGGAAAGCCCGCCCTCCTGGCTGGAGCGTGACTCCTCCGGGTGCGACGGGATGGAAAGCCGGGGCAGCGGGATGGAAAGCCTGGGCCGCGAAATGAAAACCCCCCAGGCAGCCGCGATGACATTTCCTCGATCCGCGGCCGTCGCGGTTCGATCCGAGGTGGGCGAGTCTCCGTCCGAGGTGGGCATGTCTCGATCCGGCGTGGGCTCGCCTGCGTCCGGGGCGGCGGCGGCTCCATCCACGACCGGCCCGGCTCCAGGCGGGGCGCGGGTTCTGACATGCACCACCGCATTTCCGGCCTCCGGGGCCGGGTTTCTGCCCTCCCGGGCGGGGTTTCCGGCATCCCTCGCGGGATTTCCGGCCTCTCAGGGGGGATTCGGCACGGTTTCTGCCGTCGTGCTCAAGCCCCGGTCTCGGGTTCCCGATCTATCGAGTGTCGCGCGGTGGCGTGCTTCGACCCGGAGGGCGAAGGCAGGGTGGCACCGACAACCCCCACCCGTGCCACCGAGGTGCGGCTGCCGCTCCTCGGTGCCCCGGACGGCAGCAAGGCACACCGAGATCGCAGAGCCGATCTCGGTGGCACGAGGATGAATCCCTGGCACCAACCCGTCGAACGAGCACGACCCGAAGACCCCCACCGAAAGACCCCCACCAAAAGGCCCCCCACCGAAAGGCCCCCCATGCCCGTCATCCCCAAGACCCGCCGCGCCCAGATCGAGTTCTTCGAGCAGCGGCTCGACGCCTGGGCCGCCGACCCCGGTTCGATCGGGCTCACCGCAGCACAAGTCGCACAGCTCGCGGCCGATGTCACCGACGCGCGTGAAAGATATCTTGCCGCCGAGCAGGCCCGCAACGCCAGCCGGTCCGCGACCCTCGGCTACCACGCCGCGACCGACACGCTCACCCGCGGCGGCCGCGACCTGGTCGCGACCATCAAGGCGTTCGCCGAAGCATCGGACGACCGCGAGGTCTACGCGCGGGCCGACGTCCCCCCGCCGGCCGACCGTTCGCCGCTCGGCCCCCCCGGCACGCCGACGGGCCTGCGCACTGCGCTCGACACCACCGGGCGCATCCGGCTGTCGTGGAAAGCCGACGACGCGGCCGCGAGCTCGGGGGCGTACTTCGTCGTGCAACGGCGGCTCGAGAACGAGCGAGCCTTCACCATCCTCGGCGCCACCGGCGCCAAAGCCTTCCTCGACAAAACCATCCCCCTGGGCACCCGCCGCGCAACCTACATCATCCTGCCCTTCCGAGGCCAGAAACCCGGCAACCCGAGCATCCAGGTGATCGTGCAGTTCGGGGTCGACGTGGGGGTGGGCGTGGGGGTGGAAAGCAGCAGCGAACGCGGTGCCGCGCGAACGGGGGATCGCTTGGCCGCGTAGGCTGGGGCGTGGACGCGCCGCCGAACAAGACCACCAGTTCCTCCGTTCTCGCCCAGCCCCTTTCCCGCCGCCAGGGCCTCTGGGCAACGGGGATCGTCATCAGCATCTCGCTGCTGTGCGTTGGGGTCGTCACGGTCGTGTTCTGGCCGCTCGTTGAGATCATGACCGGCGGTGTCTTCAAACCCAAGTGGGAAAGCTACGAAACGATGGTTGCGGACGGCTCGCTGATCGGGCTGACACCCGACGAGGCCGAACGCATCATCGAGTATCCGGCGCGGCTCCATACCGGTGATGGCGTGCCCGTCGCCATGTTCGATATCGTGCATCTCGGTTGGATCGACCCCTGCTGGATCGAGGGCAAACTCGACGAAGATGGACGGATCACGTCGGTCGAGTTGGTGTACGACTGAGACGGCGAGATTCGGATCATGGCCACCTCCCACCCACGCCACTCAGGGGCGGGGGCTTTCCAGCCCCCAGTCTCACCAGCCCGCCCCCCTGTGGGTGAACAACCAGCGTGGAGGTGCCGTGTGAATGGAGGACCATCGCCGCACCGTTGCTTAGAACTGCACCCGGAACCCCAACCCCACGATGAAGTCCCGCTCGGGACGGTGCTCGAGGTCCTGCCACACCGGGAGCTGCACAGTCGCTTCGAGAATCCACCGCGTCGTGACATATTGCAACCCGGGCGAGACGAACAGCTCGTTGTCGCTGTTGGTCTCGGAGAACCCGTTGAGCTCGATCGACCCAAAGAGCGCCGTCGGCTTCATCGACGCGTAGGTCTCCGGCCACAGCCGATAGATGTACGCCAAGTCGTACCGGAACAGATCTGCACCGCGCCCCCGACCAGCGGTGTTGAACTTCCACACCGCGTCGGCATCAAAGGCGTGGCGGCCCTCGATGTGCGTGAACACCCCGCCGAGGATCGGGTCGACCGAATCGGAACTGAACGCGTCGCCGCCGCTGGGCAGCTCGACCCCGGCGATTACGTCAAACCGCCGGGTGTCGGTCGGCCCGAAGTCGTCACGGAACAGCCGCACCTTGGTCAGCACCCGCAGGTCGGCAAACCCCGAATCGGTGTCTCGGCTGCCGGTCGAGGTGTGCTCGATCCGGCGGCTGAGGACATACGGCATGTCGAGGATGAGCGTGACCTTGTCGGTGACGCCGTAGACCAGCGTCGTGGCTGCGGTCGCCAGGTCGATGTCCCTGGTCCCGTCGGGCGTCCGGCGTTCTGCCTGCGCAAAGCGGAACTGCTGGCGGAGGATCACGCCGCCCTTGGACGGCTGGAGGGCGACGTTCGAGTTGATCGGTGCCTGCGCCGAAGCGCGCGCGCCGAACCCGACGATCGCGCCCACCGCAACAACGACCGCGAGCCGCATCACTGCGGCATCTCGATGCGGTCGAGCGTAAAGCCGCTGTCATCAATCGCGCCGGTAAGGCTCTCCCGCGTCGCCGGGCTGACCACCTCGAGCGCCACCCGCACCTTGCCGGTGGGCAGATCAACATGCACCCGCTCCACGCCGGGCATCGAGACGAGCTGCTTCTCGATGTTGTGCACGCAGTAGGGGCAGGCGAGCCCCTTGACCCAGAGGGTCGCGGTGCGGCCCTGCGGGAACGCCGCCGGGCTCGCCTGCAAATCGCTGGCCTGATCGGGCGCGGAATCGCCGCGGGCGTCGGTGTCGGATTGCGTTCCGGTCTGGCACCCGGCGAGCAAGAGGGCCGTGGCAGCGGTCGAGGTGAGACGTGTGGCGGTGTGCATGGTGGACGCTCCTTCAAAGTGTTTCCGAGCCGTGCATGTGTATTGTCGGCCGTACACCATGGTGCAAGGTCAAGCCTTCGACGCGAGAATCCTGTCGGGAGCCCGGCTCGCGGCACGAGACCGCTCCGGCGTGCCCGTTGCCCGGCTCCCGGGCGGACACCCGCACGCCTCCCCGAGTACGCTGCATGTTCATGGCAGAGACCGCTCCCCTTCTCGGTACCAATCGTCGCGCCCGACCCCGCTTTCGCCGCGTCGCAACGGCACTGGCTTTCGGCCTCGCCACCACCATCGCCGTCGCGTGGGTAGCGATGTACCTGCCCACCGGCAACGCCTGGTACGGGCCGCCCACCACCCAGGCACTCGGTGCCGCAAAGGACGACGACGGCAAGTTCTGGCAGCTCTCCCGAGGCACCAACCCCTGGCACACCACCGTCAGCTACTGGCATATGCAGGTCTCGGGGATGTCGCTCTGGATCTCCAGCGACGACTACCAAGGCATCAAAGCCGACTTCGCCACCATCCCCGCCCGCGACCAGCCCGACGACCTTGCCGACCTCACCATGCAGGCGTGGTACCACACCACCGGGTGGCCCTTCCCGGCACTCAGTTGCTCGGTCCACTGGGTCAGGCAGATCCGCAACGACGACATCATCTACGCCGTCCGAGGCGGCGTGCAACTGCCCCGCGACGCCGCGTTCAACCCCCGCGCCCTGCCGCTCACCCCGGTGTGGTACGGCTTCCTCGCAAACGTCGCGCTCTACGCCGGGGTGTGGACGCTGCTGACCAGCGGCCGCCGCGCCCTCCGCGAACGTCGCCGCGCGCGACAAGGGCTCTGCCCGGACTGCCGCTACCCGCAGCTCGACCTGCCCGAAGGGAGCCCGTGCCCCGAGTGTGGCAAGGCACCGGCGACCGAGTAGTACGGATCTCGTTTCGTCCTCGTGCGTGGGCCGACGCCTTTCCTGCACCCCGAGAGGGGTGATCTTCCATAGCCGGGGGTGGAGCAACGCGACACCCCCGGTTTCGATCTCTCGCTCTGGTCTTTGGACCCCGTAAGGGGTCCGCGTATGTATCGCTGCCACGAGCACCCCTGCCGGGGTGCAAGGCGCTGGCCAACAAACCTCTTCCGGGGGTGTCGTCCGCTGCGCGGAACTCCACCCCCGGCTATTCAAGGACAGTCCTACGGACTGAAGAGAGAGAGAGAGAGAGAGAGCACAGAATACCACCAAGGCACGAGAACTTTACGGGAGCCGCGTCACACGCCCGCGCATGAGAAATGCACGAGAGAGCCAGCTCCCCCAATCCCCACTCGGTCGCGTTGCTCCGCTCCCGCTACCCTTCACCCATGGTCTCCCCCGCCTCTGCATCCAACCCGCGCGACGCCGCCCCCACCGCCCCCACCGCCGCAACTGGCACCCCCCCGCTGCTGGTCTGCGAACACATCTCCAAACGCTTCGGCGTCACCCAGGCGCTCAACGATGTCACCGCGACGTTCCTCCCCGGCGAGGTCCACGCGCTGATGGGCGAGAACGGAGCTGGCAAAAGCACACTCGGCAAGGTCTTCGCCGGGTTGCACAAGCAAGACACGGGGCGCGTGCTCATCCGCGAAGCAGGTAACACCGGCAGCACCGCCAATGCCCCCCACGATGCCCCCCACGACGCCCCGCTCCGCGCGCTCACCCCCGGCTCGATCGACGAGGCGTTCGCTGCGGGTATCCGCATCGTGCATCAGGAACTCGCCCAGTGCCCCAACCTGTCGGTCGCCGAGAACCTCTGCCTCCACAGCATGCCCAGGAACAAGGTCGGGCTCGTCGACCGCCGCGCGATGCACGATCGCGCCGCCCGATTGTTAGAAGCGCTCGAACCGGGCATTGACGTGGTCGCCCCGCTGGGCACCCTCCCCCCGGGCCGACGCCAGATCGTCCAGATTGCCAGCAGCCTGGACGACACCGACGACGGCGAATCAACACACGCCGCAAACCCCGCCCGGGTGATTATCCTCGACGAGCCGACCAGCTCGCTGAGCGTCTCCGAGGTCGAACGGCTGCTCCAGATCATCCGCCAGCTCGCCGATCGCGGGCTCACCCTCATCTACGTCTCCCACCGCATGGGCGAGATCTTCGAGGTGTGCGACCGGGTCACCGTGCTCCGCGACGGCAACTTTGTCGCAACCAGCATCGTGCGTGAGATCGACGAGCCGACACTGATCGAGCAGATGATCGGCCGCCGCATCGAGCACACCGAGAAGCGCAAGCCGCCCGAGCCCGAAACCAAACGCCCGGCACTGCGCGCACGAAAGATCAACTCGCCCGGCAAGCTCCACGATGTCTCGCTCGATATCGCGCCCGGAGAGATCGTCGGGCTCGGCGGGCTCGTCGGGTCAGGCCGCAGCGAGCTGCTCGATGCGCTCTTCGGGATCGACCGTCGCGCCCGCGGCGAGGTGCTCGTCGAGAGCCGCGAGATCGGCACGCGGAACGAACGCGCCATGATCCGCGCCGGCGTCGGCTACGTGCCCGAAGACCGCAAGCACCAGGGGCTGTTCTTTGACCTGGGAATCGACGAAAACCTCGTCATGCCGATCATGCCGAGCTTTGCGACCGCGGGGATCCGCAGCATCCGCAAAGAACGCGCCGCAGCAGCCGAACGCATGTTGGAGTTCCGGGTCAAAGCCGCCAGCCCCAAAGCCCCCCCGGGCTCGCTCTCAGGCGGCAACCAGCAGAAGCTGCTCATCGCGAGATGGATGACCAGCGACACCCGCGTGCTCCTGCTCGACGAACCAACCCGAGGCATCGACGTCGGCACCAAGAGCGAGATCTACCGTCTGATCCGCGAGGCCGCCGACCGGGGGGTCGCGATCCTGCTTGTCACCAGCGAGATGCCCGAACTGCTCGCGCTCTCGGACCGCATCCTCGTGATGTGTGCAGGCAAAATCGCCGGCGAGCTGCGCGGCAAAGACATGACGCAAGCGAAGATCCTGACCCTCGCGACGATGGACAGCCGCTGAGGCAACGCCACGCCTCGTGACAAGCTCTACAACGAAGGCGCTCCACCTACCGCGACCACGGCCCGACGCGATCCAACCCCGCGATCAGTCCCGCAGACCAACCACGTGATCGCCCGAGCGTGCCATCCACTGGCTGCGGGCGGGCCGCTCGCGCATCGGTGCTTGACCCCTTCCCATGCCGCCGAGCGTAAAGGCTTGGGGGTGCGCTTGAAACGATGGGGGTACGCATGTCCATCGTTGCGTTGCAAAAAAGAAACAAGCCGCAAATCATGACTGATTCGCGACCTGCAAACTCCCCGATCGAAACGGGTTCAATGGATATCAGAACCGCCGTCGGGTGGCAACGCCCCGCAGGGAAGTGAACAGCCGAACTGCGGCGATCTCGCTCTCGATTGCCGCATGGACGTTGCTCCGAGCCGAACAGCCTGCTATCACAGATCGCGGCGGTGCTTGAAGGTCGTGCCACCGCTCTGAAAGGGCGGTTGGAATTGTCTGCGCCTTCGGCGGGAGGGAAACTGGCGAGGAGGCGTCTCTCAGACAAGGCGTTGCCCATTGGCCTTGGCCGACTTATCGACGCCTTGCCACTCCGTGGTGCTGACCACAGAACTCGTGCAGACGGGTGTTGAGGATGTCCACAGCCTCTGCAGCGGTGGAGGCTCCGAAGACGCAATCATCGGGGATTTTGGGGTATCGAATGCGATGGTCGATACGCTGGTCTGCAATCTTCCCACTCCAGCCATCCACACGCAGAGCCACAACGAGCCTCTTGTAGATCCAAGCGAAGCAGATTTCTGACAGCGTTCCCGCACCGCCGCCGATCGCGATCACCGCATCGGCGTGGGCAACGACCAGATTGCGAGCGTGATCAAGCCCGGACGGGATTGCCACATCAACGAACGCGTTGGCTTCAGTTGGGTCATGCCCCGGGAGGACGGCGATCGTATCACCCGACCTGTACTTCTTGGACGATCTTGCGCCTCGGCAGGCTGCCTCCATCACGCCTCCGAGCCCTCCTGTAAGCACACGGTACCCGGCATCCACGAGCACACGCCCGATCTCCTCCGCCATCATGTCCTTCTCCGACCCCGGTTGGACTGTCGAATCACCTATGATGGCAATCAAGGAGCGCCTGGGCTCGCCGGGAGCGGGATGCTGGGGTTGATTCATCTCCGTGACTCCGTTTCGCAGTGAATCGCGGCGACTTCTTCACAGATCTCGTGCCGCCCATCCTCGGGTCTGCGGCTCGGCTTTGAGACGATAGCGGCGATCTGTCGTTCCCGCTCCACTCGATCGCCGCCCTTGCCCATGCCTGACGGCTCATACAAGTACAGGGGTTCGGTGATCCATACAGGGTGCTTCGCCATCTCGACGATCGGAAGCATGAACGCCCAATCAACTGCAATATCGACATAGCGCCCGTCGATCCTCAGTTCATGGTCGGCAATGGCATCGAACAGCCTCTTGCGAAATGTCCGCAGGTGCTGCCAGACATTCCCGCCGCGTGCCTCTCTTGGGGCGTTGAATGTCACGGGATACTCGGCCTGCTTGTCAGTTCGCAGCATAGAGCCGACTGTTACATCAGCACCGCGACTGTGCTCAGCTACGACTCGATCAAACACTTGGGTGCCGATCAGCGCGTCATCCAGGTCGAGTGTCACAATGATGCTGTCGGGGCTAGTGCAGATATGGCGGATGGCGAGGGTCATGTTTGCCATTTGTCCCCGCCGCTCACGGGGTTGAACAAGCGTGACCTTGTCGATCCACGGCTCAAGGACCAGCCGGAGATGTTCGCGTGACAACTCGGAGGAACCGTCGTCGATCACGATGACCCCCCAGTCCTTCCATTCCTGCGCAAACACGGACTCGAGACAGCGTTGCGCCCTACCGGGCGGTACATTCCGCCCTGTGATCAAGACAACAAGAGATTCAGGACGATTTCGAGGTATCCATTGGAGCGGCCCGCCGACGACATCTACGTGCCCAAACTGCTCTGGCGGGATGTGGCCCTTCTCGATCAGGTCGATGAGCAGCATCCAATCGCTGATACTCCGCTTGAACTCATTGGACGGGTGGACAAAGAAGGTGTCAGCCCCTCCTCCCCGAAGTGATTGGATTCGCCCCTCTCTGGCGGCCAAGTCCATCGACCGATGCCAGGAGAGAGTGGGTACTCCACACTCGGTGGTGTTCGGGTACGGGCGAGCAGCCAACAACCGCTCACGGTGAAGCAGGCAGCCGCGCACTTCAACGCGCCACGGCTTTCCATCATGCACCGCGGAGATCGGCATGTCATCCTTGCGGGCGATATTGAGCGAGACAGTCACGGCGGTTAGTGATGACTCGATCGCCTCAATCATCTCGCCCAGGTAGTCGTAAGAACGATCACTCCGTCCAATGAGCAAATCCGAATCGATTTGCAGTATGTACTCGCTAGAGCAAGACTCAAACACGCTGAGAGGCATGGCCAGCGGAGCCCCGTTTCCTGTGTGCGACGCATGGCTGTCGATGCCGAACCATTCCGAGTTGATTCGCTTTGCACCATCACCTTTCTCAGGACCGAACACGACGCGATCAATGAGACCCCTTCGATAAAGACGGTGAGCAGCGTGCTGGAGGCACTTCATGTTCGCATCCGCGTGTTGGCGGACGAATCGATCGCGGCGAGAGTCAATCGCGAGAATCCGCTCATGGAACGCTCGGGGGCTCTCAAGCTGGCGAACGAGATGCTCGACCTGCCGTTCGATGGTGCGTGCTTCCATTGCGCAAGTCTTGATAACAAGTGACACACTGCGATCCGGGCAAGCAGTGGGAATCGGACGACACACAAGGGTCATGAAATCCGAGGCGGGCTCGAAGCGTTCGAGGTCGATCGCCTCGCTCTCTTGACGGCGTTCGACCCGAATGCCGAGCCGGAGCAGATCCCGCTCCAGTTGGCTCAGCGGACGGTGAAACTCCCGTCGGCCAGAACCACTTTCTGCGATCTCGATGAACCTGAACCGGTCTGTGTAGGTGACATCCTCCGGCAGATCCCGAGATGAATGCAGTGGTGTTGGACCACCAAATGTGGCAAATGGATTGCACACGGTGATGATGATCAGCCCATCCTCTCGGACAGCGTGCCGAAGGTCCGTGAGTACCTGCTCGTACTCGGGTCCGTCCTCGAGTTCGCAGAGCACCAGCGAACACACAACCGCATCGAATGGTGCGTGTGACATGGCTTCGATTCGATCGGTCGAGAACACCAGTCCTCTGGAAAGCTCTTCGAAGGCCCTCCAACGCTCCTCCAACCCATCGCCCGGATCGAAGCCCACCACCGAGAGCCCGGCCTCCGCGAACCGAATCGCGCTGCAGGCCTTCTTGCCGCAACCGTAGTCCAAGACGGTCTTTGTGGGACTGTTCAGAACGATTGGGTCCACGATTCCCGAAACCATTCGAGTTGCCGATGGATTCTCGTCGCTCAGAGCCGACCAGAACCGATCGAAGCCGTCAAGCTCAGGCAAGGACTTGTCTGTGAGAGCCCTTCGCATCAGCTCATCGAGGTCGGAGCGATGAGCCCACCGCCAAGTCAGGAACGCCCGCTCCGCCATGGACCGGTATCCGTCTTCGCTGAACGGTCGGATATCTGATCCATAGTCGATCAGTTTCAGACCCGTAGCCGACACCCGAAGGTTTTTCGGATGCATGTTCCTGAAGACGACACCGTGTGCCTTGCACTCGCGGAGCAGCCCGATCAGATCCGGCCCGTGTCCGCCGATGTAGGGCTCGCTCGGCTCAAAGGGGTATACGAGCAGAAGCGTCTCGTCCCGACATTCCACACGGGCGATGGGGTACATGTGCTGTGGATCTTTGAGTTCCTTCGAGAGTCGGGTCAGAGTCTCAAGCGTGTTGTGATTCGGACGCCGTTTGAGCAGATCGAACACCTTGTAGACTTGAGACTCATCAGTGAACACCACGCCCTCACCACCGGTACCCAGCAGGCGGAGTGACTTGATCCCGTATGCCTTCTCCAGAATAGCAGATGCTCGTCGTTCGCGGACAGCGGCCCAGACATGGTCGTCTGGCGAAGGCACCTGATGTGTGGCCCGATACTCGCTGATGAGGCTGTCCATCGACTGAAAAGCGTCGCGGATGTCAGCGTCGCTCACGCTCTTCTTGATGCGATCCTCAAACTGAGCCAAAGCGGACGGCTCAAACATGTCGCAGATCCGGTTCATCTCCTCAATGACACGCTGAAGTGCATCCTGAGTGTCGTCACCGGTCCATGCCGAGTCGGTGCCCATAAGGTCTTCAGCCGTCTTTCGAATCACATCCACAAGGCCAGCAATGCGCCGCCCGCTGAGCGAGAACGCTGCCAGTCGTTCGTCGATGTTCTTCTTGACAAGCCGAGTTGATTCGCTGAGCTCAGCCGTATTCCAAGCCAGAATTGGAGATTGTCGTTGCTCAGGTGTCCGACCCCTCAGGATCTCATTCATTGACCGGTACATCGCGCACCCAAGAACGTCCTCCCACAGGGTCGTGTCCTCAAGGGTTGCGCGCTTTGTCCAGCTTCTGTCGTGACGAACACCGGCGGCTGGATGCATCACGATCTTCAGGCCGAGTTGATCACGCATGAGTTGCGAGATGAGCATATCTGAGCGGCGGACATGCCGATCTCCAAACCGCGCTAGCGTTTGTGGATACTCAAGTAGGACCTTTGGATCGAAGAAGATCGTGGTGCCACCCCGCTGAATAGAATCCTCGACCACATCCAATGACAACGCGCGAGCCCCAACTGTCAGCGGGCGGAAGACAGCCTCTCCTGCGAGTAGACGCTCGATCCTCGACCCGATGAAGGCGAGCACTTCACCCGCCGTGCGGCAACCCGATCCGAACTGCAGCAAAAACGGCGTCTCAAGGTGCTCGGTGTGGCGTGAGAGGTCGTAGTAAGAGTCGCTCAGAGACGCTCGCGTGACTGCGTCGGTTGTCGTGCGATCCGGCCACATATCGCGTGGGGAGAATGTCGCCAGCACCCGCAGGTGATGAGCAAGATCGACGAGCTGAACCCGAAGCGTTGCCGTGAATGGAAGAGGAGCGGCATCGGTGTCCGGGCCGATGACAACATCGACACCCGAATCCTGCAATGCACAGAGCGCTGCCAGATCCGGGGATGGCCGATCGACCACGCAGCCATCTCCTCGATCAACGCAGATGCTCAGACGCTTGTCGTCGTCCAAAATCCATGCCCAGGCACCCGGATGATCAGCGGCTACTCTGGCCACATAGATGTTCAATACCGTTCTCGATACTGCGATTGGCAGACGCTGCATCGTGGGATCAGGCGTGTCAATGAGCGATCCTCGTCTCCAGTCCTCCTGCTGACGCTCAATAGTGATCAGGTCGATGTCCAGATTCCGGGCGCGGAATTCCGACACGAGCTCGTGGAGGGGGCGTTCGCCGGTCTTGGGGATTGGTCCGTTCTCGACGATAACGACCTCTTGTGAGACAACACCGGAATCGGCACAAAGCTGGCACAGATCTTCCAACAGCCCACGCACATGCTCTGGCACGACAGCGTCCGTCACAAAGCCGACCACCAGATCGACAGGCCTCGGTGGCTGAGAGAGCTCTGGGATGGTCTCGGTAGACACCTGGTCATTCGGGGGCGTCCAGCCAAACAGTTCATGTGCCCGCCGGGCAAACTGCTCCCGCGCCTCACCATCAAACCGGTCTGCATGTTTGTGCCAGAATCGTGTCAGTCCATCGAGCTTGTGTGTTGATCCCGGAGTCGAAAGCCGATCTGGTCGCGGATCCGCGTAGTGATGGACCGTGTGTCTATCGATCCGGCCAAAGCGCAGGTCGGGCAGGTCGGCGAGTCGGATGCACAAGTCACGGTCGGTGCAACTCGGAAGATGCTCATCAAACATGCCCGCCTTGAGCAGCATATCGAGCCGAACAAAGAGGTTGGAACCCTGGATATGCTGGCCACGAACAAAGAGCTCGCGGGGATCGAGCCGTTCGGGGATGGCGTGCCGATGACCCGCGTCGCTTGATGTATCATGCCGGATGAGACCCGCACCCACCATGGAGAGGTCCGCCGCGACAGCCTGCTTGAGACAGAGTTCCAGATGATCGGGCTCCCACATGTCATCGTCGTCAAGAATCGCGACAAAGAACCGACCAGACTCGTTGGCCGGAGCAGCGTCTCGATGCAACTGGTCGAGGCCCGTGTTCCACGCTCCTGCAGCCCGACTTGGAGTTCGGCGATTGCGCAGGATGGTCACATGGAGGTCGCCGCATAGAATTCGCACCCGTTTCTCAAACTTCACAAGGTCCGTGTCGGATCGTTCCTCCTTGCTTTCATCAAGGACGACCACCAGTCGCTCGGGAGAGCGTGCCTGCCCAAGAACAGCGGGAATCGCTCGTGTAAGCAAGAGATCGTCGCGTCCTCGGGTGGCAATAAGCGCGACGACAGCGTGGGCGCAGTTTGGGTGTGGTTGGATTGACATACGGCAGCCTCCGATGAGAAGGTGAGAAACACGCTGCCGCCGTTGAGGGGTGATGCTCAACTATGCCCTTGGGCACATCCCTTGAATCTTGGAGTAGCGGCAAGTTGCTCACCAGAGCAAGCTGCAAAGACGGATCCCTCGAGCTCATCGAATCGAGATCCGGTCCTCAGCCCCTTGTCGCCATCCGCAACACAGAGAGTCACGATCAGCACTTCAAGTCTATATCAGTGGAAGCATGCTGTCAATCCGAACGGCATTTCGTATCCGGGTCAGAGTTAACTGAGTACTATCACTGCGCTGCTCCTTACGCCCCATCCTTTTCCTTGGCAGCGAGGAACTCGTCGAACGGTTTGTTCCAATCCACATGGGGATAGGCTTTACGAAGTGCGTCTCCAAACCCGTCTTCCGTCAGTGTCTCGTATGTGACATCCCGATATGTCACCTCAATCCGCATATCCGTGATCAGATCCTCCGGATCAGGAAAGGCATGGCTGAGTTCATGACCAAGCCACGCCCGGTAGTCATCGTCCTGGGGAGTCGGTGAGATCAACTGCCCGATCAGCTCATCGGGTGGGGACGCCTTCACATGGGGAAGGTAGTGTTCGATGACGTTATTGAGCGACTGGTCGAGAGTCTCCTTCAGTTGCTTTCGGACATTCTTCTGGTGCTCGACGAGCTTCGCTCGGAAGTCTTCGATGCGATCATCGAAGGTGGGTCGCACAGCGCGAAGAAGGACACGGCCCCATGGCTTACCGAGAGCACGAGTGAAGTTCTTCCGAATCTCCGCGAGTGTGTCCTCCAGATGCTTGGACGAGACTTGACTGTTCTTCTCGATCAGGTCAAAAGTAGTCCGCAGTCGCCCTTCAAGCTCCGCCGTCGCCCCGAGACCCTGGATGTTCTTGGGTATCTCAACGCGATGACGCTGGATGGCAGCACCCAGCAATCGGATCTCAACATACTGGATGTATGGCGTGAACACTCGCACCTGTCGCGAGATATCGAATGGGAGCGGAGGAGCCAGTTCAAGGGATTTTCGAGTTTCCTCAAGTGCCTCCTGCTCCAGAGGCTCGATACCAACCTCAATGTCGCACGTGCTCGCTTCCTCGCGGAGAGCCTCAGGCAGATCAGCGACGATCGGCTCCCGCCGCGCCTCTGGAACCAGTCGCCACAGAATGCGTTGGACATCAGCAGCGCGTAGCTCGATGGCGTTCGGAGTTTCGTCGCTATGCACTTCCTGTTGAACATATAACGCAGTCGGGCTGAACACCCACGCACGATCATCGCATACAAGCACACCGATTCGAAGGCCCGGCGACTGCCTTATCACCACGCCGGCGTCCTGAAGCCCTTCCAGTGCTGACAGCTCCCCATAGCCGAGACGAAACACTTCCTCATCGCAGTCAACGACGATCGTCACCTTGTCTACACCGAGCGTTTCGTGGGCATGGATCAACGCCTGGGCCGTAAGTGCTCGGACAGACGGACAGGCGACGGCGACGGCTCGCTCCGCACCGGATACGAGCGAAGCCATCTTCTCGTCGGACATGGATGTAAAGAGATTCTCTGCCATCGTGTCTTCAAGCCTTTGCGAGTTCATGAGCCTGCCGGATCATCGGCATGGCCTTCTCAATGTCGCTCGTCTCCCAGATGGGTACATTCACGCCGCCCTCGTACTGGGCGTATAAGAAAAACCTGCGCTCAGATGCGTCCTTCGCAACATCCCTTCGGTTCGACTGCGCTCGCATCTTGTCTTGTGTCCATCGCGACTGCTCACGGACATATTTGTTCAGGCGGATCGATCCCCGTGGCGTAGTCATGCGTGCCCCTCGCCCTCGGTGAACAGTGCAGCCGAAGCGTCCGCGGCCATCTTGCGGCCTCGCTTGGCGGGCTTCTTTGTCGGGGCGGCCTTGGCTTCCTCGGCGGCGCGTTGGTGGTTCTCAGCCAGCAGACGCTTGAGCACTTCGCGCCGGGCGGCGGGGCTGATGGTGTAGCGGACGCGGTCGTTCTCGGGGAGAGTTTCCATCTCGTGGAAGTCGTGCCCGAGATCGAGGTCGTGCCAGCCGTAGGCGTCGCGGACGGCGGTGTCGAGTTCGACATGCAGGCGGCGGAGTTCGAGGAGCCCCTCATAGCCCGCAGCGGCCGTATCGGCGTCCTTCTTTGAGACCTTGGCGACCATCTCGGGGGTGAGGTCGGCGGCGTGGAAGAGGTTGTAGACCTTGGTCAGGCCGAGCCAGAGGGAGAGCATCAGGTCCTTGCGGTGCTGGTGGTAGCGCTCGCCGATCTCGGCCAGGTCCGGTCGGGCGGTCTGCCAGAGCCCGGTAGGAAAGGCGAAAGTGTCGAAGCACTTCGATGGCGAGTAGCGGAGGTCTTGTTTCAGTGAGCCGCTGTACTTGCGGGCCCAGACCTCGTGGAGCGTGGACTGGACAACGGTGAAGAGATCCCAGCGATCGGTGGGGAACACACGCAACGCATGGGTGTAAACTCGGTTTGACGGCATACGCGCCACACTTAGATGTTTGGTAGTTGCCGCAAGGACAAGGCAAGAGGGCACTCCGGCGAGAGCTCTATACAACCCCGCGATCAGCACTCCGTATTGCCACCAATGGTCGTGGTAGTGTCGGTTGATTGGTGTGTTACGAGGGATAGCTTCTCGCTCGGCACGTCCACGGCGTTCAATGTGCGCAAGAACCTCTGGGTAGGCAGTAGCCTCCTCCAGTGTTCTATCACGGAAGTTCACGATCCACCGTCGTGGTGAGAGATCCGGTGAGGAATTCAGTTCTTGGCCATTCATCACCTCAAAGATCACGTCACTGTTCTCGGCCGAAGCATCGACTAGCGCCGACACTTCATTCTCCGATAGAAAGAAGCCACCGCCGAGCACATTTGATCCGTTGAAGATCTTCGACTTATTGCTGCTTAGCGAGGCTGGCTCTGCAGATTCTTCTGCATCTTCGAAGTGAGAATTAATATGATCCGCAAGTCGGCCATCGAGCGAGCGCGGCCCTGACCAATCTCCCCTGTGAATTGTGACTAGCGAGACGACCAGGTTAGCTCTCCCAGGCCATTTGATGCCTCGCACAGCCATGTTGAGTTCACCACCTTGGGCAAGGATTCGCTCAAGTCCATCCTTCCGAACACCCGGATCGACGACCGAGTTGGTCGTGATGAATGAAGTGAATCCATCAGGCTTGATCAGGCAAAACATGCGTCGAAGGAAGAACGCAACGAGGTCATTGAGTCCGATGGGCGTGTACTGCCATCGAACGTACTCGCAGAATGCGTCGCCGAAGTGCCCGCTGAGCTTTTGCCCATGAAGATACGGTGGATTACCGAGAATGATGTCGAATCCTCCTCGCTGCGCGATCTCGGGGAACTCGAGGAACCAGTGGAAGAATCGCTTCTGGTGTGCGATGGCCGATGCGGCGGCTGGGGCCTGCCCCTGGGGCGTGCGGTCCCCACGCCAGTATGGGCGGAACTCGGCATCGGTGGTGAGTTTGGTTTCGTTGGGCTGGGTCTTTGGGATGTAGAACTGGGCGATGGGGATGGCGGCGATCTGGTTGAGCAGCCAGGTGTCCTTGCCCTTGGTGAAGGCTGCGAAGCGGTCTCTCTTGTCCTCGATCTGGGCGGGCGTCTTTTCGGGCAGCGACGAGAGCGAGTTCCACTGCGTAAGGATCGCGTCGAGGTGCTTGCGGACCTCGGGGGAGAGGTCGAGTTGCAGTTGGCTCTTCTCCTTGCGTTCGGCTTTGTTTTTCTTGCGCCATGTCGCGGCGACCTCTTTGTCGTCGCCGGGGAGGGTCTTGAAGGCTTGGTCTGGCACGCCCTTGCTGACTTCCTCGCGGTGGGCATAGCCGACGATGGCGTTGCCGCACTTGATGTGGTGGTCGAGGAAGTTGAGCGGTTGACCGGGGTTGTGGGCTTCGAGCCAGAGTGCGACCTTGCAGAGTTCGACCGCGAGCGGGTTGAGGTCGACGCCGTAGATGCAGGTGCGGATGACATCTCGCAGGGCTGTGCGGTATGCGGAGGGCGAGGGCTGCTCTTCACCGGTGCGGACGATGGCGAGCTCTGTGGCGATGCGGCGGGCGGCGGCGAGAAGGATGTGACCCGAGCCGCAGGCGATGTCGGCGACACGGAGATCGAGCAGGGCGGATTCGGGATTGTCGGCCTTGAGGCGATCGGCGATGAGGTGGTCGAGGGAGTGCTTGATGAGCGGCTGAACGAGGTCGTCGGGTGTGTAGTGGGAGCCGGTGGCGGCCCGCTTGTCGCCCTGCTTGAAGCCGAACTCGATGCGTGTGCCGTCGATGAGGAACTCGGGGTCGTACTCGAGCAGCCCTTCGTAGACGGAACCGAACTCCTCGACATTGAGGGCGGCGTAGTTGACACGGATGAGTTGGCGTGTGTCGGGATGCTGGTAGAGACTGAGCGAACGCAGGCAGCCGAGCAGGACAGCGTTATCGAGCGTGCAGTCGGCGAGTGGGCCGATGCCGTCGTGACCGAAGAGGTCGCCCGCGAGGGGTGCGATGCCGAGTTTCTGGCCCGGGCCGTCGGCCTCGTAGAGACGGAAGTTGGAGAGCAGGGCCAGCCAGCAATCGTGGCGACGGCGATTGGCGAGGTATCGCTTTTCTGAGAGGAGGCGGAGGCGTTGCAGGCTGTAGTAGTGGCGGTAGATGTCGCGTTTGGCCCTGGGAGTCTCAGGTGGGAAGACGAGGTCTCGCTCCTCGATCACCATCAGAAAGAGCAGTCGGTAGATGAGGCGCAGCAGGTGCTTGTAGTAGGTCTCGGGGTTGAGGCTGCCGTCTGACACGGCGCTGCGGAGAGCCTCGTTGGGTGGGTGGGCAAGGAAGCCGGAGCCGAAATCGCGGATCGCCTGTTCGACGGCGCTGCTTAAACCCTCACGGATGCGGGCACCGGAATCAAGGGAGTCCTGGTGGTAGCGTTCGATCAGACTCTCGGCGGCTACATCGTTGGTGAGCGGCAAGCGCGTGGCGTGCAGGAGCCGATAGAGGATGGCGAAGTCTGCGAAGAGGCCGTCGGTGAAGATGCGGTCGAGGTCAAACTCGAGGTAGCTCTGTTTGATGAGGCGTGAGCTGTCGCGGAGCAATCTGATGACATGCCCGTCGGTGACCAGGCCGTAGAGCTGCTCGTGCAGGTTGAGGAACTCCTGAACCAGCGCGTGTGCCGACATGCGCCGGGTGGCGTTGGCAGGTTTCTTGTCGAGACCGGCGGGATCGCGGTAGCCGATGATCTGGAGGGAGGCGTTCGCTCGGTTGGTGATGCGGTGCGAGATCGCGTAGGTCTTGCCGTTGAGTTCCGTGCTTCGTTGGTACTCGATGTCATAACGGAGGAGGCCGAGCAGGGGAACGATCCAGAGATTGCGGGTTTCGGTGGTGGCGTTGTTGCCGGGCTTTACGGTTTCGAGCTTGCGTTGGAAGATGCGCCAGTAGTCCTGAGCATCGGCCCAGGCGCGGGCGATTTCGTCCTTGACCTTGATACCGGTGTCGAGGCCGAAGTCGGCGGGCCGCTGGCCAGGGAGATCCTCGATCTGTCCGAGGATGTCAGGCGAGAGGATGGCGCCCTCTATACGAATGCTCGGATAGTTCATGATGCCGCCTCCGGCAGGAGGATGTAGATACCCATCAGGTCCATGGGCAGCACGGGATAGACGACCTGGAATCGTTGCTTGTCCATCAATGCGCTGAAGCGTTCGTGGGCAGCAACCAACCGTTTGGACTGCTCCTCGGCCAGTGCATTGAACTCTTCGTCAAGGTGATCGAGCAGGCCCATTTCATTCTGGAGGAAACTTGCGCGGGCCTCGCGACTGAGGTTGCTGGTGGCGTGGGCCTCGCGGAGCAGTTGCTGAGACTGCTCATGGTCGATGAACTCGCGATCAGTTGGCGTACCTCGCCAACCCCAGAGCAGCATCTCTTCGGCGACGATCTGATGGCCGACCTTGCTCTGCTCGATGACATTTCGGCAGCGGAAGAGGAGCAGTGTGGTCTTGGTCGTCACTTGACTGGTGCGAATGACGGCGGCTCGAGCGGCTCGCTTGTCTTCTCGGGAAACAGTGTTAGCCATCACGATCTGACAAAGCTGCTCGACGAACCGGTGATTGCGGCCCAGGTAGTGGTACCCCTCGGGCGTTGGTGATTCGAAGCTGACCTTGACGAGATCTCCCGCTGGCAGGAGTTCGACGATTTGTGGTGGCAGGTTGCCGGTGACGATGCCGTAGCCCTTTTTCTCGCTGGTGACCTGCACACCGAAGAGACTGGCGAGCGTACCGGTGACAAACTCTTCGACAGCGTGGGGATCGCCGATGGCCTCATCGACAGCGCGAAGATCTACCTCGATCTCATGGGCTTTGATGGCGTGCTGAGCGAAGATGCTGCGGGAGGTCTTCTCTCGTTCGGCGGCCTCATCGATCTTGCGAGTGATGTTCTTCTTGGCCTCAGCGGCCTCGCCGAAATCGCTGTAGTCGAAGAGCACCTGCTGGTCGGGACCTCGCCGCTTCTGAATATGTCGATCGGGATTCAGGAGCAGGGCCTGAGTGATCGTGTCGATGATGCTCTGGGAATCTTCCGGGAAGGGGACATTGATGCCGGTGGCCCGCTTGATCTCTCTCACCTTTCGCAAGAGGACATCAAGAACGATGCCGTCGATTGGGTTGTCGGCACCATAAAGCAGACAAGCCTTGACCTCGGGGGCTTTCTGGCCGAATCGATCGACGCGCCCCTCGCGCTGCTCGAGGCGATTCGGGTTCCAGGGCAAATCGTAGTGCAGGACTGCGGTGAAGTGGTCTTGGAGGTTGATCCCTTCGCTTAGGCAGTCTGTTGCGATCAAGATGCGCGGGCGATCGCCAGCCATGTCTGCGATGCGCTGCTTGCGAAGATCATCAGGCAACTCGCTGGTCACGACTTGCAAATCAAGTTTGGGGACCATTTTCGCGAGTACTGGAGTGAGGTACTCGCCCAGATAATTGGCTGTTTCGATGTAGCGGCAGAAGACCACCGGCTTGAAACCCTTGGAGATCCATTCCTCGAGAATGACAGAGGCGGCATAGAGTTTCTGGTCGCTGTCGATACCTACAAGGCCTTGTAGTCGATCGGCAAACTGGCGGAGTTGGCGGCGCTGATGGTCGGTCCAGTCGCCCTTCTCCATCACTTGCGTGGGAGCATTATCGCCCTCGACTCCGAAGTCGAGGTCGCCAACGGGATTCTCACCATCGGTCTCGACTACTTCCGCCGACGACGTGTCATCACCGACGATGCCGGCGAGCTTTTCCAGGCGCGTCGTAAGCATCTTCACACCGGCTCCCGGACTCGACATGACGCCACGCAGCAGGCCAAGGGCCGTCCAGTAATGGACGCGTTTCTTCTTCTTCCCCGAGGCATCTGGGGCAACGAGTTTGTGAGCAAAATCGACCACATCATCAAAGAAAGCAGCGTACTCTGAGGAGAGGTCGTAGGGCCACTCTATGGTCTCCCGCTCAGGGAAGGGCGTGTCTTCACCCATCCACTTCTCAACATCGGCACGCTTGCGTTGAACAAAATGTTTCGCGAGAGTCCGGCGCTCGGTTTGGGTGGAGGTGGGCAGGTCGAGCGCCTCGAACGCAGGACTCAAAAGGCCCAAGAGCGAGTGAAACTCCTCGGCTTTTCCACTGTGGGGTGTGGCAGTGAGCATGACAAGATGCTGGTCAGGCTTGGCGGCAATTCTGCTCAGAAGGTGGTATCGCTGCTGTTGGCCCGTGGAAGCTCCAGTAGGTCGGGTGCAAGTGTGGGCCTCATCGACGATCACCAATTCGGGGCACTGCTCGATGAATACATCGCGGCGGATGTCCGACTTGATGTAGTCGATGCTGATGATTTGATGGGGGTAGAAGTCGTAGACGCTGGTGTCGCCTTGGATCTGGCGGTCGAGGCGGGCCTGAGTGTTGGAACGGATGATGACTGCCTCTATACCCAACTTGGCACGAAGCTCTTCTTGCCACTGATCGCAAAGGTGCGGCAGGCAGACGACGGCGAAGCGCTTGATCTTGCTGCGTTCCATCAACTCCCGGACGATCAGGAGGGCTTCGATCGTCTTTCCGACCCCCACATCGTCGGCGATGAGCAGCCGTACCCTGTCTTGTCGTAGCGCCATCACGAGTGGAACGATTTGGTAGGCCCGGGGACGGAAAGAGAGCTTCGCGAGAGCGCGAAAGGGGCCCGCACCGTTGCGGAACGCCAACCGAGCGGCGTCATAAAGGATGCGTGCTGTATTGATGTCGCCCAGATCATCTGCAGTCGGACGCGGAAATCTGGCGTCGATGGGGGTATCGGTTTTGATCTCCAGCGGCAAGTAGATGCCTGTGATCTCGTCATCAGAACCACCCAGAGGTTTGACGACGAGGAGATCCTTGTCTTCGGAAGGAAGCACGACCCATTCACGGCCGCGCAACGACACGAGCTTGCCGGGTTGGAAGAGTGTGCTCATCGGACTTTCCTGAAGATGTCGGGGCGTTTGGCAATCTCGGCAGCGAGATCCTGTTTGTAGTGCCAGCTCCAGACTTCATCCCCTTTTGCAATGATTAGTTGTCGTTGTTCCTCATCGCGTGCCATGACTGCTGGATCGTCGTGGGGCGTTCCATCGCAGAAGATCCAAATGCGAGGTTCGTAATAGAAATCTGGCTGGCAGTAGATCCCCGGCACCCTTTTCTGGGCCGCGTTCGGCAGACGAAGACCGCTGTCATGGAGGTACTTGATGAACGCGCGTTCCGTCGATGAGTTGGGATCAAGGTGGCGGAGCATGTGCTCGTACTGCTCCTCATAGCTCCGGAAGTCTGGGTTATCCTGGATCTCGATCTCCGCGAGTTTGAGCTTCTCAAGTGCGTCGCGGATCAGAAAACGGTCGATCCGCTGGTGATCACGCTGGTTGTAGTAACTGAGCAGGTCGTCGTAGGACGCTGGAGCGAGATACTCCTTGTCGTCGAACCGGCAGATCTCTATGGCCTTCTCCACCACCTTGCGGAAGGTCGCCACCTCCACGACAAACTGAGAGAGGATGCCCAGGCTGCCCTCGGCGGCCTCATAAAGGAGGATGTTTGGACTTTCGGCATCGCCCATGGTGTCAACCCCAATCTCGCGAGGTTCAACCTGGTAGACCGACTCGATGGCGCGTTTCAAGGCGTGCTGGAGAGTCACAACCCCATCGGGATCAAGCCCAAGAGCCCGGATTGGCTCTATGTACAGAGCATCGGCGAGATTGGAGGTCCATGGTTTGACCAGTCGGTAATCTTCACGCGCGTCTGGGTCAGGATCGGGCATCGAGTTGCGCCAGTTGCCTGAGGTCATCCCCATGGGAAAGCCCTCCGTCTTATGGGCACGCCATTGTGTGTTCACATGAACAAGCCTCGCAGCAGGCATGAAACGCAGGTTCAACAGATGGGTTTCACCTGATCGCGCGATGGCATTCTGGACTCGTTCTACATGCCCGCCGTCAATCGCGAAATAGGATTTGATCTCGTAACCGCGGGAGATACGCTCTTCCTCCTCGCATGTGATGCGCTCGACCTCTTCTCCGCGTGATTCCGTCATCTCAAGGAGATCATGGAGATGTTCCTTGTTGGCGTTGTCGCTCAGATCGACTTCAGAAAAGGGGCAGATCTCCAGATCGCTCTGATCCCCAGTCAGGTAGTACCCTGCCCGTGTGCTGATCTTCGCTTCCGTCAACGAGGACTCGGCGTCCTGGACCACGATCTGGGTGACCTGGTACTTGCGCCCATTGTGATAGATGATGTTCAAGGGACCGAACTCGCGGAGTGCGATCGAGCGCGGCCGGGAAATGAACTCACCCGTGGTACCGCCCGTTGGCAGGAAGATCCGCAGTGGCAGGCGCGTGAAGTTGTAGCCGGGCAAGAACCCCTCTGAGGCGAGGTAGCGGTAAGGGTAGAACTCCGACAACTGCGCTGAGCCACCTTGGTCATTGCGCAGAAGGTTGAGCTGGCGGTTGGCCTGGTCCTGGAGGCGCTTGCACTTCCTGTACTCGTCACTCCCGACCTTGAGGCGACCGCTCTCGATGGGCTGCGTCGCCCGTGTCAAGAGCGAACGGGCAGAGTGGTAGATCTGGCGCCATCGACCCATAGCCTCGTCGAGGTGCTCGGAGAGCCGACCGAGATTCTGATCGATCCAATCGTCGGTGTACCAGGCGCTCGCACTGGTTGTGAGATCCCCCGCAAAGTCAGCAATCACGCGGCGAAAAGTCGCCCTTATTGATGTGAACGTGGTGGGGCCGATCTTCAGGCCCTCCACGACACTGTGGGACAGCGGCATTTCCGGATCGTCTTCGGAGATCAGGCGCATGAGGGACGGACGCTCGCCGCCTTGGGCATCCAGGCCGGGCAAGCCGATTTCGCTGATCGCGAGCGCATTGAGATGTGAGAGCAGCAACTCTCGATTGCAAAGATCGATGCGCGGCGCTTGAACGGCACCCGCCACCAAGTCGGCCTGGTTCTGGAAATAGTGGCGGTCGTGCGGTGAGAAGCCGGAGCAATAGGCGAAGACGAGGGCACCTTGGCCACTTCGTCCCGCGCGGCCGGAGCGCTGCGCGTAGTTGGCTGCGTTGGGTGGTGCGTTGCGAAGATGAACGACGCTCAGGCCGCCAATGTCGACGCCAAGCTCCATGGTTGGCGAACAGAACAGAGCACTGATGGAGTCACTACTGATTCTGCTTTCGTCAAGCCGCGTCTTAGCTTCGTCGAGATACCAGTCCGCCCTGAAGCGATCTTCGCGGTCCTGACGCTGATCGACATTGAGTTGACCTGTATGGTCCGCTGCGCTCAACCGATTGCGTTGAGACGAATCCCGCCGATAGATGTCCCTGAAGAAGACGTTTGGCTCGGGACGCTGATCCTTGTAGGCGCGCCGCTTGATGAGATCCGGTTTGACGGTTTCACCGTCACCGAGCCTCCACAAGATCTTCACGATGCGGAGTCGGAAGACCGGGACCTCCTCGTTGTTGGCACTGCGCGCCGTTTCTTCAATGAGGTAGTCGGCCTCCGTCAGCTTGCGCATCAAGTGCAGTATGAAAGCACGGTAGTGGTCACCCTTGAGATCCGCCGAGTCGATCCCTGCTTGTTTGGCGGCATGCTTGATGTACTTGCCGAGCGAGCTGGCGGGCCCCATGCTCTTGGAGGACAGTCGTGTTGCGCGATGAAGCGGATCAAGCCGGATGACGCAAGGCGCACCGAGCTCTTCGTTGCTGTCGAGAGTCCATGGTGCCTTGAGCAGCTCGCGGAAGTGTCTCTCGTACTCCTTGAGCCGAGGTGATGTGAGGAAGTTCTCACTGTGGATGGCGTATTCGAGGCGAAAGAAGTCGAGGATCGTTGAAAGGAACTCGCGACGTGACTCGTGGGAGAGTGTGCTGACGAGAGGCAGATCCGCCCAGAAACCGTCTGCCGCTACGATCTCGTCGAGGTCGAGGTAGTCCACCAGCAGCAGCGCACATTGTTCGAGGTTCGGCAGCACAATGCGCCAGCTGCGCCGGAGATCCGAGAGCGCGCGATAGAAGAGATAGGTCTGAAGAGCTTCTTCGTACTTCCTCCTGACCGTGGCCAGCAGTGGATCCTGGTCACGATTGCCATAGTCACGAAAAGGCAGCGACAGCGCCTTGAACACGGCCTCTCCAAGGTTGGCGTAGCTGAGCGTTCCGTCTGGAGAATCCACCAGAGCCTTGTGGATTCCAGCTCGCAAGCGCACGACCTGGACAAAGTCGTTGAAATGACCGGCCTGCAAGGCGGCATCTTGGCGATTGTCCGTGAAGCTCAGGAGCTTCTGGTCACGCGCGGAGAACCCCTCGTCATGCAGGCGGTTCAGGATCGAGAAAGCCGTGATGGTTGTCGATGTGCTCCGTCCTTCACTGCCGAGCTTTGTGAGCTTTGTTCCTTCGTTAGTCTTTGGATCGAAGAACACGCCGCCGGTCGGATCGAATAGCAACGGTGCCGGCATAAACCAACCCCATTGCTTCATGGGCTCAGAGACGGAGCAGTTGCCGTACTCGTCGAAGAACAGTCTCTCGGGGAACCGAGCGACCTTCTTCGAGTCCGGCACTTTCTCACCACTCTTTCGTGTCCGCACCCAAGCCTCAGGAAGGTAGTCGAGATCCTGGGCAGGATCCCAGATGTCGTCACCGATTATCAAGTAACCGTCTGTCGCCTCTTCGTCGTCATCGCCAGTGGATCGAAAGTTTCTCGGCGTCAGGTGATCGCCGATACGCGACACGCAGATGAACGCGTGCCCGGTTGCTCTGCTGAACACGTTCGGAAAAATGGGCTTCTTGCTGTCGTCATCCTGCTTGTAGATCCCCGGCTCAAGCGTTATGAAGCGATCTGCACCTTGGTCCAGAGTGGTATAGACCGAACCGGTTTGGGCGATGAACTGGTGGAGCTTGAAGGGCAGGATGGTGTATCGGGATCCTTTTTTCTGGATCCGCTCGTTGACCGAGCTTACCCACAGCAGTGTGCTCATCAGGCACGAACGGCATTCCCCGGTCGGAAGACCTGAGTCTTCAGAAAGAGCAGTGACGACATCTTCGATGCCCATCGGAGTCCTGCGATCAAGCTGCCCTTCCCGATCCACCAACGCAATCCGATTCTCGAGCCACACTGCAACTGGATGGGATCGAAGCTCTTCCTCTCCAGCAGATGTGTCAATACCCTCGGCAATTGCTGCCGCGAGATCGGTCATGGTGGGCAATGAGCCGGGGTACTCCAGAGACCGGTCCAATGTCTCGTTGATTATCTGATCGGTCGTGAACGGGCGACCAAACACGGTCGCTGCAACTTTGGCGACCTGCTCTCGCTGCTTGGCTTGGCTGCCAACCGACACCATCGTCGCGGACGTACCGATGCAACAGATCGGTCGCCTGCTCTTCGCTTGGATACGGCGAATAAGCATGGACACGTCCGCGCCCTGCCGACCCCGGTAGGTGTGCAGCTCGTCGAAGACGAGGAATCGCAGATTCTCGTAGATGGCATCCCGAATACGTCGCTCTTGCGTTCGTGTAAGCAGGAGCTCCAACATCATGTAATTCGTGAGCAAGATGTGAGGCGGAGTCTCCCGCATCTGTTCGCGACGCTCTTCCTTCTCCTGGCCGGTGTATTGCCCGAAGACGATTGGGAAGGCCTTGCCCGTAGAGCGTTCGAAGTTCTCTTTGTACGTGTTGAATTCGTTGGTTTGGGAATTGATCAGCGCGTTCATCGGGTACACGATGACGGCTGTGATTCCTTCGGATGTTGGGTGTGCAAGAAGATGATCGAAGATCGATCCGATGTAGGTGAGCGACTTGCCTGATCCGGTGCCGGAGGTAACAACGAAGTCACGGGCAGATGTTCCCAGCTTGATCGCCTCCCGTTGATGGCGATACAAGTGATACCCCGTGAAGATGTTCGGGATATCGGCATGCATGGACTCTTCGGCGGCGATCGACTCAATTGAGCCCGCCATCTCGTATGCGGGGTTGAACTGAAGCAGCGGTTGGGGCCAGAGCTTGCCCTCGTCCAAGTCATGGTTGACTTTCGCCAGGATGTCGGCATCAGCGATATTGATGAAGCTACGGATGTAGCAGGCGTAGTCGTCGACGATCTTTGAGTGTGTTTCGAGGATGTTCATTGGAAGGCACCATGGCTTGCGCGTGGTACACCACCAGCGATGCACGAGGATCCTGTGCAGACAGAGATTGAAGGCGTGCAAAAGCCACTGCCGCTAACCCTCAAGATCAGCAATAGGCCGGAGTGGCGGGCGTTGTGAATCGGAGTCATTTCTGCTCTCCTCGGCTCCGCTGATCAAGCCAGCGGTCGATCGTCTCCTTGCGGAAACGCCAATGCCGCCCGACTTTCTGGCCGGGGATCTTGCCCTCCTGAGCCAGCTTGTAGACGGTCGACTTCGGCAGCTTCAGATAGACGACCAAGTCGTCAATCGTGAACACGGCGTCCGTCGGCACCGGGCCAGCGCCCCCAGCCTTCGGCGACGCACTTCGAGCACCGGCTTTCCGACGAGCAGTAGACATGGGAGCATTGAAGCCCACCTACCAGTTATTGTCAATTGCTCCGGGCAACAGTAGCGTGTGATCGGCCTGGCAATTTCCACTGAATTCGTAATGGCAGCCCCCTATACGGGTGGTTGAGTCGCCAGCGAATCGGCCATCTTCAAGCAAGGCGCACCGGTCGCACGAGCTCAACGGCACGCTCCCGTTGGGCGAGACGAACCTGAAGGTCGAGGAACTCGGTGAGCCGCTCGACCTCCGCTGCCGGATCGGCGAGCAGGTTGTGGTAGCGGACGGTCAGCACGCGGTGCGAGGGCACCTCGGCCAATCCCGTCGTTTTCGCTCCCCACAGCGACCGCTGCAACTGCTCGCATCGTTCTGGTGTCGCCCGGAGCCAGCCGTGGGCTTTGGTTGAGCGGTCGGTGAGGGAGCGGA
>CAYMZJ010000006.1:0-139083 GCA_964394895.1 uncultured Phycisphaeraceae bacterium | reverse complement strand
CACCCCCACAACCCCCACCGCCCCCACCGCCGCGACAGCAGCGACAGCAGCGATGACCGACACGGCAGCAGCGGTGACCGACACGGCAGGCGCGACGACCGCAGCGGCAGCGGCGATGACCAACACGGCAGGCGCGACGACCGCAGCGGCAGCTCCGACGACCGCAGCGGCAGGCGCGATGACAAAAACGGTAGGCGCGACGACAAAAACTCTCCCGATAACCACAAAACCGCCCGATAAACCCCGCACATCAACCGTGCAAAGGCCTATTATTGGACAGGCTAGGCCCGCCGGCAGCCGGACGGTCAGAAAACGCCCCATTCCACCGTTTGGGTGCCACTGGGCGCCAGCCCAGTGCCGAGAGGTGCACGACGTCTCACACTGGGCTGTCGCCCAGTGGCACCCGACGCCGCCCGTGCGCACGGCGGGGGAACCGGGCGGTCAGGGAGAGCCCGGGCAGCCTGTCCCAATCGCCAGCAGCCTGGCATGGGCGCGCGATCGAAGCACCCGTTCAGCGGGCACCCGCTCGGCGTGCGATCGTCCGGGGGGCACGTCCCGGACATCGACCGCGACCAGCCCCAGCGGTTGGGCTCCGGGGGCGAGCGAGCACGCCGACTCGTCCCAGCCCAGGGCCCGGCAGCCGTTGATGGTCATCATCGCCAGCAGCGTGTCGGCGAGGGTGGGGTCGGCATCGGTCCCGTCGCGGGCAAAGAGCAGGCGGGCTTCGTCGAGGACGCTGAGGGCCGGGCCGTCGGGGTGGGGGTGGGGGTGGGGGGGTACACCGGCTGGAAGCCGGTGCCACAGGTTGATGATCGAATCGGTGCCGAGACAGACGTTGACCCCCGCAGCGAGCATCTCGCGGTAGCGGTGCGGGCCGAAGCGGGTGGGGGCGGGGGCACCGAAGTAGCTGCTGGCGCGGGGGCAGTAGGCGACGCTGACGCCCGAGCGTTTGAGGATTTCGAGCGCCCGCGATGTTTCTGACTCACCATCCGAGCCGATGTCGTTGACGTGGGCGACGACGAAGGGCGTCGCGTCGCGGGCCGCCTCGTCGAGCACCGGCCCGAGGTGGGCGATCGGCGTGTTGCCCCGCCCAATGTCGTCGAGGATGGCGTCGTCCCACGCGCCGAGGCGTTCGAGCATCTCGCGTTGCGGCCCGGTGCCATGGGCGATGAACTCACGCTCCTCGATCGTCTCGGCCAGGTGCGTCGCCAGGGGGAGCCCGAAGCGACGGGCGAGCCCGACCGCGCGGCGGTAGGCGGGCAGGCTGACGGTGTTGGGCGCGTGGGGCTGGAGACCGAGGCGGGTGCCGGATTGGGGGGGGGAGGCTGGGGATCGAGATGCATCGAGAATCCCCGCACCCGCAGCCCCGTCAAGCACCCCCTCAAGCCGCTCGAGCGCGGCGGCCTCGCGGGTACCGATCGCAAAGAACTCAACGAACGACACCCCCGAGAGCGGCGACCCGGCGAGCGCCTCGAAAGGCTCAAGCCGCGGCACACCCGAAGCAGCCCCGGCGATATCCCCCACCAGCACGACGCCGCCGCGGAGCGAGAGGTCGATCCCCCGGCGGACCGAAGCCTTGATTTCACTTGAGGTCTGTGCCCGGCCCTCCCGGACCCGATTGACCCAGGCGACAAAGCCGGCGTCGGGATCGTGTTCGAGCGGGCCCAGGTGGGTGAGGTCGAGGTGGGTGTGGGCGTTGACCATGCCGGGCATCAGGACGGCGTGGGTGATGTCGATGGGGATGGCGGTGGCCCGGCTCTCCGAGCCGGTCTTCGAGGTGGCGGTGGCGGTTTGTGCTGCGGGATGGGCGTCGATCTCGCTGGGGGTGCCCGAGGCGAGGATGCGGATGTCCCGGGGGGACGGCAGATCGAACCCGTCCCCGGGCGATCCGGTGCAAGTACCGAGTTCGACAAGCAGGTCGGTCGGGCCCATAAGGGGGCTGGCGGGGAGGGCGTCGGCCATCGGGCCGGGCGGTGTCGGCGAGGCGATACCGGCGGTGCGGAGCCGGTAGAGACCCGGGGCGGCCGGGAGTGTGGGGGGGAGTGGAGGGGGGAGTGTGGGGGGCATCGTGGGGGAGGGTGTGGCGTCGGAGCGGATTTCATGCCTGACTGCGCGTGCGGCCGATGAGACGGGGACGGCGCGATACTATTCAGGGGCGGGGGCTTTCCAGCCCCCGGGCAACTGCGCCAGAGAGAACGGTACGCCCAGCCGGGTGTCGGCATGGGCGTCCCCCTTCACACCCCCCCACCCCCCTCGGCCCCACTCCCCTCAGACCCACTCCAGGAGACGACGCGATGACACAACGAACAGCTTTCTTCAGTCGGCACAACGTAAGACGAGCGGCGCTGCTGGCGCTGGCCGGGCTGACCGCGACCCTCGGCGGGTGCATCAGCCAGGTGGACTACGACAACCTGCTGGTCACCAACCGCACACTCACCAACCGCAACCAGGAACTCCGGGCGTCGCTCGATGAGTGCGAAGCCGCCCGCTCGGCCCTCGGTGGCAGCCGCCAGACCGGGGACACCACCATCAGCCAGCTCACCGCCCAGCTCAACGAGAAGGACTCCCTCCTCGACGACTACGAGCAACGGATGCGCCAGCTCGAAGAGCAGATGCAGGGCTTCAGCTTCGGCGCCCTCGACCCGGTCACCGACGCGGCATTGGCCGACCTCGCGGCGAGACACTCCAACCTGCTGAGCTACGACTCGGCGCAGGGGATGCTGCGGTTCAACTCCGACCTGACGTTTGGCTCGGGCTCGGACGTGGTCAGCGCCGGAGCGAAACAGACCCTCAGCTCGCTGGCGAGAATCCTCAAAGGAAGCGGCGCGTCGCAGTACGACCTGGTGATCGTCGGCCACACCGACTCCCAACGCATCAGCTCGGGGACCGCGCGGCGACACCCGACCAACATGCACCTCTCCTGCCACCGGGCGATCTCGGTCCGCAACGAGCTGACCACGCTCGGGATCGACGGCTCCAAGATTCAGGCCGCCGGCTGGGGCGATCAGCGGCCACTGGTCCCCAACAGCGCCGACGGCAACACACCCGCGAACCGGCGCGTCGAGATCTATGTCGGGCGCTCGGTCGGCGGAGCCGGTGGCGGCGCGCCAGCGGGCGGCAGCGGGAGCGCAGGAGTCGATATCGACCGCGAGACGCCCCCGGACCGCCAGCCAGCGATCACCAAGTAAGCGGCCCGATTGCCCGGGCGGCCCATCCCCGGCGGCATTGAGAAAGACAAGCAGTCCGAGCCCGGCCCGAAGACGGCCGGGCTTTTTTGTGGGGTGTCGGTGGGGTGTCCTTGTCCTTGTTCGTGTGTTGCGCGTGGTGTCCTGTCCCCTCGCTTGCGCGAGGGGCTCTATGAAAGAGGTGTCCTCTTGCTTGCGCGAGGGGCTCTATGAAAGACAAGGGACGAGAACAAGAGACAACGAACGCAGTAGAGCCCCTCGCGCAAGCGAGGGGACAACAACCGACCGGGCACCCGAAGCAACTCCACAACGCAAGATGCTCTATCGAGAGATGTAGAGCTTGTGCGCGCAGATGTAATCGAGCACCGCCGGGTCGAGCAGGCGCTCGAGCGTTGCCCTGTCCTGCGGCTGTGCTGCCAGCGCCGTGCGGGCTTGGGTGGCGCTGCCCCCGACAAGAGGAATCGGCAACACCGCGTCCCGCCAGATCGTGAGCTCGTCCTCGCTCCACTCGGCGGTCGCCCGGAGGTGCGCAGCGAGCGCGGCCGCGTCGGCGAAGGGCTCACGGAGCACCACCAGAGGGGACGCGAGCGCGAGTATCTGGTGCGCCTCACGCCAGCGGTGGAACGCGGCGGCCTGATCGGCACCGATGAGAAAGCGGAACTCGGTGCTGGGGCTGGCTTCGCGCGCGCGGCGGAGGGTGTCGATCCAGTAGCTCGGGGTGTTGTCGCGAGCGCGGTCGAGCTCGTCGGTCCAGACCCCGGCCCGATCGAGGCGATCGGTGGCGAGCTTGAGCATCGCCGCGCGGTGAACGTCGAGCGCGGGAGGGTCCGTCTTGAAGGGAGAGCGGGCGGCGGGGACAAAGACAAGCCAGCCGCCCGGCGCGAGCGCAACGGCCCGCACACGCTCGGCGATCTGCACGTGGGCAAGGGTCGGCGGGTCGAACGAGCCGCCGACGAGGAGGATGTCCGGGTCGCCTTCGGGCACCGGCAGCGGGGTGATCGCGGGGTGTGGCTCGGGGTGCGGCTCGGGTGGTCGCGGCGTGTTGGAACGATTGGAGGTCATGCTGCTGGGGATGGTATGGGGAGGCTGCCCGGTTGCGCGAATCGATCGCCTGGACACCGCGCCAGAGCCGGGGATGGGCGGCTACACTTGGCCCGACAGGCCCCGTCGTCTAGTCTGGCCTAGGACACCAGGTTTTCATCCTGGTAACACGGGTTCGAATCCCGTCGGGGTCACTTTGCTGACACACCCGCCACACCGGCGGGTGTGTTGTGTTTTTGGGGGGTGCCTCTCTCTTGGCACGGGCGCGGTAGGCGGGCGGTGTCTGCGCACCCGTGCCCCGACATCGGTTGTTGCAGAAAAAATCGATCACGCGCGATCCACCGGCGGGGGGGCGTCCGAAGTGTGCGTACCGGCGGCCCGGGTGGGAGCTGGCAACCCGTCAATGTAGGCGGTCCTGGAAACTGCGCGATCGCTGCGCACACATTGTCTCGAAAGGACACCAAATGTCTCTCTCTTTGCACAGAACGTTGCGGACCGCTTCGGCGGGGCTGCTTATCGCCTGCGGCACCGCGATGGCGGCGTCGACCTCGGCACTCGAAACTTCCGGGTCAAATGGGAAGCTCTCGTGGCTGCCTTCGAGCCACAACGACGCCCCGCTTACCAAGCTCGACCCGCAGGCCAACCTGACAGACGTCTACGCATTTGTCGGCTCGCGCTACGACACCAGCGAGGACGTGCTCAACGTGATCGTCAACGTCCGCCCCTTCAGCGAGCCCGGCGACGGGCCCCACTACGAGCGCTTCAGCCACGACGCGCTCTACAGCATTCACATCACCAACCCGGCAACCGGCGAAACCGTGATCCGCTACGATTTTGCATTCACCCCCACCACCGAGAACTACAAGAACGAGAACACCATCCTCTCGTTTGGGTTCGGCACCGAGGTCGGCCCGATCATGAACCTCGGCGATGCGCGGCAGAACTTCACGCAGACCTACGCTGTCACACGCACCGAAGGCGGCGACGCGGCGATGATCGCCGACGGCATCCTCACCGCGGTTCCCAATGTCGGCAACAACGTCACGCCGCTCTACAACGACGCCAACGGGCGGGCGATCACCGGCGCGGAGTCCTTCGCCGAGCTCGACGGCTACACCCAGCAGGCGATCGTTGACGCGAGCAACGGCGACGCACTCTTTGCCGGGCCGCGCGACGACAGCTTCTTTGCCGACATCCCGGGCGTCTTCGACCTGCTCAACGTGCGGATCCTCGACAACGATGACGATTTCAGCGACGGGCTCGGGCAAGACGGCCGGGGCAAGGACGGGTTCAAGGGCTTCAACGTCCTGTCGTTTGCGATCCAGATCCCGATCGATGAGCTGCCCGAGATGGCGTACAACGACGCGTTCTTCGGGCCTCAGACCGGGGTTGGGGTGTACGCCTCGGTCAGCCGACCGATGATGACCATCCGCAACAGCGGCGACGACATCCAGAGCTCGGGCGACTGGGTGCAGGTCAACCGTCTGGGCAACCCGCTGTTCAACGAGGGGCTGGTCGCGATCGCCGACAAGGACCACTACAACGCGACCTCACCGGTCGACGACGCGCAGTACTCGATGTACGCGTCGAACCCGGAGCTGGCGGTGCTCATCAACCTCGTCTTCGGGACGGCGTTTGAGACTACCAACCGCACCGACCTCGAAGCGATCTTCATCCCCGATGTGCTGCGGGTCGCGACGACCACCGGGCCGGTGCCTCTTGAAGGCGAGCCCGGGTTCAGCCGGTTCGGGTTTGTCGGCGGCGACACCACCGGCGGCGTCTCGAGCGGCTGGCCGAACGGGCGGCGCATGGGCGACGACGTGGTCGATATCGCGCTGACCGCGATCGCCAGCGGGCCTTCCTACGCCACCATCACCGTGGTCGGCGACAACGTACCTCGCAACGACGTGGACTACAACCGCGTGTTCCCCTACGGCGCGACGCCGCACTCGGGCACCTTCAACCGCAAGGACCCGCCCAAGATCCTCAAGGCTGACTTCAACAACGACGGCGAAGTGAACACCCTTGACCTCCTCGCGTTCTTCAACGCCTGGAACTCGGACCGCTGAGCCTTCACTTTCTGTGACGCCCGGCGGGACGGAAACGTGCCGCCGGGCGATTGTTCGAGAATCGGATACGGGTCTCAAGGCCCGCACATCCCGCACACATCACACAGTTCGAGAGGACGACCATGACTAACTCACGACGACTGATTCATTCCGCACTGCTCTGCATCATCGCGGTGACGCTGACCGCGGGCGAGGCGCTCGCTCACGAGTTCTGGATCTCGCCGAGCACCTACAGCCCGGCCGCCAACGGGCTCGTCCGGGTTTCGCTCTTTCACGGCGAGCGGTTCGCTGGCGACGTAGTGGCGCGGAACGACCCGATGATCAAGCGGTTCGAGTATTGGGCCGATGGGTCGGTGACCGACGTTCTGGGCAGGCACGGCACCGCGACCAGCTACATGCGGCCCGACGGCGTCGGGCACGCGGTCGTCGTCTACGAGACCGAGGAATACATCAATCCATTGCCCGCCGAGGAGTTTGAGGCGTACCTGCTCGAGGAGGGGCTCGACGAGATCCGCGAACGGCGGGCGGCGCTGGGCGAATCGGGGACCGAAGGCCGCGAAGCGTATGTAAGATGCGCCAAGTCGCTGCTGACCGTCGGCGACGCGGGCCCGTTCACGGGCGAGACCGAGGCGGTCGGGCTGCCTTTGGAGATCGTGATCGAGCGCATCGAGAACAGCGCCGACGGCGTGCTTGAGGCGCGGCTGCTGTTCGAGGGCGAGCCTCTCGCGGGCCGGCGGGTGGTCGCGACCTCGGAGAACAACCCCGGCGCGTTGGTCGAGCTCAAGGCCGATTCCTCGGGGATGGTGCGGTTTGTGCCCGACGAGGGCGGGCCTTGGATCCTGACTGCGCTGCACATGGAGCGGGTGACCGACCGGGACGACATCGATTGGAAGAGCTACTGGGCGTCCACGACCTTCGCGGTGCCGGAGCGGATGCAGGCTGGCGAAGGAACCCGCCTGGGAGGAGGAGCCTGAACCCGGCGCGGGGCCCTGTTCCCCCTCGGGCCCCGCTGCTTGGTTCGGGTGCGCTTGTTGCCCCCTTGAGCTACACTGGATTGATCGTACGAAGGTCGGCCCCGGTCGGGCCCGCAGCACCGCAGCGAGACACACGTGCCAGCACAGACGATACTCCAACGTGTTGCAGCCGGGGACCAGCTCGCGGTGGATGCGTGTGTCCGCGAATACGGCGGGCTGGTGTGGAGACTCGCGCGGAAGTATCTCGACCAGGTGCCGGCAGAAGTTGAGGACGCGGTGCAGGATGTCTTTCTCGAAATCTGGCTCTCGGCGGCCCGGTTTGATCCGGGCAAAGGACGCGAAGCCGCGTTTGTCGCGACCATCGCGCACCGGAGGCTGATCGATCGGCAGCGAGAGATCACCACCCGTCGAAAGCACCACAAGAGGGCGGCCGAGCAGGAGCACGCGCCGCGGCTGTCTGAAGAGGCCCCGGGTGTGGCAGTGGAGGATCAGGTGAGGCTCGCGGTCGCATTCAACAGTTTGCCAGCAGTCGAGCGGGACGCCCTCTGGCTGTCGGTCTATCGCGGGCTGAGCCACCGCGAGATCGGGCTGGCGACCGAGCTGCCGATCGGGACGGTCAAGTCGAGGCTGCGGCGGGCGATGATCCGGTTGACGGAGATGCTGACCAAGCCTGCAACGGGCGTCAAGGAGGGAGCATCGTGAGCCAAACCCCTTCCAACCTGCAACGGCTTGCTGAACTCACCGCCGACGAGACCCTCGGGCAGCTCTCGGTCGAGGACCGCGCCGAGCTGGAACTCCTGCGCGAAGAGCTGGGTGTTGCGAGCCGTGGTGATGGAGACAGAGTCCTCGGCGAGCTGTTCGTGGCGTTCGACGCTGCGGCTGACGACGCCGACGCGATGCCCGAAGAACTCAGGGCCAAGCTGATCGCCAGAGGGCGGCGCGTCGTGGGCTCGGAAACTTCTCCGGCTGCTGCCCCGCCGATCCCCTTCCCGGCACCCGGCCCGTCGCGGGGCTGGAAATCGGCGCTGGTCGCAGCAGGGCTCATCGCGGCGGTCTCGCTGACAGTCGCGGTGGTCTCGTTTAGCAATCGGGCGAAGGACCGGGACCGGTGGCAGACAGAACGGCAGGCGTTGGAGTTGCGCGTCGAGGAAAACGAAACGCTGCTGGCTGTGGCAAGGACCGCCTCTGACGAGCTGCGGGTTGCACTCGCCACGAGCGAATCGCTCACCGAAACGCAGCGTGAGCAGGTCTTGGCGGCCCAGCAGCGCGAGTTGCAGTACGCCCAGCAGCTGGCCGAGGCGACAAGCACGATCGGCGACCTCTCGACGAGAGTTGCGATGTACGAGGAGCCGGTCCCGCCGGAGATTCTGGCGGCGAAACGGCAGAAACTGCTCGAGGTGCCCGACACCATCCGGGTGGCGTGGCAGCCGTTCGACCTGCCTGACAACCCGGCCGAGCAGCAACTGGTGCGGGGTGACGTCGTCTGGAACGACGAACTGGAGGAGGGCTATCTCCGCTTTGTCGGGCTCGAGCCCAACGACCCGAGCGTCGAACAGTACCAGGTCTGGGTGATCGACGATCGGGGGATGGAGCAGAAAGTCAGCGGCGGGGTGTTCAACGCGACCGCCGACGGCGAGGTGATCGTCCCGATCGTGCCGGGGATCGATGTCCACCGCGTGGCGCTGTTCGCGGTGACGATCGAGGAGCCGGGCGGGACGTGGGTCCCGGACCTCAAACGCCGCGTCGTGGTCGCGCCGGTCGAGGGCTGACCTGCCCCCACGCCCCCCACGCCACCCCCACGCCCCCCTCACGCCCCTACCTTGAAAGCCTGCCCGAGCGGCACAATCCACACAACCGATCCAGACGGCACCAATTACGACGGTTCACACGGAATAGACGCCCTGCCTGCGGTGTCTGCACCAGCGTTCCCACGATGCTAGAGTTCGCCGCATGATCCGAATACTCGCCATCCTGACGCTCATTCTCGCCGGCGCACCCGGTTTGGGAGCTGTCGGGGTGCGCGGTGGATTCGCAGGGTCTTGCGATGAGACGGTGTGCCAGCACGTGGTGGTCCGCACCACCTGTTGCGACGAGACGATCGAAACGACGCCGTGCCACACGGACGCGGGCGACTGCACCTGCGGCGTTGCTCCGATGCCGGACCGACAGCCTCAGCCACAAGCCCCGCTGCCACGAACCGGACGGGACTCGCCCGCCACCGCGCCCGCCGAGCGGCCCGCGTTGGACAGCACTGCTGCGTGGGACGCCAAGGCGCAGCGCAGCCCGATCGCCGCGCCGGGCCAGTTCGCGGCACTGACCAACAACGAGGTTCAGGCGCTCATGGGGGTCTGGAGAACGTAGCGACCGAGCACCACAGAGAACGTGTGCGCCCACTTCGGCGATGCACGCCCTGTCCCGCTCGGACTTTCGCCCGTTCTTTTTGACACTCTGGAGCCCACCATGACACCGCGATCGGTCGCGTGCGCGTTCAGCGCCTCGGCGATAGGACTACTCGGGGGATGTTCCTCCTCCCCGTTCGATCAGCCGTACGACACCAACCACTCGCTCAGCCGGACTCTCCCCGACGGCGCGGACCCCGCCGCCCGCGCACGGCTCGGCGAAGACGCCCCGCAACCGGAGCTGACCGAGACCTCGTCGCCGGACGATTACATCCGCTACGCGCTCTTTCACAGCCCGCAGGTCGAGGCTGCCTACCAGCGGTGGCGTGCGGCGGCAGAAAGGTTGCCACAAGTCAGCGCGCTGCCCGATCCCCGGCTGAGCTTCGGGTTCTTTCTCGATGAGGTCGAGACCCGCACCGGCGCTCAGCAAGGCAGGATCGGCGTGCAGCAGAGCTTCCCGTGGCCCGGGCAACTCGGGGACCGCGAAGACGCGGCGTCCAGAGGCGCTTCGGCGGCGTGGCGGCGTTTCGAAGCGGCCCGGCTGACTGTCGCCGAGCGGGTGGTCACCACCCTGCACGACCTGGCATACCTCGACAAGACCATCGACATCACCCGCGAGAACCTCGACCTCTTGCTGTCGTTCGAGGAAGTGCTCCGCGCCCGGTATAGGGTCGGCGCGAGCTCGCACCCGGAGCTGATCCGCGTGCAGGTCGAACTCGGGCAACTGGAAGACAGGGTCATTCAACTGCAAGCCATGCGCCCGGCGTACGTCGCCGAGTTGAACTCGGTGCTCGATCGGCCGGGTTCGACCGCGGTCCCGCTGATGGGCACGCTGCCGGGGCGGGTGGCGAGTGTGGACGCCGAGGGCTTGTCGGCGATCGCACGTCGAGCCAACCCGACACTGCTTGCACTCGACGAACAGATGGAGGCGCAACGGTTCCTGACCGAGGTTGCCCGCAAGGATGGGCTGCCTGACTTCACCGTCGGGGTGGATTACATCGTGACCAACGACGCGGCGGGAGCGTCCTTCCCCGAGAGCGGGGACGATCCGATCCTGCTCCGCTTCGGGCTGAGTCTCCCGGTGTGGCGTGAGAAGTACGACGCCGGGGTTCGGGAGTCGATCGCCCGTCGGCTCGCGATCGCAGGCGACCGGCACGCCGAGGCGAACCGAATCGCAGCCGGGATCCACCGGTCATGGTTCGAGCACACCGACGCCGACCGACGCGTCAATCTCTACGAGCTGACGCTGATCCCCAAGGCCGAGGAATCGCTGCGGGCTTCGCTCGCGGGGTTCCGGGCCGGGGACACGAGCTTTCTTGATCTGCTTGACACCGAGCGCACGCTGCTCGAGTTCTCGATTGCCGCCGAGCGGGCGCGGGCCGACCGCGGCAAGGCGCTCGCACGACTGAACACGCTCGTCGGTGCATCGGTGCCAACAGACGGCACGACCGGCGAGGACACTCCTGCCTTGACCACCGAAGGGGATCAGCCATGAACCGCTTTCTCGAGATACTCCGGGCGACAGTTGCCTGGATCTGGCGCCATACGGCCGCGGGTGTCGCGGTTGTGTTGATCGGGCTCGCGCTGGTCATGGGGTACCACCTGGGTCAGGATTCGCCCGAGGCGTCGACCGAGATTGCCGCGAATGAACACGACGACCAGACGGACGACACCGCGAGCGAGCCGCAGATGTACACCTGCTCGATGCACCCTACGGTGCGGCTGCCGGACCCCGACGCCAAGTGCCCGATCTGCTTTATGGAGCTGATCCCGGTGACCGCCGACATCGGTGAGGACCACGATCGGCGCGTGACGATAAGCGAGAGCGCCGCGGCGCTCAGCCGGATCGAGACCGCCCAGGTCGGGCGGTTCTTCCCGACCGCCTCGACCCGCCTCTACGGCAAGATGACGTTTGACGAGACCGCGGTCGCGAGGCTCACCGCCTACTTTCCCGGGCGTATCGAGCGGCTGTTCGTGAACTATCTCGGGGTGTCGGTCTCCAAGGGCGACCACATGGCGGAGGTCTACAGCCCCGAACTGCTCGCGGCGTTCGAGGAACTCCGCCAGTCCATCGCGGCGGACCAGAACATCCGGGGGACCAGCGAGATCGTCCGCTCGACAACCCGCGACATGCTCGCGGCGGCTCGGGAAAAACTCAGGCTGTTCGGCATCACACCCGAACAGGTCGCCGAGATCGAGAGCGGGTCGTTCGACTCTGACCTGCTCACGATCTTTGCGCCGATCGGCGGCGTGGTCACCCATCTTGCGGTGCGCGAGGGCGATTATGTGCAGACCGGAGCCCCGATCGCGACGGTCGCCGACCTCTCGCGGCTGTGGCTTGATATGGAAGCCTACGAATCGCAGCTCCCGCTCCTGCGCTGGGGGCAGCCCGTCACGTTCACGGTCGAATCGCATCCGGGCGAGACCTTTGAGGGGCAGATTTCGTTTATCGAACCGATGGTCGATGAGCGCACGCGCACCGCCGCGGTGCGCGTCGCGGTGGACAACGCCAACCGACGCCTCAAGCCCGGGATGTACGTCTCGGCGGTGGTCCGGACCCGGATCGCAGACCACGGCGCGGTGGTCAACGACGAACTCGCCGGAAAGTGGGTCGGTCCGATGCACCCCTCGGTGCTGCAGGACGGACCGGGGGCGTGCGAGATCTGCGGCATGGACCTGGTCCCGACCGAGTCGCTCGGCGTCGTTGAGGACTCGAGCGAGGTCGAGATGCCGCTGGTGATCCCGCGGACGGCGGTGCTCTTTACCGGCACGCGCTCGGTGGTCTACGTCGAGGTGCCCGACTCTGAACAGCCGACCTACGAAGGGCGTGAGGTCGTGCTCGGCCCGAGGGCAGACGATTTCTACGTTGTCCGCGAGGGGCTGCGCGAGGGCGAATCGGTCGTCGTGCATGGCGCGTTCCGGATCGACAGCGCCATGCAGATCGTGGCCAAGCCGAGCATGATGACGCCCGGCGGTGGCGGTGGCGGCAACGCCCACGCCGGACACACCGGGATGGCGCCGAACGCGATGCCGATGGAGACCAGCGCGAGTGTTCCTGAGGCATTCCTGGCTGCACTGACTCCCGTGTACGCGGCGTACCTCGATGCGCAGGAATCCCTCGCAGGGGACGACGTGGGCGGGTTTGTTCAGGCGGCTGATGACCTGCAGGCGGCGCTCGAAAACGTCAAGGAAGTCGGCCTGGTCGGCGAGCCGCGCGGGGAGTGGCGTCGGGCGGCGGCCAAGCTCCGCACAGAAACGGCTGTCACCACGCCCGAGCAGGCAAGAGTGCTCTTTGAGCGCATGAGCAAGGGCGTCATCGCGCTGGAGAAAGCGTTCGGCCACAGCACCGACGAGACCTGGCACGTTGCCTACTGCCCGATGGCGTTTGACAATGCCGGGGCGGAGTGGATGCAACGCGGGGACAAGGTCAACAACCCCTACTTCGGCAGCCGGATGCTGCGGTGTGGAGATATCCGCGCAGCATTTCCCCCGACTGGCACCGCGGCTGATGCCGTGAGCGACATGCCGGACATGCCGGGGATGGAGCACGACCATGAGTAACCCGCCGCCTCAACCGAAGCCGGGTTTGCTCAACAACCTGATCCGGTTCTGCCTGGAACAGAAGCTGATGGTCGCGATTGCGCTCGCCGGAGCGCTGCTCTGGGGCGGGCTCGTTGCGCCGTTTGACTGGGACCTCGGCGGGCTCGCCCGAGACCCCGTGCCGGTCGATGCGATCCCGGACATCGGCGAGAATCAGCAGATCGTCTTTACCGAGTGGCCGGGCCGAAGCCCGCAGGATATCGACGACCAGATCAGCTACCCGATGACCGTCGCGTTGCTGGGCATCCCGGGTGTCAAGGACATCCGCAGCTATTCGGTGTTCGGGTTCTCGACGATCTACGTCGTGTTCGAGGACGGCGTCGAGTTCTACTGGTCCCGATCGCGCGTGCTCGAAAAGCTCAACTCACTCCCCTCGGGCACACTCCCGCCCGGGGTGACCCCGATGCTCGGCCCCGACGCCACCGCGCTGGGGCAGGTCTACTGGTACACGCTCGAGGGGCGCGACCCCGAGGGCAACCCCACCGGCGGCTGGGGGCCTGACGAGCTGCGGTCGATCCAGGACTTTATCGTCAAGTACAAACTCGCCGGCGTCGAGGGTGTCTCGGAGGTCGCCTCGATCGGCGGCTACGTGCAGGAGTATCAGGTCGATGTCGACCCCGACGCGATGCGGGCGGCGGGGGTCTCTCTCCAGCAGGTCATCGGCGCGGTCCGGCAGAGCAACCTCGACGTGGGCGCACGCACGATCGAGATCAACCGAGCCGAGTACATCGTTCGCGGGCTCGGCTTTATCGAGAGTGTCGAGGACCTCGAACAGGCGGCGATCACCGCACGCGACGGGCAGCCGATCCTCATCGGCGACATCGCGAAGGTCGCGCTGGGGCCGGCGATGCGGCGCGGCGTACTCACCAAAGCCGGGGAAGAGGCGGTCGGTGGCGTGGTTGTGGTGCGCTACGGCGAGAACCCGATGGCGACGATCCAACGGATCAAGGACACGATCGCTGACACCGCGTCGGGGATGCCCTCGAAGATCCTCGCTGACGGCACCGAGAGCCGGGTCACGATCATCCCCTTCTACGACCGCTCGGGGCTCATCAAGGAAACACTCGAAACGCTCAACTCGGCGATCACGCAACAGGTGCTGGTCACGATCATCGTCGTGGTGCTCATGGTGATGCACCTGCGGAGCAGCCTGCTGATCGGCGCGATGCTCCCGATCACGGTGCTCATGACCTTTATCGGGATGAAGCTCTTTCACGTTGACGCGAACATCGTCGCGCTCTCGGGGATCGCGATCGCAATCGGGACGATTGTCGACATGGGGATCGTCCTGAGTGAGAACATCCTGCGACGGCTGGACGAAGCAGAGGCCGACGAGACCAGCACCGAGCCCACCATCGACGTCATCTATCGCGCGACCTGCGAGGTCGGCAGCGCCGTGCTTACTGCGGTCGCGACAACCGTCGTCGGCTTTCTGCCGGTCTTCACGATGGAAGCCGCCGAGGGCAAGCTGTTCAAGCCTCTCGCGTACACCAAGACCTTTGCGCTGATTGCCGCGATCGTCATCGCGCTGGCGATCCTCCCCGCTGCGGCACATGTGCTCATGGGCTTCCGCATCCGGACGAAGCTTCTCCGCATGGTCGGGGCTGCGGCGTTGGTTGTTGGCGGCCTGGCGACCGCGGTCTGGGTTCACACGATCGGGGGCAGCATCATCGCGGCGTTCGGGGGCTTCTACCTTGTCAAGCCCTGGCTCCCCGACCTGGTGGCGCGCGGTATCCAATGGTCGACCAACCTCGTCGCGGTGTTTCTTGTCCTGCTCGTGCTGGCGGGCGCGTGGGAACCGCTTGGGCCCGAGCCCGGGCTGCCCGGCAATGCGCTCTTTATCGGGATCATTGTGGGCGCGCTGTTGCTCGCGTTCTGGCTTATCCGGGCCGCGTTCCCGTACATTCTCGCATGGACGCTGCGGCACAAGCTCATCGGGATCTCGCCGGCGGTGCTCGTCGTGCTCTTCGGCGCAACGGTGTGGCTCGGGTTTGACAAGGTCTGGGGCTGGCTCCCCGATTCGGTCCGGGAACGGCAGGCAGTGGTCCAGGTCTCGCACGCCTTCCCCGGCCTGGGCAGCGAGTTCATGCCCTCGCTCGACGAGGGCGCCTTCCTCTACATGCCCACCGCGATGTCACACATCTCCATCGGCGAGGCGACCGAAATCCTCAAAGAGCTCGACCGCCGGATCATGAGCGTGCCCGAGGTCAAGATGGCGGTCGGCAAGATCGGGCGCGTCGAGAGCCCGCTCGACCCGGCACCGATCTCGATGATCGAAACAATCATCGAGTACAAGAGTGAGTACCGAACCGACGAGTCCGGACATCGCCTGAACTTCCGCTACGACAAAGACGCCGCCGAGTATGTCCGTGACGAAGACGGTCAACTCATCGAAGACAAGGACGGGCGGCCCTTCCGCCAGTGGCGCGACGAGGTGACGTCCAACCAGGACATCTGGGACGAGATCGTGGCCGCGGCAAAGATGCCCGGCGTCACCAGCGCCCCCAAACTCCAACCGATCGAGACCCGGATTGTCATGCTCCAGTCCGGGTTCCGGGCGCCGATGGGCGTCAAGGTCTACGGCCCGGACCTGGAAACGATCGAAGGGTTCGGGCTCGAACTCGAACGGCTGCTCAAACAGGTGCCCTCGGTCCAGCCGCTCGCGGTGTTCGCCGATCGTGTGGTCGGCAAGCCGTATCTCGAGATTGATATCGACCGCGAGAAGATCGCTCGCTACGGGCTGAGTATCGCGGCGGTGCAGGAGGTGATCGAGGTCGCGATCGGGGGCAAGCCGTTGGGGATGACCGTCGAAGGCCGCGAACGCTACCCGATCCGTGTCCGGTACCTGCGTGAGCTGCGCGACCAACCCGACACGCTCGGCGATATTCTGGTCTCGACGCCCATGGGCGCGCAGGTCCCGCTGCGCGAGCTCTCGACGCTCGAGTACCGACGCGGGCCACAGATGGTCAAAAGCGAGGACACGTTCCTCGTCGCGTACGTGCTGTTTGACAAGATGCCCGGCTTTGCCGAGGTCGCGGTCGTGCACGACGCGCAGCGGCATATCCAGGACGCGATCGACTCGGGCGACCTCACCATCCCCGCGGGGGTGAGCTACGAGTTCTCCGGCTCCTACGAGAACCAGCTCCGCGCCGCCAAGCGGCTGACCATCGTGCTGCCGCTCTCGCTGGTTGTCATCTTCATGCTGCTCTACTTCCAGTTCCGCAAGGTGGGCGTCACGCTCATGGTGTTTACCGGCGTGTTCGTCGCGTGGGGCGGCGGGTTCATGATGCTCTGGCTGTACGCCCAGCCGTGGTTTCTCGACACCTCGCTGCTCGGGACCAACCTGCGCGAGCTGTTCGGGGTCCAGTCCTACAACCTCAGCGTTGCGGTCTGGGTGGGTTTCCTCGCTCTCTTCGGCATCGCGACCGACGACGGGGTCATCATGGCAACCCGCATCGAACAATCGATGGAGGAGCAAAAGCCCGACTCGATCGACGCGATCCGCAGAGCGGTGGTGAGCGGCGGCCAGCTCCGCATCCGGGCCGCGGTCATGACCAGCGCCACCACAATCCTCGCCCTGTTGCCCGTGCTCACCAGCACCGGACGGGGCTCTGACATCATGATCCCCATGGCGATCCCGTCGTTTGGCGGCATGGTCGTCGCGTCGTTCACCTGGTTCGTTGTTCCCATCCTGTACTGCTGGGTGCAGGAGTGGAAGTTCCGCCTTTCTCGCATCCGCAAACCTGTTCAAGAAACCATCCACGATTCACAAGGAGAATCATCATGAGATCGTTGACACTGTCCGCTTGCGTTTGTTTCGCTGCCTTCTCTCCCGCCGCCGTGTTCGCTCAGGCGCACGACGATCACGACGGGCACGGTGCCCAGACCACAGCCACTGCGGGGCACGACGACCCCGAGGGGTGGGCTGGTCCCTACACCCTCGACACCTGCGCGATCTCGGGCGAGAAGCTCGGCTCGATGGGCGACCCGATCGTCCGCGAGTACGACGGCCGCGAGGTCCGCTTCTGTTGCAAGGGGTGCATCAAAGACTTCGAGGCCGACTTCACCGCGTCGTGGGCCGCGGTTGACGAAGCGATGATCAAGGACCAGATGCGGTACTACCCGTCCGAGGTGTGCGTGGTCTCGGGCGAGCCTTTGATCGAGGACGGCGAGGACATCGCGACCGATATCGTCTACAACAACCGCCTCATCCGCCTCTGCTGCAAGATGTGCAAGCGCAAGTTCAAAGCCGACCCGGCGAAGTTCATCGAAGAGCTCGACCAGGCGGCCGCCGAAGCCCAGCGCGATCACTACCCGCTCGACACCTGCCCGATCTCGGGCGGGACGCTCGGGTCGATGGGCGAGCCCGACGAGATGGTCATCGCGGGGCGGCTGTTCCGCTTCTGCTGCCCTGCGTGCCGGCCGAAGGTCGAAGCAGACCCCCTGAAGTACGTCCAGATGATCGACGCGGCGTGGCAGGCCAAGGGCATGTTCATGCCCGACATGATGGGCATGACGGACATGGACCACGCCGACCACAACGATGACCACGACAACGACGGTGGTCACGGCGACGACGGTGGTCACGGCGACCACGACCACTAAGAGCTTGCGCTCTCTCGGTCGGCGGTTTCGAGCCGTCGACCGAGAGCGTTCTTGCACTCCCTTTCAAGCGCGTGCCCGTCTCTCCCGGCCGACCCCAGGCCGGGAGGGCGGGCCCGTTTGCGTTTTGGACAAGCCGCATCCGACCAGCCGCTGGCAGGTGTGCCCCACAGTCGCGACAGCTTTGTGATCTGTCGAGCGCCCCCGCCCTCAACCGGCCAACGATCATGTATGCTCCCGGCATGAGCACCATGAAACCCGGAACCATCGGCTGGCACGACCTCACTGTTTCCGACGCCCCGGGCGTGCGGGATTTTTACGCGGGTGTCGTTGGCTGGTCTGCTCAGCCCGTGGACATGGGCGAGTACGCCGACTTCACCATGAACGCCGGCGACGACGCGGTCGCCGGGGTGTGCCACGCGCGGGGCAAGAACGCCGGCCTGCCCGCGCAGTGGTTGATGTATGTGGTGGTTGCCGACCTCGACGCGGCGCTCGCGCAGGTGCGTGCGCTCAAGGGCGAGGTGCTCACCGAACCTCGCTCGGCGGGCGGCGGGAAGTTCGCGGTGATCCGCGACCCTGCCGGCGCCGTGTGCGGCCTGTACCAGACGGGATGACGCCCGCCTCGGCGTCCGGTCAATCGCTCCGCACCGCAGCGAAGATTTCCGAGACCATCGCGTGCAACTCGTGCATCTGTGCGCGTGCGAGCCGCTGCCCGATCTGGGACGCGACGTACATCCCCGCAGCCGCAAGAAAGAACACGATGCTGCACACCGCCGCGATCCACACCGACTTCCCGATGATCGCCAGCGACACGGCAAACATCAGGCCGAAGCTCCCCGCGGTGGTCAGGGTGATGTACCCGAACATGAACCCGGTCCAGACCGCCGGCTTGGGGCTGAAGCGGCCGTGCAAGACCGAACCGGTCGCCGCGGGCGAGACCTCCATCGTAAGCCACGGCGACCAAAAGTGCCGAGCGTCTGGAGGCACGGTCAGCACCACGTGCGGCCCGCGGATCTGGTGCGGGTGGCGGGTGTCGGCCTGCAACGCCTCTTCCACCATCGCCATCGCCCGCTCGGGGGGCTCGGTAAGTGTGAGCTCGAATGTCGGTCGGACCGGGGGCGGATGGAGCATGGTGGCGCCTCTGTGATTCGTGTCGCCACAGGATACAGCATGAACCGATGGTGCCGCTACCCCCGGCAGCCGGGCGGCTAGAGTAGCTCTGACCAGGCAAGAACCAGGAGCGTACGGCTATGCATCGGAACAGAGCGGCGGCAATCACCATCGGGCTCGTGGGGTTCGGCATCGTCAGCCTCGGCGGCCTGGGCGGGTGCGCCTCGGCGTCCATGGCGATCAAAGAAAAGTTCGGGTACGCCAAACGCGAGCAACTCGTCGACGGCGTCCAGAAAGCCCGCGACGCCCAGGAAAAAGCCAAAGAGCAGTTCGCCTCGGCGCTCGATGAGTTTATCGCGGTCACCCAGGTCGACGGCGGCGAGCTCGAAGCGACCTACAAACGGCTGCAACGCGAGCTCGACCGCAGCGAGGACCGGGCCGAGAGCGTGCGCGGGCGGATCACCTCGGTCGAGCGCGTCGGCAGCGCGCTCTTCCGCGAGTGGGAGCAGGAGCTCAACGAGTATTCCAGCGAATCGCTCCGCACGTCGAGCCGGGAGCAGTTGCTCTCTACCCAACGGCGCTACGACGAGCTGCTCACCGCGATGAACAAAGCCGAGCGCAAGATGGAGCCGGTGCTCTCGGCGTTCCGCGACCAGGTGCTGTTCCTCAAGCACAACCTGAACGCCCGGGCGATCGCGTCGCTCGAAGGCACCGTTGGCGAGCTTGAACAAGAGATCGGCGCGCTGATCCGCGACATGGAAGCCTCGATCGCCGAAGCCAACGCCTTTATCGACTCGATGGGATCGTGAGCGGCAGGGTGCGCCCGAGCGTCGACCCCGCGCGGCTGCCTGTTCAGGCAACGTCGCGCAGGACGGTGCGTTTACTGTGGACCTTGGCGATCTCGGTGAGCTGACGCTGGCGGAGGTCGTCGAGCTCGACAAACTCGGCACCGACTTCGTACACACCCACCGCCGTACGCTTGACCCACATGACCACGCACGGGAAAGGCGCAGACTTGCCCATGACGGTCTCGAACACCAGCGAACGGTGTTCGCCTTGCTTTGGCGCAAACAGCGAGCGGATGCGCAGCTTGGCGCCGGTGCGGGAGAGATCGACGACCCGCCCCGAGCCGCAGCGGAGGCGCTCGCACGCGATACGGCCGGGACGACGGCGCTCCGCTTCTGCGTTTTCATCGAACTTCTCAAGGCTGATCAACGAGAGTTGGACTCTGGACATACGCCAGCTATCGGCTCGCGGCATCGTCCGGCGCAGCTGTTCTTGCCCGGATCGAGGATGTGTGTGTTCACCGAACGGTACGACCCGCTCGGAATACCACGCGCGAACGGCTACCCGTCTCTGGCGCACCACAATCGAGAACAGACCGCCCGAGCCTGGTCCGATAGGCCGGGTCGGCGACGCGCGATCACTGCACCACTGCTGCGCCGGTACCTGTCAGACGCAACGCCAACAGAACTGACGCCGCCTGACGAGCCCCGTGCGCGAGCACGGGTTCAGGAGGCCGCCGGACCCGCCACGTGTACACCCGAGCTTGCGCTCGGGGCTCGTTGGGCATGTCCACAGCGCTCTCGTCGTCCGTGTCACGCCATCCGCACCCAGCGGACCAGCGTCCTGAAGTTTGGCGGCTTGCCGAACATCAAGAGCCCGATCCGGAACACCTTGGCAGCAAACCAGACACACCCGAGCGCAAACGCGGCGGTGATCGCGATCGAGAGCGCGATCTGCCAGAAGGGCGGCGGCTCGGAGCTGGCGATACGCACCACCATCGCAAACGGCGACATCGGCGGCACCATGCTCAGCACAAACGCCAGCGTCGAGTTGGGATCGCGCGTGATCGGCAACCAGAAGAAGTACGGCAGCATCACCGTGAGCATCACCGGCATCTGCAACGACTGCGCCTCCCGCAGCTCGTTGACCGCGGCCCCGATCGCCGCCATGAACGACGCAAAGATGAAATACGCCAGCACGAAGTAGATGCCCAGATAGACGAGTTTGTCAACCGAAATCAGATCCGCCTTGGCGAACGCGATCAGTGTGGCGATGCCCACCCCCGCGTACACCGCCAGCATCACCACACCGACACACATCTGCCCAAGGATCTTTCCGGTCATCAGCTGCATCGGGCTCACGGCGCTGAGCAAGACCTCGACCACACGGCTGGACTTCTCCTCGATCGTCGTGGTGAGAAGGTACTGCCCCCCCACCATCACCGACATAATCAGCAAGATCATAAATGCGAACGGCAGCATCATGTTGAGGGCTGTGGTTGCCTCTCGCGCGTCGCCGGTGTCGGTGATCTCCTTGGTCCGAGGCGCCGAGACAGACGTCAGCGCTTCGAGCACCGCCGCGACCTCCCCGGCAGCGGCGTACCGGGCTTCGAGCACCGCCTCCCGCATGCCCCGGCGGATCAGCCCGATGTGCCGATCATCGGTCTTGGCGCGTATGAAGAGTTCGTAGCCGCCAAAGGTCTCGGAGTCTTCGGCCTTTAGCACAGCGTCCGATGCGACAATCACCAACCCAACTAGCGCGTCCTCCGTCCCATCGGCCGAGGGTTTGAGCCGCTCTCGCAGCGCCTCGATATCGGTGTCGGATGGATAGCCCTCGACCGCCAGCACCGGGGGAGGCCCGAATCCTTTCGCGATCGCCGCCTGCACTATCGGGCTGTCGAGCTGTTCCTTCCACTTGTCGGCCTGATCTCCCAACTGCTCGGCAAACTGCTTCTGCACCATCGAGCTGGTCTCGGCGATGAGGGTCGCGATCCCCTCCTTACTCAGCCGATCCTCAACGCCCGGCAGCACCGCCCCCGACCGATCAACGATCGCGATCTTGCCTTCCAGCGGCGGGGCTTTGGCCTCTTCGGTAAACTTGATAATCAACGGGATCGCCAGCGCCGCAAGCATCGGGATCAAAAACGCCCCGATCAGGAACGCTTTGGTCAGCACCGTGGACGAAAACTCACGCCACGCGATGGCAGAAACTCTGACGATCATACCGACGCTCCTGCTGCTGCTTCTTCACGCAGCTCGGCCCGCAGCGATGCCTCGTCGGCCTCCTGCGTGGCGTCGCGGGTGACGATCTCAATGAACACGTCCTCGAGCGTCGGACGACGCAGCTCGATCTTCGAGACCGGTGTCAGCTGCAATATCTGTCGCATGATCTCCGGCGGCGCAACCCCGTCCCGCAACGACACCTCGAACGCCCCGTCCATCGGCGTCACCGACTCCACCCCCGGCACCGACCCGACCGCCTCGGCCCCGCTGGGCTCCAGTGGCGCAAACAGGATCGTCCGCGGGTCGTACTGCGCCCGGATCTCGTCCAGCGAAGCGTCGAGCACTTTATCGCCCTTATTAATCATGATGAGGTGGTCGCAGAGCTGCTCGGCCTGGTGCATGACGTGCGTCGAAAAGATCACAGTGCGGCCGGCCTCGTGCTGTTCCATGAACAGGTCGCGCAGCAGCCGCATGTTGACCGGATCAAGCCCGCTGAACGGCTCGTCGAAGATCAAAAGATCCGGCTCGTGCAGCACCGCCGCGATAAACTGCACCTTCTGCTGCATGCCCTTGCTCAGCTCGTCGCAACGTTTCTTGTAGCAGTCCCCGAGATCGACACGGTCGAGCCAGCCGCGGACCTTTTTGTCCAGGCCCGGCCCACCGGCCCCTTTGAGCTTGCCGATAAAGTTGAGGAACGCCCCGACCTTCATTTTCTTGTAGACGCCGCGCTCTTCGGGCAGATACCCGATCCGGTCTTTGCTCTCGACCGCCGACGCCTTGCCCAGCACGCTGAGCCGCCCGGCGTCGGGAAAGAGGATCGACATGATCATGCGGATCGTCGTGGTCTTGCCCGCGCCGTTGGGGCCGATGAAGCCGTAGAGCGCACCCTCGGGCACCGCCATGTGCATATCGCGCACCGCGACCTTCTCGCCGAAAGTCTTGGTAATCCCGTCCATGATGATTGCGTCTGGCACGATACCCCTCCCCGTTGTGGAGATGAACCCGGCATTATTGGCGAAACGAACACGGATATTTCACCCGTTCCGCTCCGCGTCTTTTCTGCGGTGCCACTGGACGAAGTCCAGTGCGATGGCGCTCGCACACGCCGACAGCCGGCACTCCCCCACAGTACCACCTCACAACCCAAACCGCGACAGAGGCACCGTCCCGTCCACATGCACCGCTTCAGACTCTCCCGCGCGCAGCCCAGCAACCGCCCCGGCAAAGTCAGGCGGCAGTGACGCGGTGAACACCATAGGTTTGCCTGTGATCGGGTGCTCGAACGCGAGAAGCCCCGCGTGCAACATCTGCCGCTCGATGACTGTGCCGTCCGCGAATGCCAAAGGCTTGCCGCTGTACATCTCGTCACCCACGATCGGCCACCCGTTGTGGCTCAGGTGAATCCGTATCTGGTGCGTGCGGCCGGTCTTGAGCTCGAGCTCGACGAGCGAAAAATCCTCACTCTCCCTCACATACCGCTCGCGCACCCGGCAGATCGTCACGCTCGGCTTGCCCAGGTCGTCGTAGCGGACGACATACTTCTCGCGGTACCCCTTCTCCCTCGAAGGGTGCGGCCCCAGCGGCAGGTCGATCACCTGGCCGTCGGGCTCGACACGACCCCGCACCAGTGCGAGATACCGCTTGTCCACCGTGCGCTTCTCGAACTGTCGGCTGATCTTCCAGTGCGATTCGTCGTCCTTGGCAAACACGATGCACCCCGTCGTGTGCCGGTCGAGACGATGGACCACGCCCGGCCTCGCAAACTCTTCACCGACGCCCGAGAGCCCGCCGTCCGAGACATTCCCAAAGTGCCACGCCAGCGCGTTGATCATCGTGCCCGCCAACTCTGAGCGCGCAGGATGCACGATGATGTCCGCCTGCTTGTTGAGCACGATCAGGTGCCGGTCTTCGTACAGCACGTCGAGCGGGATTTCCTCGGGCCGAATCGTCTTGTCCGGCGGCACCGGCACCACCACCTCGACCCGATCACCCCGCGCCAGCTTGGTCGAGGGTTTCGCAGCACGCTCGTTCACCGTCACGCCGCCCGACTCGATCAGCCGTTGCAGCTGGGTGCGGCTCATAAACGTGATGCGGCTGGTCAGGTACTTGTCCAGCCGGGTCTGAAGATCGCGCTTGAGCGTGAACCTCACCCGGGGCAGCTCCGCCTCGCCGCCCTCGCTCTGGGCGGTGCCGGATTGCGCGCGCGCTTCGTCCACCGCTTTGCGGATCGCTTCGGGATCGACCTTGCCACCCGGAAGCAACAGCCGCCCGCCGAGCGTTGCCTCGACCTCTTCTGCGGTGTCGTGGTCGTCAGAAACCGAACGCGGCTGCTTCGGATCGGCCATCACCGGCCGTCGTCGGAGGAGTCGTCGCCCCCGGCATCTTCGCCGGTCTCGTCGCTTCCCGCGTCGTCGGCGGCGTCGCTCTCGGCGGTGTCGTCACTCGATTCAGTCTCAGCAGCATCACCATCTTCAGCATCGGCCGCATCGCCCTCGGGCAGCTGCGGCCCGACCGGACCCTCGTCGATGACTTCGGTCTCACCCTCGAGCGGCAGGACAACCTCGGGCTCGGGCTCTGGGGGCAGATCTGCCTTCTTCGGCAACGACACCCGCGTGAGCCGCGGGAGCGCCTCGATCCGCTGCCGTGTCAGCGCGACGTGTTCGATAAACCCGCGGTCCTCAGCCAGCGCCATCGCCTGATCGAGCGCGTTCTTCGCGGCATCAACATCCATGCGCGATTCGGACACCGCCGCGAGCCCATAGAGCGCGCCGAGGGTGTGGATCGCCATCGCCGGGTTGCCCTGCGTGTCGGTCCAGACCTCGCGGTACATCGCCTCGGCTTCACCCAGCAGCTGATCGCGGTCCGCGTCGTTCAGGTAATCCTCTTCGCTCTCCGGCTCGCCCGTCTGCGGATCAAGCGGCGAACCCGGACGAACCCCACGCTGCACCGAACGCAGATACTCATCGGCCGCCGCGATCCGCGCCATGACACTCACGCCCTTCACGTCGTCGTAGTCCTCGGCGATGCGGCGGAGCGCATCGGGCGAAGGCGAGAACGTGTTGGCGGACTGGTTGTACTGCGTGAACGCCTCGTCGATGTGCGCCTGCCGCGCCTCGATGCGTTTGTTATAAAGGAAGTACCCGATCGCGATCGCCGCAGCAACCATCAAGAGCGGCGTGCTCCACTTGCGGATGAAATCCACAAAGTCCTGGTTGATCCGGGAGTCCTCGAGCCCGGCACCTTCCTTAAGCTCGCCGAGCCGAATGTTCTCCTCGGGCAGATTGTCCTTGGCCATGCGTCAGGCTCCACGCAGCCGCAAGGGCCGCCGGGGTTCGGGGAGTGTTCAGGCATCCGACCAAGCGCGATCGGGTAGAGAGTCTAGGTGCTGTCTGCCCGCTCATCCGGCCCGGCCGAGCGGGCACAATCCTCGCTCGCAGGACCCCAGAACCGCCAGGGAGTCTCGGCGTCGAGAGCCTCATCTGGCACCATCGCCCGACGCACCCGATCGATCAACCCGGACACCCCCGCGCCGGTCAGCGCCGAGACGGCCGCGGCGTGCGCCCAGGCCGACGGCCCGAGGTCGGCACGCAGCGCAACCCGCAACGCGGCCTTGCCCTCGGGCGGCAGCGGCGCGGGGATGTCCCGATCGCCCAGGCACAGCACAAGATCGGCCGTCGCCAGCAGCCTCGCAGCGATCGCAAGCGCTTCCCGTTCGGCCGACGCCGCCCCCTCGCGCAGCCCGGGCGTGTCAACATAGCGAACCACCAGGCCGTCAAAATCGACCAGCGACCCGACATGGTCGCGGGTCGTGCCCGGCTCGTCGGCGGTCACCGCGACCGGCCGACCCGCGAGCCGATTCAGCAGCGTGGACTTGCCGATATTCGACGCCCCGATCGCCACGACCACAGGCGGCGTCACCAGCCGATCGAGCGCCGCCGAGTGTGCCGCGTCCGGCGGCGGCGTGTCGAGCCCGGGGGCCGGAACGCCGTGCGCCGCCCAGCGCTCGGGCTGGGCGAGCAACAGGTCCACCGCCCGCGGGCTTGTCGCTCGGCTGAGGGTATCGAGCAGCGCAGCCTCGAAATCGGTCGCTGCTTCGGGGAATCGAGCCCGCGGTGTGTCGCACCGATCCTGCACAAGCCCGGCCTCCAGCAACGCGCCGCAGAGCTGCCGAACGATCTCGAGCCCGCCATGAGGCATCAGGAGCGCGAACGCATCACTCACGCGCGCCACAACCCCGCGATCGACCGCCGCGAGATCGCGGACGCGGCATTCGCCCACCGCCACCGTCTCGATGCCCAACGCGCAGAACGCCGCCTCGATATCGCCACGAATCTGGAACGTTGCGATCGCGCCCGGCCGATCGGTTGGCGTACCTAGCCGCCATCGGGCATCGGGAGCTGTCACCCTCTCACTCATCCCCGCTGGCGGCCTGCGCGAAAGCCCGCTGGATGCCGATGAGCTGCAAATCGGGGATAATCCGCTCGACAAGCTCGTCGGCCTCGAACAGCGCCGTCGCGTCGCCGCCGGTCGCGATGACGCGCGGGTACGCCTCGTAGTGCTCGGCGAATTTCTCGACCATCTCGCGCACCAGCCCCCGGGCGGCCGCCGCGACGCCCAGCTGCATCGCGTGCGGCGTGTCCCGCCCAAAGACACCGGTGTCGTTGGGATCAAACTCGAGCATGGGCAGTGCCTCGGTGTGTTCGTGCAGCGATCGGAGCATCATCGCCACGCCCGGCGCGATCCCCCCGCCGTGGAAGGTGCCCTCCCCGTCCACAAAGTCGACAGTGATCGCGCTTCCCGCGTCGACCACCGCGACCGCCGACTCGACGAGTTGGTGTGCCGCGATCGCGTTGCACACGCGGTCGATGCCGAGCGTGGAGGCGTCCTCGAGCGTGTGGGTGAGCGGCGGCGTGCAATCCCGCCCGATCCGCACCACCGGCACTCCCGAGCCGATCAACGCCCGCTCGATCTCGCTGGCGGCGGGGTCGTTGACACTCGCCAACGCCACCGAGTCCGGGGGCGATTCGTCGATCAACATCCGGAGCGTTTCCGCTGCCGATTCGAGCAGCGCAGAACTCCCCGGCGTCAGCTCGCGCCCGGCAAAGCTGCCCCACCGGGCTCGGGTGTTGCCGACCGCGACGGCGAGAAGATGGGTGGTGTCCGGGGTTGCTGAGCTGACCATGAAGGAAGGATAGAACGAGCCCCCCGGCCCGGCGACCTCCCCCCCCCCAGCCGCCCAGCCGAGAGATTCGGCAGGTGGCCTGCCAGCACAAGCCTCATACGGGTACCCGCAAAAAACACAGGCACCACAGCGGGATTTGGAGGAATCACCGGTTTGGGCTGGTGTTTCTCGGACGGTGTGGTATGCTGAGGGGTGGACAGACACGATCAGGGAGGCTTGCTATGTGCAGACGACTTTTCGGAGCATGGATCATCGCGGCTGCGGCCCTCGCGCTCCCGGCCCACGCCGACATCATGTACTGGTACTGGCAGGTCGAGGTCAACGGCGAGACCGCCGACGCGAGCAAGCCGATCGTGGTGGGGGCGGGGGATGAGGTGGAGATCGAGCTGTGGGCGGAGTGGGAGCCGCGGGGCGCAGGCTTCGCCGCGTCTGCTTTTTCAATAAGTGTAGGAGATCAGTTCTTTCAGGTCGCATCGTCTGTGGACATCAGTGAGGATCGCGGGCTTGGGCGGAATCCGTCGCTGTCGGCTTTGAGTGATGAGAATGGGATGTTCGTTGACACTCTCAACTCAGGTACGTTTGATCAGATCGATATCATTTATGCGGCACAGTTGGCACCGTTCTACGGACTCTTTGATGATTCGTATCCGATGCGTGTTTATTCAGTTGAATGGATTCTCAGCCAAGACCTTGGTGATGCTGTCAGGCTGGAACGCACGAATCCGTTCTCCGTCAATGCCGAGCGGTATCAGCTTATCTATACAGATATCTGGGGCAATATTGCGGAATACGAGCACAATGAAGATACATTGATGTTTGTGCCAACTCCACCTTCTTTGCTTGTTCTGGCTTATTGTCTTCCCCTGTCAAGGAGACGTGCATGAAATATTTCTGTATTCAAACCATGTTGTTACTATCGACGATTCTGGGCGTGCGAATCACGTGCGCACAGGAAGTTACGGATTGTAGTGAATGCTCAGCGAGTGCGTTTCTGTGCGACTGGCCCTTTGTCGGGGATGTCGATCCGTACTTTGATTATCAGTGGTATATCGACAGCATTCGTGCATGTGAGGTGTGGAACATGGAACGCGAGGACATGGAATATGGGTATACCGGCGCAGGGGTTTCTGTGGCCATTGTCGATTTTGGAATCTGGCAAGAGCATGAAGATCTCACTAACCAGTTCGATGCCACTTGCTCGGAGCCGAGGCCTAAGAATCCGCCTTCATGCAGCATAGAAAACTTCCATGGGACATTCATGGCTGGAATAGTTGCTGCAGAAGCAGCTAATGATCTCGGTATTGTGGGGGTCGCACCAGGAGCTACAATCGGAGAGATATATGTGTATGATGAACCATGGCCCGCAATGTGGAATGCCGAACTTGAGGATTCTTTTGGTTATGGAAATGACACTAATTGTTTTGCGGTCAAAGTATTTGCTACCTATCCATCCGCGGATCAAGAATTTGAACCTCTCCCTGCCAGTATTCATGCAGCAATGAAAATGGGATCGCGCAAGGACTTAGGATGGTTAGGTGTCAACTACGTTGTGGCGGCAGGAAATCATGCCGACGACACGAATCCCCAATTTGACGCGAGAACAGACTACTACGAACTGCTGTCCAGTCGGTTTACGCTGACTGTTGGTTCGGTTAGATTGGTTAATGGGTTTGAAGAACGGCACGCGATTTCTCGCCGAGGCTCGTCGGTATTTTGTGCCGCTCCTGGATGCGATATGTGGATGACCCGGGCTAAGAAAGAACCGTTTGATTGTGTGTTTTCAGCTGATTACAGCTGCTATCGGGGCACCAGTTTTGCGGCACCTTGTGCCGCTGGCGTCGTCGCCTTGATGGTGGAAGCAAATCCGAACCTTGCTGTGCGAGACGTCATGGACGCCATCGTCCAGACCGCCGCCACGATCGACCTCGGCCCCGGCTGGCACACAAATCAGGCCGGCAACGACCATTCTTACGAGTACGGCCACGGCCTCATCGACGCCTTTGAAGCTGTCCACTTCGTCTGGGATGATCCCGATGATCCGAACGACCCCCCATGGACGCCCCTCCTCGGCGAGCGGATGATCGTGGTGCCGGTGCCCACAAACGGCGCTGTCATCGGGCCGGGCAAAGAAGAAGAAATCCCTGTGTCGCCCGTTGCAAACATGCGAATCGAACACGTCGAGTTGCTGATGAATGTCTCCACCATTTCCCAGGCCGAGAGCCCGCCCGGCATCGGACCACTGGAGATCGAGATCGACCGCATGTGGCCGTTGAGCGGCAGCGAGGATTTCGGCGGTCGGCCCAAGCTGACTCGGAGTGTCTTTGCTGTCGCGCGCACCGATCCGACCGTCAGCTACGACGATGCCCTCTTCACCAGCGTCCGCCACTGGGGCGAGACCGGCACCGCGACATGGAAGGTCCGGCTCCGCAACACCAGCACCGGCCAGCCGGCGCTCACCGCGACGTGGAACACCGCCGAGCTGCGGTTCTATGGCACCCCCAAGTGCATCGCCGACTGGGACATGGACGGCGATTCCGACACGGCCGACCAAACCGCGTACTACAACGACCACGCCAACGGCCTCCCCCACGCCGACCTCAACGGCGACCGCGTCGTCGATCAACTCGACCTCAACCTCTGGGACATCGTCTACTTCCCGGCCGGGTGCTCGTAGGTCTGGCAGGTGACGGGCTCCGGGGACGGTCGGTGTGCTAGACTGGTGCCGCATGGTGACCTGTCGCGTCGATGCAACGGTGGAACGGGTCAAGGTGGGGGACTTTGCATTCCCGCTGGGGTCGTATCCGGTGGAGAAGCTGGAGCCCCTTCCGGGCTACAGCGTGCTGTTCGAGCCGGCCGACGGCGACGCCGACGGCGAGTGGGAAGAATGGCCCGACCGCTACGTCTTCGACATCGTGATCTCTGCGGAGCGTCTCGAATCGCTGGTCCGGCACCTGCTGACGCTGATGCCCGGGCGGGTCTACCCGATCCTCGATGTCCTCGGCCGTGACGCCTACCGCGAGATCGACCCCTATGTCTCCTACGAACTCATGGGGCTCGACCGCCTGACGGACATGGTGCGGAAGTTCCCCGCCTTCTTCTTCGAGGACGGCCTGGTGGGGTTCGGCGCGATGAGTGATGACCCATTTATGTACGTTTTCATCGACGAGCACAAAATTGTCACCCTCCGCTGCCAGACCGAACAGCGGGACCAGGTCGAGCGGGTGCTCGCGGCGTTCGATCTGGAAGAGGTCGAAGAGCCCGCCGGGGCCGACTCGGCACTCCACGAGCACCGCAGCGTGCTGGTTGCTCCCAGCGACGATCCGAGCGTGCTCGGGTTCGAGGAAATCATCGAAGACCTCCGCGACGAGTGGCGGCTGATCCTCAATATCGACCCCGAATCCAACACCGATGACCAGGGAAACGAACTGGGAATAGTCCCATGGAGATTACTGGCCCGAGCGGAGTACACCGAAGAACCACTGGTACGATATGCCGAGGTGTTTTTGCTGGCTTCCTGCCTTGCCGAGGCCGAGGAGCTGTGCCGGGAGGCTGCGGACGGCCTGTTTGACCGGGATGAGCGGTCGCCGGAGATCGCGTCGATCGTCGAGATGGACCGGTTGGCGGCTGCGGACTTCAAGGCAATGGTCAAGGCAGCCGGGGGCACGCCCCCTCAGCCGAACGGCCCGCCGGGCGTGGTGACCGTCCGTTGGGCAGAATAGGGATTTCACCTGATTTTTCGCCGAAACAGGTTTGATCCGGCTGGTCTTTCTCGAGTATTTCGGGGCAGATCGTGAAGAACTTTGGCAACCGGAGCGGGGGCTTCTCGGAATAGAGGATCGCAGGGGCGCACGCCGGCGGCAAGAAAGAACGCCGGCCGGCAGTTGCGTTCCGGGATCGGACGGGTTATCTTCCCAGCCCCAGCGCGCGGCAACGCGAGCCGGGGTGGAGGGCCCGCCGGTCGGGGACAGGGAAGGCCCGCGGCGAGGCAACCGCCTCCAGAGAACCATAATCGGAGGCAACCGCCTCCTCCATTGTCAGATACACGCGTCGCGCTTGCGAAGCCGACGCACGGAGCGATGCTCGACACGACGGGTGCCCGTCGGCTTGCCGAGCCAGTTTGGAGACCAGCATGCTCAGGCGTTCGTCCATTCGTGTCGGTTCGTTGCTCGCTGCGGCGGCGGCGTTTTCTGGTGTCGCGGGCTTTGCATCGAGCGCGGCTGCGCAGCTCGAAGGCTTCGTGGCCGAGGAGATCGTCAGCCCCTCGGCGGTGATCGAGCGTGCCCGGCTTCTCGCCGACGACGGCAAGCTCGTGCACGCCTACGAGACGCTGAGCACGCTGCTCGGGCGGTCTGGTGCCAACCTGACCGACACCGAGCGTGCCGAGGCTCTCGAGCTGACCACCTCGATCAACCGCCGCATCGCCGGGCTTGATGCCTACGAGGTCAGCCTCCAGCGGGCCGAATTCGCGCTTTCGAGTGACGACCTCAAGGCCGCTGCCCATCATGCCGCTGCGGTCGCCCGCTCGGGCACCGCCGCAGCGACCCAGACCAACCGTGCCGAGCAGATGCTCGCCGACATCGCAGCCCGCAAAGCCGAGCTGACGCCGGTCATGCGTGGCAGGCTCGCCGACGCGATGCGGGCGATGGACACCTCGGACTATGCCTCAGCAAAGCGTGACCTCGCGGCGGTCAACCGCTCGGGCGTCGAGCTTTCCTCGGGCGAGCTCGAACAGCTCGCGTCGGCGCAGGAGCAGATCCTGCTCCTGGAAGTCGCACGGGGTGAGCGGTTTGACAGCCCCATGGTCGCGGCGGGCATGATGCAGCCGGGCGTGGTGACACGCGACGACGAAGAGACCTTTACCCAGACCCAGCCTGAGAACCAGCCCGACAGCCAGCCAGACAGCCAGCCCGACGACGAGAACGCCCAGCCGGAAATCGACTTCCTGCAGGTCGCCCGCCAGCTCGAAGCCGGGGGCACGATGGCTGAGGCCGACGCGGCGTTTGACGCCAGCCGCTGGGCCGAGGCGCAGTCCAAGTACCGCCGGGCGCTCAACGAGTTCGGCGACCTGCTCGACAACAGCCAGCGGGCAAGAGCCGAGAACCGGATTGCTGAGGCGCAGGTCTTCATGGGCAGCGGGCAGCCCGGCCTGATCGACCAGGTCATCAACGACAACAAGATCGCCGCCGACCAGAAGCGGGCCGAGTTCACGTTCCTCAGCGAACAGGCACGCCGTTCGCTCTCGACCGGCGATATCGAAGCCGCCCGCGAGCAGGTCGCCGGGGCGCAGCTGGTCTGGGCGTCCGCAAAGAACGGGCAGTTCTTCCCCGAGAGCGAGCTGTCGACCCTGGCTTCGGAACTCGACAACCTGCGCGGCGACATCAACCTCGCGGCCGAGCGGCAACGGCTCGAAGATATCGCGATGCAGGAACAGTCGTCGGTCAACCAGGCGCAGATCGCCGCGTTGCTGCGTGAACGCGAGCGCGGCCGCAAGATCACCGAAGCGATCGACCGCGCCCGGGCCCTCCAGTACGAACAGAAATACCACGAGGCGCTCGAGGTCGTCGAGAACCAGATCCTCTTCCTCGACCCGATCAACCCGGCCGGGCTTCTCCTCCGCGACACCTACCGCGACATCATCATGTACACCTCGTACAACGAGGCGATGCGCCAGCGAAACAACAACATCTCGGTACTCCAACAAGAGAACAACGTCGCCAACATCCCCCCCACCAACATCTATAACTATCCCCCCGACTGGCCCGCGATCAGCTTCGGCCGCGCCGGAGCCGAGTCGGCCAACGAGACCGCAACCGACCGCCGCGTGCTGGCGACGCTGGACAACACAACATTTGCTGCCAACTTCAACGACAACACGCTGGAAGCGGCGCTGACCTACGTCGCGCAGCTTTCGACCCTCGACTTTGACGTCGACTGGGACTCGCTTGAAGAGATCGGGATCGACCGCGAGACCACGGTCTCGCTGAGCCTCAAGAACGCCAACGCCCGGACCATCCTCGAACGCATCCTCGACAAGGTCTCGACCGACCCGGTCACCCAGGCCGACTGGGCGGTGCGTGACGGCATGGTGCAGGTCGCCAACGAGGACCGCATCCGCCGGCACGTGGTCATCGAGCAGTACGACCTCCGCGACCTGGTCTTCGAGATCCCCGACTACTCCGACGCACCCGAGATCAACCTCCAGACCGTGCTGCAGAGTGCTCGTGGCGGCGGCGGCGGCGGCAGCCCCTTCAACAACACCCAGCAGGACGACATCGAGCCGATCCCCCTCGAAGAGCGGATCGAACGCATCCGCGAGATCATCTACAGCAACGTCGACCCCGAGAGCTGGCCCGAAGGCGGCGGCACCACCGGCGCGATGTACGAGCTGAATGGGTCGCTGCTCATCCGCAACACCCCCAAAAACCATCGCGAGATCCGCTCGCTGCTCGCCAAGCTCCGCGAGTCCAAAGCGATGCAGATCAACGTCGAGTCCCGCTTCCTGCTGGTCGCGCAGGACTTCTTCGAGCAGGTCGGGTTCGACCTCGATATCTACTTCAACGGCGAGAACAACCAGGTCCGCGCCGCTCGCGCAGCCGACGGCACCGTGCTGCCCAGTGATTTCTTCAACTTCGGCGACGCGAGCGGGCTCTTGCGGACTGTGAACGGCCCCGGTACGACCGGCGATGGTTCCATCCCCGGGCCGCAGGGCACGATCCCGCCCACCAAGTGGTCCCCGATCGGTTCCTCGCAGAACTCCCTCGGGCTCGCCAGCGGCTTGCTGCCGGTTTCTGACAACTGGGGCGGCCAGATCCTCGCCGCGGCCCCCGCACTGGGCATTGCCGGGCAGTTCCTCGATGACATTCAGGTCGACTTCCTCATCGAAGCAACCCAGGCCGACCGCCGCAGTGTGCAGCTCACCGCGCCCCGCCTGACCTTCACCAACGGGCAGACCTCGAACATCTACGTCGTCACCCAGCAGTCATTTGTTTCTGACCTCCAGCCGATCACCTCGAACTCGGCGGTCGGCTTCGACCCGACGGTTGCTGCGGTCTCTGAGGGTGTGGTCATGGTGGTGCAGGGTCAGGTGACCGCAGACCGCCGCTACGTGCTGCTCAATGTGGACACCTCGGTCGCCGAGATCAAGGGCTTTGCCACCCAGGCGGTCACCGCGGTCGCCGGCGGGCAGCTGGTCAACTCGGCCGATACCCAGTCGTTTATTCAGCTGCCGACGCTGTCGGTAACCCGGGTGCAGACGACGGTAACCGTCCCCGACCAAGGCACCGTCCTGCTCGGCGGGCAGCGGATCATCAGCGAGTTCGAGGTCGAGACCGGCGTCCCGGTCCTGAGCAAGATCCCGATCCTGAGCCGATTCTTCACCAACCGGATCGAATCCCGCGAAGAGCAGACCCTGCTCATCCTCATCAAGCCCACCATCCTGATCCAGAGCGAGCAGGAAGAGAACGCGTTCCCCGGGCTTGCTCAGGACCTCGGGTTCGGCGGCTGACCGGACAATCCATCCGGGCCGACCGCCCGGATGACGACGACCAATCCCAGAGCCGTCCGTGAAGACGGACGGCTCTGTTTGTGTGCGGGTGTGACCCGAGGCCGCGGAGCGGTTACACTATCCAACCGTCCGACGTGCGAGGCGGTGGGGTTCTCGCTGGAGAACGCGTGTGGGGCTGATCAGTGCAGGAGGTTCGGCAATGGCGGGAAGTGACTCTCGTATCCGTGTCAAGGAAGTCGATGGGGTCACGCAGGTCGAGTTTATCGACCGCAACATCCTCGACGAAGCAAACATCCAGGCGATCGGTGAGGAGATTGATGGCATCATCTCCGCGTCGCCCGCGCCGAAGCTCCTGATCAGCTTCGCGAACGTGGACCACCTCTCGTCGGCAGCCTTGGGCACGCTGATCACCATCAACACCAAGATCCGCAACCGGAGCGGCAAGCTCTGCCTTGCGGATATCGATCCGCAGATCTACGAGGTCTTCGTGATCACTAGGCTCAATCAGCTCTTTGATATCCACGAGTCAAAAGAGGCTGCCATGAAGGCGTTTGGGTGATTTCTCGCGCGGCGACCCCAGCGAGAATCTGTGAGTAGTCCATCCCGAGGGCGCAGATGGCAGACAAAGTCTCTCTCATCAACGATCGCGACCAGATCAACGCGGTCCAGGACCTGATCGTCGAGCAGGCCGAAGAACTCGGCTTCCCGTCTGCGACGCTGTTCGCCCTCCGGCTGGCGATGGAAGAAGCGATCGTCAACGCCTTCCACCACGGCCACCGTGACCTCGGGCCCGAAACCCCGATTACCGTCGAGTACGCCCTCTCGCCCGAGCGGATCCGTGTTGCTGTCGAAGATCAGGGGCCCGGGTTCACCCCCGCAGCCGTCCCCGACCCGACACTCGACGAAAATCTCGAGAACCCCGGCGGACGCGGGCTCGTGCTGATACGGGCGTACATGTCGCGGGTCCGCCACAACGACCGCGGCAACCGCGTCGAGATGGAACTGACCGTGCCCGAAGAACTCTGAGTCTTTGGGGGAAATTCCCCCGGCCTTGGAGCGCTGCCGAGACCGATCTCCCGGCCCAAGACCCGCTCTATAGCTCGCTCGGGGGTCTTGCCGGGTCTTGCTTGCCTCCCTATACTGGAATGATTCTAAGTCTCTACTGATCAGCAGCCGAACAGGCCGCTGCGGGAGGTATTTATGCGATTGCCGATCTACATGGACCATGCCGCCACGACTCCCTGCGACCCGCGGGTCGTCGAGGCGATGCTGCCGTACTTCACCGAAGACTTCGGGAACCCCGGCAGCCGGAACCACGCGTTCGGGTGGAAAGCCGAGGAAGCCGCGGACAACGCCCGCCAGCAGGTTGCCACTCTGCTCGGGGCCGACCGCAAAGAGATCGTCTTCACCAGCGGTGCGACCGAGTCGAACAACATCGCGATCAAAGGCGCGGCGTACATGTACGCCAACGCCCCGGCGGGCAGCACCAAGCGCGGCCACATCATCAGCTCGCCCATCGAGCACAAGGCCGTCCTCGATCCGGTCAAACGGCTCGAAAAAGAGGGCTTCGACGTCACCCTCATCGACCCGCCACAGGACGGCGTCATCACCCGCCAGATGGTCGAGGACGCGATGCGCGACGACACCATCCTCGTCTCCCTCATGTGGGCCAACAACGAGATCGGCACCATCAACGAGATCCCCGAGATCGGCAAACTCTGCCACGAGCGCAAGGTCCTCTTCCACACCGACGCCACCCAGTGGGTCGGCAAAATGCCCGTGGACGTCGTCGCCGACGCGGTCGATCTGCTCAGCCTCAGCGGGCACAAAATGTACGGCCCCAAGGGCATCGGCGCGCTCTACGTCCGCCGACGCCGGCCCCGCGTCCGCCTCCACGCCCTGACCGACGGCGGCGGACAAGAACGCAACTTCCGCTCGGGCACACTCAACGTCCCCGGCATCGTCGGGCTCGGCAAGGCGTGCGAGATCGCTGGCGCCGAGATGGACGCCGACCGCGAACGCCTGCTCGCGCTCCGCAAAAAGCTCGAAGACCGCGTCGCCAAAGAGCTCGACGTCGTCCAGATCAACGGCCATCTCGACAAACGCCTGCCACACCTGACCAACATCTCCTTCGGCTTTGTCGAAGGGGAGGGCCTGATGATGGCGTGCAAGAATATCGCCATGAGCTCGGGCTCGGCGTGCACCAGCGCCAGCCTCGAGCCCAGCTACGTGCTCAAAGGGCTCGGCGTCGGCGACGAGCTGGCCCACAGCTCGCTGCGACTGAGCTTCGGCAAGTGGACCACCGAGGAAGAAGTGGACTACGCCACCTCCCACATCATCGAGGGGGTCAAAAAGCTCCGCGAGCTCAGCCCGCTCTACGACATGCACAACGAAGGCATCGACATCACCAAGATCGAGTGGGCAGCCCACTAGCCCGCCCGCGATACGACACACACGGGCAACACCCGCCCGAGGAGCCAGACCATGGCATACAGCGAAAAAGTCATCGACCACTACGACAACCCGCGCAACGTCGGCAACTTCGGCACGCAGAAAGACGTCAAGTCCCGCACCGACATCGGGGTCGGGCTCGTCGGCGCGCCCGAGTGCGGCGACGTCATGCAGCTGCAGATCAAGGTTGACGAAGAGAACGGCATCATCCAGGACGCCAGGTTCAAGTGCTTCGGCTGCGGCTCGGCGATCGCGTCCAGCTCACTGGCCACCGAGTGGCTCAAGGGTCGCACCATCGACGAAGGGCTCGCGATCCGCAACACCGAGATCGTCGAAGAGCTCAGCCTCCCCCCGGTCAAGATCCACTGCTCGGTGCTCGCGGAGGACGCGATCAAAGCCGCGATCAAGGACTACAAGGAAAAGCGCGCCAGCAGCTGACGCTCGGGCATCGAAGACCGGACCGAAACCGTCGCCGAGAACACGGGGCAAACCCGGGCGTACAATGCTTGAGAACGGCACCGCCCAATCGTGCCGCCGAGCCAGAGAGCAACACCAACCGAAGGACGGATGATGACGACCGAAACCGACACCCAGCCCACCGCCACCGACTCCCCGGTCATCCTCACCGAGGCCGCTGCGCGGGAGATCAGGACCATCATCGAGCAGCAGGAGCTCGACGCCGACAAGGTCCGCCTCCGCGTGGGCGTCAAGGGCGGCGGGTGCTCGGGGTTCAGCTACCTGCTCGACCTCACCGAAAACAAAAAGGACTCCGACGAGGAGTTCGAGATCCACGGCATCAAGGTCATCTGCGACCCCAAGAGCCTGCTCTACCTCAACGGCACCACCGTCGATTTCCGCGACGAGATCATGGGGCGAGGGTTTGTCTTCGGCAACCCCAACGCCACCAGCAGCTGCGGCTGCGGCTCGAGCTTCTCGGTCTGACCGGGACCTCGCCGAGCGACGCGAGGCTGCCCCGAGTTCCTCCCCGATTTTCCAGCGACCCGGCACGCCGCCGGGTCGCTTTGCGTACCCGTGGGCATCGACCAAGACCCCGTGCTCACTGAACAACCCCGAGATGCCTCTTTTCGGAGATCGGCAGAGGCGTTATGCTGACGGGGAGGCCGATGGTGGCTGGCGCACGGCGTGCGCCCCCGGGAAGGAACCGCATGAGCAAGGCAGCAACGCCGACCGAGACCGCCCAGGGCTATTCGCCGCCGACGGTGACGCAGGTCAGCGTCTTTCTGGACAACCGCGTGGGCAAGCTGCACGACCTGGTCGAGGCGTTTGCTGATTCGCCCGACTGCTACATCTGTGCGCTCAGTGTGCACGAAGCCGCCGACCACGCGGTGGTCAGGCTCATCACCGACAACATCGCGGCCGCGAAAGACCTGCTCCACGACCGCAAGCTGGCGTTCTGCACGATGGACGTCCTGGTCGTCGAGTTCAGCAAGGGGCACACGCTCAGCGGGATGTGCCTGAGCCTGCTCGGGGCCGAGCTGAATATCCAGTTCGCCTATCCGCTGATGATCCGCCCCAACGGTGCCCCCACCATCGCGCTGGCGGTCGATGACAAGTACCTCGCCGGGCAGATCCTGCGTCGCAAGGAGTTTCGGCTGCTGGGCGAAGCGGACATCATGGACGTGCATTAGCCTCGCGATGTTTCTTCGTCGATCATCACTTCCGCCCACTGCAGCGGACCGGGGAGTTCCCCGAACGCAAACTCCATATGCAACACACGCCGACGGGCGTCGATTCTTGATCGTTCACTGCCGTGCAGAACAAGCGGGTGCATCAGCACCGCATCCCCCGCTCGCACAAGCATTGGCGTGCCGCCCGACGCCAAGACATCGGTATCGCCTGCCGTCGTGGACCCTCGCGCGAGGTGGGTCCTCGGGATGACCCGCAAACACCCGTTCTGTTCGCCCGCATCATCAAGGTGGAGCCGAACGGTCACGATCTGCGCGAGCACGTCGAGCGGCGGCGCAACATGCGGCTGTCCTGCCTTGACAGACCATGGGCCGAATCCGGGTACATCGACACGACTCACAACCGCGATGGAAAGATCCCTGTGCAGCGGGAGTTGCCAGTTTGCATCCTCGCGTTTGTCGAACAGGATTGCCCGCGTCAGCAACGGAACGTTGCCTCGACGGGTGGTGAGATAATCTCTCGCTCTCCGCGCTGCGCCGCGACCTTCCGGCCACTCGCTGAGCGGATTCCTGACGCCCGCCCGGCCGCTCGGGCACGAGTTGCGCAGCCGCTCGGCGAACACCGAATCCACGAGACCTGAAACAATCTCAGCCCCATCTTGATCGAAACACCATGTGGTCGCATCATCGTTTGACATGCGGCTCAGACCAGCCCTTTCCCCCCCAACCACCGCTCGGCGTCCAGGGCCGCCTGGCAGCCCATCCCGGCCGCGGTGATCGCCTGGCGGTATTCGCCGTCGGCGATGTCGCCGGCTGCGAAGACGCCCTCGATGTTGGTCCCGCTGTGGCGCGAGCGCAGCGCCAGATAGCCCGCGTCGTCAAACGCGAGCCCCGAGTCCTTGAGGAACTTGCTCGCCGGCGTGTGCCCGATCGCGACAAAGAGCCCCTTGACGACAAGCTCGGACCGCTCGCCGGTCTTCGTGTCTTCGAGCACGACCGCACGGATCTTCTCGTTCATGCCTTCTTTGCCGTCACTCAGGCAATCGACGACCTGCTTGTTCCAGTGGACCTTGGCGTTGGGCTTGGAGAGGAACCGTTCCTGCATGACCTTGCTGGCGCGGAGTTTGTCGCGGCGGTGGATGAGGTGAACGGTCGAAGCAAACTTGGTGAGATAGGTTGCCTCTTCCATCGCGGTGTCGCCGCCGCCGACGACCGCGAGCTCCTGATCGCGGAAGACCGGGAGCGCCCCGTCGCAGACCGCGCACGCCGAGACCCCGCCGCCGGCAGTCGCCAAGCGCATCTCGCTCTCGAGCCCGAGCCAGTTGGCGGTTGCGCCGGTCGCGATAATGACCGCATGGGCGTGGACCTCACCGCCGCTCGAGGTGTGCAGCACGTGGGGCGCAGAGCCGTCCTTGGAGAAGTCACAGCGGGTGATGTCGTCGCCGACGACTTTGGTCCCAAACCGCTCGGCTTGGGCCTGAAACTTGAACATCATCTCCGGGCCGGCGATGCCTTCGGGAAAGCCGGGGTAGTTCTCGACCTCGGTGGTCAGCATGAGCTGCCCGCCGGGGAGGATCGGCCCGGGGTCTTGTTTGGGGACCCCGACGTAGACCACGGGGTCGATGCTGGCGCGGGCGGCGTAGATCGCGGCGGTCCACCCGGCGGGGCCGGAACCGACGATCACGAGGTTGTGAACGGTGTCTGCCATAGAAAGAAACTCACAGTTGAGGGACCGGGAGTATTCCCCACGCGGTCGCCGGAGTGTTGAACGATCTCTGCATCCGCCGCATGACTAGTTGAAGACGCCGTCGTTGAGCAGCGTGTCCCGCACCACCGACATCACCGGCGGCCAGAGCAGGTAGTCACGACCCGAGGGCGCGTCGGGGCTGTTCTGCACCTCGTCGGCCCACTGCGCCGACCCGTCGGCACCGACCGAGTACAGCACGAACTGATCCTCACGGAGCAAAATCGAAACGTTCGGCGCGTCATCAACCAGAATGCTGATCTCGTGCGGCGGCGTGTTCGGCTGGTTCGAGAACCGGTCCGCGGTATCCCGCACGGGCACAAAGAACTTGAACGTCGGCTCGCGCCCGTCGGCGACCGCCGGGTTGAACGGGTCGACCCCGACGTCCTTGACGTACTTGGGACGGATCCCCGAGAGGTCCAGCGGGAAGCGGCCGTTCTGCACGTGGAACGCTGCGAGCCCGAGAGCGTTCTGCGTCCCGAGCAGTTCGGTTCGCAGGAGCTGCCTCAGGACGAACAGATCACGCATGTCCGGCACGCTGCGAGACACCACCGCGACCCGGTCGGCCACCACCTGGCTCGACAGCAAACTCTCGATCGCAAAGGCGCGGGCCATCTGTGGGTCGAACGGGCTCAGGCTCCAGCGGAAGTCGAAGTCGTTGCGGATGCCGTCGAGCATCCTGTTGGCTACGGCCCACCCCACGTGCGTCTCCGCCGCATCGCGCCACCGGGCCGATTCACCGAAAAGTCGCAGCGGGCGTTCGGTCGATTCGAGCCTCGACATGGTCGATGCGAAAACCTCCGGGCGGATCCTCCCGCGCGGCTCCATCACGGTCGCGATGAGTTGCTCGCCAGCGATAAAATCACCCTTGGGCAGCCGGATGCGCTCGATCGAGATCGGGCCGCGCACATCGAGCAACCGGTCGATCGCGGTCTTGAACTCCTCGGCGGTCAGCGACGCCGCGCCACGACCATCGTTGTACGCCACGTCGCGCATCCGCTCGGCCGCGAGGATCATCGTCTCAAACGCCCACGCCTTCTCAGCGTGGAACTCACGATCGAGAACCTGCCGACCGAACTGGATCAGGTCGGCGAGCACGTCGAGCGCCCCCGTGCCGTCGCCCGCTTCGAGCCGACGGGTTGCTTCGACGTGGACGAGCTTTGCCAGGTCGTCAAACTTCCGCAGGTACAGGTGCTGCGCCGCAGCCAAGAGCGGCGGGTCCCCGAGATCGGTGTACAGCCCCGCCTGGATAAACGCGATCTGCTCGGGGTCGGCCCCGACCTGCTCGAGGCCATAGGGCTGGGCGAAGACCATCGCCCGGCGGTAATCCTGTTCCTTGGTGATGCTGTCGAGCGCTTCGAGTGCCGCCGCCTGTGCGGGCGCGGACGCCCACTCGGCGAGCTGACTCCACGCCGACCCCGACGCCGGGTAGAGCGCCGCCTGACGCTGATCGTCGAGCATCGCCGGCGCGTTCTCCATCTCGGCGAGGGCCGCGAGGATGATCGGATCGCTGCGACGTTCGTCGCGGATGTCCGCGTACGCCGCATTGACACGATCCACAAACTCATCCGCCCGCGCGGGTGAGACGACCAACATCACCCCCACCATCGCCACGAAGAGAGCCGCACGCACCAACGGCGTGTGGCGGAGAGAAAACGACAGGGTCGATACAGGATTCGGCTCGCTCATAATCGCATGGTAGCACGACCCGCCCGCGCGGTGGGACCCGGCATCCCGCCGCTGCCCCCCCATCGCCTATGCAAAAAAAGAAACCGCCCCGACAATGCCGGGGCGGAGGAAATATCTGGGGCGTGCTCGCAGGGATCGAGGCCGCTCAGGAGACCGCGTTGCGGGCCCGGCTGCGGACCCGGCGGGCCTGCTCGTAGGACTCGATCTCTTCGGCCGGATTCGCCGCACCGGGGCGGCGGTTTTCACGGTAGAACCGCGAGGGCTTGGAATCGGTGATCTGCGCGTTCAGACGGGTCAACGCCTCATCGACGATCTGCCGGACACGCTCGCGGCTGATCCCGACCGCGTCGGCGATCTGCTTGAGGGTCAGCGGCTGCTCGCCGTCGAGCCCGAACCGCATCCGCAGGATCGTCGCCTCACGCTCGTCGATCGCTTCCATCAGCTTGCGGAGGATCGCCAGCTCGTCTTCGTGGAACACCGCGGCTTCGGGAGCAGCGGACTTGGTATCGGCGATCAACTCGCTCAGCCCCACCATGTCGCCGTCGGCGTTGGTCGGCTGCTGGTTGGCGGACTGCATCGCCTTCATGGCGCGGCGGATGATCTTGACCTTCTTGGGCGGCAGGTCCATGTGCGTTGCCAGCTCGTCAACCGTCGGCTGGCGACCCAGCTCGTTGGCGAGCGTTCTCGCAGCGACCTTCCACTTGGCGATCAGTTCGACCATGTACGCCGGGATGTGGATCGGCTGCGTCGCGTTGATGAGCGAACGCTTGATGCCCTGCTTGATCCACCAACTCGCGTAGGTGCTGAACCGTGCGCCTTGCGACGGATCAAACCCCTCGACCGCACGCATGAGCCCGATGTTGCCCTCATCGATGAGGTCGGTCAGAGGCAAGCCCCGCCCGGCGTAGTTCTTCGCGATCGCCACCACCAGCCTCAGGTTCGCACGGATCATCCGTTCGCGAGCCGCGGGGCAGTTGTCGTTGATGATCGCCCAGCCCAACTCACGCTCGTCTTCTGCGGTCAGAAGAGCGGTCTTGTTGATCTCGCGCAGATACAGCTGAATATCCGACTGCACGCCAGCCCCGGAAGGGGCAGATTTGTACTGCTTCCCACTCACTTCTCCACCCAACCTTTCACGGCCTGAACCGGCCGTCCCACTCACACTCACTCACTACTCACTCACTTCACTCTAGCATGATTGGAGTACCATGCACAGCGCATTCCGATTCGTCCGACGTCCCTCAGCGGTTGCATCGGGGCGCAACGATTGCCACTTCACACCCACGGGATAACGCCCCCGGCACCTATCCTGCCCAGACCCCCTGCGACGGTTGGGAAACTGGGAGGAACTGCAACGATCTGGACGGCTTTTTCCGATATTGCTGGCACACGCGCAGAACCGATGTATCTTCAAGACTTTTGGACACGCCGATCTATGCTTCACCGCCATGAATGTTGATATCACAGAACTTTTGCAGGGTTGGCCGTTTGAGCCCGGAAAAATCAACGTTCGCCTCATCGAGAGCGAGGACGGCGAGCAAAAGATCCAGGTCCGGCTCGACCTGGGCGTCCTCCAGATGGAACTCGACGGCCGCCCCGACGGCCAGCGACCCCTCGATCACGACAGCCTCCTCGAACACTTCGAGGCCAGGCTCGACCGCGCCATGCGCGGCGAAACCCCACCCGAAGATACGGACCAAGCTGAAATCTCGGACCCCGCTGACTCGGAAAATCCTGACCCAAAACCCGACGACAACCCCGGACCAGACACCGCCGGGTTTGGCCAGGAGGAGCCAGACGGCGCCTTCGCCCAAGACGACAGCCCGGAAGAAACCACGTTCACACTCTCGGCCGAGGACTGCCGCGCTCTCCGCGAAGAGGCTGTGCAGTACTACCACCGCTATGTGGCGCTCCTGGTGCTCGAGGACTTCGACCGCGTCATCCGCGACACGACACGGAACCTCCGCGTGCTCGACATCTGCCACGAGCACGCTGCCAACGAGGACGACCGCACCATCCTCGAACAGTTCCGCCCCTACATCACCATGATGCGGGCGCGGGCGCTGGCGAGCCAGGCGCTCGCCGACAACGAGACCAAAGCCGCGCTCCACGCGATCGACGAAGCGATCGAAACCCTCCGCGGCTATTTCTCAAGCAACGACTCGGGCGACCTTTTCGACGACTCCGGCGAGGTGCAGATGCTCCGCGAGATGCGGGACTCGCTCATCCCCAAGCTCCCGGTGAGTCAGAAGTCCGAACTCCGCCAACGCCTCCAACGCGCGATCGAGGACGAGAACTACGAACTCGCGTCGATCCTGCGGGACGAGCTTAAGATGCTCCCGGACTGACACCCGCGGCCGCCGTTCCGTCGCTTCCACCCTGACCATTCCCGGCCCGTTCGCCGAGCTTCGAGCACACCTCGTCGGCCATCACGCTCGCCGCCGCGATCTCGTCGACCGCGACGTAGTCGGCCCCGAGCGCGGTCGCCTGCATGCCCCTGCTCAGGAACCCCGACCGCACCGCCACAAACGCCTGGGGCGCGGCGGACCGCACGAGCTGGCAGGCCCCGAGCATCGCGTTGTGGTCCGGCATGGTCAGCAGCACCGCGTCGGCGGTCTCGACCCCCGCCTCCTCAAGAACGTCGGGGTTGGCCGCGTCGCCGTAGATCACCCGCCGACCCAGCCCCCGTTGCCGATGCACCGTGTCGGGGTTGAGCTCGATGATCGTGCAGTCAAACCCCGCCTGTTCGAGCCGCGTATAGAGCTCTCGGCCCACCGGTCCAAACCCGGCGATGATCGCGCGGAGCTTCGTGCTCTCGGCCGACGCACCCTCGGCGCCCACGTCCCCGAGCTGGTGCCGTTTCCACGCCGGGAGCGGCACTCCCACAAACAGCGACGCGACCCTGGGCGCCAACGCAATAATCGTCGGCGTGAAGATCAACGAGAGCGCGACCACCGTCGTGACCACCGCCATCGCCTCGGGACCGATCAGCCCCTTCGCCGACCCGACCGAAACTGTCAAAAGGGTGAACTCGCCCGTCTGCGCCAGGACCAACCCCGCCATCACCGCGACCGGGCCGCTGAACCCGAAGCTCCAGGCGCTCACCGCGATGACCAGCGTCTTGACCGCAAAGACCAGGACGAGGACCAACAGCACGATCCACCACATCGAGAGCGCCGCGTTGAGATCAACCCCGAGCCCGACCGCCACAAAGAAGACGGGGATAAAGAGGTCTCGCACCGGAGCGAGCTGCCCCATAAGCTGGTGCCGCGCGGGTGTCGACGCCAGCAGGAACCCGGCAAGAAACGCTCCGAGCTCGGCGCTGAGACCGAGCGCCGAGGTCAGCGCCGCCGAACCCAGCGCAGCCGCCGCGCCGATGATGAGCACAAGCTCTCCGTGCGAGCCCCGCGCCGCCGAGAGCAGCACCCTCGGCAGGAGCCGACGACCCAGCACGACGATCGCCGCGATCCCTCCCACCGCCAACAGCATCCGCGGCAGCAACACGCTCACCGCTCCGGACTGCTCCACGCCGTCTGCCGCCGCGGGAAGGTCTCCACGCGCCATCGCCCACGCCACCAGCAGAGGCACCGCGGCCAGCGCGACGATCGCGTAGAGGTCCTGCACGATCAACGAACCAAACGCGACGCGCCCGTGCAGATCGCGCAGCTGCCGGCGTTGCTGGAGAAGCCGCATCACCGCCGCGGTCGACGACATGCTGATCCCCGCCCCGATCAGGATCGCCGCCGGCGCGGGCTGCCCGAACGCCATCGCCCCGGCTGTCACCACCCCGGTCACGATCACGCAGGACACCACCCCCACACCCATGATCGACGCGAACCCGCCTCGCAGCACGCCGGCGTCCATGTGCAGCCCGATCCCGAACATCAGCAACACGATCGCCAGCTGCGAGATGCTCGCGACGTGCTCGTCAGTCGAGATGATCCCCAGCAACCCCGGCCCGATCAACGCCCCGGCGACAAGGTACGCCGGGATCGCCGACAGCCGAAGCTTCTGAAAGATCAGGCTGACCAGACCGGCCATGACGAGGATGACCACCAAGTCGCCGAGCAGCGGGTTGACCGCACCGCCAACAGCAAGCGTAACAATCGCAGAGTGCATGCACGATCGTAGGGGACGCTCGCCGGACCATCCCGCCAGAGCGCCTTGTGTCAATGTGTTTCTCGGCTTTGACGATCGTGGTGCCCCCTCGTTCGCGCGCGAGGCTCAAACACAAAGCAGGCCCCGGCGCGATGCCGGGGCCCGAGGTGATCTCTGCATCAATCAGGACGGATTTGCACCCGCCGCTGCGGGTTTGCACCCGCTCGATCAGCGCCGACGACGGGACGCGAAAAGCCCGCCCGCAGCAAACACCGCCAGCACACCCGGCGCGGGCACGACCACAAATCCGACCGACCCGTCCAGTGAGCCGTCAAAGAGCACTGTGTCGCCGGTGAACATCCCGGTCGCGGTGCTCACCGTGCCGACCACAAACTGGTTGTTTGTCGTGTCCTCGAACGCGGCGTACAGCGTGCCCGCGTAGAGATCGAGCCCCATGTTGAAGACGTCGATCCCGAGGTTGCCCACGAGGGTCGCGTCGGGGCTGCCCCCGCCGGCCGCGTAGTCCACCGTAAACAACGAATCGTCCCCGCGCGTGACCGCGTAGAACGTGTCGGTCGCCGCGTCGTAGGCTGCGCCCCCGATGGGCCCCTGCATCGGCGCGCTCGGCCCGACCTCGGTCTCGATCTCGGTCCCGATGTCGTAGGTGACAAGCATCCGCGACCCGTTGCGGTAGCCGTAAAGCGTGTCCCCGACAAACGTCGCAGCCGGGTACGAGTTGGGCAAATCGTCGGAGATGATCTCGAGCGAGGGAGCGTTCGAGAGTGCGCCGACGAGGCGGTAGATCTCGAACGTGCCCGAGCCGGTCTCGCTGCCGCTGATCGCGAGGATGTCGCCGTTGGGCGCGAGCACGAGGTTGTTGATCTCGTCGCTCAAGGCAAAGGTCATCGCCGCGCCCCCCTGCTCGGCCCGGTACAGCGTGCTGCCGCTGGTGGCGAGGTAGATCGGCTGGGCGAGCGCCCCGCCGGCGGCGATCGCGACAAGAGCGGCAGCGAACGTGATCGGAGTGGTGTGCATGTTTCTCTCCATGTGTGGTCTGTCAATGAATGATGTGCTGATCCTTCGGCTCTCGTGGCGCATCGGATCACGACGCCGGGTGCCGAGAGAAAAGAAAGGGCCGCCGATCCAGGATCGGCGGCCCCATGAGTGTTTCACAAACGAGGCCGACCCTCGATAGGGTTTAGCGGCGGCGACGGGTCGCGACCAGGCCGCCCATCGCGAGCAACCCGAGCGATGCCGGGGCGGGCACCAGCGCGAGGCTCATGAACGTAGTCCCGTTGGCGTCGTAGGTGTCGATGTCGCGGATCGCGGTGAACAGGCCGGTGCCGGTGTCGACGCTGCCGAAGACGAGCATCTGGCTGCCCAGGTCCTGGACGAAGGCGTACAGCGTGCCGTTGTAAAACTCGGCCCCGCCGTTGAAGAAGTCGATCCCGAGGCTGCCGACCGGAGTGGCATTGCCGGTGTCGCGGTTGATGGTGACGAGCACGTCCTGGTCACGGTTGATGCCGTAGAGCACGTCGTTGATCGCGTCGTACCCGCTGCCGTTGACGCCGTCCTGGATGTTCAGGTTGCCGATGAGCCCGTTGTCGATCAGCGTTCCGTCGTCGACGGTGATGAGCTCGGCGCCACTGCCGCCTTCACGGGCCGAGTACGCGCTGCCGTCAGCAAAGCTGAGCGTGGGGCGCGGGCCGGGCACCTGGTCGCTGAGCATGCTGAGCATGGGCGAGTTGGTGTTGGCACCGAGAATCTCGTAAGACTCCCACATCTGGCCGAAGTTGCGCTCGGCGCTGTGGCCGACGATGGCGCCGTCGGGCCGGGTGGTGAGGCTCATCATCTTGTCGCCCATGGTGAATGTCTCGATCGCGCCGGTCGCGCCGAAACGGTACATGGTGTTGTTGCCAAACGCGATAAACGTCGGGCCCGCAACCGAAGCCGCGGCAACGCCGCCAAGAACTGTCAAGAACGCAGCTGTACGAATCATCATCTCGTTTCCCTCCAAAATCGGGGTGTCTCGTTCACTCCTGCCGAGCAACGACCCGCAGTGGGCCTCCTCGGGCTGGCACCAGTCTAGCGGAAACGGGCGGTTCTGAGAAGCCCCAGTTTCACAAAATTGCGGGAACTCTTGCCGTGGGTATCCATAGCTCGACCCGAGACCCACGGAAACACCACACCTTGAGCCTATGATCGCCACCCATAGACCGGGGACACGACCCTATACCTAACGGAGGCCTGATTTATGCAGCGGTCCAAGATCTCGATCATCGGTGCCGGCAACGTGGGAGGGACTTGCGCCCACTGGGCAGCCGCCAAACAACTCGGCGACATTGTCCTCCTCGAAATCCCCGAGAGCGAAGGTAGGGCCAAGGGAAAGGCTCTGGACCTCACCTGTTGCGGCCCGCTCGAACGCTTCGACTCCAAAATCATCGGCACGAGCGACTACAAAGACATCGCCGATTCTGAGGTCGTCGTCATCACCGCAGGCCTCCCCCGCAAGCCGGGCATGAGCCGCGACGACCTGATCCAGACCAACGTCAAGATCGTCCGCTCCGTCTCTGAAAAAGTCGCCGAGTTTGCTCCTGATGCCAAGGTCATCGTTGTCAGCAACCCCCTCGACGCGATGGTCTACACCGCCTGGAAGTCTACCGGCTTCCCCACTAACCGCGTCATGGGGCAGGCTGGGGCGCTCGACGTCGCACGCTATCGCGCTTTCCTCGCCATGGAAATCGGCTGCTCCATCGAGGATATCAGCGCCCTCCTCCTCGGCGGCCACGGCGACGACATGGTCCCGCTGCCCCGCCTCACCAGCGTCCACGGCATCCCCATCACCGACTTGCTCCCAGAAGCCACAATCACTGCCTGCGTCGATCGCGCCAAAGTCGGTGGCGGCGAGATCGTCAAGCTCATGGGCACCAGCGCCTACTACGCCCCCGCCAGCGGCACCATCCAGATGGTCGAAGCGATCGTCCGCGACAAGAAACGCATCATCCCCTCGGCTGTTTACTGCGACAAAGAGTTCGGCGTCGGCGGCGGATTCGTCGGCGTGCCGGCACTTTTGGGCACCAACGGCGTCGAAAGAGTCATCGAGTTCAAGCTCACCGCAGACGAACAAAAACTCTTCGACGAATCAGCCCAGCACGTCCGCGATCTTGTCGCGGTGGTCACCAAAATGTTCCCCGACCTCGCCTGATTTCAGGCGGTTTCACCACACACACACCGAGGACCATCCCATGTCCCACATGATTCGCAGAACCTATTCCCTCGCGTTCGCAAGCCTCGCGATCGCCGCCGCGCCGCTTGCAGCACAGGACGGTCACGAAGGCCACGATCACGGCGCCCAACCCGCCAGTCCATCCCGCACCCAAACCGCCCCAGAAACACTCCCGATGAGCTGGTCGGACCCGGCGTTCGCCGAGATCGCCGAGTTGCTCACCGGCAGCTGGAAGACAACCCAGCCCGTCACCATGCTCAACGCCGAGGCCGGCGCAACCTCCGACGTCATCATGTCGGTCGCCCCGGCCAGACTCAGCACGCTGCCCGATGCGTTCTACGTCGAGACCGCCCGCGCCGATTCGCCCGATCAGCCCTACCGCGCGGCGTTCCTCCAGCTCTACCACCGCCAGGGCAAGATCCGTATGCGGACCCTCGAAGTCCGCGACCCCAACAACCCGATGAACAACCTGCTCATCGGCATGTGGGCGGTGCCTCAGTACATGCCCGACATCCCCCGCGACGCCATGATCGCCACCCTCGATCTCGAGTTCACCAAGACCACCGACGGCTGGGTCGGCGAATCGCCCTACCCCTACCCCACCGCCCTCGGCGGTGCGTTCGAGATGACCAGCCGCATGAAGCTCACCAACGGCCGAATCGAGACCGCCGACCGAGGCTACAACGCCGACGGCAACGTGGTCTGGGGCGCAAGCGAAGGTGACACCTACGTCTTCGAGCCGATCGCTTCGCCCTTCGCGGTCGAGACTGACAACATGGGCGTGGTCACGATCATGCTCCGCGACGAGGACACCCCCGAAACCGCAGACGGCGACACCGTCGCGTTCCAGTACACCGGCTGGCTGACCAACGGCTTGATGTTCGACACCTCCAGACGCCAGAGCGGTCGGATGTTCCAGTACGCTCTGCCCGCCGGCGCGATCGAAGGGTGGAACATCGCGACCTACGGCATGACCGAGGGCGACTGGAAAAAATTCATCGTCCCCTCCGACCTCGGCTACGGACCCAGCAGCGCCGCGGGCGGCCGCATCCCTCCCAACTCGACCCTCATCTTCGAGGCCGAGCTGGTGGGTGTCACCAAAGCCACCCCCCAAGGCGAGTGATCTTCTCCTGACCGGTCGAGCCACGCCGCAGCTCGTGCGCTCCAAGAATCCAGCACACCCCGCCGCCCGCCATCTCCCCGGCGGGCGGCTTTGCGCCACGAACGAGACCCACCTGCCATGGCACAACGCGACTACTACAAAGTCCTGGGAGTTCCCAGATCGGCAAGCGCCGACGAGATCAAGGCTGCCCACCGAAAGCTCGCCCGCAAGCACCACCCCGACGTCAATAAGTCTCCTGATGCCGAGAAGAACTTCGCGGAAATCCAGGAGGCCTACGACACCCTTTCCGACCCCAAAAAACGCAAGCTCTACGACCAGTTCGGGCACACCGGCCAACCCGCCGGCGCGCCCGGTGCCGCCTGGTCAGGCGGCGCACCCGGGGCCGGCGGCGCGGGCGGGTTCAACGTCGAGGTCGAAGATCTCGGCTCGATGTTCGACGCCTTCTTTGGAGGCAAGGGCGGCCGCGGACCCGCGGGCGGGCCAGGCGGTTTCCGAAACGCTGGCGGAACTCGCCCCGGCACCCCCCAAGGCCCTCGCGCACGGCCCCGCCCCACACCGCCCCTCGAAGTCTCACTCCCGATCTCCTTCATGACCGCCGCCCGGGGTGGACGCGAGCGGGTCCGCCTCACCATCAACGGCAAGGACACCTCGCTCGAGGTCAAAATCCCCCCCGCTGTCGAGCACGGTGCGAAGCTCCGCGTCCGAGGCGTCGACGGGCGGAGTGTCCTGCTCCGCGTCGAGATCGGCGGCCACCCCCTCTTCCGCCGCGGCGAGGGGACAAACGCGGGCAAAGGGCTCGACCTTTCTCTCGACCTCCCACTCACCATCGCCGAAGCAACCCTCGGCACCACCGTAACCGTCCCCACGCTGGAGAACGCGGTCGATCTGACGATCCCCCCGGGGACGCCCAGCGGGCGAAAGCTCCGGCTGCGGGGCAAGGGGCTCGCCAACCAGACCGGCCGAGCCGGGGACCTCTATGCCATTATCAAGATCGTCCCGCCCGATCCTGCTACACTCAATGACACCGAGCGAAAAACACTCGAAGAAATCGCGGGCCGATCCCCGAACCCCCGTTCGGACGACGCTTGGCCCGCGGCCGCGAAAGCCGTAGACGAGGGGTAACACCCGGTCCGGAGCGCGGTGGGAACCAAAATGCGTACAAGAGTCGGACCGCACCGGAGTGCGGTCAACGGCCTCGGGGTGTTGACAGACGCCCCGCCGCCCCGCACACTGCACCAAGGCCAAGGATTCGGCCGATCACCCGCAGGAATGGAGACCCGGGGATGCTCAAGCAACAGCACCAACTGTTCACTTCAATCCTGGTCATACTCGACGCGATGGTCGTCATCGTCGCCTGCTACGCCGCGTGGCTCTTCCGCCTCTCCGCCCTCGGCCAGACGCTCCCCGACCTCCCGGGCGACTGGGAAACCACCGTCCGCGACTCGTTCTTCCTCTTCGCGGTCCCGATCGTCATCGTGGCGTTCTGGTTTCTCGGCCTCTATCGGCCCCGCCGCGACAAATCCCTCTGGGGCGAGTACGGCACCATCATCAAAGCCTCCGTCGTTGCGATGGTCCTGCTGGTGGTCGGGCTCTGGCTTCTCCGCGACAGAATCATCGCGGCAACGCCGACCTCGGTCGTCGACGACGGCCTCGTTGCCTCCACTCCCGACCCCGGCCGGGTGCAGCTGCTCGCCCTGGCGGTCATCCTTCCCACGCTTTTGAGCCTGCACCGGACCGGGTTCCGATGGACGCTGCGAGAGCTCCGCAAGCGCGGGTTCAACCTCCGCCACGTCGCGGTCGTCGGCATCGGACGCCTCGGGCAGGTCGCTTGCCGAACCATCGAACGCAACAGCTGGACCGGCCTCAAGGTCGCCTACTTCATCTCGGCTGCCGAACGGAGTGAACGCCAGTCGTGTCTGAGCCACCCGGTCAGAGACGGCCTCGCCGAGCTCGAGCAGACGCTGGAACAAAACCCCGTCGACGCGGTCTACCTCGCGGTCCCAAGCTCGCGGGCCCAACGCCTCCCCGAGCTGCTCAAACGCCTCGAACGCTTCGCGGTCGAGGTCCGGGTCATCCCTGACGTCATGCCGAGATACCTGCCCCAGAGCATGGCCGTCGGCGAGCTCGACGGCATGCCCGTCCTCAGCTACCGCGAGTGCCCCACACGCGGGCTCGGCGGGCTCTCGAAACGCGGGCTCGACATCCTCGGCTCGCTCGCCGGCGGGCTGGTCTTTGCCCCGGTCATCCTCGCCTGCGCACTGGCGGTCAAGCTCACCAGCCCCGGCCCCGTCATCTTCAAGCAACGCCGCGTCTCCATCGCCGGCGAAACCTTCAAAATCTACAAGTTCCGCACCATGTACCACGTCGCCGACGAAGAATCCATCTGCTGGACGTCCCGCGACGACGCCCGCGTCACCCCCGTCGGCAAGTTCCTCCGCCGCACCAGCCTCGACGAGTTTCCCCAGCTTCTCAACGTGCTCAAAGGTCAGATGTCACTTGTCGGCCCGCGCCCAGAACGCCCCGAGCTCATCGAACGGTTCCGCGAGGACTGGCGCGGCTACATGCTCCGCCAGCACGTCAAGGCCGGCATGACCGGGTGGGCCCAGGTCAACGGCCTCCGCGGCGACACCTCACTCCGCAGACGCCTCCGCTACGACCTCCACTACATCCGCTACTGGTCGCTGGCGTTCGACCTCAAAATCCTCTGGCTTACCATCTTCCGCGGTTTCTCACACCGCAACGCCCACTGACCACCCCCATAAAAACGTCCGGGAACCGCCGCAAGGCGAGCCGCGTATGGTCATGTCCCCATTCGGGGCGGTCACTCGTGGCCAAGATGGTATTTCTGTGGCAGACTACAGTGTGCAACCCTCCCGCGGCCCGGGGCCGTATGGGGTGTGGTGGAAGAGGAGAAGACCCCGATGAGGCTGGACGCCGAACAGCAAGGATGGCTCGCCCGCGGGCTGGCTGCGCTCCAGACCGGGGACGAGAAGCGCTTCGAGGATTCCCTCTGGCTCGGCTTCGGCGACAGCTGGAAGCCCCTCAAGGGTGCCCTCGTCCGCAACGGGTACCTCCTCAACGGCGACGGCAACGCGATGACACTCGCCGAGCGCGGCGAACAACTGCTCGTCAAACTCGCCCGCGAGGACGCCAACAACAACTCCGGCTCCATCGCCGGCCTCAGCGACTCGACACTCGGCACGCGCTGAACACACGGCGATGCTCGCGGATGTCCCCTCGCTCGCGCGAGGGGCTCTACTTACACATCGCGCGAGGGGCTCTGCTTACACATCGCGCGAGGGGCTCTGCTTACACATATTGTCTCTTCATATAGAGCCCCTCGCGCAAGCGAGGGGACAACGCATGCCCGCAAACCGCATCCGCGCATACCATCCCCGCGTGCGACAGGACTACCGCGTCATCGTGATCGGGGGCGGACACGCCGGCGCAGAAGCAGCGTGGGCAGCTGCCAACCTCCTGCCACCCCAGACCCGCCCGGGAAGCGCCGAGCCCCGCGCCACCGTTGCGTTGGTCACCCTCGACCCCGCAAAGATCGGCGTCATGCCCTGCAACCCCGCGATCGGGGGGCTCGCCAAGGGGCAACTCGTCCGCGAGATCGACGCCCTCGGCGGGCTCATGGGGCTGGCTGCCGACGCCTCGGGAATCCAGTTCAAGGTGCTCAACGCTTCCAGAGGTGCCGCCGTGCGCGGCCCCCGCTGCCAGAACGACAAACACGCTTACGCCGAAGCGGTCCAATCGCTCATCCGCTCGCGCCCCGAGATCGACATCATCGCTGCGAGTGTCGAGGACATCATCGTCGAGCGAGGCTGCGCAACCGGTGTGGTCATCAAAGCCGCCGCCAGCGACGACACAACACCGCTGCACGCCCCCGCGGTCGTCCTCACCACCGGCACCTTCATGCGCGGCCTGATGCACACCGGACAGACCAAAACCCCCGGCGGCCGTCATGGTGAGAGCGCAGCCGGCGGCATGAGCGCATGCCTGCAACGCCTCGGGTTCGAGCTGGGGCGACTCAAGACCGGCACCCCGCCGCGACTCGACCGCACCACCATCGACTGGGACAGCCTGCCCGTTGCGCTGGGTGATGAGACACCGACGCCGTTTAGTGAGTTGTCGGAAATCGAAGACGGCCCGGCGCTCACGCTGAGGGCTCTTTTGGAAACGACCGGCGGCGTGGTGGGCGGGCGTTTCCCGAAAATGCCGCAGATCGAGTGCCGCCAGACCAACACCACCCCCGAGATGCACGAGGTCATCCGCGCCAATCTCCACCGCGCCCCCATCTACACCGGCGACATCAAATCCACCGGCCCGCGCTACTGCCCGAGCATCGAGGACAAGGTCGTACGCTTCGCCGATCGCCCCACCCACGGCGTTTTTCTCGAACCAGAGAGCCTCCGCAGCAACTGGGTCTACTGCAACGGCATCGCCACCAGCCTCCCCGCCGACGTGCAGGAACTGCTCGTCCGCGCCATGCCCGGCTGCGAACGCGCCGAGATTCACCGATACGGGTACGCCGTCGAATACGACATGGTCCGCCCCCACCAGATCCACGCGACATGTATGACCAAACCCGTGCGCGGGCTGTTCCTGGCCGGGCAGATCAACGGCACCAGCGGCTACGAAGAGGCCGCCGCACAGGGTGTCGTCGCCGGGATCAACGCCGCCCGGCTTGCCCGCAGCGAGCGCGAATGGACACTCGGCCGCGACCAGGCGTACATCGGGGTCCTCATGGACGACCTGGTGACCAAGACCCCCGTCGAGCCCTACCGCATGTTCACCAGCCGCGCCGAGCACCGGCTGCTGCTCCGCGCCGACAACGCCGCCGATCGCCTGACACCGCTGGCCCGCGAACTGGGCGCGCTCGACTCGACCGACCTCGGCCGCTGGCGGGCCTCGCTCTTCGACGACCGCGATCGCACGCTCGCCGCCGCACGCACCACAATCGAGCGCGCCCAGCACGACGGCGTCTCGCTCGCCCACGCGGTCCGGCAGGACCGACTTTCGATCGACCAGCTCCGGCAGGCGCTCGACGACGCGGGCACGCCCTGCACCCTGCCGGCCGCCGCGACGCTCCACGCCGAAGCGCGATACGAAGGCTACATCCGCCGCCAGCACGCCGACGTCAAACGCCGCGCCGGCGAAGAACGCCGCACCCTGCCTGAGTGGATCGACTACACCACCCTCGGCTCGCTCCGCACCGAAGCCCGCGAAGCCCTCACCCGCTTCCGCCCGACAACCTTCGGCCAGGCGTCACGCCTCGAAGGGCTGACCCCCGCGGACGTCACACTCCTGACGGTGCTCGTGGACCGCGCACGCAAGAGCCACGCATCGGCATAGAGCCCCTCGCGCAAGCGAGGGGACAACGGCACACCCGCCGTGTACCGACCCTTGCACCTACGACGGCATCCCCGCCGCGGTCCCCGCCAACTTTTTGCGACTCCGCAGCACCTCGTCGCGCTCGACCAACCCGTCGCGCAGCCGCACGATCCGCTCGCAACGTTCCGAGACCTCGTCGTCGTGCGTAATCATCAGGATCGTCATCCCCCCGGTGTGCAGACTCTCAAACAGCGTCAGGATCGCCTCGCCGGTCGTCGAGTCCAGGTTGCCCGTCGGTTCGTCAGCCATCAGGATGACCGGGTGGGTCACCAGCGCCCTCGCGATCGCCGCCCGTTGTTGCTGCCCGCCGGAGAGCTCGCGCGGGCGGTGGGTGGCGCGGTCGGCCATCCCGACCTGTTCGAGCGAGTGCATCGCCCGCTCGCGCCGCTCGGCCGGAGGCACCCGCTGATAAAACAACGGCACCTCGGCGTTCTCGACCACCGTCAGCTGCGGGATCAGATTGAACGCCTGAAAGATAAACCCGACAGTCCGGCCGCGGAAGACCGAGAGGTCCTCGTCGGACATCTCGCCCACCGGCAGCCCGTCGAGGCGGTACACGCCGTCGGTCGGCTGATCGAGACAGCCGAGGATGTTCATGAGCGTCGATTTTCCCGAGCCCGACGCGCCCATGATCGCGACGTACTCACCGCGGCGGATGTCCATGTCGATGCCGCGGAGGGCCTCGACCATGACCGACCCGTCCGGCTTGTAATAGATCTTTCGCACCTTGGTCAACTGGGCAACGAGGTCAACAGCTTCCATCGTGTGTGTGCTCCGTGGGTGCGAGAGTCGGGCAAAGCCTACCCCGCCGGGTCGGCCCCCGCCCCGACAGCCCGCAACGCCTCTTCCTGACCGTATACCAGCAAGGTGTCCCCCGGTTGCAGTCGATCGTCCGGGCCCGGGGTCCCGACATAGGCCCCGGCTTCGCGAAAAATCCCCAACACCAGCACGCCGCGATCCCGCAAACCAGATTCCCGGAGCGACTTTCCGACCACGTCGGTTTCTTCGGTGACACGCATCTCCGCGACCGCGTAGCCATACATCGCCCGAAGCATGAGGTCGTAGTTGATCGGGCGGAGGACCCCCGCCCGCTTGAGCGACTGCCGAATCGACCAGTCCAGCACAACCCGGATCGGCTTGGCGTTCAGAAACACAAAGATCGCCAGCACACCACCCAGCACGATGCCCAGTATCTGCAATGGGTTCAGCTCGTGCTCCCCGCCGTCGCTGAGGATGGTCACGATGAACGTCGCCAGCCCCGACGTGATCCCGAGATTTCCCGTGATAATCAGGTGCTGAATGATGCGACGCCTGACGGGATTCGAGACAACAAGCTCGGCTTCCTTTGTCGTAAAGCCCACGCCGAAGAATGCCGAGATCGCCTGAAAGCTCGCGGTCTCACGGTGAAGGCCGGTCATCGTCAGCGCAATCGCACCGACACGGACAACGAGAAAGGCAACCGTCGCAATGACAAACATCGCGATGAGTGGGAGCGTGAACATCGTGGGCAGGGCCTCCCGCCAAGTCGCACGGGGTCAGCCGTCGTCGTCGGACTCATCCATCTGCAACCCGGCCAGCGCAGTGAGCGGATCGGGCGCAAACCGGAACACCTTGTCGAGCCCCGTTACCATCATCACCGACCAGACCTCGTCGGACACCGCGCAGAGTCGCAGGTGCCCGCCCCCCTCAGCAAGCGTCCTCTTGAGTCGCAAAAGCTGCGCGAGGTTCGAGCTGTTGACATACGTCACGTTGGTAAAGTTCACCACCACCGAAGGCATCACACCCTCTGAAGAGATCAAACGGTCGATCACGATCGCCAGCTCCTCAGAAAGCTGAGGCTCGTCGGCGAGCTCGGTCACGATGATGTCTTCCGACCAGTCGGGCATGATGCTCGCAGTGTAACGCCGCGGGTCGAGCCCCGCCTGCTCCGGCCTCCGGGAGCACCCTTTGTGCCCCCACAATCCTGTCTCAGAGCCCAGAAACCCAGATCGCCCCGGTCAACCCGGTCAACTCGGCTGATTTCCAGTGCCGGGCTCGGTCTCCGCGGTGGGTGCCGAACCAGAGTCAGCGTCTGCGTCGGGTGCCGCGTCGGGGGAAGCCTCTCCCCCAGCCGCATCGGTCGGCCCGGGCTCGTCGTCGTTCTCTTCGACCCGCGCCGCCGCGACGACCTCGTCACCGCCTTTGAGCCCGATGACCCGGACGCCCTGCGTGCCCCGGCCGATGGTCCTGATCGTGTCGGCCGCCATCCGCACCAGCTGCCCACCGCGAGTGATGAGCACCACGTCGTCGGTCTCGAAGATCCCGATCGCCACAACCGAAGGCCCGTTGCGCGCGGTCGTCTTGATGTCGGCCCGCCCCTTGCCGCCGCGCGATTGCGAACGCGGCTTGCCCTCCTCGGGCTGCACGCGGTACTCCTCGACGCTCGTCCGCTTGCCGTACCCGTGGCGGGTCACCGTCAGCAGACTGAACCCCGCGTCGATCGCGGCCTGGTCGGTCATCAGGTCGCCGTCCTCATCCTCAACCATCGGCACGCGGATCGCGCCGATCACCCGGTCGTCGCCGGAGAGCCCGATCCCCTTGACCCCCGCCGCGTTGCGACCCATCAGTCGCACGTCCTGTTCGTTGAACCGGATCGCCCCGCCGCCAGCGGTCACGAGAATAATGTCGTCGTTGCCCGTGGTCAGCAGCACGTCGAGCAGCGCGTCGCCCTCTTTGAGGCTCGCCGCGATCAGGCCGCCGCGGTGGACGTTGCGGTACTCCTTGAGTGACGTCCGCTTCACGATCCCGCCGTGGCTGATAAAGGTGAGGTAGTGACTCCCCGACTCGAAGTCCTTGATCGCCAGATACGCCCTGGTTTTCTCGCCTTTCTTGAGCTCGAGCAGGTTCACCATCGCCCGCCCCTTGCTCGTGCGGCTCATCTCGGGCAGCTCGTACACCTTCAGCTTGAACACCCGCCCGGTGTCGGTAAAGCACAGCAGATCATCGTGCGTGCTCGCGACAAAGACGTGCTCGACAAAGTCGTCGTCCTTCGAGTCGCTGGCGCGGATGCCCTTGCCGCCCCGTCCCTGCGCGCGGTACGTGTCCAACGGCAGCCGCTTGGCGTAGCCCGAGTGGCTGATCGTCACCGTCATGTCCTCGACCCGGATCAACGCCGCCATGTTGATGTCGCCCTCGGCTTCGTCGATCTGCGTGAGACGATCGCTGGCAAACTTCGCCTTCATCTCCGCGATGTCCTCCCGGATGATCGCAAAGACACGCTCTTTGTCGGCGAGAATCGCTTCGTACTCCTCGATCTCTTCCACCAGCGAGCGGTAGTCGCCCGTCAGCTTGTCGATCTCGAGCCCGACAAGCTGGATCAGCCGCAACGCGCCGATCGCCTCTGCTTGCACCCGTGTCAGCAGCACACCATCGGTGCCCGACGCCAGGTCCATCATCCGCCCGGGGATCTTCGCCGCGTGCGGGTGGTCCGGCGAGATACGGAACCGCCGGTCGGCGAGCTTCTTGATCGCCTCTTCCCGCGTCCGCGACGACCGGATCAGCTTGATCACCTCGTCGATATCGCAGACCGCGTAGATCAACCCCTCGAGCAAATGGGCCTTTTTCTTCGCCTCGCGCAGCAGATACGCCGTCCGCCGACGGATCACCTCGACCCGGTGGCCGATGTGGCACTGGATCAGCGCCCGCAGCCCCAGCGTCCGCGGCTGACGGTTGACCAGCGCGATGTTCATGATGCTGAACGTCTGCTGCAACGGGGTGAACTGGTAGAGCTGGTTCTCGACTACCGCCGGGTCGCCGCCGCGCTTGACCTCGAGCACGATCCGCGTCCGCGCCTCACGCCCCGATTCGTTCCGCACGTCCGAGACGTCGATGATCCGCTCGTCCTTGATCGCGTCAACGATCCGCTCGACGAGTGTCTGTTGCATCAGGCCGTAGGGGATCGCGTCGATCACCACCTGCATGCGCTCGCCCCGCCCCGGCACGTTCTCGGTGTGGCACACGCCGCGCACTGTCACCTTACCGCGCCCTGTGGTGTACCCGTCCAGGATGCCTCTCCGCCCGAGGATCACGCCCCCGGTCGGGAAGTCCGGCCCCTTCACACCCTGCCACACCACCTCACCCGACTCGTCGGTCACGTCCGTCATCAGGTCGAACAAACTGATATCCGGGTCGTCGATCATGCGCACAATCGCATCGAATATCTCGGTCGGATTGTGCGGCGGCAAACTCGTCGCCATCCCCACCGCGATCCCGATCCCGCCGTTGATAAGCAGGTTCGGAAACTTCGCCGGCAAGACCGTCGGCTCCATCAGCCGGTCGTCGTAGTTGGGCTGATAGTCCACCGTGTCGAGCTTGAGATCGGCGAGCATCTCGACCGCCGCGTGGGTCATCCGCGCCTCGGTGTACCGCATCGCCGCCGGGGGGTCGCCGTCGATCGAGCCGAAGTTGCCCTGCGGCGCCACCAAAGGCACCCGCATCTTCCACCCCTGCGCCATCCCGACCATCGTCGGATAAATCACACTCTCGCCGTGCGGGTGGTAATCGCCCGAGGTGTTGCCAGCGATCTTCGCACACTTGAGGTGCTTTCGGCTGGGCTTGAGGTTCAGGTCGTTCATCGCGACCAGAATCCGCCGCTGGCTTGGCTTGAGCCCGTCGCGGACATCGGGCAACGCCCGGTCCATGATCGTGCTCATCGCGTAGGTGAGGTACGAATCCTTGAGCTCGTCCTCGATCTTGAGATCGACAACGTGCCCGGCTGCCGGGGGCGAATAGCCCTCGAACGCGCCGTCTTCGGAGGGTGGGTTTTCGGTATTGTCGGGGGGGCCGTTGGTATCGCTCATAGAGGCGATATCGTAGCGCGATCAGCCCCGCTCTGCCCGAAAAAAACACCCTCTTATGATCCCTCAGCACCGCTCCGGGCATCCCCCTCACGCGCCCCATCTGCCCTCGCCCGGGCCGCCTCTTCGAGCGTGTCCAGTGAGTCGAGCAACTCGACCACCGCCAACAGGGTCAGAGCCGTCGCTTCCGGCGGCTGCCTGGGGTCCCAAACCGCCGCCCGGATGCCCCCACGGACAAGCTCCGGCCTTGGCGAAAACGCGCACACCGCCTCCCCCGCGCTCAGCTGCTGAAGGAACCGCATCGCGTCGATCAGCCTGCCCACCTCGCCGGGCATCTCCTGCGCCGTCGTCAGCCGGGGGTCGCCCAGCATCGTCGCCAGAAACGCGACCGGGCGCGCCGTGTTCCACGTCGGCAGACTCAAGCCTCCCGCTGTGAACACGATCCCTCCCCGCAGGTCCCGCTCGGCAGCGCCCGTGTCCCGCAGCGTGAGCTGGTGGGTCCAGACCACGTCCCGCGCCTCCCGCAGCACAACCGCCGAAGGAATCGGCCCCTCGTCCCCCGCCAGCGTCAGCTCGGCCCACCCGATCCAAGGCATCAGCCCGACCATCCCCCCCCGAGGTGTCTGCCGCACGAGCGAACGCAACTCACGCTCGGCAAACTCGCGATCGCGCCCGGTCCGTGCCGCCCGCTCGGCGAGCGCCCAGACCAGCACCGCGTCCGACACCGTCCCCTGCCGTTCGACCGGCACCGCAGCCGCGTGGGCCGCGAGCATCGACTCGCACGTCTCGAGCAGCGCGCGCAGCTCGGGTGCATCGGTCGTGCCCAGCTCGGTCAGCACCACCCACAGCACCGCAGCCGCGACGCCGTCCTCAGCCGGCGCAAACTCGCCCGGCTCGACCCGCGCCAGGTCTTTCACGATCGCAAGGGCAAGGCTGCGCGCACGGTCGCGCGTCGCCGCCGGCATCTTCTGCGTCTGGGCAAGCCGCACCAGCGCCAGCGCGACCAGCGCCTGCTGCATCGGTGCCGCGACCGCCGGGTCGGCGTTGCCGCGCGCGCCGTTGATCGTCCCCATCAGCCCGAGCCCGGCATCCCCCCCGATCCGCGTCGCCGCGATGTGGCCGACCATGCCTTCCGCAAACCGAATCAAAGACGCGGTGGTCACCTCGTTCTGCTCGACGATCCGGTTGCCCCGCGTGAGAAACACCGGCGAGCCCTCCGCTCCCATCCCCACCCCGCCTCCGACCCCCGCGACATGCACCACCTCGAACCGATAGAACGAGACGCCCCGGTGCTGGGCGAGGTCGGTCAACAACTCGACACCCAGCGTCGGTTCGCCGAGCAAAGACGCTGCCATCGCCGCGAGCTTCACCCCGGGCGCGGTGCCCGAAGCCGCCAGCTCCGACGGGAACACGAACGCCCACTCCGCCTGCGTCCGTGCCGCGATGCCGGTGAGCCCGGGCTGAATCTCCGCCGCCGGGTTGAGCAGCTCGACAACGCTCAGGGGAGTGAACGGGCCGGCAAGCTCGACACTCAGCGTGAGGTCGGCCGCGAGCTCCGCCATCAGTTCGTCCCCGATCGCGCCGCCGCGCGGCAGGACCACGCGGCGGGCCCGCGCCATCGCGCCGGCCGTCGCGACCGCCAGCGGACCATCCGGGCCGGCGTGCTCAGCCAGCGCGCTCGACTCCCCCACCAGCCGACCCCGCTCGTAGATCGAGACCCGCACCGCAGCCGCCGGGGTGGCAAACCCAGCCGGATCGTCCCACCCGCGCAGCCAGGATGCAGCCGCGGCGTAGGCATCCATCGCCTCGGCTGGCGTAGGAAGGTGAGTCCGAGGCTGCCTCGCCGCGAGCACCTCGGCCAGGGGATCAGGCCGCCGGTCATCTGCGTGGTTCTCGGACGTGGTGGTATTCTGGGCAGCCGCGCTGGTCCCCACCGCGCCCACCACCACCGCAACCACCACCACCGCGACCACCAAGCCTGCAAGCCGCGCCCGGGCCGGCGCCGCGTGGGGGCACCGTGTTGCCCCGGCACCACACCCTGTGTCGCGGTGCAACCACGATCGGCAGAACCGGTACACTTTCTCGGACGCGGATCGGCCCAAACGGGCCTTAGAGGGCATTGGCATCGTGTCGCGGCTCGTCTGGCACACCGGTTGTTTCTCTCTTTCCCGTCGGATCAAAAAAACCGGAGATATGAAAATGGCAACCCTCATCAAAGTCACCAGCAACCACCAGCGGATCGCAGTCCTCGCTCTTCTGAGCTTCCTGGCGATGTGCTGATCAGACCCTCGTGCTGCGGGCAGGGCTCGACCCCACCCGGCCTTGGATGACACAGTGTACGAGCGCAGCCCCACCCGGCTGCGAGAAAAGAAAGACAGCCCGGATCATCGATCCGGGCTGCCGTTGGTTGGTCAGTTGAGGCTCACCCGCCCCGTCTCAGGGTGCCGAGCGATCGCGGACTCGAATCACAACTCGATCTTGTCGGTGCCCATCGAGCCGTGGTCGTCCATGCCGCCGCGCTTGGGCATCGACTCGTCGCCGCCGCCACCACCGCTGCTGCCGTCGTAGGCCTCGCCGTCGGACGCAGACGTATCGCCCCACTGGGCCCGCTTGAGCGAGAGGCCGATCTTGCGATCGGTGATATCGACACGCAGGATTTTGACGTCGATCTCGTCGCCGGCTTTCACCACGTCCTGCGGGTTCTCGACCTTGTGGTCGGCCAGCTCGGAGATGTGCAGCAAGCCTTCCAGATCATCCTCGAGCTCGACGAAGACGCCGAAGTTGGTGATCTTGGTGACGTGCCCGCGGACGACCATGCCCGGCTTGTAAGCATCGGGGATCGCGTGGACCCACGGGTCCTCGCTGAGCTGCTTCATGCCCAGGCTGATCCGCTGCTTGTCGCGGTCCACCTCGAGGACGACGCACTTGACCTGGTCGCCCTTCTTGACCAGCTCGTTGGGGTGGGTGATTTTCTTGGTCCACGACATATCCGAGACGTGGAGCAGGCCGTCGATGCCCGGCTCGATCTCGACAAACGCGCCGTAGTTCGCCAGGTTGCGGACGTCCCCCTCGATGACGGTCCCGGACGGGTACTTCTCACCGACCAGCTCCCACGGGTTGACCTCGGTCTGCTTCATCCCGAGGCTGATCTCCTGCTTGTCCTTGTCGATATCGAGGACAACGACATCAACCTCCTGCCCGGGCTCGACCATCTCGGACGGATGGTTGACGCGGCGGGTCCAGGACATCTCGGAGATGTGGACCAGCCCCTCGATGCCGTCCTCGAGGCGGATGAACGCGCCGTAGGACATGAGGTTGACCACCTCGCCGCGGATGCGCGACCCGACGGGGTACTTCGCCTCGATCTCTTCCCAGGGGCTCGATTCCTTCTGCTTGAGCCCCAGCGCGATCTTCTCTTTCTCGAGGTCGATGTTGAGAATCTTGACCTCGAGCTTGTCGTCGATCTTGACCAGCTCGGAGGGGTGGTTGACCCGACCCCAGGACATGTCGGTGATGTGGAGCAGCCCGTCGATCCCGCCGAGGTCCACGAACACGCCGAAGTCGGCGATGTTCTTGACCGTGCCGGTGACGGTGTCGCCCTCGGTGAGTGTCTCGAGCAGACGCTTCTTGGCGGTGTCGCGTTCCTCTTCGATCAGCTTGCGACGGCTGATGACGATGTTGCGGCGTTCGGGGTCAATCTTGAGGATCTGCGCCCGGATCTTGCGGCCGATGAAGTCGCCGATCTCGTGCGGACGGCGGATGTCCACCTGACTGGCGGGAAGAAAGACGGGCACGCCGATATCAACGAGCAGCCCACCCTTGATCTTGCGCATCACGGTGCCCTCGATCACGTCATCTTCGTTGGTCGTATCGACGATCCGCTGCCAGTTGATCATGCGATCGGCGCGGCGCTTGGAGAGCTGGACGATCCCGCCCTCGCCGTCGAGCGACTCGAGCAGGACGTCGATGGTCTCGCCGGCTTTGATGTCCTCGTCGCCGAACTCTTCCTTGGGGATGAGCCCCTCGCTCTTGAGCCCGACATCAACGACCACGTCGTCCCCGGCCATCCCGATAATGCGTCCCTTGATCAGCTTGCCGGGCGAGACGTCGCCCAGTTCTTTGCCGAGCAGTTCGTCCATCGCCTCTTCGGTGGACTTGTCCTCGAACATGCCTCTCAGCAGCTCGTCGGTGTCAGAATCTGTCACTCCGAGCGAGGCAATCAGCGTCTCATCGATCATGTGCTGGCGTTCCTTCCGGATGCCTGGGGACCTGTGTCGGGTCGGGAGAAGACACAGGGCAAGACACCCACAGCCTCAGGAGAGACCCAAGGCCGACCCCATACTCGGGGCGGTTGACGTGTTATTGAACCACCGGACCCCGCACCACGCGGGAGCCTCGGACCGACCCACCGAACCACAAAGCCTAGCACCCGGGGGAGCCTCGGGAAAGCTCATCGGCCACCTCCGGGAGAGGGCCCGCGTCTACCATCGGCTCAAGGAGGCCCCCAATGCACGACTGGTTGGAAGGACGTATCGCGATCATCACCGGAGCATCGGCCGGCATCGGGGAAGCCGTCGCGCGGGACTTTGCCCATCGCGGGGCCCGCCTGGTCCTCAACGCCCGCCGCGAGAGCCGCCTGAGAGAGATCGCCGAAGACCTCGGCCCCGAACGGGTGGCGATCGTCGCCGGAGACGCCGCCGACGACGCCGTCATCGACAGCCTCTTTGCCGCCGCACGGACCCGGTTCGAGGAAGAGGCCGACCTGGTCGTCGTCAATGCCGGCCGAGGGCTCAACGGGTCGGTCACCACCTCCGACACCGCCGAGTGGGAAGAAATGATCCGCGTCAACCTGCTCGGAGCCGCACGGCTCATGCGGGCCGCAGCCCACAATCTCCTCGCCGATATCGAAAACTCGGGCGTTTCCTGGCAGCAGGAAGCCCGCGACATTGTCGTCCTCGGCTCCACCGTCGGGAGGCACGTCTCGCCCTTCAGCTCCATGTACGGCTCGACCAAGTTCGCGGTCAACTCACTCGCCGAAGCCCTTCGCCGCGAGATCGGCCCCAAGGGCGTGCGGGTCTCGCTCATCGAACCGGGCTTTGTCCGCAGCGAGTTTCAGGGGGTCGCGGGGTATGCCGAGGACTGGTTCGCCGAGGTCGTCGATCGCATCGGCCCAGTGCTGACACCCGAAGACTGCGCCGAGATCATCTCGTTCATCGTGAGCAGGCCGCCAGCGGTGCACCTGAGCGACGCGCTGATTCGGCCGACAAGGCAGGACTATCCATAAGCCGCAACACCGCCCTTGCAGGCATGGCCTGAAGACGGCGAGCCCCTGTCCCCTCGCTTGCGCGAGGGGCTCTATGACGAGATACCTGCATCTCTGTCAAAGATAGAGCCCCTCGCGCAAGCGAGGGGACAAAGCGTGCTATGCATCTCCGCCCGGCACCATCCGCCCCGCGATCTTCGGCGTGACCGGGAACGCCTCGAGCATCCCCCGCACCTCGTCCAGCGTCACCGCGTCGATCCGCGCCAACTCATCTTCAAGCGGCGTGTACTTGTGCTGGAGCACCCACTGCCGACCCAGCCGCATCATCCGCCCCATCGGTCGCTCGCCCTGCAGCGTCACCCCCGTCGCCAGCTTGGCGCGGAGCTTGGCAAGGTCGTCGGCTTCGAGCGAATCAGAAAGCCCGGCACACTCACGCTCGACCACCGCCCACACCTCGTCGGCCTTGTCGGGGTCGCAACTCGCGTAGACAAAGAACTCCCCCACCCCTTCGTGCCCGTCGTAGGCCGCCTGGGCTTCGTCAGCAAGGCCGGTCTCGAGCAGCGCCCAGTGCAGGCGGGAGTTGTCGGCTCCACCCAGCACCTGCGACGCAAGCATCGCGGCATAGCGGCGGTCGTCGTTGCCGTCGGGGGCGTCGGAAAGGCTGAGCAAATACGCCCGGTTGACCCTTTCATCACGCAGTGTAAACCGCTCGGCGTTGGTCGCGGGGCGAGAGGCATCGCGGGAGGCGTCGGTGCGTGCCCAGCTGCCACAAAGCTCGGCGAGCTGAGCAACACAAGCGTCGAAGTCGATCCGCCCGGCGAGTGCGACCGTCGTGTTGTCGGCTGAGTACCGATCGGCGAAGTACCCCGCCATCTGGTCGCGGGAGAGGTCGGTGATGGTCTCGACGGTGCCGAGCACGCGGTGCCGCAGCGGGTGCGGCGCGTAATAGCGATCGACGCACTCCTCGTAGAGCACCCAGAAGGGGTTGTCCTTGTACATCGCGATCTCTTCGAGGATCACGCCTTTCTCGGTATCGAAATCGTCCTGCCGGAGTGAAGGCCGCATCATTTTGCCGAGCACGTCGAGCGCGGGCGTCGCGGTTTCGGGGAGGATGTGGGCGTAGAAACAGGTAATCTCGTTGGAGGTAAAGGCGTTGTTGCTCGCGCCCAGATCGTCGAACGCCTGGTTGATCGCCTCGGCTGAGAGATCGTCGGTGCCCTTGAACATCATGTGTTCGAGGAAGTGGCTGACACCCATGACCGGGCTTTGCTCATCGCGCGCGCCGGTACGGACAAAGAACCCGGCGGCTGCCGACGCGGCGGCGTCGTCGATCTCGGCGATGATGGTGAGCCCGTTGGGCAGTTCGTGCTGACGGTAGTTGAGTGCCATGCCCGAGTGTACGGGCTTTGCGTACACCGGGGCACGCGCCTGTAGCCGCGTCCTCCTGCTCCCCCTCCCGCGCCCCGCGGGAGGGGGCTGGGGGGAGGGTGCCTTTGCTCTGGTCGTCAGACCCGACCGAGAGGTCGAGCACGAGAGCATCGCCGAAGGCGAATCAGGCCGCGTTGGCTTTGGGCTGGAAGACCCTCATGCTCCCGCCGCCCGAGGCCTGCCCCGCTTTGATCGCCTTGGCGCACGCGAGCACGAGCCGTCGCGGTTCGGTGAATATTTTGCGGGTCTCGTCTTCCAGTGCCGCGATCCCGATGCTGGTGGTAAAGACCAGCGGCTGCTCCGTCGCCGGGGCGGTCCAGTCGGACATACTCCGCGACAGATCCTTGGCAAACGACTCGGCAAGCCCGACCGCCGCGAGGCGCCCCATGCCCGGCAACACGACCGCAAAGGTCCCGGGTGTCACGTGGCAGACCGCGCCACCCTGGCCGTCAAAGATATGGCGGAGCAAGCCGGCAACACCCATGACCGCTTCGGCGTCCGCGCACTCGCCCAGCGTTGTTTCGAGCCCGGCGAACTCGTCGATCACCACCTGCACGAGCGTGAGCGCCTCGTCGTTCGCTGCCGCAGCTCGGAACCCCTCCCGGACCGCGACCTCAAAGCCCGCCGGCCCGATCGACCCGGTGAGCGGGTCGCGGTCGCTGCCGGCAAGGACCGATCCCTCCTGCGCTGCCGCTTCACTGTTCGAATCGCCGTGACTCTCACGGACGAGCGAAACCGCCCGCTTGCTTGCCTCGGCGAGCACACTCGATGGATCGGTGTACGACCCCACGTCGAGCTTGAAGAGCGACGCCATCTCCCGGCCCGCTTCGCCCACCTGCGTCACGATCTCGTCCATCGTGGTGCCGTCGAGCTTGTACCACGCGTCGGCGCGTTCATAGAGCGACCGCAACGGCTGCGACGCGTCTTCGAGCGTCAGCACGTCGTGGATGAGATTCCCAAGCCCGACAAAACGCACGTGGTCCACACACGACCCCGGCGCAGCCGAGGGACGCTCGTGGTACTTCACCGGCAGCACCAGCTCGTCGGGCAGCTTCCACCGCGCGACCAGCATCGCGCCGACCGACGTGTGTTGCAGGTCGAGCTGCTCGAGCTCGTGCTTGACGAGCGCTCGGTGGTCTCCCCCGGCTGCTCTGAGCACCTCGAGATACGAATCCCCGAGCGCCGTGTACATCGCAATCATGCCCACGTCCTGGAGCAAGCCACCCAGAAACACCTCGTCCCCGATCTCGTACCCCGCCCGCTCGGCCGCGATCTTGCCGGCGATACCCGTGAACAAGCCGCGCCGCCAGTACGAAACATAATCAAACTCGTTGTTCTGCGCAGGATCATGGATCGAATCGACGAGCGAGAACCCCAACGCCAGGCTCTTGACCGGCGAGAGCCCGAGCATGACGAGGGCTTTGTCGATCGTGGTGCACCGCTGCCGAAGCCCGTAGAAACTGGAGTTGACCGTCTTGAGAATCTTCGCCGAGAGGCCCTGGTCGTTCTGGATCGTGCGGGCGAGTTCCTTCAGCGAGACGTTGACGTCCGCGGTGAGCTCGATGACCTGCAACGCCACCGCGGGCAGTGAGGGCAGGTTCGGGCACGCCAGGATCTTTTCGAGGTCAGGGTTCATCGTGGTTCCGCAGCCGTGGATTCCCGTCGCGCTCCGGCGCTTGATCCACCACACGAATATCGGCTGCCCACCACCCGGGATAGAGCCATCGGACGGACTTTTCGGCAATGCCGAAGGGCTTTGGCGCGGTTCCGGTGGTGCTACGCAGTCCGAGAACGTCCGGCGTACACCACATGATGGAGTTTCTCACCCCAGGTCCGGATCCGCTGAAAACTACGAGACCAGCCCCGTCGCACCGAACACCGGCCCCACCGTCGGCAGCTCGGCCCCGAGCACATGCCTCAGGTACGAGCCCAAGAGTCGGCCCGCACGCGCGATCGTCTCGGACTCGAGCGCCTCGGGCAAAGCGCACTCCGCCGCGAGGTGGCCGCACGCCGCCACCGTTTCCGGCCGCACCCGCCACCCATCCGGGCGGGACGCCGCGGCATCACCGACCAGAAACACCCCCTCACGAGGCAAAAAGCAGACCGGAACACCCGGCCCGATCGCCCCTCGCGGCATCGCCGGCGTGTACCCGGTCTCGGCGAGCACCGCCCACTGCCCCCGCAGCAACGCCTCTTCCGGGCGCTCGGCGAGCAGGTCGAACAGCCCCGTCATTTGCCCAAACAACCCCGGGTGCGGGTCGGCGTCGGTCACGGCGTGGTGGATCAGGTCGATCAGATACGACCCGACATAGAACGCCCGCAGCGACCGCCGAACCCCGGGATAACTCTCGCGGAGGTCCCACGCGGTGACCGTCGCCAGCGAGCCGTTGGACCGGACAATCGCGACCACCTCGCCGAGGGTCAGCAGCTCGACCCCTCCCGAAAACGGCGACTTCTCGCGCTTTGAGCCTTTGGCGATGCCCCGGATAATCCCGTGGTCGCGCGAGAACAGCGACACCGTCTGGCTGGTCTCGGACCAGTCCCAGTGCCGAATGCAGATCGCGTCGTCTCGGATGGTGGTGTTGCCCACAGCCAAGAGCCTAGAGCAGCAGCGGGCCGGTCGCAGAGACGGACGCCTGCCGGGGGTACTGCCCGGACAGCGAGACTATCGTCCGCTATGCGATTTGACCTCGTCGACCGGGTGCTGGAAGCCTCCACCGAAGCCGCTACAACGATCAAAGCCGTCTCGGCAGCCGAGGAATATCTCCAGGACCACTTCCCGAGTTTCCCCGTGCTTCCGGGGGTGCTGATGCTCGAAGCAATGGTCCAGGCCGCCCGCCTCGTCGCCAAGGAGCGCGGCCAGACGCTGCCGATGACCATCGGCGAGGTCCGGGGGCTCAAGTACAACCGGTTCGTGCCGCCGGGGTGCTCGCTGCGGGTCGAGGTCAAACTCACGGGCACCGACGACGAAACAGGGTCACTGAGCTTTCGAGGCAGCGCCGACCTCATCGACCCCGAGCAGCCGGGCGATCTTCAGACCGCCGCGACGGGGCGGTTCACCCTCCGCCCGGTGCGGACCGACCTGCCTGCGAAAGACCCGGTGGGCCCGACAGCCCCGGGCGCATAACATCCCCGCTTGCTGGCGGGCATCTTTTCTGGTCGCCGAATCGCGGCACCGCCCGCCCGTGCCTCAACAGACTCGAACCCAACTCCAAAGGCCCGAACCCATGACCAGAGACGAGATTTTTGAGAAGGTCCGCGAAGTGCTGGTCGAGGCGCTGGGCGTCGATGACGATGAGGTCTCGGCCGACGCCTCGCTCGCTGCCGACCTGGGTGCCGAGTCGATCGACTTCCTCGACATCGTCTTTCAGCTCGAACAAGCGTTCGGGTTCAAGATCGAGCAGGGCGAGCTGTTTCCCGAGAACGTCACCCAGGACCCCGACTTTGTGCAGGACGGCAAGGTGACCGAGAAGGGGCTGGCGATGCTCCGTGAACGGCTGCCGCACATCGACTTTGCCGCCCTCGAAGCCGACCCGCAGATCACCCGCGTCGCACAGGTCTTCACGGTCGATGCGCTGGTGAACTTCTGCGAACGCAAACTCGCCGCCTGACCCCCACGCCCCCCACCCGCGCCGTCTGTGCAGAAGATGCGATCCTGCCTTCAGAGGAGCCAACCCCGTGCGATGGATCTGGATCGATCGGGTGCTGGAGCTCGAGCGCGGCAAGCGCCTCGTGGCGATCAAAAACATCACGATGGCCGAGGACCACCTGCACGACCACTTCCCCGAGGTCCGCGACGATGCCGGGCGACTGGTCCACCCGGCAACGCCCGCCATGCCCGGCTCGCTGGTGATCGAAGGCATGGCCCAGGCCGCCGGCATTCTCGTCGGCCACGCCGAGGACTTTCGCGAGAAGGTCGTCCTGGCAAAGGTCACCCGAGCAACCCTCGACCGCGACGCCACCCCCGGCACGACGATCCGGCACACCGCCGAGTTGGCGATGCACAGCGAACAGGGTGCTGCGACCAGAGGCACCGTTGATCTCTTCGACCACGCAAACCCCGACGCCGGGTGGGTGACCATCGGGCGGATCGACCTGATGTTCAGCCACCTCGATCAGAACATCGCCGGGACCGAGTTTCCCGATCACAACTTCGTCTTCAGCGAGACCTTCCGCACGCTGCTGATCAGCAGCGGGATCGAGTGCGACTTCTAGCGCAATCGCAGCTTTGTCGTCTTCGATGATTGCGGGGTGTTGCGTTGCCCCCTCGCTTGCGCGAGGGGCTCTGTTTCACGGAGGCACCGCACCCATAGAGCCCCTCGCGCAAGCGAGGGGACAACGGCGGCACCGATGACGCCGACGACTCCGACGACTCTCTCCCCGCTGCCTCGCTTACCCGTGCATGTAGCCTTCGATCCACTCGTCGTGAAACAGGATGAGCTGGGCAAACGAGAACACGACCGGGAGCAGATTGAGCGCCACGCCCGTGCCGACGAGCGTTCTGGCGGTGCGGAACCGGCGGCGGCCGACGTACTCGCAGATCCAGAGCACACCTGCCACCACCGAAAACTTCAGCAGAATCAACCCCCACAACCCGGCGTACCCGATCGCTGCGTTGGCGACGATGTTGACCTCGACCGCGCCCAAGTGGAGCATCAGGTTTGTGATGATGACGTCAAGCGCGCCAGCAAGCACGAGCCAGGTGTAGCCGACCGGGAAGAGCACGTCGCTCGTCCGATCGGCCGCGTGCCGCCCGCGGGTCAGACTCGCGCCGCGGTGTTCAACAAAGACGGCTGGTTCGTGTACCCGGATCATGCGCCACCTCCTGTCCCGACACGCTCACCCTTTGAGCGCATCACGGACGAGGCAGGCAAACTGCTCACGCGGAGCGGGGCGTTGTGTCCAGAGCTCGAACTGCTTCGCACCCTGTTCGACGAACATCTCGACGCCGTCGATTGTTCGCCAGCCCGCGTCCTGAGCCATGCTCAACAGTCTTGTACGGACCGGGGCATACACGGTTTCAAGAAGCACCGTCCCGCGCGGCAGATGCGCGAACGCCGCGGGCCCGAGCGGGGACTCCTCGGGTGCCGGGCCGCCTGCCATGCCGACCGACGTGCAGTTGACAAAGGCGTCGGACGTCGCACTCTCCCGCTCGTCCCAGGGCAGCGCACGCGCAGCCTCGGGGTGTGCCGCGTTGATGTCGGCGACGAGTTGTGCGGCTCGTTCGGGCGTGCGGTTGGTCACCGTCACCTGCGCCCCCTCGCCCGCCAGAGCAAACGCGATCGCCCTCGCCACGCCGCCTGCGCCGAGCACAACAACCCGCTTGTCTTTCACGCCGCCCAACTCGCGTGCAAGCCCCCCGACCGCCGCCACTGCGTCGGTGTTGAACACCCGGACCGACACCACACCACCGTGATCGTCCCGCTCGACAACCAGCGTGTTCGCCGACCCGCTCGCAGCCGAGACCGCGTCGAGCGGCCAGCCTTGCTCGACCGCGAGCCGAACGAGGTTTTCCTTGTGCGGCAGGGTGACGCTGCACCCCGAGAAATCCAGCCTCGGGTGTTCGATCAGTTCGAGCAGCGTTGCCTTGAAACTCGCAAACGACGTCTCCGGGTCGTCGCTCGTCGCGACGGGCAGCGGGACGTACACGCCGTCGAACCCGACTTCGGCAAACCCGGCGTTGTGGATGCGAGGGCTCTGGGAGTGCCCGACCGGCCAGCCGACGATGCCGAAGACTTTCGTCTGCCGCCCGATCTCGCGGAAGCGGTACACGCCGAGCAGGTCGGCGAGCGTCGGCTGCCCCGGCGCGGTGGCGCTGTGGTCGCGGAGTGTGGCGAAGGTGAGAAAGCCGCCGAACTTGGGCGCGAGGATTCGGCTGATGAGCCCGTGCTCGCCCATCCCCAGCGCGACCATCGGCTTTGGACTCTCGGCGAGCAGGTCGAAGAGCTCGAGGTTGTCGCGCAAACTGCGCGCCCGGAACGCGACCTTGTGGACCGCCGCGGCCGGCTCATCCTGCATCCGCAGCACGCGGCGTGTCAGATCGGTCGGCCGACCCGAGAAATCGTGCGTCGAGAGTACAAGCCGGGTGTGCAGGTCGCGCTGCTGCTTGGGGTGGTCAACCGCGAGATCAACTTTCATGCGTTCGTTGGCCGATCGGGAGTAGGCTGCGAGTTCGACATCGATGTACTGCGGCGGGCGGTCGCTGGTGCCGAGCTTCTCGAACATCGCGACCCGCTGGTCCTCGTCGCCGTCGTACTCGCCGCCCTCCCAGGTGGGCCGACAGGTGACGATGCAGGGCAGCGGCGAGTGTTCGACGAGCCTCAGCACTTCGGGCAGGTCGTCGAGGCTGCTGAAAAGCTCGTCGATCCGGTACTCGACAAGGTCGGCGCCGTGCTCTCCTGCGAGCACCGCGTCGGCGCTCGCGCGTTCGACCGTTTCGACCAGAATGGACACACACACAAGAGTCGGCATGGGGCGAGTCTAGAGCAGTTTGCGACATTGTGTCATGGATACGCGGTTGCAGATGTCCCCTCGCTTGCGCGAGGGGCTCTTTTCTTGGAGAGCCCCTCGCGCAAGCGAGGGGACAGGGCAATCTCCCGTACAGCACCGAGAGGGACAACGCCGAGCCTTTGCGTCACGATGAATGATGATGCTGCGAGTCGCTCTATCGCGGCTGCTCGGCGTTGAGGATCAGCCCCGACGCGACCACGGCTGCGGTGCCCACCCGCATCAGGTGCGGCCCGATCGAGCAGAGCGTCGCCCCGGCGCGGCGGGCGGCATCGACCTCGTCGTCGGTGAACCCGGCTTCGGGGCCGATCAGGAGCGCGATGTCCGTCGAGCCGTCCGGGGAATAGGGCGCACCCCGCGGGTCGGCGATGATGAGTCTGGTGCTCTGGCGGATCGCGCGGTGGGTGCGGAAGAGCGCGTCGGCGAGCCGGACTGGGTTGCCGATCTCCATCGTCCATGCGCGGCCGCACTGTTTGGCAGCTTCGGTCACGACGCGCTCGAGCTTGTCCACGCGTTCTGCTTTGGGAGGGGTGATGGTGTGCCTGGTGACCAATGGCGACCACGCCGCCGCACCGACCTGACTCAGCTGATCGACCATGTCCTCGACCCGGGTGAGCTTGGGCGCGCAGGCGAGGACGTGCAGCCGGGGGGAAGCCTGCGGCTCGTGGGTGACCGACTCGATCCGGACATCGACCGACCACTCGGTCTTGCCGTGTCCGGCCGGGTGTTTGCGGGACTCGCCGAGCACCGCGACCGCCCGGAGCCCCTGCCCGTTGAGGATTTCGAGCACATCACCCGGCATGAGCCGCTTGACACGGACGGCGTGGCGGGCCTCCTGCCCGGTGAACTCGAGAACAGCTCCGGGCTCAAAATCGGCATGGTCAAGGTCCGGGAGATAGACACGGTGGACGCTCATGGGCCGAGGATATGGTGCATGGAGACCGCACGTGCCGGGAATCGGCCTCGGGCTACGGCACCGGGCGGAGGGAGATTCGGGTAGAAAGAACTCCCGATCGACACTCCGGGCAGAATCTGGGCCGATCTTCCGGGTTGGGCGGGCTGTCCGGCCGGCGGGGGCTTGAGCGGCGGGCCCGGATCGCCGATCATGCAGGGAAGGCGGAGGGATTGCGCGCGCATGACCGAGCAGGCAGCCAACCAGGAACACGCACCACCCGACGCTGACGAGCAGGCGGGGGCCGACGCCGGTGCGCCCAGTGAGATCGAACAACTCGACGAATCGCTCAGCGAGATGACCGACCTGCTGACCGGCCAGGACGACGGCGACGACGACGACCTGGACTTTGACGGCATGTTCGAGGAAGTCGGCAAGACCACGGCTGCGGCCGATCCGGAGCCCGCGACCGCGTCCGGACCCGCGCCGGAGAGCGAACCGGTTGTTGACGCCGAGACGCCGGTCACCGAGCAACTCGACGAAATCCAGGCGGCGGTCGCGGCGGCGATCGACGACGCGAGCGCCGAAGCTGAGGACGCGAGCGAAGCACAACCCGAGCCGGAAGCTGCTCCGCCGGAAACCCCTGCGGGAATAGAGGATTCAGCGTCGGACGAGCCGGTTGCGGGGGCCCAGGTCGATCCCGACGCCGCGATGGCGGCGGCCGCTGAGGACCTGGACAAGAGCGCAACCGAACAAGCTGCCGACGCTCCTGACCTGGCAGCGGACGACGCCGCGGATCCCCTTGAAGAGACAGAACCCGAAGCGACGACAACCGAAGCGGTGACAGACCAATCTACGGCAGACGAAGCTGCGCCCGCCGCCGATACCGAAGCCGACGCACGAGCCGAGACGGCAACGCACGCCGAAGCAACCGCACCGAGCGAGGCTGCCGAGAAGCCCGAGCCCGAACCTGAAACCAAGGCCGCCCCGGCAGAGGTCGAAGCCCGCGCCCCTGCCGAAGTGTCGGCCGAGTCTCCCTCTGTGGTGGAAGCCGACGCCCCTGCCGAGATGTCTTCTCCCGCCGCGGACGCTGCGCCGGCACCGGCCGATCAGGTCGAATCCGAGCCCGAGGCCGAGAAATCTGCTCCGGAACCGAAAACAACGCACACCGCCGAATCGCCCGAAAGAACTCCGGCTCCAGAGGCCTCCCCCGAGTCCGTGGCAACTCCGGAGACCGACGCCGCCACAGAGAAAAAGCCGACCAAAACACCGAAAGCACAACCCGCGGCCACGAAGATGGCGATCGCGTACGCCAAGGCAAGAGAATTTACGGGCCGATTCGTTGGACCAGTGTTTGCACGGGTTGGCGAACCAGTCGCCAAGGGCGTCGAGGCACTGGCAGGGTCATTTACCGGGCAATCCAAGACAGTTCGGCAGTCGGTGGCGTGGATCGCGCTGTGGACACTGTTCAACGCGGCGGTCGTCTGGGCGTATATCGGGATATTCCGGTCCAGTTCGGTCACGCCCGTGGAAGGGGCTGGAACACAGATTACCAGCATCCCGGTCGCCCCCGTGCCGATGCCTGGGGGGGCCGCGCCGGGGTCTGTGGGGCTGATTCCGACCGGAAAGACCCCCTGACGGGCTTGGGGATTGCCGAGCGGTTTTGGCTGTTGCATCTGGTGTCCGTGTGGTTGAGGTCTGCGCCCGGTTGGCAAGACGGGGCGGGTTGCGTATACAATCCCTGCCTCGCGCCGTCGCGGCCCTCCGGAGAGGTTCTGCGTGCGGCTGGTTGTGAACCGGAGACCTAGCGTGACCGAGCAGGAAATTGAAGCGAAGGTGATCGAGATCGTCGCCGAGCAGATGGGCACGGACAAAGCGAAGATTGATCGCTCGACCAACTTCGTGGAGGACCTCAACGCCGACAGCCTCGACACGGTCGAGCTGGTCATGGAGTTCGAGGACGAGTTCGATACTTCCATCCCCGATGAGCAGGCCGAGCAGATCAAGACCGTCGGCGCGGCGATCGAGTTCATCTCTCAAGCCACCGGCAAGGCGTAGCACGTCTTCTGGGTATCGCGGGGGAAGAGGCGGCGTCCGATGTGGTGCGCCCGGGCTGAACAGACCGGGCGCGCTGGTGTGCGCTCGCAACGGGTGATCGATATTGTGAGGTGCCGATGAATCGCGTAGTGATCACAGGGATGGGTGCGATCACAAACCTCGGCGTCGACGCGGCGTCGACCTGGGCGGGGATGCGTGAGGGACGCAGCGGGATCACCCCTATCGAGGGCGATCTGTTCGCACAGCACGAGGGCAAGTGGACGGTCAAGATCGGGGGCCAGATCAAGGGCTGGGACCCGACCTCCCGGATCGACGCCCGTGAAGCCAAGCGCCTCGACCGGTGTACACAGCTCGGGATCGCGGCAGCGGCCGAGGCGGTCGAGCAGTCGGGGATCGACTTTGATGCTGAAGACGGCGACCGTTGCGGCGTGATCGTTGGCTCGGGCGTCGGCGGGATTTCGACAATCGAACAAGCGGTCACGATCCTCAACAAGCGAGGCCCTCACCGCCTGAGCCCGTTTACGGTGCCGCGGCTGATGGTCAACGCGGTGACGGGGAACGTGTCGATCCGGTACGGGTTGCGCGGACCGGCGTCGGCGCACGCGACGGCGTGCGCAAGCTCTGGGCACGCGATGGGCGACGCGATGCAGTATCTCCGCCGCGGGAGGGCGGACGTGATGATCGCCGGCGGGGCCGAGGCCGCGGTGACCCCGCTCTGCCTGGGCGCGTTCATGGTGATGAAGGCTTTGAGCACCCGCAACGATGAGCCCGAGCGTGCCAGCCGCCCGTTCGATCAGGACCGCGACGGGTTTCTGCTCTCCGAGGGCGCAGCGATGTTCGTCCTCGAGACCGAGGCCCACGCCAAAGCCCGCGGAGCGACCATCCACGCCGAGCTGCTCGGGTTTGGAAACTCGGGTGACGCGGCCCACATCACCGCGCCGGACCCACAAGGACGCGGAGCCTCCCGCTCGATGGTCTGGGCGATGCAGGACGCGGGGGTCAACCCCGAAGACATCGGGTACGTCAACGCCCACGGCACCTCGACGCCGCTGGGCGATCAGGCCGAGGTGGCGGCGGTGCTCGGGGTGTTCGGCGACCACGCCCGCCGATCCGCGGGCGGGACGATGCCGATGAGCTCGACCAAGAGTGTGCACGGGCACTGCCTCGGGGCGTCGGGCGCGGTTGAGACGATCGCGTGTATCCACACGGTCCGCGACGGGGTTATCGCGCCGACGATCAACCTCGACAACCCCGACGAGGGATTCGATATCGACCTGGTCGCCCGCGAGGCGCAGGAACGGCCGGTGAAGCGGGCGATGAACAACACCTTCGGGTTTGGCGGGCACAACGTGACGCTCATAATCGGCAAGTACGAAGGGTAGAGCACTCGCAGGTTCTCGCCCGCGTGTGCCACGGCCATCTTGGCCGTGCGAACAAACCAGATGCCCGTACGCACGGCCAAGACGGCCGTGGCACACAATACGAGAAAGCGACGCGGCTCTGGACCACGATGCGACGGCATTGCTCTTGGTGTGTGTCGGTGTCCCCTCGCTCGCGCGAGGGGCTCTATGAAGAAAGAGCACACGGGGACAGGACCTTCGTCGCGGCTGGTGTCGCGGCTGGCACCCGGGTTGCGTGAACCTCTCTCAATGCCGGTCCGGGCGCAGAGGGTGCGCTCTGGGGGTTGGCTGATGCTGCGCCTCTGGGGTGCCGATGGAGCGTGTGTGATGAGTTCGGATATCAAGACCATTCGCGGGTTGGAAGTGCCGTTGATCGTGCAGCTGGGCGAGCGGTCGATGACCGTGGCCGAGTTGCTGGCTCTTGCGCCGGGGTCGATTATCGAGATTCCCAAACCGGCTGACGACGAGCTGGACCTGCTGATCAACAACCAGCGGATCGGGGTGGGGACAGCGGTGAAGGTGGGGGAGAACTTCGGGCTGCGGGTCTCCGCGATCGGGTCGCCGGAAGCGATTGCCGAGGCGATCGAGAAGCGGCTGGAAGAGAAGTTCAACTCGGCGGCGTGAGTGGCCATCGAGCGTTTCGCGTCATCATGTTTCGTGCGCGGCGCGGGTGTGTGCCCGGCGTGGGTGTTGCTTGTCCCCTCGCTTGCGCGAGGGGCTCTCCCCTTGTCCTCTTTCGCTCATAGAGCCCCTCGCGCAAGCGAGGGGACAACCGCGACAGCGCGACTCAAAAAAATACAAAGACGCAATCTGCTCTACTTCTCGATGACGCGGCCCTTGCCTTTGACGATCTTGCCGATGGTCGAGACCCGCTCGCCCATTTTGGTGAGCCGCTCTGCGACGGCGTTGGCAAAGGTCGGGCGGACGACGACGCAGTAGCCGATGCCCATGTTGAAGACGCGGCGCATCTCGGCGTCCTCGACGTTGCCGCGCTCCTGGAGGAGCTTGAAAATGCCGTGCGGCTGCCAGGTGTTGGTCCTGATGACCGCATCGACCGAATCGTCGAGCGAGCGGGCGAGGTTGTCAGCGATGCCGCCGCCGGTGATGTGGGCCATCGCGGTGACGACCTTCTTCACGCGGTACGCCCGGCCGAGCTTGACGATCTGCTCGGCGTAGATGCGGGTTGGCGTGAGCAGCGCCTCGCCGAGCGTTTGCGTGTGGCCGGTCCGGGGATCGGTGAGTTCGTCGTAGGACTTGTGCAGGTCGAGCCCGGTGTCGTCGATGATCTTGCGGGCGAGGGTAAAGCCGTTGGAGTGGATGCCCGAGCTGGCAAGGCCGAGGATCACGTCGCCCGGCGCGGGGGCGCGGCGGCTGACGGCTTTGTGCAGCTCGACCACCCCGACCGCGGTGCCGGTGAGGTCGAAGTCTCCGGGTTTGAAGAGGTCTCCCATCTCGGCGGTCTCGCCGCCGAGGAGGGCGCAGTTGGCGATGCGGCAGCCCTCGACCACGCCGTGCATGACCGCGGCGCAGAGCCGATCATCGACCTGAGGCACGCTCAGGCAGTCGAGAAAGAACAAGGGCTCGGCCCCCTCGACGATGAGGTCGTTGACGTTCATCGCGACCAGGTCGATGCCGACGGTGTGGAGGATGCCGAGTTGCTGGGCGATCTTGATTTTGGTACCCACGCCGTCGGCACAAGCGACCAGGACGGGGTCGCGGTAGTTTCGGGCGAAAAGTTTCTCGTTGTAGTCGAGCCTGAAGAGGCCTGCGAAGCCGCCGGGGTTGGGGATGACCCGGGGGCCGTGGGTGCGTTTGAGCATCGGCCCGAGCTTGCCGACGAACCCGTCGTAGCGTTCGAGGTCGATCCCCGCCGCCGCGTAGGTCATGCCGGAGGCTGCACGACCTTTCCCGGCTTTGGTGGCACGGCTCTCCGAGCCGTGGGGCTTGCTCGAACGTGGGGGCTTGGATGCGGCTCGTTTTGCCATGTGATGTAAGGATACGCGTCCGAGTGATCGGCCGCCCGGAGCCGGGGTTGTTGGCGGCTGGGCAGCGGGCGAGCTAGACTCGCCTGTCTCGCAGCACGCCGGGTGGGTTTGTGGCGAGGACGCTTTAGAACGCACGAAAGTAGGGCTGTATGGCGGGCACACACCTGTTCACTTCCGAGTCGGTCTCGATGGGGCACCCAGACAAGGTCGCCGACCAGATTTCCGACGCGATTCTCGACGCGATGCTGGCTGACGACCCCCACTCGCGGGTGGCGTGCGAGACGATGGTCGCGACCGGACTGGTGGTGCTGGCCGGCGAGGTCACGACGCAAACGTACGTGGATATTCCCGACGTGGTGCGTTCGACGATCACCGACATCGGGTACACCGACGCGAACATGCGGTTTGATGCTGAGAGTTGTGCGGTGATGGTGGCGCTCAACAAGCAGTCGCCGGATATCGCCCAAGGTGTGGACCGCGACGGGGCTGGCGATCAGGGGATGATGTTCGGGTTTGCCTGCCGGGAGACGCCCGAGTTGATGCCGCTGCCGATTCAGCTGGCCCATCGGCTCGTCGAGCAGCAGGCTGCGGTCCGCAGCAACAACAAGATCCCCGGCCTCCGGCCCGACGCCAAGAGCCAGGTCACCATCGAGTACGACGGCACCAAGCCGGTGCGCGTCGACACCGTCGTCCTGAGCACCCAGCACGACAGCACCTGGAACGAGCGTCAGGACGAGCTCAAGCGGCAGGTGATCGCCGAGGTGCTCAAGCCGGTGCTCGGCGACTGGTGGAACCCGGCCGTCACCGTCCACATCAACCCCACCGGGCGGTTCGAGATCGGCGGCCCGCACGGGGACGCCGGGCTCACCGGGCGCAAAATCATCGTCGATACCTACGGCGGACGCGGGCGGCACGGGGGCGGAGCATTCAGCGGCAAGGACCCCACCAAGGTCGACCGCTCGGCAGCGTACATGGCGCGGTACATCGCCAAGAACATCGTCGCGGCCGAGCTTGCCGACGTCTGCGAGGTTCAGCTCAGCTACGCGATCGGGGTGGCCGAGCCGACGAGTGTATGGATCGACTGCGGCGGGACCGAACGGGTGGACCCGGCGAAGATCGCGGCGGCGGTGCGTGAGGTGTTCAGCCTGACGCCTCGGGGGATCATCGACAGCCTCGGCCTGCGCAATCCGATCTACCGCTGCACCGCTAGGCACGGGCACTTCGGGCGCAAACCCTTCAGCGAGAAGGGGCTGGACTTCTTCACATGGGAGAAGACCGACAAGGTTGATGTTCTGCGGGGTGCGTGCGGCTAGAGCGTCTGCGTTCTCGTGTTTCCTGCGATGACGTGGTTGGTGGTTGTCCCCTCGCTTGCGCGAGGGGCTCTGTGAGGCACATGACCACAGGATAAAAGAGCCCCTCGCGCAAGCGAGGGGACAACCGCGAAAACGCAACCCGACGAAACACAAAGACGTAAGCTGCTCCAAAAAAGCGAACAAGCGGCCGAAATCGACCGCTCGTCGCTGCACAAGGAACACAGCCCGGGTTGGGCTCAGGAGTCAGGCGGCGCCGGAGAGCCGGCGGAGTTGGGTGCGTTGAGCGTCCATGGTGAGCAGCTGGAGGCCTTTGGCGAGCGCCGGGTCGGTGCTCGTGCAGAGCAAGCCGTAGCGGTTGCCGATGCGGACTTCTTTGTGGCTCTGGATAAAGCCTTTGCCGGAATAGGTTTTGCCGTTCAGCGTGAACGAGAATTCCATGCCGTCGCCAATTTTCAGGTTTGTCTTGCTGACAAACCCGAGCCCGGTGGCGCTGACATCGACGATGTGGCAGGTGCCGAGTTTGCCGAAGGTGCCTTTGTAATGCGCCAGCGAGGTACCGACGCGGTAGCACTTGCGCGACTCGGCGCTGACCGCCTCCCCAGCGAGCCGGAGGGCAAGGTCGAACGGCTCTTCGGTGTCCGCGGCGTCTTCGAGTGGGACGCGCTCGGCCGGCTGCTGCATGAACTCCTTCGGCCCGTCAAAGAACACGGTACACGCGTCCTCGACTTCGACCGGGATGAGGTCAGGCTCAGCAAACTTGAAGGTCATCACGTCGTCTTCGACGGTACAAATCTTGGCTGCGTGAAGCACGCGGGTGGTCCCGCTGGTTGGAAAGCTCACGAACAGCTCTTGGCCGGGTGACATCATCCGATTCTCTCCTTGATCTTTTCCTGACGATTTGCTCGGAACGCTGACTAATCTCCGAGTGATTACCCCTATCGACCGGGGTGCACGGGGCATTTGCCCAAGGTGTGGCAAAGCCTGAATATCCAAGATATTCACTAGAAAAATATACACCAGCATGTATTCTCAACGCCGCGAATAGGATGCCGCCTCACCCACAGGAGACACCGATGACCACCCCCACCTACGAACAGCTCCGAGCCCACGCCCGAGAAACAGGCGTCCTGCACGCTGTCGAGGCACTTTTGAGCTGGGATCAGGAGACCTACATGCCCCCCGCCGGGGCAGCAAACCGGGCCGAGCAGAGCTCCGCGATGGCCGGGCTCATCCACGAGCGCCGGACCGACCCCAGGCTCGGCGACCTCATCGCGGCCTGCGAGAGCGACACGGCTCTGATGACTGATGCCCAGAGCCCGGCGGCACGGAACATCCGAGAGTTTCGCCGCAGTTTCGACAAACAGACCAAGCTCCCGACCTCGCTGGTCGCCGAGCTCGCCCGCGTCGGAAGTCAGGCTCAGGAAGCCTGGAAGGTCGCCCGCGAGGCCGACGACTTCCCGGCGTTCGAGCCCTGGCTCAACAAGATGATGGACCTCACCCGCCAGAAAGCCGAGTGCTACGGCGTGCCCGCGGGGGGCGAGCTCTACGACACGCTGGTCGACGACTACGAACCCGGCGCAACCGCCGCCGAGATCGAGGCGGTCTTCACCCCGCTCGGCGAGCGCCTCAGCGCGCTGGTCAAAGACCTGCTCGACAACGGCCCCCCCCCCAGCGACGCCCCGCTGGCGACCAAGATCGACGCGAGCCGCCAGCACGCCTTTGGCATGAAGGTCATCGAGGGGCTCGGGTTTGACACCAACGCCGGTCGGCTCGACGTGACCACCCACCCCTTCTGCGAGGGGCTCGCCCCGGGCGACACCCGCCTGACAACCCGCTACCGCGACGAGAAGTTCACCGACGCGCTCTATGGCACCATGCACGAGTGCGGGCACGGGCTGTACGAACAGGGGCTGCCCAAGGACGAGCACTTCGGCGAGCCGCTGGGCGATTCGATCTCGCTGGGCATCCACGAGAGCCAGTCGCGGATGTGGGAGAACTTTGTCGGCCGGAGTCGGGAGTTCTGGGTGTGGGCGTTGCCTCACGCGCACAAAACGCTCGGCTCAGGGCTCGAGAAGTTTGGCGTTGATGACCTCTACGCCGCGACCAACCTGGTGCAGCGGAGCTACATCCGTGTCGAAGCCGACGAAGCGACGTACAACCTGCACGTGATGCTGCGGTTTGGGATCGAGCGGTCGCTCTTGCGGGGAGACCTCGCGGTCAAGGACCTGCCCGGCGTGTGGAACGAACGGTTCGAGCAGTTGCTCGGGGTCAAGGTTCCCGACAACCGTCGCGGCTGCCTGCAGGATGTCCACTGGAGCTTCGGCCTGATCGGGTACTTCCCGACCTACACGCTCGGCAACCTGTACGCGGCCCAGTTCTGGGAGAAGATCAACGCCGACATTCCTGACCTGGCTTCCCAGATGAGCCGGGGCGATTTTGCAACGCTGCTCGGGTGGCTCCGCGAGAACATCCACCAACACGGGCAGCGGTACCGTGCCGGCGAGCTGTGCGAACGGATCACCGGTTCGCCGCTGAGTGCCGACCCCCTGATGCGGCACCTCGAAGGCAAGCTGCGGCCGGTGTACGGGATGTGATGCGGATCTCGTTTCACTCTCGTGCGTGAGCTGGCTCTTTTCTTGCACCCCGAGAGGGGTGACCTTCAATAGCCGGGGGTGGAGCAACGCGACACCCCCGGTCTCGATCCTCTCTCGCCTTTGGACCCCGCACGGGGTCCGCGTATGTACAGTTGTCGCGAGCACCCCTGCCGGGGCGCAAGGCGCTGGCCAACAAACCTCCGGGGGTGTCGTCCGCTGCGCGGGACTTCACCCCCGGCTATTGAAGAGCAGTCCTCCGGACTGGAGAGCGAGCGGGCACAGAATGGCACCACGGCGCGAGAGCTTTATGGAAGCCGGCATGATCTCAACAACATAACAACGAAGAAGGGGCGGTCTCGCAGTGGAGACCGCCCCTTTCTGTTGTGTCGTTCAGACGATCTTCGTGCTTCTTAGCAGCCAGCCGTTTAGCAGCCAGCGGTCCAGGCGTTGAGGAACGCCAGCACGTCCTGGGTGTTCACGCTGCCGTCGTTGTTGATGTCGGCTTCGGGGTCGCCGGCGGTCCAGGCGTTGAGGAACGCCAGCACGTCCTGGGTGTTGACGCTGCCGTCGCCGTTCCAGTCGGCGATGCAGGCGCCGTCGGCGGCGGCCTGGACACCAGCACCAACATCGGCGCGGCCCCAGCCCCAGTAAGAATCGTTGCCCGATGCGCCCAGGTCCTCGGCGGTCTCGAAGAGGATCTGCTCGACTTCGAGGTTGGTCAGGCTGGGGTTGGCAGCCCAGATCATGCTGGCGATGCCGTTGGTGACGGGGGTTGCCATGCTCGTCCCGGACCAGTACCCGTACCCACCGTCGCGGGTGGTCGACCCAATATCGACACCGGGTGCGAAGATATCGACGCCGAGGCCGTAGGATGAGAAACTGGCTTTAGCGTCGCCGTAGGTTGTTGCGCCGACAACGATAACGTTCTGCCAGTCCCACGAGGAGTGGTTGGTGTTGCTGTTGCCCGCAGCGTACATATAGATGCCACCGATCGAGTGGATGTACTCGCCCATGGTCTGGATGGGTTCGAAGTTCACACCCGAGTAGCTGGCGCTGACGATGCTCGCGCCGTTCTCGATCGCCCACTGCGCACCTTCGAGGAGGTCCTCGTAGTACGCGCCGCCGCCGCTGTTGATCGCGACGCGGATCATCATGATCTGGGCGTTCCAGTTGACACCGGCGACACCGTTGGCGTTGTTGGTGATCGCCGCGGCACAGCCGGCGACGTGCGTGCCGTGCCCGTGGATGTCATCGACGCTGCCGCCGTCGTCTTCGGAGATGTTGTTGTAGGCGTCATACCCATTGACCACCTTGCCTGCCAGGTCGGAGTGGTCCTTATAGATGCCGGTATCGGTGAATGCAATGATGACCGAGGCATCGCCGTGGGTGATGTCCCACGCGTCGGGAGAGTTGATCTGCGGGTGGTGCCACTGCGAGCCGTACTGCGGATCGTTGGGGATTTCGAGCGGGAAGCAGATCCAGTTCGGGACGGCGTACTCGAAGAGACCGGTCGCCATGAGCTGCTCGCCGAACGCGTTCTCGGCGTCGCCCGGCTGTCCGAAGCCACGGACAACCGGAACATCGATGATGTAATAATCGACCTTGACGTTCTGGCGTGCAAAGCCGTCGGTCATCATCGCGCGGGCGATGCTGTCCTGCTCTGCAGCCAGGTTCTGCCGAACGCGCACAATCATCGAGCCGGAGAACTCGAGATTGCCTTCCTGATGGACGAACGGCACGTAGCCGCCGTCGGCGTCAAAGTGACCGGGGCGGACCCCGTCGGCGGCAATCGCAGCCGAGGCCAGCCCGGCTGCGCAGAGAATGATCGCTGACTTTTTCATCGCATGAATCCTTTCCACCCACGGATTGTTTTCTGAATGCCGCCCCCTCAGGGCTGACTGCTGAGAGTGTACAGGATCGGGCGGCCCGCACAAAGCCGAAACGCAAGGCCCGAGAACTCTCTGCCACAGTGCCTGTCAGCCGCTTTCCAGCAGCGCCGCAGCCGCCGGCACACCGGCTGTTCGCCATTTGCCCTATCCGGGCTGGCACTCACGGAGGCACCGCTCAATCCGAGCAAGTGCGCTCGCCTTGCCCACGAGTCCGAGGGTTTCGCCGAGCCCGGGGCTGACGTTGCTGCCGGTGATCGCAACCCGCAGCGGCTGGGCGAGCTTGCCCATGCCCATCTCGCGGGATTCACAAAACGCCTTGACAGCGGCCTCGATCTGTTCGGGCTCGAAGGGATCGACCGCCGCGAGCGTTTCTCGGAACTCGGCGAGGATGGCCAGGCCGTTGGGCTCACCCTTGTGCAGGGCTTTCTTCACCGCCTTGGGATCGAACTCGATCGCGTCGTCGGCAGTGAGCGCAAAGCCGATCGGTTCGCGGCACTGGCTCAGCGTTTTGATCCGCGGCTGGGCGGCACGGGCGGCGAGGTCGAACCGGACGCCTAGCAGATCGAGCAGATCGGGGTCGTACCGCCGGGACCACTCGCGCAGTGTCGATGCGAACACGCCGGCAGGCAACGCGGCGATCGCCGACTGGTTGAACGCGGCCAGCTTCTCGCGGTCAAACTTCGCGTTGCTCTTGCCGATGCGTTCGAGCGAAAAGTGTTCGCAGAGAAACGCGGTGTCGAACCGTTCGAGATCGGTGCCGTCGTCGTTCTTCATGCCCGGGTTCCAGCCGAGGAGGGCGAGGTAGTTGCACAACGCCTCGGGCAGATAACCGCTCCGGCGGAAGTCCTCGACGTCGATCTCGGGGAGGTCGATGTTGAGTCTTGCCGCAAGCGCGACGAGTGTTTCGGGGGAGAGTTGTCGGGTTTTGTCGCGAAACCATTGTACCAACAGCAGAATCTCATCGCAGAGTGCGGTTTGCGCGTCAGGGCGCTCGGTCACATGGATCGCCAGTTTATTTGCGTCGAGCGACTTGAGTTCTGAATGCGTCCCATCGGAGAAGTGGTCGTCCAACGCCAAGCGGAGTCGGAAGCATTCGTCAGGCGTCAGCTCCACGCCCGATACACGATCGCAGAGCCACCAGTTTGTAACTTTCCCCCATTTGTGGGCCGTCGAGCAAGCGTTGCGCACGATCTTGTCCTTATCCCGCTTGCTCATCTTCGATCCGTCCGGGTTGAAAATCAACGGCATGTGCGCGTACACCGGCGTGCGGAACATAGTCCCGTCCGGATGCGTGAGCGCGTGCTGGAGCGCGACGTGGCGGGGGGTGTTGTTGAGGTGTTCCTGCCCGCGGAGGACGTGAGTCACGCCCATGAGTTCGTCGTCGATGACGACCGCAAAGTGGTAGGTCGGGAAGCCGTCGGCTTTGCGGATGACAAAGTCGTCGGTGTGCTGCTCGGCAAACTCGATCTCGCCGAGCACCGCGTCGGTGACCTGGACCGGGGCATTCGGCATACAGAACCGCACGACATAGGGCTCGCCCGCTTCATCGCGGCGGCCCATCTCGGCGAGAGCGGCCGCTCTTTCGTAATCGGCACGCCGGCAGTAGCGGTAGGTCTCCTTGCGGGCCTGGGCTTCGGCCCGCATCGCAGCCAACTCTTCAGCGGTCTCGAACGCGGGATACGCCAGATCGGCCTCGACGAGACGATCGAGGTATTCCTGATAAACACCGAGCCGCTGGGACTGGTTGAACGGCCCGACCCCCCGAGAATCGCCGCCGAGGCGCTGCCCGTTCCCTGCTGGCTCGTCGCCCTTGGTGGGCACGAACTCCGGCCCGTCGTCCCACGCGATGCCCAGCCAGGCGAGGTCCTCGAGAATGCCCCTCGCGGCGTCCTGGTTGGACCGTTTCTGGTCGGTGTCCTCGATCCGGAGCACAAATCGGCCGCCGTGGCGTCGGGCGTAGGCCCAGCAGAAGAGCGCGGTGCGAACGCCCCCGATATGGAGGTGCCCGGTGGGCGAGGGAGCAAAACGGGTGACCGGCGGGGTGATGAGGGGTGTATCAGGCATGGGAGTGAGGGTAGTCCACGGGGATGCCTCGACGGGGGTACCCGGATCGTGCCGAGTCGCTAGAATGGCAAATCTGGGAGGCTCGTGTCCTCTTGCGGCCTGTGGGGGCCGCCGGGCCGAGCATGATGCCGGGATGTCCCGGGCGTCGGCGGGACGTTTGTCCAGCCGCCGGCGCGGTCGCACACACTGTTGCTCGCCGGCATTGTGCCCTGCGGGCTGAGGAGGATCGCCCTATGTCTGCACGAAAACCTGCTGAACTCCGCAACATCGCACTGGTCGGAGTCACCGGCGGCGGAAAGACCACGCTCGCCGAGCGGCTGCTCTTTGCGACCGGCACCATCTCACGGATGGGCAGCATCGAAAAAGGGGACACCGTCAGCGACTGGACCGCCGAGGAGAAACAGCACCAGCACTCGCTGCGCCCGAGCATGATGCACTTCGAGCACGAGGGGCACCTGGTCAACCTCATCGACACCCCCGGGCTCACCGATTTTCTCGGGCACTCGATCGCAGCCTTCCCCGCCGCCGGAACCATCGCGGTAGTGATCGACGCGGGCAAGGGTGTTGAGACAACCACCCACCGCCTGATGCAGATCGCTGCCGACCGCAACCTGCCGCGGATGATCATCATCAACAAGATCGAGGACACGCAGGTCGACCTGGAAGAGCTGACCGTCAAGATCCGCGAGACGCTCGGGTCCGAGTGCGTCCCGATCAACCTGCCCGCCGAGGGTCGCGAGACCATCGTCAACGTCTTTGACTCACACGACGAATCGACGGCCACCGAGTTCTCCAGCGTTGACGAAGCGCACACCACGATCGTCGAGCAGGTGGTCGAAGTCGACGAAGACCTCATGAGCGAGTACCTGGAAAAAGGCGACGCCGACGCGCTGGACAAGACCAAGGTCCACGCGGCGTTCGAGCAGGCGCTCCGCGAGGGGCACCTCATCCCGATCTGTTTCGTCAGCGCCCAGACCGGGGCCGGGGTTGACCAACTCCTCCACGTCTTCGCGTCACTCCTGCCCAGCCCGCTCGAGGGCAACCCGCGGACGTTTGTCACCGAGGACGGCACCGAACTGGTGGCGGTCCCCGAAGCCGACAAGCCGTTGATCGCTCATGTCTTCAGCATCGCCAGCGATCCCTTCGTTGGCAAACTCGGCTACTTCAAGGTCCACCAGGGTGTCATCAAGAGCAAGACCGAAATCCATATCGACAGCGAAAAGAAGGGCGTCCGGGTCTCGCACGTCCTCAAAGCCCAGGGCAAAGACACCGTCGAGGTCGACGAGCTCGGCCCCGGCGAGCTCGGGGTGATCGCCAAAATCGACGAGATCGCATTCGACAGCGTGCTGCACATCGGGCACGACTTCGACGGCCTCAAGCTGCGCCCGCTCCCCTTGCCCAAGCCCATGTACGGCGTCGCGGTCGAGCTCAAAAACCACAAGGACGAAGCCAAGTTCGGCCCGGCGGTTGCCAAGCTCCAGGCCGAGGACCCCTGCTTCAAGGTCGATCGTGTTGCCGCGACCAAGCAAACTGTCATGCGCGGGCTCGGTGAGTTGCACCTGCGGGTGGTGCTGGAGAAACTCCAGCAGGCGTTCGGGATCGAGGTCAGCACCGAGCCGCCCAGGGTCGCGTACAAGGAAACGATCTCGGGCAAAGCCGAGGGGCACCACCGGCACAAGAAACAGACCGGAGGGTCCGGGCAGTTCGGCGAGGTGTACCTCCGCGTCGAACCGCTGCCGACCGACCACGAGAGCGGGTTCGAGTTTGTCAACGCCACCGTCGGCGGCTCGGTGCCCCGGCAGTTCATGCCCGCGATCGAGAAAGGGATCCGCGGCGTGCTCCTCGACGGCGCGGTCGCCGGCTACCCCATGCACGGCATCAAGGTCGAGGTCTACGACGGGAAGTTCCACGCGGTGGACTCCAAAGAAATCGCGTTCATCACCGCCGGCAAGCGGGCGTTCATCGAGGCGGTCCGCAAGGCGCACCCCACGCTGCTCGAACCCTTCGTACTCCTCGAGATCACCGTCCCCAGCGGCTACATGGGCGACGTCGCCAGTGACCTCTCGACCAAGCGAGGCCGCGTCCAGGACACCGACATGGTCAGCTCCGATGTCTGCGTCATCCGCGCGACCGCTCCGCTCAGCGAGATGCAGAACTACTCCAACGAGCTCAAGAGCATGACCGGCGGGTCAGGCACATTCGCGATGGACTACAGCCACGACGAGCAGACCCCGCCCCACGTCCAGCAGGAAGTTATCGCGGCCTTCAGCCCCCACGAGGAAGAGGACTAACCCCGCCGGCTTGCCCGGACGCCGACACCGGATCGGCGGGAATAGGATGGTCGGAGTTAGACCGCGGCGCGCCGTGCGGTGCGGTGCTGCCGCACCTGACGCCGTTGGAACCGCACCGCCATTCCCTCGGAGAACACAGACGTGAGCAACCAGAAAACCAACTCCGTCCTGGTCTTTGTCGCGGTGCTGGTCGCGGCGATCATCGTCATCTACGCGATCACCAGCCGCAAACCCGCGACGACGCCCCCCACAGACGGCCTGATCCCCGCCGGCGCAACCGACGATATCGCCGACGCCGAAGACCCCGAGCTCGGCGCCAACCCCGACGAGGGCGTCACGCTGATCGACCAGACCACCGACACCACCCGGGGCGAAGTGCCCGGGGGGTCAGACTCACCCGATGCTGCGCAAGAGCCCACTGACGATGGCACCGGCAGCCAAGACCCCGCCGTCGCGACCCCCACCACACTCGTCGAGGCTGCAACCGCTGGCGATGTCGCGGTCTTGCAGGCGATGATCGATTCGGGGATGGACATCAACGCAACCGACGACGGCGGCCGCACACCCCTGATGCTCGCTGCGGGGGCAGGGCACCTCGACGCGGTGTTCGCGTTGCTCAACGCCGGGGCCGACCCCGCGCTGCGCGACAACGCCCGCCGGGCGGCGAGAGACTACGCCCTGGCCCGCGTCGACCAGGCCGGCCAGACGATCGCGAGGATCCTCGAAGACGCGATCGGCCCCATCCCGGTGCAGGACGCCAGCGACAAGTAGCACGAATCACGAGAATAACTCGTGTGTTTGTACGAGCCCCGAGCGCAAGCTCGGTTTCGCGAAGAAGCACAAGCACCCTGCGAGAATCCTGAATCCGGATTCGAGTACAGGCTTTGCCGGCGTTGTCCACTCGTCCAAACCGTCGGCGCCGTCCCGAGCTCGCGCTCGGGGCTCGTTGTCTTGCCCGTCAGGAGGCGTCGCTTTCGGCTGCCCGCTTGATGTCCGACAGGTCGGCCTCGAAGCACTTGCGGATCACACGTTTCATCATCAGCGACATCACGCCGGACATCACCTTGCCGACCAACGTCATCGGCGTGGCTTGCATCGACATCGTCAGCCGCGATCCCTCGCCATCGGGCTCGACACCGATCACCGAGTGGTACTTGCACCCGCAGCTCTCGGCCCCGGTCGCGTAGCTCTTGCCAGGGTTGACCTCGGTGACTTCCATCTCCTCGGTCGCCTCTTTGCCGAACATCACCCGCGTCTCTCGGAAGCGCGTCCCGACGCCGAACTCGCCGTCGGTCAACACCTCGAGCGCCTTGATCCCCTCGATCCGTTCTTGGGCACCGTGCAGGTCGGTGATGATGTCGTACACACGGTCGGTCGGGGCGTCGATGTGGATGCTGGACTCGAATACCGCCATAAGATGGTCTCCTTTGGAGCGTCAGAGAGCTCCGAAGGAATATACCCGATCGCCAGATGCACGCAAAAATACGCCCGCCGAGGCCTGCGCCCGCAGGTCAGCTCCAGGACGGACCTCGAGCAAACGTAACGGACCCGTCTTGTGTGCCACGGCTCTGCGAGCCGTGCGGCGGGCATCGGTGGCGTTCGCACGGCCAAAATGGCCGTGGCACACAGATTTGATACCTGCGAGCGCTTTAGAACCCGCCCTGCCCCTCGACCCGTTGCAGCAGCGCCCGGGCGTCGAACTCCGCCACCCAGATCTGGCTACTGGGCCTGCCTTCACCCTCAGCCAGCGGCCCGCGCTGGGCGCACCAGATCATCGTCTTGCCGTCGGGGCTGAAGACCGGCAGGCCGTCAAACCCCTCGGCCCGCGTGATACGGTGCTTCCAGAGGTCTTCCATCGGTTTGTCAGGATTAAACTCGAGCGCGTAGACCTCGTAGTTGGCGTGCCCCACTTCGCTGGAGGTGTACACGATGAACCGGCCCGTGGGATGGAAGTAGGGCGCCCAGTTGACGTGCTGGTTGGCGGTGATCTGCACCTCGCGCTTGATACCTTGGATGCTCCCGTCGGGTCCGTAGTCGATCTCGGCCGCGAAGAGCTGGAGGTTGCCGTCCCCGAACCGGTCCGAGCGGTAGCAGATCCAGCTCATGTCCGGGCTGAAGAACGGCCCGCCGTCGTAACCCTTCTCGACCACCAGCGGCACGTGCGAGTTGGTCGTGGTATCAAAGACATAGAGATCGGCGTCGGGCCGACCCAGCGCGGCGCTGCGTTCCTCGTCAACATTGGCGTAAAGCACATACCGGCCGTCGAGCGAAAATGACGCCTCGGCGTCGTACCCCGGCCTGCTGAACAACGGCTTCGCAGCCGTGTCGGCCGGGGCACCCAGCGCTCGGATCGAGCGTGTCACAATCTCCATCTCGTGAGGAAACTTCCAGACATATCTCCCACCGGGACGGCTGTACCCCGGGCCGCTCTCGCTGTTGGGCGCTACGGATGTCGAGCCGAACATGATCTCGCCGGGGTTGATCGGGTGGAACCAGCCGCAGGTGCTCGCCGCGCCCGGCGCACTCACAAGCAACGGCTCGCCGAGGCCCGTGATGATGCCATCCTCATCGCGGATCACGTCCGCGACGTACATCGAATAATCGTTGGCGGGCAGCTTTCCCGCTTCGGGCACGGGGACCGCTTGAAAGATAATCTGGCTGGCGTCCGGCGAAAAGTACTGCTCGCCCGCCTTGTAGAACACGTCCCGGCTGGTCAGAAGAACCGTGTTGGACAAAATCGGGCGCTCGGCCTCGACCCAGTCGGGTTGGGCCGCAACGCTTCCGCACAAGGCCACGAGCAGCCCCGTCGCAGCCGCGAGCCGAAGCCCCGGAAAGCACCCGTTGTTCAACCCCGAACGCAGCATGGACATCGGCTCGGTACCTGGCATACTCATATTCCTCTCAAGGCCCATTGTGGACTAAAACATCCTAGGCGATTCGCAGTGACTTCGACCCCAGACAACCATCCGATTTTTCCAACCGATGCTCTCGCGCGGGGAGACACCGACACCGTCCGCGTCCTCGGGCTCGGCGTGCGCTGGGTGGTCATCGACAAACCCCCCGGCATGCTCAGCGTGCCGGGGCGGGGCGAGGACAAACAGGACTGCGTCGCCGCCCGCGTCCAGGCGATGTTCCCGGGCGCGACCGGGCCGCTCACCGTCCATCGGCTCGACATGGACACCAGCGGCCTGATGGTCTTTGCCCTCTCGCCCCTCGCCCAGGGCAAGCTCAGCCGTCAGTTCCAGCTCCGCAAAACCGCCAAGCGATACACCGCGGTCCTCGCAGGGCAGGTCGAAGGCGACGCCGGCGAGATCGACCTGCCCCTCTTTGTCGACTGGCCCAACCGCCCCAGGCAACAGGTCGATTACATCCTCGGCAAGCCCGCGCAAACCGCATGGGCCGTGACCGCACGCGAGGGCGACCGCACCCGCGTCGAGTTCCGCCCGGTCACCGGCCGCTCGCACCAGCTCCGCGTTCATGCCGCCACACCCCGCGACGAGGGCGGGCTCGGCGCACCGATCGTCGGCGACCCTCTCTACGGCGATCCCGACGCCGCCCCGCGGATGCTCCTGCACGCTTCGGCTCTTGCGTTCTGGGAGCCGACGACCGGCGTGTGGACCGAGTTTCAGAGCGAGGCGCCGTTCTGAGACCCGCGCGGTGTTGCACGTTGGAGTTGAGTGTGCCGGCGTCCCCTCGCTCGCGCAAGGGGCTCTACAACTCTGTGTTGCATCTTCTCAGATAGAGCCCCTCGCGCAAGCGAGGGGACCTGCGTGCCACACTCTCCAGGGTTGATTTCAAGAACCGACCGAGGAGTTCCGAGAACTCGTCCCAGCACGCCACCCCTGCGAGTCTGGCGCGTCCGCACGGGCTGTGCCGGGGGAGGAACCGTGCGGATACGGAGGAATCGGGGTAGGCATCATCTGCCCCGAATCCCGAGCCGAAGAACGGGAGAGTTGGGCCTCCAGCCACAGGACGACCTCATGCACCATTCCGCCCGGCACATCCAGCGTGGGTTCACGCTCGTCGAGATTCTGATCGTGGTGGTGATCCTCGGCATTCTTGCTGCGATTGTCGTGCCGCAGTTTGCCGGCGCGAGCGAGGAATCCAGACGGGTCGCGTTTGTCGAAGAGCTCCGGGTCTTTGTCGATGCGGCCGAGTACTTCACCGCCCGCGAGGGCCGGTTCCTCTCCGACGGCGCGTCCGGCGATTGCCCGGTCGAGTTCGAGGACTATGTTGACGTATACGAGTTTGAAGCCGGCACGCCCGTCGGCGGCGTGTGGGACACCGAGTACAACGACAGCGGCGTCACCTCGGCGCTGGGTGTCCACTTCGACAACGCCGACGACGCACGCGACGACGAGTTTATGACCATCATCGACGGCATATTCGACGACGGCGACCTGAACGCTGGCGCGTTCCAGAAGCTCGCCGACAACCGGTACTACTTCATCATCGAAGAGTGATCGGCGAGCGCGGTTTCCTGTAGAGCCCCCCGCGCAAGCGGGGGGACAACACCGTACAAGCACACAAACACCCACCCACGTACCGCGTCTAACAACCCGCGGTCCACAGGTTTAGAAACGCCAGCACGTCCCGCGTGTCGATCACGCCGTCGCCGTTGGTGTCGGCTTCGGGGTCGCCCGCGGTCCAAGAGTTGAGGAACGCCAGCACGTCGCGCGTGTCGACCATGCCGTCGCCGTTGAAATCGGCAGCGCAAGGCGCGGGTTCACCGCTGGCGACCAGCGTCAACTCGCCAACCAGCCCGGTCGCGACACGCTCGAGCACCAGATTCATGAGCAGGTTCGCCGTCTCCCCCGGAGGCAGGATCGTCGGCAACGCAAGCGGGAACTCGGGCAAAGGCTCGCCGGGGTTCTGCTCGTCGGTCTGGTCGATCGGCTGCACACTCATCAGCGTCAGCCCGTCCCCCACGATCACGATCTCCCCGGCCAGCGCCAGCGGCAGCGGCGACGACGGGATGTCGATCGGCGCGCCGAGCAGCTCGGCGCTGCCCGCGATCTCCGCCGGCCCGACGAGCACGAAGCTGTAATGGTCTGTGTCGATCTCGGTCAACACACCCACCGCGGCGCCGGTCTGGGTGAGGGCAAGCGTGGTCACGCTCAGCTCCCCGATCGGGACCTCGACGGGGATACCGATGTAGACCGACTCGGGTTGCCGCGTGCGGAAGCTGTCCGGCGCGATGCCCAGCGTCGCGGGGATCGCCGCCGCTCCGCCCGCGAGCAGGTCCGCGACCAGCCCCTCAAGCACGATCGTGCCCGCGTCGAGGTCGAGCGTGAGCGTCCCGCTGCCTGCGGTCTGCGTGTCCAGATCGCCCGCGAGCGTGAAGCCCAACGCCGTGTCCACCGGCAGATTTTCGGTCGAACCAAACGAACCAAACAGGCCCGGCTTGGTCCGCGTGCCCGCAGGGTTGGCGTCGGGGTCCCAGTCGCCGATCAGCGAGCCGGCGGTATCAATATCCAGCCCCAGCGACGCGGCCAAGCCGCTCGCGTCAGGGTTGATGGTCAGGGAATAGGTCTGCGCCGAAACAGCCGAAGCTGCCCAGGCACAAAGTCCGAGAATCGTTGCGGTGCGAATGGTCATGGTCTCTCCTTGCTTGGAGCATACCCCAAAGAGCCGCCCGCTCCAACCAAACCCGCCCATCACAGCTCTGCAAGCCGCTCCGCTGTCTGCTGCTCGATCAGCTGTTCAAACATCGGCCCCAGCTCCCCCGCGAGGATCTCCCGCAGATTGAACTTCACGTCGAGCCGCTGGTCGGCGACGATGTTGTCCTGGTAGCGATACACCCGGATTTTCTCGCTGCGTTCCCCCGTCCCGATCTGGCTCCGGCGTTCGGCGCTGCGCTCGGCGTCAATCTTCGCCCGCTCGATGTCATGGACCCGCGTCATCAGCAGCCGCCGCGCCTTGTCCCGGTTCTGCGCCTGACTCTTGGTCTCCTGCATCCGCACCTCGACCCCCGTCGGCTTGTGCAGCAGGTGCACCGCCGTCGCGACCTTGTTGACGTTCTGCCCGCCGGGCCCTTGCGCGGTGGTGATGTGTTCCTCGACGTCGTTGCCCCAGTCGATCTTCACCTCGACCTCCTCGGGCTCGGGCAGCACCGCAACAGTCGCGGTCGAAGTGTGCACGCGCCCCTGCGCCTCGGTTGCCGGCACCCGCTTGACTGAGTGCACCCCGGCCTCGAACGCCAGCTCGCTCCACACGCCCTCGCCGCGGATGTTGACCAGCGCCGACCGCAGCCCCCCCACGCCGCCGTCCTCGACGAGTTCGAGCGGGTCCACCTTCCACCCCTTGCTTGCTGCATACTTCTCGTAAATCCCCAACAAGTCCCGCGCCCAAAGCCCGGCTTCGTCGCCCCCAGCCCCGGCGCGGATCTCGACCATCACCGACCCCACCCGCCGATCGTCAGCATTCACCAGCCCGGCCTTGACCCGCTCGGCCAGCCCGATCGCCCGCTGCTCGATCTCGGGCAGCTCTTCCTTTGCGAGCGTCACCAGGTCCGCGTCCTCAGCCGCCGCGATGACCTCGCGCAGCCCCGCAGCCTCATCGCCAAGCCGACACAGCTCGCGGTAGGCAACCACCGTCGCGTCCAGGGCCGCCCGCTTGATCGACAGCTCGCGGACCCTGCGGTGGTCGGCCGCCACTTCCGGGTCCTCGAGCGCGCGCCCGAGCGCGGCGTGCTGACGGTCAAGCTCGGCGAGCCTGTCGAGCACCGGCTGCGGCAGAATGTTGCGGACACCAGACATCGCGGGAGGATAGTCGCCCCCGCAGTGCAGCAGATGTGCCATAATAGATGCATGAACAATCTCTCTCTGCCCGCAACCATCGCCGCGGCTCTCGTGCTGACGCTCTCCCCGGTGGTGTCGACCGCAGCCCTCGCCCAGCCCGCCGATCGGCTCACACCCGCGCACAGGGCACAGGCCTACCGCGTGCTCAACAACGCGATCGAGTATTTGCGCGCCCAGCAAGACCCCGCGACCGGCGGCTGGGGCGTCCGACCCGACGGCGTCACCTTCCCCGCCATTACAGCGCTCGTCGTCGACGGCATGCTCCAACACCCCGCGATCGACACCAACGACCCGGCAGTAGCGCGCGGCGTCGAGTTCCTCCTCTCCTACCGCCAACCCGACGGCGGGATCTACGACCGCGTCCTCCCCAGCTACAACACCGCCATCTCCCTCTCCGCCCTCGCGCGCGCAGACATCGACACCGCCGACACCGTCATCCCCGACGCCCAACGCTTCCTCATCGGGCTCCAATGGTCCGAAGACTCGCTCTCTGAAGACATCTCCGAATCCCTCGGCGTCGGCCGAGTCGACGCGGCCCACCCCTTCTACGGCGGCGTCGGCTACGGGAGCCACGGCCGACCCGACCTGTCCAACCTCTCCTTCATGCTCCAGGCGCTCCACGACTCGGGATACGACGCCGAATCGCCACCCTTCCAGCGGGCGATGGTCTTTCTCGAACGGGTCCAGATGGACGAACGCATCAACGACATGCCCTACGCCGACGGCGCGACCGACGGCGGGTTCATCTACGCCACCGGCCCCGAAGCCGACCAGATCGACGTCGGCCAGTCGCAAGCCGGCACGATTGAAGAAACCCTCGACGACGGCACCGTGGTCAGCCGCCTGCGTTCCTACGGCTCGATGACCTACTCGGGTTTCAAGAGCTACCTCTACGCCGACCTGCCCCGCGACGATCCGCGCGTCGAGGCTGCGCGGTCGTGGATCTCCAAGCACTACACACTCGACGAGAACCCCGGGCTGGGTGAGCAGGGCTATTACTACTACCTCGTGGCGTTTGCGCGCGCGCTGGATGCCTGGGGCGAACCGACAATCACGATCACGATCGGAGAGCATCGAGAGAGCCGGGCATGGGCCGATGACCTCGTCGCAACGCTCGCCGACCTCCAGCTCGACGACGGCTCGTTCCGCACACGCAACGACCGCTGGCTTGAAAGCGACCCCGTGCTGGTGACCGCCTATAGCGTGCTCGCGCTCCAAGCGGCGCTGGACAACGACTAAAGCGGTCGCCGCGCTCCCGTCTCGTGTACCACGGCTCTGTGAGCCGTGCTCGTGAAAATGTCTCACGGCCTTGTAGAGCCCCTCGCGCAAGCGAGGGGACAAGCTCGCTCACATCCCGAACAAGAGAAACACCTTCATGCGAAGTGCTCTTGCCGTGACACACAGAACATGACACATCGCACGACTTGCCAAGAGGCTCTTGTCTCCTCCCGCGACTGCGTGGTGAGCCCACTACCATCCTCTCATGCCCGAGCCCGACGATTTCGGCCTCTCTCCCTTTGCGACACTCGCCCATGTCGGCGACGCTGTCTCTGCGCCGCAGCACCGCCCGTTCTGGAGCCGCTGGCAGGAAGCGGTCACAGCACTCGCGCCCACGCTGACCCCGGCCGAGCCCGCCGACCCCTCCGATCCGACCGCGACGCACCGGTTCGAGTCGCTCGGCTCGGTGCGGATCGGGTGCCGCCTTGAGCTGCCGCCCAAGGGCACACCCGTGCGCGCCGGCCTCATCACCACCCACGGCTACGGCCCGCCCGACCCGCTCGAAGCCAACGCCAACCGCTTCCGCGCGCTTGCAGCAAGAGGCGTCGCGGTGCTGGTTGTGCGCGTCCGAGGCTTCCCCGGCTCGCAACTCGACACCGGAGACTGGACCGGCGATCCACAATCCCTCGGCTGGATCACGCAAGGCTTTCCCGCCCGCGTGCAGAAGCCCGAGGATGCGCTCGGGTGGTCGCTGCCGTTGGCGGTTGCGGACGTCGCGTGCGCCGGCTGCGCGTTGCGGGAGTGGCTCGGGACGCGCGCGCGGAAGGGCGACACGACCGAACCGCCGATCTCCCTCCGCGGCGAGAGCTTCGGCGGCGGGCTCGCGGTCATCGCCGCAGCACAAACCCCCCGGGACTGGATGCGGTTTGACCGCCTCGCGATCGGGCTGCCGACGTTCGGCGACTGGGCGTGGAGGCTTCGTGACCCCGCCCGCATGGCGCTGGGCTCGGGTGCCGAGATGCTCGCGCTGCTCCGTTCCTTCGGCGAAGAGGCACAAACCGAAGCGCTCGACACGCTGCGACTCTGCGACGCGGCCGTGCACGCCCGCAAGGTGCGCACGCCGACGCTGTGCAAGCTGGCGTTGCGTGATGAGGTCGTGCCCGCCCCCACCGCTGCGGCTGTCTTCAACGCACTCGACACCGACCCGGGGCAGAAGTGGCGGTTCATCGTGCCGGTTGGTCACACCGAGCCTTCGCTTGCGCTTGCTCGAAGGCTTGCAATCTTTGAACGCTGCATGAACGACTTTCTCGACCCCGCGCAAGAGCCCGCCGCTGCGGTCGGGGCGTGGGCCGCGCTGCTCGAAGAGGGCGACCGCGTGCCCGGGCGGGTCTCGGACCGCGCCGACCACCCTCTTACCGGTGAGCAAACCGGGCTGTTCGGCACAGCCCCCTCGCGCGACCGGACCGACGAGCTGCTGGTCACAGCCTACGAACGTGCTGCGCGCACACTCGACGACCTGCCCTACACGCCCGAGTGGGCCTCGCTGTTTGCCGAAGCAGGCGGCGCAACGGGGATGCGAGAGCGCGAGGTGTTCCACTCGCTGCACAACCTGCGCAAGGCTGGCAAACTGCCCAAGCTCGGCCGGGCGACATCGAGCCCGCCCAGGATCAACGCCGAGGAAGAGTCGCAGCTCGGCGAGCGGGTTGTCCGCCTCATCGGCTCCCTCGGCCAGCGCGATCGGCTGCCCTTCACGCCCGAGTTTGACCGGCTGGTCGAGTGGTTCAACACGACGACCGGCCGCGAGCTCTCGCCGCACGATGTGTGGCGGTTGATTGCGAAGCTGGCGAAGTAGGGCCGGGGCTTGACTGGCGATGCGCATCCTGCCGGGTTGTCCCCTCGCTTGCGCGAGGGGCTCTACAAGGGCGCTCACAGGGGCTCTACGAAGGCGCTATATATGGAACACAAAGAGCCCCTCGCGCAAGCGAGGGGACGGGGCTTCGCTACCGCTGCTCCCCGCGCTCCTCCCGCCGTTCCATCTTCCCCAGCAGCACACCGACGCACCCCCACACCACGGCTGCGGGGATCGCGACGTACGCCAGGGGGATCAATACCAGCGCGAGCCACTTGGGGATCCAGGCGGCGAGTTGATCGCCGCCGCGATAGATAAAGGTGTCGATGAACGGTTTGGATTTGTACTTCGCATCAGCGCCCAGCGGGGCAAAGAGCATCTCGCGGACCGGCCGCGCCACGGCGTAGTGCAGCCCGCGGCGGGCGACCTGCACCACGACGATCATCCACACCACCGGCGCCACCGCCAGGCCGACAAACCCCAGCAGCACGACCATCGGCAGGAGCGCCAGCGTCCAGCCGATGCCGAACCATCGCACGAGCCTCGCGGTCAGAAACCCCTGCAAAAGCAGCGTCGTCACGTTCGCCAGCATGTCGATCAACGCGAAGACCTTGGTCCGCTTTCCTTCGTCGCTGATCGCCATGTCGATGATGCGGCCTTGCTCCATATAGAGGAACGTCGCGGTGATGGTGGTGATGAGCAGGTAGACCGCGATGGTCGCCATGTAGCGTGAGCGCACGATCAGCCGCAGCCCTTCGAGGACGCGCGGCGAGGGCTCGCGGCTGGACGTGTGCAGGCCATCGCGGTGTTCTTCGAGGCTCGCCTTCTGGCTGCGTGCCAGCCCTTTCATCGCCTGGGTGGCGACCTCGAGCAGCGCGAGTGAGCCGAGCATCATGACGGGTACGGAGACGTGCTCGGCGAGTGTCCACACCGCGCTCGAGCCGAGGATCGCGCCGATGGTGCCGCCGACGCCGATAAAGCCGAACAGGCGGCGGGCCTGCGCGGGGCGGAACACGTCGGCCATGAACGCCCAGAAGATCGAGATCACGAACAGGTTGAAGACGCTGAGCCAGACGTAGAAGCTGTATCCGAGCCAGACGCGGGCCGACTCGGGCACCAGAAAGAACAGCACGATAAATGCTGCGAGGTTGAGCCCGAAGAACCGGTGCGCCAGCGGGATGAACTTGCTTCGCGGCACCCGCGAGGCGATCCAGGCAAAGAGCAGATTGGCGGGGATCATCGCCAGCAGCGTCGCGGTGAAGAGCCACGGCAGGTTGCTCCAGCCGCGCGCGATGCCCATCGTCTCGCGGATCGGGCGGAGCATGTAGTACGCCGAGAGCAGGCTGAAGAAATACACCCACGCCAGGAGCAGCACCCGCCACTCGCCGGGCTCGATGCTGACGACCCACCGGGACAGGCTCGCGAACAGGCCGCCGCGTTGTGACGGGGAGTGCTCGGTCTGGTTTGGCAACTCTTCTGGCGGCTGGTTCGGGGTCTGGGGCATCGGCACCTCTTGGCGGTCCGCAGAGCGTACAGCACCCACCCCGAGATAATGCGCCGGGTGATGCGCCGGGCGATGAGCAGACCCGCTGGAACTTCTGCGCACGTCGGCAGTATTCCCCACCACGCGCATCCCTGTACGCTCGCGGGCTACCTCGCCATCCGCACGCCGCACGCACGCGCGGAACCACAAGGAGAACCACCAGATGTCACAGACCCGCCGAACGTTCCTTGCCTCGTCTGCGGTCGGTGCGGCCGGGCTGGCGCTCTCGCCGTATGCCGCGTACGCCGCGCTCGGTCGGGCGGCCAAACCGCTGCGGATCCTGATCCTCGGCGGCACCGGATTCATCGGGCCGCACATCGTCGAGGCGTGCCTCGCGCGGGGGCACACACTCACACTCTTCAATCGAGGTAAATTGGAAAAGATGACCGGGCACGACTTTGCCAACACCGACGGCATCGACCGCCGCTACGGCAACCGCGACCCCGAGAAACTCGCCCTTGAAGACCAGGACGCCGGCCCGGACAACCCCAAGGGGCTCAGCTCGCTCGAAGAGGGCGAGTGGGACGCGGTGATCGACAACTCGGGGTACTGGCCGCGCATCGTCGGGGCGTCGGCCGAGCTGCTCGCGCCGCGGGTCAAGCACTACCTCTTTATCTCGACGGTCTCGGTCTACGACAGCCACGACAAGATCGGCGCCGACACGACCGCCTCGATCGGCACGATGGAGGATCCGACGATCGAGGACTTCAAGTACTACGGCCCGGCGAAGGCCCTCTGCGAGCGGGCGGTCGAGCGGGCGATGCCGGGCAGGGCGCTCACGCTCCGCCCCGGGCTCATCGTCGGCCCGGGTGACCTGACCGGGCGCTTTACGTACTGGCCGGTGCGCGCAGCAAAGGGCGGCGAGATGATCGCTCCGGGCTCACCCGACGACCCCATCCAGATGATCGACGCCCGCGACCTGGCGACGTGGGCGGTGCACTGCGTCGAGAGACAGGTCACCGGGACGTTCGACGCGGTCGGGCCGCAAGCCCCGGAGTTGACCATCGGCGACATCCTCGACGGCTGCATCAACGCCTCGGACGCGGACACCACGCTGACGTGGTGCGACGCCGAGTTCCTGGAGTCTCAGGGCGTGAGCCCGTGGGGCCACATGCCGCTGTGGATCCCGCCCAAGGGCGAGCAGATCGGGTTCCACCAGCGGGACGTCTCGGCGTCGATCGCGGCCGGGCTGACGTTTCTGCCGGTACTCAAGACCTGCAAGGACACGCTCGCCTGGTACAACGGGCTCGCAGAAGACAGCAGGTACCGCCGGGTCGCGGGGATCGATGCCGAGCGGGAGGCCGAGGTGCTCGCGGCATGGCACGAACAGCAGGGGTAGTGCATCACAGGTATCGCCTCTCGTGTGCCACGGCCATCTTGGCCGTGCTCGTGTACCGAATGCAGCGAATCGGCCCACACGGCTCACAGAGCCGTGGCACACGAGACGAGAGAACTTCGGGGACGCTGCCCCCGCACCGTCCGACAACCAGAAAACCCCGCTTGCTGTGGCAGGAGCGGCCGAGAGGGTCCGGGTTTCGGGCCTTCTTTTTGTGCGCATGCCGCACGATCCGCAGATTCCCTTGAAGTATTACTGGCCAACCAGCCGGGCGCGTGTAGATTCCATGTGAACAGGTTGTCCTCAGCGTGATACGAAGACCGTGTGATCGGAAGCCGGGCCTCTGCCCGAGCTGCGCGGTGGCCGTACCGACTGGGTGTGTGCTTTGCCTGGAGGGAGTTGCGTGATGCGTGTACAAAGATCGATTACTTGTCTTCTTGTTGTCGGGGTTGCCGGGTCTGTTGCAAATGCACAGTTCGGCGATCGGGACAACGGCTCAACCATCCGCGACGACTCCATCGTCACCGCGGGGATCGTCGCGTTTGCGGGCGGCGAGTGGGACGTCATCAACGCCGACGGCTATGCCGAGGTGCCCATCAGCGCCTTTGACAACCAGATGTTTATTGACATCGGGAATATCCAGACCGACTCGGGCGACTCTGCAATGGTGCAGGCCGCGTGGAGCGAGGTCGAGCTGCCCAACGGCCGGTTCGTCGAGTTTACCTACCGCACCGAGAACGGCGAGCAGTTCGTGCCCTTCAACTCCACGCTCAACGGCAACGAGATCCAGGCGTACTCCTACGAGGTCGGCGGCGACGGCAACGGGATCGACTTCCGCGACTGGGTCACCGCTGTCAAGTGGGAAGAGCTCACCATCTCCTACAGCTTTGACGGCGGACAGACCGTCTTCTCCGACCCCACCATCTTCGACCCCATCAACGGCGCAGACTGGGACGGCACCGACAACATGCACCTCGGGCTCGCGTTCCCCGGCGACGGCGTGAACTGGATCCGCGCGTCCTATACCATCGACGTGGTCCCCGCACCCGCCGGACTGTTCGTCCTCGTGGGCGGCGGGATGGCTGCGCTGCGGCGTCGTCGCGGCTGAGTCGGCAAGAAAGCGGGCGAATGCCCGAAACATCCTGACCCTGCACAGGCCCGTGGATCGCTCCGCGGGCCTGTTCGTTTTTTCTGGAGCGTTTCCACTCCCCTCGTCGCGTGTGCCACGGCCATCCTGGCCGTGCGGGACCATGCGGCACGGCCAGGATGGCCGTGGCACACGGAGCTCCCCCCGGACCTTCACGTGAGATGCTCCAGGCCCGCGCTCAAAGCCAACCCACGCCACAGCCGCTACGCTCTTGGAATGGTGAGCCGCAAAGCGAATATCCTCGGTCTGGTGCTCTGCGCCGCGCTGGCTGTCCCCACGGCGAGCGCCCAACAGACAACCTTCGAACTCGACCCCGAACGCGGGACCTGGGTCGAAGCCGAAGCGCCCGAGCCCGGGACCGACGCCTGGGTGATCGCCGAGACCCGCCGGGCGCTCGCAGCTGAACGCCCCGCCGACGCCCGCAAACAAATCTCGGACTGGATTCAGATCAACGAGCGCACCGACAGCCCCTGGCTGCCCGAGGCCTTCATGCTCCGCGGCGACGCGCTGGTCGCGCTGGGGAAGGAGTACAAAGCCCTCTACGACTACGAACGGGTCGCGCTCGATTTCCCGCAGTCCGAGGTCTTTCTGCCGACGCTCGAGCGCGAGCTGCGGGTGGGGCTCATGTATCTCAACGGCCTCAAACGCAAGTTCCTGTTCCTGCGCTTCGAGGACGCCTCCCCGATCGGGATCGAGCTCCTCATGCGGGTCCAGGAGCGATCGCCCGGGAGTCAGCTCGCCGAGACCGCAGCGATCGAGCTGGCCGACCACTTCTACCGCGTGCGCGAGCTCGAACTCGCCGCCGAGATGTACGGCATTTTCCTCGTCAACTATCCACGCAGCCAGCAACGCGAGCACGCGATGCTCCGGCAGATCTACGCCAACGTCGCCCAGTTCAAGGGGCCCCGCTACGACGCGTCCAGTCTCGTCGAAGCCCGCGCACTCATCAGGCAGTTTGAGGGTGAATACCCCGACCGAGCAGAACAACTCGGCATCACCGACGCCCTGATCGCCAGGCTCGATGAATCGGCTGCGGCACAGATGCTCGCGACCAGCGAGTGGTACCTCCGCCGAAAGGACCCGGTCTCGGCGAGGTTCACACTCCGTCGGCTGGTCATCAAACACGACGGCACAGTCGCCGCGGCGCGGGGGCGAGACATCCTGATCGACCGTGGGTGGGAAGCGCCGGCTGCCCGCCCACTCCCGGCAGAACTCGAAGCAGCCCGGGCGTCGATGGAAGAGGCTGGCGACGAATCGGAAAGCACCACCGAGACCGACCAACCCGGACACTCCGAGCAGGACGCAGAGAGCGTCACGCCATGAGCACCAAAGACCGAACCTCTGCGTCAGGGGGGCGGGCTTTCCAGCCCGCCTCAGCACGGCTGAAAGAACGGATGTTAGAGCAGTTTGCGTTCTTGTGTCTCTTCGGGGTGCGCTGTCGCGGTTGTCCCCTCGCTTGCGCGAGGGGCTCTTTTGTCCTGTGGATCATGTGCCTCATAGAGCCCCTCGCGCAAGCGAAGGGAAATCGCCAACCACGCCATACAGAAAACATGATGACGCAAAACACTCTATCCATCTTGGATCTTAGCGGGATTTGCGTTGTCCCCTCGCTTGCGCGAGGGGCTCTTATGGTTTGGGTCACGATGCTCGCCGGGCTCGGTGGGGTTGCCCTGCTCAGCGGCTGCTCGGCCGACCCGACCCGGGGCTACTCCTTCAACTCGACCTTCGATTCCCAAGTCCGCACCATCTCGGTCCCGATCTTCCGCAACGACACCTATTCCAGCGGGCTCGAGGTCGCCCTCACCGAGGCGATCATCACCGAGATTCAACGGTCTACCCCCTGGCGGGTCGTCGGGCCGACCCACGCTGCCACGACCCTGAGCGGCTCGATCGACAAGATCAACATGACCCAGCTCACCCGCCAGCGCACCACCGGGCTCATCCAGGAGCAGGCGTTGCGGGTGACCATCAGCTTTGACTGGGTCGACAACCGCTCGGGGCAGATCCGGGTGAGTCGGCGGGAGTTCACCTCGATTTCGTCGTTTGTGCCCCACCGGGGGGCGGGTGAGCCGCTCGAGGTCGCCCAGGCGTCGGCGATCCGCGAACTGGCGCGGGACATCGTCGCTGAGCTTCGCGCGGACTGGTAGGCGCTTTTTGCGAACAAATCCCTTGCGCCGGGCGTTCGCTTGAGGGGCGTCCCCGTCGGCGTCGGCCTAGCGTTTGGGAAGAAATGCGCCCCCGGACGGATCGGAACAAGGAAGAAAGCCGAAGTACCTGAAAACATGACCCAGCACCACACCAAAGATCATCACGACCTGGCCTCTGCCGTTGGTTCCGGCTCGTTCGGGTTTGCCCAGGACAAACAGCCCGAGGGACAGGACGGCAAGCCGCCAGCGACCCCCGATCAGCCCGGGAGCAAGCCCGGAGCCAAGCCCGGCACTGCCCCCCCGGCCAACCGGAACATGTGGTGGCTGGTCGCGTTCACCGTCATCGTGTTCATGCTGCTGATGGTCTTCAGCAACTCCAACAACGGGAACAGGATCGACCTCGCCGAGTTCCAGACCCTCTTTGAGAACGGCCAGATCGAAGAGGGCTCGGTCGTCATCACTCAGGACTCGATCGTCGCGCTGCGCAGGGGCGATCAGGTCTCAAAGAAACCAACGCAGGTCGTCATCACCTTCAACCCCGCGTCCCAGGAGGTCTTCTCCAAAGAGGTGATGCAGATCACCAACAACACCGCGACCGCGAAGAAGCCCTCGAGCCTCATGCCGTTCATCCTGACCTTCGGCCCGTTCCTGCTGCTGCTTGCGCTGATCTGGTTCTTCGTCTCGCGCGGGCTCCGCAACGCCCAGAGCGGCCCGGGCGGAATGCTCGGCAGCTTCGGCAAAAGCAAACACCGCGTGCTCACCAAAGAGATGACCGGCGTCACCTTTGCCGACGTCGCCGGCATCGAGGAAGCCAAGGAGGAGGTCGGAGAGATCATCGAGTTTCTCCGCCACCCAAAAAAGTTTACCAAGCTCGGCGGCAGGATCCCCCGCGGCGTGCTGCTGATCGGTGAGCCCGGCTGCGGCAAAACCCTGCTCGCCAAAGCCATCGCCGGCGAGGCAGACGTCCCCTTCTTCACGATCTCCGGCTCGGACTTCGTCGAGATGTTCGTGGGTGTCGGCGCCAGCCGTGTCCGCGATCTCTTCAAGAACGCCAAAGAGAGCGCGCCCTGCATCATCTTCCTCGACGAGATCGACGCCGTCGGCCGCAAGCGCGGCTCGGGCTTCAGCTCGGGCGGGAACGACGAACGCGAACAGACGCTCAACGCGATCCTCGTCGAGATGGACGGCTTCAACTCCGGCGACGGCGTGATCGTCGTCGCAGCAACCAACCGCGCCGACGTGCTCGACCCCGCGCTGGTCCGGCCCGGCCGCTTTGACCGCCAGATCGTTGTCCCCCTGCCCGACATCAAGGGTCGGCTCGAGATACTCAAGGTCCATGCAAAAAAAGTCACCCTCGGCCCGGACGTGGACTTCGAGCGCGTGGCGCGTATGACGCCCATGTTCTCCGGCGCTGATCTCGCGGCGATCATCAACGAGGGCGCGATCGCCGCGACGATGCAGAACAAGGACTTCATCGAACAGGAAGACCTCGAAGAGGCCCGCGACAAAGTCAGATACGGCCGCTCCCGCAAGAGCCACGTCCGCGAGGCCGAGGAAAACCACGCGACCGCCTACCACGAAGCAGGGCACGCCGTGATCCAGGCGCTGCTCAAGGAAGCAGACCCGGTCCACAAAGTCACGATCATCCCGCGCGGCCAGTCCCTGGGCGCAACGTTCAGCCTGCCTGAAAAGGACCGCGTCGGGTACGGCCTGCGCTGGCTGTCGGCGACGATGCGCGTCGCCTGTGGCGGGCGGATCGCAGAGCAACGGGCGACCGGCGACATCTCCAGCGGCGCATCCGGCGACATCTCGCAGGTCACCACGCTGGCGAAGGTCATGATCGAAGAATGGGGTATGAGCGAACGGCTCGGATTCATCCGCTACCGCGGCGAAGACAACCAGGGGCCTCTCATGCCCGGCAAGGACTACTCCGACGACACCGCCAAGATCATTGACGAAGAGGTCCGCCGCCTCGTCGATGAAGCCTACCGCGATGCGCAGCAGATGATCGACGAAAGCTGGGGCAAGGTCGAAGCGGTCGCCGAGGCGCTGCTGAAGTACGAAGTGCTCTCGGGTGAAGAGGTCCACAAGATCATGCGAGGAGAGCCGCTCGGCCGATCGTCGCTCGCCGACATCCTTGCCAGCCAACGCCGCAGCACACCGCCCTCGGCACCCACGCCCACCAGCACCGACGAGGACGAAGATCCAGACGCCGCGCCGGGGATGCTGCCAGCACCGGCATAGCCCTGTTCGCGAAAAGACCCGTGACTGAAAAGTCGATCTTTGTTCTTCCCGGATTTCTCGCCTTGCGGTTATCCCCTCGCTTGCGCGAGGGGCTCTTTTGTCCTGTGGATTATCTGCCCTATAGAGCCCCTCGCGCAAGCGAGGGGACAACCGCGACAGAGCAACCAGAAGAAACACAAGAACACAAACTGCCCTGAAATCGCTGCAATCTACTCAAGCCGGAGCATGTGCATGTATTCGTGATAGCGAGCGTCGAGCTCTTCGCGGGTGAGCGACCCGAGTCGCCCGAGGCTGAACTCCTCGATCGTAAAGCTCGCGGCAACCGTCCCGTGCGCCATCGCCCGCCGCAGCGTCTCGAACCCCGCCGGATCGATACTTGCCTCGCCGCCCGTTGCGATCTCCGCCGTGATCGCCCCCATCATCCCGCCGGCAAAGCTGTCGCCCGCACCGGTCGGGTCCACGACCTTCTCCGACGGGAACGCCGGCAACGCCGCGATGCCGTCGCGGTGGACGAGGATCGCGCCGTGCTCGCCCTTCTTGACGACCACAAACCTCGGCCCGCACTCCAGCAGCCTGCGCCCGGCGGTGACCGTGTTCTTCTCACCGGTAAACTGCTCGGCTTCGTCAAAGTTCAGCACCAGCCCGTCCACGTCTTTGAGCAGCGTCTCGAGCTCGGGCCTTGCCGTGTCGATCCACAGGTCCATCGTGTCAGCGACCGTCAGCCGGGGCTTGGTAAACCGCCCGGCCATGAGGTGCTGCACGCCGGGGTGCATGTTGGCGAGAAAAACAACCGCCGCGCCCGAGTACGCATCCGGCACCGGCGGCGGGTCCTCGATCAGAATGTTCAACTCGGTAAACAGCGTCTCGCGGTGGTCCATGTCGTCGAGGTACTTCCCGCCCCAGCGGAAGGTCTTTGAGCCCTTACGGACTTCGAGCCCGGTCGAGTCCACGCCGGAAAGGCTGCGGATCTGGTCGTGAAACTCCGGCGGAAAGTCTTCGCCGACGGCTGCGACAAACCCGGTGGGCGTGTACAGCCCCGCCGCCGCTGCAAAATAGACGCCCGACCCGCCGAGGATGCCCTCGCGTCTTTCGCCGTCGGGCGTGACGACCGTGTCGATACCAACTGTGCCGATGACTGTCAGGTCCATGTGTGGTACTCCGTGGGGCGGGAGTGTAGGAGCACGCACGAACCGGGAACACGGCACAAAGCAGCAGGAAATCTCATCCTTCGAGCTCTTCCAACTCCGCCACCGCTTGATCGCGAGCGCGCTGACCCCATCGGGGTCCACTCCAGTAGCCGGGGGCAACGCCCCCGGTCGATGTTCCGCTCACGCACCGGACCTTCTCAATCTGCCGTAACGATACCCTTCGCGTATGGCTACCACATACACGTCCATACTCGTCCACTTCATATTTTCAACCAAACACCGCGCACCTCTCATAACGACCGCCATCGAGTCCGAGCTCTACGCATATATCGGTGGTATCTGCAGAGGTAACAAGTCTGTTCTCCTCGCCGCCAATGGCACCACCGACCACATCCACCTACTCGTCAGCCTCAGTAAAACGATCTCGGTCGCGACCCTCATGCTCGAAATCAAGAGAGACACGTCGAGCTGGATCAAGACCAAAGGCCGCGAGTTTGGCCAGTTCCGATGGCAGGAGGGGTATGCCGCATTCACAGTCGGACAGTCGCAGGTCGAGGCTGTCCAGCGGTATCTCACGGGGCAGAAAGAACACCACAGGACAGTCTCGTTCCGCGAAGAACTCATCAAGTTTCTACGCCGATACCAGATCCCCTACGAAGAGAGATACCTGGACTGAACTCCAGGCGTAAGCCGACCCCGATGGGGTCCGGCTGAAGACCCAACGACAACCGGGCGTGTCGCTCTGCTCCACACCCGGCTATTGGAGTTGAGCCCTCCGGGCTCTCCTGCGTTTCATCATTCGACTACCCGCCCTTGCCCGCCTGCTTCGCCCAGCTGTCCTTGAGTGTGACCGTGCGGTTGAAGATCAGGCCGTTCTCATCGGAATCCCCGTCCACACAAAAATACCCCAGCCGCTCAAACTGGAACCGCCGCACGCCGTCGGCCCACTCGGGCTCATCGGCGGCCCGCCCGCCCAACGCCGGCTCGAGCTTGCACCCGCTCAGCACCTCGCGCGAGTCGGGGTTCAGGTCGTCGAGAAACTCGCCGGTCGCCTTGCCCGGCGCCTCGACCGTGAACAACCGATCGAACAACCGCACCTCGGCCTCGATCGCGTGGGCGGCACTCACCCAGTGCAGGGTGCCTTTGACCTTCCGCACCTTGCCCTCGCCGTCCGGCGGCGGGTTGCTGCCGCCACGGGTTTCGGGGTCATACGTACACCGCAGCTCGACCACCTCGCCGGCATCGTTCTTGGTGAAGCTCTCGCATTTCACCCAGTACGCCCCCCGCAGCCGCACCTCGCGCCCGGGCCCGAGCCGAAAGAACTTGCGGGGTGGGTCTTCCATAAAATCGTCGCGTTCGATGAAAATCTCCCGCGAAAAAGGCACTTTCCGCGTCCCGGCCGCGTCGTCCTCGGGGTTGTTCTTCACCTCAAACGCTTCGGTCTTGCCCTCGGGGTAGTTCTCGATCACCACCCGGATCGGCCGCAGCACCGCCATGCGCCGCGGGGCGATCTTGTTGAGATGGTCGCGCATCGCGTTCTCGAGCAGCACCATGTCACGGACCGCGTTGAACTTGGTCACGCCGACCTCGTTGCACAGGTTACGGATCGCTTCGGGTGTGCATCCCCGCCGGCGCAGGCCGCTGATGGTGACCATGCGCGGGTCGTCCCAGCCGTCGACGTGTCCTTCCTGCACCAGCCGGATCATGTTCCGCTTGCTGAGTACGACGTAGTTGAGCAGGAACTTGGCAAACTCGATCTGCTGGGGGTGGTGGACGGGCGTGCCCCACTCTCCCGAGCCGTCGTCAGCGCGCCCCTCGTTGATCGCATCAAGAAACCAGTCGTACAGCGGGCGATGGTCCTCAAACTCCAGCGTGCAGATCGAGTGCGTGATGCCCTCGATCGAATCCTCCAGCCCGTGCGCCCAGTCGTACATCGGATAGATCGACCACGCATCCCCCGTCCGATGATGATGCGCGCGCAGCACGCGGTACATCACCGGATCGCGCAAGTTCATGTTCGCCGCGGCCATGTCGATCTTCGCCCGCAGCGTGCGGGACCCATCGGCAAACTCCCCCGCCTTCATGCGCGCAAAGAGGTCGAGGCTCTCCTCGATCGGGCGGTCCCGCCAGGGGCTTGGTGCGCCCGCTTTTTTGAGCGTGCCCCGGTGTTTGCGGGTTTCCTCCGCGGAGAGCTCGCAGACGAACGCCTTGCCTTTCTTGATGAGTTCGATCGCCCACTCATACATCCGCTCGAAGTAGTCGCTGGCAAAGTGCAGCCCGCCGCCGAACTCCCCGTCCCAGTCGGCCCCGAGCCACGCGACGTCCCGCTTGATGCTCTCGACATACTCAGCCTCTTCCTTGGCCGGGTTGGTGTCGTCAAAGCGCAGGTTGAACCTGCCGCCAAACTCCCGGGCGAGCCCGGCGTTGAGGCAAATACTCGCGGCGTGCCCGATGTGGAGATAGCCGTTGGGCTCGGGCGGGAATCGGGTGTGGACCCTGCCCCCCCACTTGCCGGTGCTGTTGTCCTGGTCGATGATCTGCTGAATAAAGTTGCGCGTCATGCGCTCCCACCTTGCTACCCGTCGTGAGGGTGATCCGGCTTCATGCTCTGGCCCCCAAATAGGACGTCCGTCCTTGAGCCATTCACGAAGCTTATTGGCCCAAAAACTCTCAACCGTCTTGGTGATCTCGAATCCAGTCTCGGCATTGACAATCGTCCATTCACCGCACTCATTGATCTGCGATGTATCGAAGGCGATCCGGTGTCGCCAATCTAGCTCCCCGAACATCAGCAGGCCAGATTCTGGAAACCACTCAAGCTCTGCGACAGGAAACAGCCGGACCTGCAAGTCTGAAACCCACAGGCCATTGATTGTGTCGTACATCGAGTACACGGATTGAGGCACCCGATGTCCGATCCTGTACTCCAATAGCCCCAGTTCAGATGGTGCTGCTGAACCTTCTGAGTGCAGCCGTAGCGTACGCCAAATCGGAACTCCACGGGGGCGTGACTCGGAAAGCGACTCGAACCACCGCACGAATTCATGAATCGCCTGCATCGCGAATGTCCTTGTCGATGATCTGCAAAATGAAGTGGCGGGGGCGGGTGTGGAGGTCGGCATGGGGGTCTGTCATGGTCTTGGGCTCTGTGAGCCCATCGTATGAGCGCCAGCCGTCCGGGTAAGAGACTGCCCGGCACGATCTCTGGTATGCTGTCGCCCGGGAGGCTTTACCATGACACAGCACTGGATCATCACCAACCGCGAGGTCAAACGCAAGCTCATCAACGGCCACTACCAGGACCGGGTCATCGACAGCAAGAAGGAAGCCCTGCCCACCTTCCGCGTCGCGACCTACACCCCGCCGGCGGGGATGCCCGACAGCGACAAACTCGAAAACGCTGTCGAACTCGTCCCCGATACATTCGACGACACCTACGACGGGATCAAGCCCGACACCGACCCCGACGACCTGCCCGGCAGCAAGCGGCTGTTCAAGGCGCTCTACGACTCGATGCTCGCTGCGCCCGCGACCAAGGGCGACACACTCTTCTTTATCCACGGCTTCAACTATTCGTGGCCGGACGCGCTCACCAACCTGCAAGCCCTCCACCGCGTCTACGTCGAGCCGGCCGAGAGCCCGATCGCCAAGATCGTCTATTTCTCATGGCCGTCCTGGGGCAAGATGACCAAGTACAAGAAGGACCAGCAGATCGCCCAACCCAGCGGCTATCTGCTCGGGCGGCTGTTCTCCAAAGCGATCCAGTTCTACCGCGACTTCTTCGCGCCCGAGGACGGCTGCGGCGCCAACTTCTGCGGCCGCCGTATTCACCTGGGCGCACACTCGATGGGCAACCAGGTCCTGCAGGAGTTCATGCGTGCCGTGCGTGACCACGACTTCCTCCGCTCGCCGCTCTTTGGCGAGGTCGTGCTGCTCAACGCCGACGTGGCGTGGACGAGCCTCGAGCCCGACCACCCCTTCGAGGTGCTGCCCGAGTACGCCGACCGCATCCACGTCTACAACCACCGCAGCGACGACGCGCTGCTGATCTCCCAGGCCACTAAAAACCGTGAGAAACGCCTCGGCCGCCACGGCCCGCGTGATATCGACCTCATCCCGCCGCGCACACTCGTGGTCGATACCACCGGCCTCAAAGGCACGCGAGGCCGCGCCGCGGTCAACAACCGGTTTCTCCAGGCCGCCGCCCGCGTGCTCGAACGCGACACCACGACCACCCGCGAGCGGATGTTCGACCACTGGGGCTACCTGCACCGCAAAGAGGTCATCGCCGATCTCTACCAGGTGCTGCGGGGTGTGTCGTCGAGCCAGATCACCGGAGCACGAGAGCACCGCAGCGGGCCGCTGTTCAAGCTTTTGTCATAAGCGCGCACACCCGATGACACACTTACGAAAGGCCCGCTCGATATGTGCCAAAGCATCTGTGATACGGATCTCGTTTCGCTCTCGTGCGTAGGCCGACTCCTTTCCTGCACCCCGAGAGGGGTGATCTTCAATAGCCGGGGGTGGAGCAACGCGACACCCCCGGTCTCGATCCTCTCGCTCTCGCCTTTGGACCCCGCACGGGGTCCGCGCATATTCAAATGCCACGAGCACCCGGCCGGGGTGCAAGGCGTTCGCCGACAGACTTCCGGGGGTGTCGTCCGCTGCGCGGGACTCCACCCCCGGCTATTGAAGAGCAGTCCTACGGGCTGAACAGAGAGCGGACACAGCATGCCGCCAAAGCACAAGAACATGACCGAAGCCGTACGAACCGTGCCGGGCTGTTGGACCACGGTCCATACATGCACAGCCAGGATGGCCGTGGCACACAGAAACCCAACCACGATCCAGGTAAAACCGCGTCAGGCTTCCGGCTCGAACAGCCCCTCGCGGTCAAAGTCCACCGTCGTGATGCCCAGGTGCGCCGCTGCCACCCGGGTCAGCATCCGCCCCCGCCGCGTCCGCGCCAGGAACCCCATCTGCAACAGGTACGGCTCGACCACGTCCTCGAGCGTCCCCGAGTCCTCGTTCATCGTCGCGGCGACCGTCTCAAGCCCGACCGGCCCGCCGTCGTAGACCGTTGCGATCGTGCGCAGGTACATGCGGTCGAGGTCGTCGAGCCCGAGTTCGTCCACCCCTTCGAGCCCGAGTGCCGTCTCGACCAGCCCCGCAGAGACCACCCCCCGCGCCCGCACCTGCGCGTAGTCGCGCACCCGCCGCAGCAGCCGATTGGCGATGCGGGGCGTCCCCCGCGAGCGGGCGCTGATCGCCTCGAGACACGCCTCTTCGACCGCGAGCAGCCCCAGCACCCGGCACGACCGTTGTAGAATCACCCGAAGATCATCGCGGCTGTAGTACCGCAGGTGGTGAGTAATGCCGAACCGCGACCGCAGCGGCGCACTGAGCAGCCCCGCCCGCGTCGTCGCCCCGATCAGCGTGAACGGCTTGCACCGGATCTGCACCGTCCGCGCGTGCATCCCCGTGTCCACCATCACGTCGATCTTGAAATCCTCCATTGCGGGATAGATGAACTCCTCGACCGCGATCGGCATCCGGTGAATCTCGTCGATGAACAGCACGTCGCCGGGTTGCAGGCGGGTGAGTGCCGCGACCAGGTCGTTGCCCCGCATCAACGCCGGGCCGCTGGTCGTAATCAGCTTGGTCCCCATCTCCTTGGCGATCACGTGCGCCAGCGTGGTCTTGCCCAGCCCCGGCGGCCCGTGCAGCAGGATGTGCTCGAGCGGCTCGTGCGGCCGGGCCACGCCGTCGGGCACGTCGCCGGTCGCCCTCGCTTTGGCGGCCTCGATCGCGATCTCGAGCTTCTCGAGCAGGTCGGCCTGCCCGATATATTCGTCCATCGAATCGGGGCGCAGCGTCGGCCCGGACCATTCCTGGTCGGTCGTCTGGGGGGTCGCTGCGAGGAGCCGTTCTGTCGCCATGCGGGGAGTGTAAGGGATCGCGGCGGGAGAACAAGCGGCCCGGAACCTGTGTCGGCGAAGACACCACCCGCCGGACGCCGACGCTGCGTCCTCGAAGCGTGGGGTGGGGATTCTCAATCCCGCCTCAGAAACCCCCACCTCAGCACCCGACCCTTCGCCGAGCCTCAGGATCGGCGTCCCTGGACATGCGCCCGGACCACTATGCTTCGGATGCGCATCGGAGGTGACGCATTCCCACCCAGCCCGTGACCATCTACTACGACGGCTCCTGCCGCATCTGCTGCGCCCAGCGCGATCGGTTTCTCCGCTACGACCCGGGCGGCGACCGCCTCGCATTTGTGGATGTCGCCGATCCGGCCTTCGACCCTGCCAGCCTCAACACCACCCCCACCACCCCCACCACCGGGGCGGGACACTCCGGGTCCCGAACAGCACACCACCCCACCCGCGAATCTCTGCTCGCCAGCATCCACGCCCGCGCCTCCACCACCCCCCCCACGCCCGGTGGCCAACTGCTCTCGGGCATGGCCGCACTCCGGCTCGCGTACACCGCCCTCGGCCGCGGCCGGCTGCTGTCTGTGACCGGCTGGCCGATTGTCAAGCCCATCGCCGACGCGCTGTATCGCATCCTCGCCCGCAACCGCCACCGCTTCGGCCGAGTCGGACGCAGCGCCTGCGACGACGACACCTGCCGCCCAAAAGAGCCCTAAGCGTCAGCGCCGGGCCGCCTTCGGCACCACCCCCCACTTCCACTACCTGCTCACACCCACCACTCACGGGCACCCGGCCGTCCACGCATTGAGAAACTGGATGACATCGATGGTGTTGACCGAGCCGTCGGCGTTGAAGTCGCCGGGGCAGCGGTGGGTGAAGTTCAGCACCGCATCGCCGCCGGAGAAGCCGTCGTTGTCGCCGTCGAGGGGTTCGCCGGTCGCGACACTCGTGACGGTGTCGGCGATGGTCACGGTGTAGGTATCACCAAAGAGCGGCTCGGCGAGTCCGATGAGCATGAACTGGCTGTTCGAGCCCGAGGCATCGAAGCCGACGGAGTCGCCGTTGGCGTTGGTGATCGTCACGTCCAAATCGGTGAAGCCGACCGGCTCGTTGAAGATGATGCGGAAGGAAGTGATGGGGTCGCCGGTGAGCTGGCTGGTCTGGGGGACGGCAGGGTCGGTCGCGAGGACGACGGGGCCGGGCTCGTTGCCCTCGGCGCGGATGATCCAGACACCGCTGGCATCGCCGACATACATGGTGCTGCCGTCGGGGGTGATGGAGAGACTGTCGATATCGACAAAGCCGGTGGCCCAGGTGGTGTGCGTGCCGTCGGGAGCGACCTGTTGGATCTCGTCGGTATGTCTTTCGGTGATGTAGATCACACCGCCGAAGTCGCCATCGGCGGCGATGGCGAGGTCGCCGTAGAAACGCTGACTCGTGGGAACCTCCGAACCAATCAGACGGTATATCCCCCCCGACAGCACATCTCGCAACTCATAGATGGCAGTGATGTTGTCGTGGTTACCATCGCTGTCGGCCAACAACACACCACTACCATAAAGTCCTGTCACGTCGCGCTGGAACCCTCGAGCATCCAGGTCTGTTCGACCCGGCGGGAGTGAGTTGCTGCTGACAACTGTAACTGCAAAGAAAGTATCCATCCACGCCAACTGGGTTCCGCCGCCCACATTTCCATCAGGGAGTACGGCACCAATCGGATTCCCCGCATCACCGTTTGTGAAGTCGAAGTCGAATCCGACAGCATTGGTTCGTTCCCACCGTTGTGTCACACCGCCAGAGGAATCAACTACGAGATAGTGCGTATCACCATTCGGTTGATCCACGATGGTGACATGGATAAGGCCGTCGATGACCCCTTCGTCATCGATCCGAACACGCCTGACAATCGCACTTGACGGGGCCTGATTCCAGACACCGATCGTGCGGAGAACGCCGGAAGGTTCGATCAGCCGGAAGTTGGCGATCCCGTTGGCCACCGTCGCCGTCACGACGCCCGTGCCGAACCCGCCCGGGTCATCGATCGCCGAGAGCTGTGGAATCTGCCCATCGAGCAGCGGCGCAATTTTCCGGGCGGTGAAGCCCGGCGGCACATCCGGCTGGGCCACCGCGAGCGGGGCAAGGACGGCGGCCGCACACACGGCGATCAGGGCGATGGTGGTGGGGGTGGTGATGGGGGTGGTGATGGGGGTGGTGGGGGTTCGGTTGGGCATCGAGAGTTCTCCTCCTGTTGGGGACGGGGCCAGCGTATCGGACACCGGCCCTTGTTGCAAGGCTTTCTTCCGGTCGTTGCCCTCATGCGGGTGAGCGTGGGGGGAGGTGTGGGGGGAGGCGTGGGGGGAGGTGTGGGGGGAGGTGTGGGGGTCTTTCGTGACCGTGTGAGCCCTTGCCGCGGCCGAGTGGGTCTCTCACCCGGTCACTTTTGTCTTCTCCCCCACCAAGTGGGTCTCTCACCCGGTCACTTTTGTCTGCCCAGCCATCACTTTTGTCGCCTCAGCCATCACTTTTGTCTGCTCAGCCATCACTTTTGTCTGCTCAGCCATCACTTTTGTCTGCTCCTCCATCGAGTGGATCGCCCACGCGGCCCCCCACGCGGCCCCCCACGCGGCCCGTTGGACGCACAAAGTCCGCATGCTTTCCTTCCTTTCGATGGTTCCGCTCGTGTCGGCCGCCGCGACGCCCGACACGGGACCCACGAGACGGACGATCCGGCCTGTCGCTGACGCTGAGGGCTCCTTTCGCTGCCCAATCCGCCGTTCCCACACCCCCACACACCCCCACACACCCCACCACACACCCCACCACACCCCCACCACACCCCCCGGCGTACACTTCCCCAACCCCGGGGTGATCCCGGCGTCCGTCCGTGACGCCCGCCCCGGACACGAGCAACGTCCGTCCCGACGACGCGAACCGCGAAGCAGGGCCGGATGGCTGACCCCGTCGCCGCTGCTGCACCCGCGCAGACGCGACCACAGGGCCTGCCATCCGGGCAGCAACGACGCGGCGTCTGGGGCGGCAGGAACCCCACCCCCCATGACAGACCCCCACGACCCCCACGACAACACCCCCACATCCGACACCCCCACATCTGACACCAACACCGAGACCGACGCCCGCGCCCACGCCCACGCCGAGAGTGCCGCGGCGGCCGGACCGGACGGCGGCACCGACAGCGACGCCGCGCCCAAGAAGAAACGCCGTCGCCGTCGCGGCAAGAAGAAGGCCGCCGGCAGCGTCACGACCGCCGAGCACGGCGAGGGCGCAGAAGCAACCGACTCCGGCTCGGCCGAGGCATCAAACGACACCGCCGAAAGCGAGCCCAGCCAGCCCCGTGCCGAACGCGAACATCGCTCCGACAACGCCGACCACGACCCCCACGCCGACCGCCCCGCCAAGAAGAAGCGCCGCCGCAAAGGTCGTGGCGGGGGCGGCGGCGAGAGCGGGGGCGACGAGCTCGACCGCATGGGCGGCCGCGCCGAACGTCGCGGGCCCGACGAATCCGACAACGCCGAGGTCTTCGACCAGGACATGACCTTCGCCGACCTCGACCTCAAGGACGAGGTCCTCCAAGGCCTCGCCGATGTCAACTTCTCCCGCCCGACCTACATCCAGGCGAAGCTCATCCCGCTGGCGCTCAAGGGCGTCGACGTCCTCGGCCAGGCCAAGACCGGCACCGGCAAGACCGCCGCGTTCGGGCTGCCCCTGCTCAACAACGCCGAGCCCGGCGTCCCCATGCAGGCGATCATCCTCGCCCCCACCCGCGAGCTGGCGATCCAGATCACCGACGAGATCAACGTCCTCGGCAAGCACACCAAACTCACCGCGATCACCATCTACGGCGGCCAACGCATCCACACGCAAGTCGAGAAGCTCGAACGCGGCCCGGAGATCATCGTCGGCACCCCCGGCCGGGTCATGGACATGATCCAGCGCGGCTACCTCCACTTCCACAACATCCGCTTTGCGGTCCTCGACGAGGTGGACCGCATGTTCGACATCGGCTTCCGCGACGACATCCGCCGCCTGCTCGGGCAGTGCCCCAAAGACCGCCAGACACTCGTCGTCAGCGCCACGATCAACCCCGAGATCGAGGACCTGGCGCGGCGCTATATGCGCAACCCCGAGAAGATCGTCACCAGCGCCGGCTCACTGACCGCGAGCATGGTCGAGCAGCACTACCTCACGGTCGAGGCGTGGGACAAGAAACGCCTGCTCACCCACCTGCTCACTCACGAAGAGCCGGGGCTCACGCTCGTGTTCTGCCGCCTCAAGCGGACGGTGGACACGCTCGCGGAGCACCTCAACCGCAAGGGCATCGAGTCGCACGCGATCCACGGCGACATGACCCAGTCCAAACGCAGCTCGACCATGAAACGCTTCAAGGACGGCAAACTCGCGGTGCTGATCGCCTCGGACCTCGCCAGCCGGGGCATCGACGTCGAGGGCATCAGCCATGTGGTGAACTACGACCTGCCCGACGACCCGGACCTCTACGTCCACCGCATCGGTCGCACCGCGCGGGCCGGGAGCAAGGGCGTCGCGTGGAGCTTTGTCACTGCTGCGCAGGGCAAGCTGCTCACCCAGATCGAGAACCTTGTCAACGCCGAGATCCCCCGGCTCGATTACCCCGACTTTGAAGCAAACGAACGCCCGGCCAGCTGGCGCGACGAGCCCACCGGCGGCTACGCCAAGGTCGAGGTGCTCGGCGCCCCCGAGGCCCGCAGCCGATTCGAGGACGAAGACCCCACCGCCGTCATCAAGCAGTCCAGCGAAAAAGACCTGGCCGCCAAGTTCCCCGGCGGGATCGTCCCCTCGAAGATGCCCCCCAAGCGGATGGGCGGCAAGGTCCGCACGCGCGGACGCTAAACACCAGGGCCGAACATTCTTCCAGACGCCGCACCCGCTGTCGTGGCGCGTATCATCGGCAGACCACCCGAACCCACCCCCACAAGGGCAAGCCACACCCCCCGGCGGGGCCGCGTCTGCCTCCTCGCCGGTCATTGAGACTTTGTTATGACCCACATCATCGCCGAGCCGTGCATCGCGACCAAGGACACCTCGTGTGTCGATGTCTGCCCTGTCGATTGCATCCACCCGACCAAGGACGACCCCGACTTCGAGACCGCCGAGCAGCTCTTTATCGACCCCGACACCTGCATCGACTGCGGCCTGTGCGTCGATGAGTGCCCGGTCAAAGCGATCTTCCCCGAAGAGGACCTCCCCGACGAGTGGACGACCTACACCCAGCTCAATCTCGACTACTACGAACAGCAGAACGGCGGCTAACCCCCGCCTCTCCTATTACCATCTCACAACATCACCGGGCCAACCAAAGGAGCCCTCAGCGTCAGCGCCGGGCCCACGCCCCACCCGAGCCCTACGCCCCGCCCCTACTCGGCTTCCTCGGCATAGGTGATGAGATAGTCCACCAGGTCGGCAGCATTCACCACCATGTCGAGGTTGGTGTCGGCGGCCGCTTCTCCCGCAGACCAGGCGCTGGTGAACGCGGTCGCGTCGGCGGTGCTCACCGTGCCGTCGCCGGTCATCTCCGCCAGCGGGCCGATACAACTAATGCCGATCCGGTGAACATAACACGTCCGGTCTCCGGTAACCGGGTCGGCGTTGTCGCGCGAGATGTAGGCCGCGTAGATCGTCCTGCCGTCGGCCGACACGGTCAGGTTGTGATAATCGCCGAGGAACTGTAAGCCGAGATTGTCCACGCGGATGCTCTGAGGTGTGAGACGCTTTTGGTAGACAGACTCGGCACCCGGCGTGCCGTAGTTGGTAATGCGGGCGTAATAGACATCGACCAGCTCGATGCTGTCGGTGCGGTCCGGGTCGTGGCGGTTGTCGTAGAACATAAGGTTCACCCCGCCGCAGGAATCGACCGCGATCGCCGGGACAAACTGATCGGCCCCGTCGGTGCCGGTGGGTGTGCCGAGGAAGGTGTCGGAGACCTGGAAGAAGTTCTCCGGCTCCACGGGAAACTCGATCATGTTCGTCTGCGATTCGGTGCTTCGCGAGATATAGATGTCTGTGTTCGTGGACGACAGTGCCTCCCTCGCACAGAAGGCGACATAGATTTCATCATCAAGGCCTTCGATATACCTGACCGCGATACTGGGGGCGTGGAGGCGGCGGTCTACATTCCACGGCGTGTCGCCCGGATTGGCCCACCCGTTCTGGGTCGTGCTCGCCTCGATCGACGAGTCACCGATCTTGATGGGCTCCACGATCCCGCCGGACGGGTCTGGTTTCCAGTCGATCCCGTCGTCGGAGTAAACGACATAGGGGAGACTCAGGTTGTACTTGCCGCCGCTCGACGCCTTCGCGTCTCTCACCACAGCGACCACGCGGCCGTCACTTGCCAGGCTGGCATCGAGCACAACAGGCGCAGCCCCCCACCCCTCGTAGTGGCACCCGGGCTGCCCGGGGTCTGCCTCAAGCGTGGAGTCTGTCCACGCACTTGCTCCGTCGGTCGGCATTGTCGCCCGCCCAACTTCTTGCTGGTGGGCCGAGCAGTTGCCGAGTTTCTTCTGTCGCAGAAGGTAGTACTTTGTCGTCAAGTCGCCGCCGATAGCGAGCGAGGGCTTGTCCTGCACATCGTTCGAATGGGTGTAGACGTCATTGATAACGGTGACAGGGTCCGCAGGTGGCGGCGGCGATGGCTCTTTCCAACCGATATTCAGCGAACCGGTGCATTCAATGCTTGAGTACCAGACAGTTTCGACGGTTTCGTCGTCTTCGTACGACGCAAGATCGCCCCATGTGCCACCACCACTCCCCGCTCCGCTCAACGTGACAAACCAAATCTTGCCGTTGCTGGAGTCGGCCGTCACCCAGACATCACCGCTGCCGCACCCCTCCAATCGTTCCATATACGCTTGAGGGCCAGGCATAAGCGAGTCGTAGAGAATCGTGGTATATCCGAGGAACTTCTCACTCGGCGTTATTCCCGAACCCATCACCATCAACTCAAACTTGTTGTCGCTGCGGACAGCAACCGAGCACTCCCGCCATTCCACGCCCTCCTCGCTCGCCCGGATCTGCGGGCTTACGACAACCGGCAAGAGCTGCGCCGACGCGGCCGAACCCGCAATCGTCAGAAGAAGCAAAGCGGCTTTCATGTGTGTGCGTGTGTGCGTGTGTGCAAAAGTCATGCCAATCTCCTTGGTCAAAGAACAGGTGTCCAACTGTACCGACGGAGCGATTGCAGGATGAACAAATCGCAAACACACATGCCCCGAGTCCCGATCGCCCCATAATGCAGCGCCGGGCGAGGCGTGTCAAGAGAATCTTGCGACCGCCACGAAAAAATCTTGCGCGCCCGAGCCATATCCCGCGCAACAACGCAGCAGCGCCTGTTTCCATGTGCAAAATACTCCTTGTCCACTGCGGCGCCGTTGTATACTCACTCCATGCGAGCCATACACCGGATCCTGTGGTCTGCCATCACAGCACTGCTGTGTACAACCACCCACGCCCAGCCCGAGTACACCTGGCAGGTGTACGACATGCACTCTTTCGGCGCGACTTCGTCCGAGGCGCTCGGCATGTCAAGAGCGGGCGCGGCCGGCGACATTTCGTGGCACCTGCAACCGGAGATTGCGGGAGCTTCGCTCTGGATGGGCAGCGAGGCGATGTGGTTGCTGCTGCACGATGCCGAGAACACCATCTATCTCCCCGCCATCCGGGGAGCAGATGCCAGCAAACAGTGCGGGCGCGACACGGTTGACAATCTCACCTACGCGGCACTTTGGTTTGGCACACGAGGCTCGGTGCTTCTTCACCCGGGTGATCCTTACTCGATCTCGGAAATCCGTGATGTCTCCGGTGATATGGCCGTAGGCAATGCCTCTATAAGGGGTCGACGCCACGCCGCGGTCTGGACCACCGACCCGCTCCCTTTGATGATCGATCTTCACAACGGACCCCAAAACGCAAACTCAACTGCTCGTGCCACCGACGGCCGTTGGCAAGGCGGCTACTCGTCTCCCAACGCCGTCCTCTGGAAAGGCACCCCCGAGAGCATGGTGATTATGGACCCGCCCGCCCCCTACTGCTGCGGCGGGATATCCGGCATGGCGATCGCCGAGGGCGCAGACGTCGGCACCCAGGTCGGCACGATGCTCACCCGCGACGACTTCGACGAAATCCGCGACCACGCCATCCTCTGGCACGACACCCCCGAGAGCTGGATCGATATGCATCCTTCGTTCCACCCGCGTAAGAACTCTTATATGTGGGGCACCACCGGCGACATCCATTGCGGCCAGGTCAACGGCCACGCCGGCATCTGGTTCGGAGACGACCCTGATAGTTATGTTGACCTCCACCAGTTCATCGACCCGCCGCCGCAGGGCGCGTCCCGCGCGGTCGATATCGACATCTACGACGGCATCGTCTACATCGCCGGCCGGGGCACCTACGAAGTCGACGGCCGCGTCGGCACCCACGCCCTGGTCTGGGTCGGTACCCCGGACGGAGGCAAGCCGGGCGGGGACATCCTCAAGAGCCCCAACCACCAACCCACCCCCACACGCACCAACACACGCACCAGCACCAAAGAGCCCTAAGCGTCAGCGCCGGGCCTTTCCTGCCCGCCCTCACACGCTCGCGCCTCCCCGACACACCCGCGCCCCGCCCGTCCCCGGCGTACACTGCATCTCCCCACGATGCCCACCTCTCTTTCGGTCAATCTCGCCGGGATGCCGCTCTCGTCCCCCGTCCTGCTCGCGGCCGGTGCTGCCGGGACGCTCGACGAGATGGCCGACGTGCTTGATCTTCGCCGCGTTGGCGGCGTGGTGACCAAGTCGATCACCCGCGAGCCACGCGAGGGCAACAGCACATGGCGGGTCCTCGAGTGCAAGGCCGGGATGCTCAACGCGATCGGGCTTGCCAACATCGGGATCGACGCCTTTGCCGAGCACGTCGCCCCCCGGATCGCCGACACTCCCACCACGGTGATCGGCTCGATCGCCGGGTTCTCGATCGACGACTACGTGCAGGTCGCCGCCGTCATGGACGGCTTTGCGCACATGCCCGCGGTCGAGCTCAACGTCTCGTGTCCCAACGTCCATGGCGGGGCCGACTTTGGGTCAGACCCCCGGCTGCTGCGCGAGCTGGTCGCGGCGGTGCGGCCGGCGGTGCCCGAGACGCGCTTGCTCGTCAAGCTCGCGCCGGTCGCGGTCGCCGCCCCGCACACCATCGCCGACTTCGCCCGCGCCGCGATCGACGCTGGCGCGCAGCCCACCGGCCCGAATCAGCGGCCCGGCACCGACGGCTTGACCATCGCCAACACCCTCCCGGCGATGGCGATCGACCCGCACACTCGGCGCCCGAGGCTGGCGAATGTCACCGGCGGGCTCTCGGGGCCCGCGGTGCACCCGGTCGCGGTCAGGCTGGTCTACGACGCCTACCGCCTGGTCTGCCGTGACGCCGGCGTGCCGATCGTGGGGGTCGGCGGCGTGCTCGGGTGGGAGGACGCGGCCGAGTTCATCCTCGCCGGGGCGACGGCGGTGGGGATCGGGACCGGGCTCTTTGTCAACCCCCGGCTGCCGCTCGGGGTCGCGCGGGGGCTCGAGAAGTGGGTACGGCGGCAGGGGGCAACGAATATTTCCGAGCTGGTGGGTGCGGTGCGGCTGGACGGCTGACCCGCACGAGCCAAAGGCCGGCCCCCACGAGCACAGAGCCCCTCTCCATCCCGGGGCGGGACACTCCGGGCCTTGCGCTCCCCCCTCGACCTCCACGCTCCCGACCCGGGGAGGAGACAAAACAAGCTCACCGCGGAGCACGCCGAGAGCGCGGAGGAAGACAAAGAAAATTCACCACAGAGGCACAGAGTTCACAAAGAAGAAGGCAAGACAACGAAGGATCAGAGCCCTAAGCGTCAGCGCCGGGCACGCTCTTCCCCCATGGTTCCTGCCTTTCCCTCTGTGGGCTCTGTGCCTCTGTGGTGAACCTGCCTTTGTTTTGTTCTTGCGGCTGGCCCGGCGCGATGCTCGGGCGGTCTGAGCTCGTGTTCGGACGACCGACGCTCGTGTTCGGTCGCCCATCAAGAGCAGACAAGCCCTCATCGACGAGCGACAAGCCCTCATCGACGACCGATGAGCCCTCATCAACGAGCGATGAGCCCTCATCAACGACCGATGAGCCCTCATCGACGACCGATGGACGTTCATCGACGAGCGATGAACGCCCCATAACTGCCTCGCCGCGCCCGATCATCCCCCACCGGCCCCGTGGCACCGGCTTCCAGCCGGTGTCCCCCCCCCACCGGCCTGCGGCCCACCCCCACCGGCCCCCGGCCCCACCCCATAGTGCCGAAGCACGTGGACCACGGTGCGGGCGAGGATGTCGGTCTCGAGATTCACCCGCGACCCGACCACCAGCGCCCCCAGCGTGGTCATTTCCAGCGTGGTGGGGATGAGGGCCACCTCGAACCAGGGCCCATCCGCCCCTACCGCTGCGGTACACCGGCTGGAAGCCGGTGCCACGGATGGGTTTGCGACGGTACACCGGCTGGAAGCCGGTGCCACGGGGCTGGAAGCCGGTGCCGCAGCGCTCACCGCCGCGATCGTCAGCGAGACCCCGTCCACCGCCACCGACCCCTTGGGCACCAGGCAAGGCATCAGCCCGGCCGGAGGGGCGATCCGGAGCCGGTACTCCCCGCCGTCAGCCACCACCGACACCCCCACGACCACCCCCACCCCCTCCACATGCCCTTGCACCACGTGCCCGTCGAGCAGCGTCGAGGCTGTGACCGAGGGCTCGAGGTGGACAGCATCGCCTGGCTCGAGCCCGCCGAGCGTCGTCTTGGCCAGGGTCTCGGGGACCACGTCGAAGGCCAGCACCCCGTCGGTACACCGGCCAGAAGCCGGTGCCACGGATGGGTCCGCTGCGGTACACCGGCTGGAAGCCGGTGCCACGGGGCTGGAAGCCGGTGCCACGTACACCGGCTGGAAGCCGGTGCCACGGTCCGCGACGGTCAGGCAACAGCCCGAGACGCAGATCGAGTCGCCAGGCCGGGATACGCCACCGGGGCTCTCGGGTATGCCACCGGGGCTCCCGGGTTGGCCGCCCGACCCCTCGCTCCCGCCGGGAGCCCCGGTGGCATATCCGGGAGCCACCAGCAGCCGACGCCCCGCCGGGACCGTCTCGACGCCCACAACCCGACCCACCACGCGAATAATCCCGGTAAACATGGTCCATCCTTGGCACCCCCCACGCCCGGCGTGCGGAGCAATCAGGATTCCCGGCTTGACCCCACCCCCCGCAGGCTCGATACTCCCCTATGCCGCCGGGGCTCCCGGATATGCCGCCGGGGCTCCCGGTCTCCAGTCCCGCGACCACCTGTGGCACCGGCTTCCAGCCGGGGTCCACCACCTCCACCCGTGGCACCGGCTTCCAGCCGGTGTACACCAGCCCCACCGAAAGCCAACACGATGACCAAAGCCCCCTTCAGCCCCGTGGCACCGGCTTCCAGCCCCGTGGCACCGGCTTCCAGCTCCGTGGCACCGGCTTCCAGCCGGTGGACCGCAGCAGTGATCGCGCTGCCCATCGCCGCACTGCTCGCCCTCGCCGTCGCCCTGCCCGGCTGCGGCGGGTCACGCCCGTCAACCTCCGGCCCCTCATACACGCCGACCACCGCGCCCATGGGTAGCGGCACCAGCCGCACCAGCACCGCCGACCTCATCGAACAACGCCGCGCCGAGTTCCAGATCGACCACGACGTCTACACCGCACTCGGCTACCGGCTCGACTGGCGGGGCTTCCCCGTCGTCCAGCAAGGCGAACGCATCGACTTCCTCGATGTCTACGAAGACGTGATCGTCGTCCACGAATCGGGCGCAACAGTCAGCGTCCTCGAAGCAAACACCGGCGCGCTCCGCAACTCCAGCCAGGTCGCCAACCCCATCACCAAGTTCGTCGGCAACGTCCGCGTCGGCAACCACATGGTCGTCTCGAGCGACAACGAGCTCTTCGCCTTCGACCTCGACACCGGCGCACTCACCGCCCGCCACGCCCTCAGCCGCGTCGTCACCACCCACCCCGTTCAGGCCGCCGGGCAGATGATCTACGGCTCTGCCGTCGGACACGTCTACGCCCGCCGGCTGACCCCCCCCATCGACGCTTGGGCCTTTGACTTGGGCGGCCCGATCGACACTGACCCGGTGCTCGCCGGGTCCATCGTCGCGGCGGTCTCACGCAACGGCGATATCGCCATGCTCGATGCCGCCAGCGGCACGCTCGTCGGCCGCGCCAAGATCTACGGCGGCTGCGACGCCGCACCCGTCGCTGGCGCCGGCGCGGTCTTCTTCACCAGCCTCGACCAATCCATCTACGCCTTCAACCTCGACGGCTCGCTCCGCTGGCGCGTCCGCACCGAACAACCCCTCCGCATCACCCCGACCTTCCACACCGGCGTCCTCTATGTCCCCACCGCCGACAAGGGGCTCCGAGCGATCGACGCCAACACCGGGATCGAGCTCTGGCACCAGCCCGAGGCCCACGGCCGGGTCGTCGGCGTGCGCAATGGCCGGCTCCTCACCTGGGAAGGAAACCAGGCCGCCACCGCCACGGGCGGAACGGGCGTCGCGACCACCCTCGACCCCGACAACGGGGACGTCATCTTCTCGGCCGAGCTGACCGGCGTGGCGATGCTCAAGCCCGACAAGTTTGTCGATGGCAACCTCTACGCGGTGAGCCGGGGCGGGATCGTCGCCAAGTTCCAACCCCGCGATTAGCACGGACACGCCAGCCCGCCCCCGCGACGGCTTGGCCGGCCCGCCCCTGTATGATCCGGCATGTTCGCCGCGGTCAGCCCATACCACCTCACCACCCGCGAGCCTCCAGCCATGGCGGCTCTGCTCTTCGCACAGCGCGTGGTCACCTTTATGCCCTCCCCCCGGGGCACCCGCGAAGAGATCGAGCAAGCCGCCGCCGCCTCGCCGCAGTACGTCCGCTTCATGGAAACCTGGGCGTGGTCCATGCCGCTGTGGGCCAAAGGCGTGCTCGGGTCGGCCCTCGACGACGGGGACGACGCGCTCGGCGACCTCCACACCGCCTGGACCCAGCTGGCCAGTGACGAGCGGTACGCCACCCTCCGCCCGCTCGCCCGCGCCACGCTCTTTGAGTGCCAGACCGAGTTTCTCGACGTGATCAGCCGGGACCTGCTCCGCGGCGGCCCGGACCCGGGCGTCAGCCTGCCGCTCGCCGCCGGGATCGACCGCTTCGCCGCACGCCGCGGGCTCGTGGTCATGCGCTCGACCCCGCTGAGCGTCGCCCAGAAAGCCGAGCAGAAGCTCGGGCGACGGGTGTTCGCCTTCGCGGCCCCGATGCTCGTCCAGGCGTCGGCCGAGCGGATGCTCGCGGCCCGCGAGATCCTCGGCGATGAGCTTGACGAGCTCACGCTGGCGATGGGCGCGGTCGCCGAACTCATCGCCCAGAGCAGCGAACCACCCGACGAGTACGACGCGGTCGAACGGATAGAACTCGCAGCCCGGGCGTACGCCGACGCCTTTGCCCGCGCCGGTGAGTTCATCGCCTCCGGCGGCCGCAACGAGCTGCACGTCATCAGCCGGATGGCGACCTTCACCGCGGTCTCGTTGCCGGTGGACGCGGTGCTGCGCTCGGGCGTCAGCGCGATGCGGTCACTGACCAACACCCCCACCACCCGCCGCGCCGCACGCCGCGCAACCGAGAGTGTCACAGTGGAGACCATGCCCGTGCTCGCTGACTCTCTCGGGTCCAAGCGTGTGCTCAGCCTGGTGGTCAAGCCGCTGGGCGAGCGGGTGCGGTAGCAGTGGGAGCACGTCGTGGCGTGCGTCATTTGTCATGCACAACACGGTCAGATTGTCCCCTCGCTTGCGCGAGGGGCTCTGTGGAGTGCACGCACATCCGCGGCGATATCTTACAATCTTGTAGAGCCCCTCGCGCAAGCGAGGGGACAAACCGACATCATCTGAACGCACCGAGAACGACGAAGACGCATTGCGAGAAAGTCTTGTGCTTCATTACGAACCCCGAGCGCAAGCTCGGCTTTGCGAATGGTTGACGTTCCCAGACAAGACCAATCCTGTGCTCGCGCACAGGGCTCGTAAGAACGCAAATAGTCTCTTCGTGATCCGTCTCAGAACCCCGCCGGCTCGTCCAGCCCGCGCCGACGCGGCAGCAACGGCTCGTCGGTCCCGATCGCGTCGCGGCAGGCATCGGCAAGCGCCTGGTGCAGCTTCTCGTGCTCGGGGTGGGCGTCGAGAAAGTCGAGCAGGTCGTCAACCCGGTAGTGCGGGTGGTCGCCCGCGTCCAGCGCCGCGATCGCCGCGTCGCCCAGCGCCTCGCTGGCGCGCACAAACCACTCGGTCGGAGGCACCCGGTCGTCGTCGTCCTTGCTCATCGAGGTCTCGACCCGCTCGATCGGCCAGGGAGGCTCGACCTGCACCCGGATCACCATCGGCCCCACCCCCACGATCGGCCATTTGCCGGTGCGGGTCAGCGGCTCGCGGGTGAGCACACTCGCGGGGGTCCGGCGGCGGTCGAGGGTGTCGCGCAGGCTGCGGCCGTCACGCCCGATCATCGGCGGCTGGAGCAGATACAACCCGGGAACCAGCGGCTTGGGCAGGTCTTTCTGCGCGCGCACCAGCGCAACCGGGCCGGTGTCGATCGCGCTGTCACGCTTCTGCCGACGGGCTTCCTGAAGCGGGAGGCAGATGCGGGCCATCCGCTCGAAGTCGTTGCGCTCCCGGGCGGCGCGGAGCGCCCCGGCTGCGGCACGCTCGGCGTCGAAGTACTCGCACTCGACAAGATGACGGCTTGCGCGTTCCATCATCTCGTCGATGTGTGCTGGTGACTGGTGCAAACGACTCACGACCGGCCTTTCACTCTCAGGGCTTGTCCGACGGCTTGGTGTCGGCCGCGATGCAGGCCGCGACCTCGCGCAGCAACGACTGCCACCGCACCGCGAGCTCGTCCAGATCATAAAGCAACACATCAGAGAGCCCCGCCCAGTCCTGCCCCTTCACACACCGACGGACCTCGGCGAGCCCGGTGGTGAGCTGCTCGATCGCCTCGGAGAGTGTCTCAGGCCGAGCCAGCGGTATGGTGGAAAGATCGAGCCCGAGCAGCTGCGCGCCCTGGTCGAGCGACTGTCGCGCGGCTTGCCAGGTGCCGACCACCTGTTCGAGCGATTTGTACCCGTCCTCGACGTGCCCCGCTTCGAGGTGCTCGGCGGCCTTCTTCTGTTGTTCCCGGGCGTACTCAAGCGCGTCGGCAGCATCGCACATCGTCACCCGCACAAACGCGCGGGGCTCGGCGGTCGTGAGGCGGACCTCCTCGAAACTGCTCCCCATGACCTCGTCGTCGTCGAGCTGGGCAGGAGCGAGCGGCGTGCCGTCGGCGATGACGTCCACAATCACGCGCTCAAGCGACGATGCCCGGTCTCGGGCTGCAGCGATCGCGCCGGCGAGCGTGTCGGCGGTCTCGGTCAACGGGGCATCGTCAAGGTAGATGTTCATATCGGCAGAGTCTCCCACACGGAGGGGTTTGGTGCAAGCGCGACGGCAAAGATCAGCCGGCGTGCTCGCGGCTTTCGGGCTCAGAGGCGTGCGTCTCAAGGCGGGCCAGGCGGCGTTTCTGCTTGTGGATCAGGCGGATATTACGGGCGTAGATCACCACGCCGGTGCTCTGGCCGAGGACGCCGATGAAATCGACACGCCACACGAAATAGCTGAAGAGGAAAATGCCGCCGACCAGGCTCATCCACCAGAACGCCGCGGGGACGACGCTCTCGCGCTTTTTCTCGCTCACGATCCACTGGACCATCATGCGCCCAAAAAACGCGCACTGCCCGAGCAGGCCCACCGCGATCCAGCCGAAGTTCAGCCAGCTCGAAATGTTGAAGAACCCCAGCAGCGTGCGCTCGATCTGGGGTCGGCTCTCCCAGGCTTCGAGTTCCTTGGCAACGACAGCCTCAAACCGCACCGAATCGATCCACCCGAGCCCGTCGGCCGCCGGGAGCCCCTTGGTGTGGTACTCGAACGAGATGTCCGAGCTGTCCGGATTGTCATCGCGGCTGCGCTGTTCGACCGCGAACTGCCGCGAGCCGAGGGTCATCTCGAACCGCTGGGCTGTCGGGTCGATACGCTCGCTCCGCTCGAACGTCGGCTGCAGCACCAGCCACATCCCGACAAAGATCAGCGCCACCATGGCAACGACCGGGCCGGGCTTCATGCACGTTCCCCAACGGGTGCCGCGGGCGTCTCGGCGTTCGCGGTCGCGGCCGATTCGTTGCGGTCGATCTCGATCTCGGTCCCGACCACCGGCCGCCGCCGCGCGCGCATCCAGCGCACCGCGAAGCAGTCGATCAGCCCGGGCAGCGCGCGCTTGGTGATCCCCATGCCGTACTTGGTCTCCCCAGCCACCCGCGGCCGATGGTGTACCGGCATCTCGACGACCTTGTACCCCAGCATCCCGGCTGTCGCGGGGATAAACCTGTGCATGCCCTTGAACTCCAGAGGCAACGCCAGCGCAACCTCCCGCTTCATCACCCGCAGCGAACACCCGGTGTCACGGATGCGGTCACCCAAAAGCCACAGCCTGAACTTGCGGCCGACCCAGCTCCCCCACTTGCGGACGGGCGAGTCCTGCCTCGCGCGGGAACGGTCACCCTGCACCATGTCGGCGTCGCGCGTTGCGAGCAGGTCGAGCATCGCGGGATAGTCGGCCGGGTCGTTCTGGAGGTCGGCGTCGAGGACCGCGATGAGACGGCCTCGCGTGGCGCGAAACCCGGCGTGGAACGCCGCCGACTGGCCGTTGCCCGAGCCCGGGGGAGTGTCTTCCATCGAGAGGCAGCGGAGCCAGGGCCGATCGTGCATCAGCGAGCGGACGACCTCCCGGGTTGCGTCGGTCGAGCCGTCGTCGACGATGACAAACTCAAAGCCGATACCCAGGGGCAACATGGCCTCTCCGACCTGTTCGACCAGCGCGGGGATATTTTCTTCCTCGTTGTGGGCGGGGGCAACGACCGAGACCTCGATCGGCCCCACGATCGACCCCACCGCTCCCTCGTGAGAGCCCTCGTGAGCCGGGCTGGGAGCGTCGTTGGGTGGCGCGGTGTCCATAGGCAGAACGATAGGGCGAGTGGGTCGACCACCCCCGCTGCGGCCGCCTATGCTCTGCTGAGACTTAGAATCAATCAAGGTACCGAGCCCCTCTCGGGCCGATTCTCTTTGCTAGAGGACCTGTCCATGCACCTGCGACACTCCGACGACCACGACCACGGCCCGGCCACAGTGGCGGTCAAGTTTCTCCTCGAAGACCCCGAGGGGCTCACCAGCTCTGACAAGACCGAGTGGACCCTGATGGCTGCCAAAGGCGAGCACCTGCTCGAGGTGGCTGTCGAGCACGGCATCAACATCGAGCACGCCTGCGGGGCGGTCTGTGCGTGCTCGACCTGCCATATCTACATCGAAGAGGGCATGGACGACCTGAGCGAATCGACCGAAGCCGAGGAGGACCGCGTCGAGGAGGCGATGGGCCTGCAACGCAACAGCCGCCTGAGCTGCCAGTGCTTTATCGAAGGCGACGGCCCGATCGTCATCCGCGTCCCGGCGTGGAACCGCAACGCGGTCAAGGAAGTGCCGCACTAGCGCAGCCGCAGGTCACTCATCTGGTGTGCCACGGCCATCTTGGCCGTGCGAGCGTTACGGATGCCTCTCTACACGGCTCACAGAGCCGTGGCACACAATACCAGAGCACGACGATTGCTCCAGACCCCGCCGATGCAAGCGCCCACCCGTCAACGCTTGTAGTACTCCGGCAGGCTCTTGCCCTTGTAGGTGAAGCTCCGCTTGCCAAAGCCCGCCGCGCGCAGCAGGTCGAGGTACGCCGAGTCTCCGCCGCTGAAACCGTCAGCACCTTCCAGGTAGGCCTCGACGACGCCTTCGGCCCCGATCCACTTCGCGCTCCCGTCGCACATCGAGGCGTTGACGCCGTCCTTGCCGTGGTTGTTCCAGGGGTCGGGATAGTTGTTCACGCCGTCGGTCCGTCCGAACCCCAGGCTGTCGCCCGGCGGCTGCACGTCGTCGTTGTCGTTGTCGATGATGATGATCGTTCGGTCGGGAAACCGCACGCTGCGCTGGGTTTTGAGCACACCGTCGGGATAGTCGTTGAGGATGTCGATCCCGCCGCCGGGGTCGTAGTTCCACCCGAGCTGCCCGCCGATGGTCCCGCGATCGCGGCCGTAGATCACGGTGCCGTCGGGGTACTTCCCGTCGGCAAACCACGCGAAAGTCTCGTAGCTGTGCCCGCCCTCGTCGTCGTCGCGGTCTTTGGCTGCGATGAACGTATCAATCAGAAAGTCGCGCCCATAGAGCAACGGCACGTCACCCAGCACCGGGTGGTTGCTGAGCATCTCGTTGGGACGGATGATGTTGCGGGTCGCCTGGCAGATCGCCACGTCGTAGCTGCTGATGTAGTCAGGGAACAGCCAGCCGACGTTGTCCTCGAACGAAAAAATTGCGGGCAGAAAGACCTCGCGCTTGGTCTCGTTGCTGTAGAGCTGGCAGGCCTGCCCGAGCTGCCGCGTGTTCGAGAGGCACGCGCTGCGGCGGGCGGCGGCCCGGGCCTTGCCAAGCGCCGGCAGCAGGATGCCGATGAGCAGCGCGATAATCGCGATGACCACCAACAGCTCGATCAGCGTAAAGCCACGGTGGCCCGCCTTTCGGAGCCGTGCCCTGGCGGAGAGGATGTGTCGGCTTGGTCGGGCCATGGGCCGAATCGTATCACACGGGCCTGTGGCGTGGGCTTCCGGGTGCGCTGCCCTCGGCTTTGCGCGGGCAAGCCCGCCGGGGAGCGGTTCGAGGCCGCCGGGCAGGAGTTTCCGCACGCCCGGCAGGAGTTCAAGGCCGTCCGGCAGGAGCTGAAGGCCGTCCGGCAGGAGCAAACGGATGTCCTTCAGGAGCTAAAGGACGTCCGGCAAGAGCTAAAGGCCGTCCGGCAGGAGCTAGAGGACGTCCGGCAGGAGCAAACGGACGGCCGCCAGGAGTTCCCGCCGCCGTTATTGGAACCCACCGACCGCCGTTCGTGCCTTCGCCGAACCCCCGCCCCCCCCACGATGCCCCCACGATGCCTCCACGATCCCCCACGTTCCCCCACGTTCGCCCCCGGTTCGCCGCAGAACACCAAGCCGGACCTTCCCGGCAACCCGGGTGCCACTGGGCCCGGCGGTGTGGGTGCCACTGGGCACAGCCCAGTGCCGCAGGTGCAAGACAGCGCCGGGAAAGTCACGGCGCGTGCGGCCCCTCCTGCTCCCCCTCCCGCGCCCCGCGGGAGGGGGCTGGGGGGAGGGGGCTGGGGGCGGGGGGTGGGGGGGGGGGGTGGGGGGGGGGGGGTGGCACCAAGAACCCCACCCGTGCCACCGAGGTGCGGATGCTCTGCGCCGCTCCTCGGTGCCCGTGGCGTCCCGAGTGGGGGGAGTCAGAGCACCGAGATCACAAAGCCGATCTCGGTGGCACCCGGCGGTCATTCGGGCCACCTGCCGCCAAACATTTGATCCGTCTAACAGAGCCTAAACTGGCAGTGAACTCACACACTGCGGGATGGGCCGATGCCATATGACAGAGAGTTAGCGCTTCAACTACTCCGTACCGGAACTGACGACAGCAATGCCGCATTCCGAGATGGTCAGGAGGAAGCGATTCGACTCATCGCCGAGGATCCCGTCCGTCTCCTTCTCGTCCAGCGAACGGGTTGGGGGAAGAGCTTTGTGTACTTCATTGGCACGAAGCTGCTGCGTCAACAGGGGCGTGGCCCTGCCCTCCTCGTGTCCCCGCTGCTCTCGCTCATGCGCAACCAATTGATCGCTGCGGAGGCGATGGGTGTCGAGGCCGTGACCATCAACTCCGACAACCAAGACGAGTGGGAGGAGATTGAACAGCGGGTTCATCGGGACGATGTAGATATCCTTCTCGTCTCTCCCGAACGGTTCGGCAACCAGCGTTTTCAAGATTCGGTGATGGGCTCAATCGCCGCTCGTGTGTCGATGCTGGTTGTAGATGAGGCCCATTGCATCTCGGATTGGGGGCACGACTTCAGACCCCACTACCGATTGCTTACACGCATCATCGGTGGCTTGCCTCAGAATGTGCGGTTGTTGGCGACGACTGCAACCGCCAATCAGCGGGTGATGGATGACCTGACGGAGCAACTTGGGCCGAATCTCGTCGTTCACCAGGGGCCGCTACACCGATCGTCACTTGCTCTGCAAACCATCCGATTGCCGGGTCAGGCGGAGAGGATGGCATGGCTTGCAGAGCATCTGTCCGCTGTAGACGGAAGCGGAATCGTCTACACCCTTACCGTTCGTGACGCGGTTCGTGTCGCCGATTGGTTGCGCTCACGGGGCTTGGAAGTCGAGGCATACACGGGACAAACAGGGGAGCGTCGCCCAGAACTCGAAGATGCCCTGCTACGCAACGATCTCAAGGCATTGATTGCGACTACGGCACTCGGTATGGGATTCGACAAGCCCGACTTGGCGTTCGCCGTCCACTATCAGACACCGGGCTCAGTCGTGGCGTACTACCAGCAGGTAGGCCGAGCCGGGAGAGGTATTGACGAGGCGCATGGGGTGTTGCTCAGCGGAACCGAGGATACCGATATCACTGGCTTTTTCATCGAATCGGCGTTCCCGACACGGGAAGAAGTGGCCGAAGTGATTGAGGCGCTTCAACAGGAACCCAACGGGCTGAGTGTTCCGAAGCTGATGGAACGGGTGAACATCAGCAAAGGCCGTGTGGAAAAAGCGTTGCAGCTTCTGAGCCTCGAATCGCCTGCTCCTGTGGTCAAGGATGGGTCCCGCTGGCAACTCACCGCAACCGCTCTATCAGACGAGTTCTGGGAGCGGGCAGAGCGGCTGACTGCGCTGCGACATGAAGAGCAAGAGCAGATGCAGGAGTATGTGGGTCTGTCCGATGGCCACATGCAGTTCCTGATTGATGCACTCGATGGCGACACCACTCAAATCGACGACGGCGACTTGCCATTGCTGCCGATAACCGTGGATGAGGGGTTGGTGCGCGCCGCCAACGAGTTCCTCAATCGGACGGCACTTCCGATTGAGCCTCGCAAGCAATGGGCGAGTGGTGGGATGCCCGTCTATGGCGTCAGGGGGAACATCCCTCCAACACAACGGCTCGAAGAGGGGCGAGCCCTGTGCTATTGGGGTGATGCTGGGTGGGGTCGTCTCGTCAAGGAAGGGAAGTACCAAGCCGAACGGTTCTCGGATGACCTTGTTCTCGCCTGTGCCAGCCTGTTCGATAAGTGGACGCCAGGCCCCTTTCCCGAGTGGGTGACCTGTGTGCCCTCAATGCGACGCCCCGACTTGGTACCCGATTTCGCCCGGCGTCTGGCTGAGGCCCTCTCGCTACCATTCCACGGTGCTTTGGAGCGGACCGATGAGCGTCCGGAGCAAAAGGAGATGCAGAACAGCGTCCAACAAGCCAGGAATATCGATGGTGCTGTCAGAACCTGCGAGGAAGAGGTGCAGGGCGGACCGGTGCTGCTGGTAGACGACATGGTCGATTCGAGATGGACATTGACGGTTTGCGGCTGGATTCTTCGCACTCATGGTGCAGGGTTGGTGTACCCACTCGTCCTGGCAGATACGAGCAGAGGGTAGAGATGACGAGTTTATCAGGGAATACCCAGGCAATCCTGCTGCTCACTGCTCCGCTCATCAACGGCAAGCGAGAGAGTGATGGTCCTCGATTGCTCTCGGGTGGGGCGTACCGGCAGCTAGCGCGTTGGCTTCACGGACAGTCTCTTTCACCATCAGATCTCCTCGGTCGTGACGGAGATGCCATTTCGCAGTCGGCTGAACAGGAGCTTGATCTGCCTCCCTTGCAACCGCTTCTGGGGCGTGGCTTTCAACTCGGCCAGGCAGTTGAACGCTGGAGCCGGAGGGGGATTTGGGTCGCCAGTCGGGCAGATGCGAACTACCCACGCAGGTTCAAGGAGCGCCTCGGGGACGCTGCACCGCCGGTGGTCTACGGCTGCGGAGAGGCAAGCCTGCTGGGGAGGGGGGGGCTGGCCATTGTCGGCAGCCGCAATGTGTCGGAGGCACTGCTCAGATACACCGCCGAAGTTGCTCGAACCTGCGCTGAATCCGGATATGCCGTCGTGTCAGGAGGCGCACGAGGAGTGGACCAGGCAGCGATGCAGGGAGCGGGTGCTGCTGAGGGTCAGGTCGTCGGCGTCCTTGCAGACAGCTTGGAACGAGCGGTCATCAAGCGTGAGCATCGAGAGCCGTTGATGTCTGGGGCAATGGTGCTTTGTTCGCCGTATGACCCGCAAGCAGGATTCAATGTCGGTCATGCCATGCAGCGAAACAAGCTAATCTATGGGCTGGCGGATGCGGCACTTGTCGTCAATGCTGATTTCGAGAAGGGCGGAACATGGAACGGTTCTGTTGAGCAGCTAGCGACTTTCAGACAGATTCCCATCTATGTCAGGCAAGACAAGCACGGCAACAAGGCCCTCGATGCGCTGTTGCGTAAAGGGGCGAGGCCATGGCCAGAACCGAATGATGCCACCTCGTTTGCTCAAGTGTTCTCCCAAGAGCCGAACTCGACGCCGAGTAGCGCCCCTCTAGGGCTGTTCGACTCTCAGGACACTCCGACGAAGAACGGGCACTCAACGAGCGAGCCTGCCTCTGAGGCGTCAGACGCCGCTGCCGAGTTGGAGCAGTGTGTCCAACGCCTCATCATGCAGGCTGAGATGCCCGTAACTGAGGACGACCTTGCAAATCGGCTTGCGGTCACCAAGCCGCAAGCAAGAACATGGCTGAAGCACTTCTGTGAGAAGGGGTTGCTGGTTCGTCGAGCAAGGCCTGTCCGATACGAGCTGGCGGAGTAGCGCGTCACGGGCGGGTGGCCCGAATACGCACTCCCTCCGGTGCCATCACTCGCGGTCTCCCCATCTCGCACACTCCCCCTCTTCTCCCGCTCTTCTCTCGCACAATGATGCCCTCCCCAGCCGCCCTCTCTGGTACCATGCCCGTGACGGCCCACACCCCGGCCCCGGAGGAGACGATCCATGACCCCCACACCCCCCACACCCCCCACAACCCCCACA
>CAYMZJ010000005.1:0-147748 GCA_964394895.1 uncultured Phycisphaeraceae bacterium | reverse complement strand
GCTCAAAGCGGGTGATCGGAGTCGAACCGACGACATTCAGCTTGGGAAGCTGACGTTCTACCACTGAACTACACCCGCGGTCGGTCATGCACAGTATAGCACTCGGGCGTGCTGGGGGGCAAGGGAAATAGACGCCCAAGCGTGCCAACGGCGGTCCCAGCAGTCCTGACACCGGCCTTTCTCGGGCCACGTGCACCGTACACGGGTCAGCACCGCGCACGCAGCATCTGGACCGCCCGGAGTGTTCAACCGCCGGGTGTCTGGTCGGGCACGGCGGGCCGGGTCTGGGGTGCCGTGCCGAGCCGCTGGATGTCCGACGCCGGGACATCCAGGATCGGGAGCCCGTGCAACTCCGACAGCCGCCCAGTGATGCGTACTGGTTCGCCGACCACGCCGAGCACTTCCTGCGGGAGGACCGTTGATCCATCGACCCGCAGCAACGGGTAGAGCCTGCCCGCGCCCGGCACATCGGCGGCGACGAGAGGCGGCAGCCCACCCTCGATACAGAGGATCGCGCACGCCTTGTGCGTCTTCCCGTTGCCGGGCTTCATCGAGCCGAGATAGCACTTGCCGTCGACGATCTCGCCGACAACCGTGACATCACGGGGATGGAACTGCCGGTGCGTCGGCTGCGGCAGCGGCGAAGACGTTCCGGTTTGGACGATCGCATGGTCGCCCATCGAGAGCTCGATGATCCGTCGGTGCTCGCGCGCGAGAGAAGTGCCCCGCACCTCGCACAGCATGCCGTCAAACGGTGCGACCCGTTCCCGCACCGCGAACTTGCCCATCCCGACAATGAACCGCGCGGTACCGTCGGCTTCAACCAGCATCGGGTAGGGCTCCATCCGCACCACGCCGGTCCAGCGGCGTTCGACCCCGACCTCCCACACCGCGTCGCCGGGGTCCCGTTGGGACAACGCGATCACCCCCGCCGCAGCCGCGAGCGAGCAGACCAAAGCCACGCCTGCGCCGACGACAAACCGGCGGTGTCGGCGGGGCAGATCGAGGTATCCGACATAGATCGGCGGGAGGTCAGGCATCGGTTGGATCCCCCTTGTCCTCGCTGGTTTCTGCTGCCTTTGCGGGCTTGGTCGGCGTGCCGGGCGCATTCGCGCTGGCGTCCACCTCGACACGGTTGGCGACGATCCGCACGTCGTAGGTCGGCACCTTCTCGGTGTACGGCGGTGGGCTCTGCCCGTCGCTCGGGCGGTACTGGTATCCATGCCACGGGCAGGTCACGCAGCCGCCGACGATCCGACCCTCGCCCAACGGCCCGCCCTGATGGGCGCAGACGTTCGACATCGCGCAGTACTCGTCGCCGTCCCGAAACACCGCGATGGATTCCTTGCCCTCTCGCCGCACGATCTTTGCCGCGCCGTTCTCGATCTCGCCGACAGCCCAGACATCAAGCCATGTGCCTTCGCGAGCAACTCGTACAGCGCGTTGGTCACGGCGAGCCTGGACAAGCGCAGCGGTCAGGTGTAGGCCGGTGACCGTGCCGACCCCCGCGAGCAGAAGAAGCGCCAGCGCCGGGTGCTGTTCACTCTGTAACGCCCCCAGCACCACGTGCATCATCACCAGCCCGTACGCGACATAGACCAGCATGTGCAGCACTTTCCACGTTCGGGCGCCAAGGTTGGCGAGCCAGAAATCGTGGCTCGTCGCGGCCATCGCGAAGAACACGATGAGCGCCAGAAACCCAAGAAACTCGAACGGGAACGAACTCACCGCGCCAAAGCTTTCGTACCCGCCAACGCGTACACGCCGACGAACAGGAGAAGGAACTGCAGCACGCTCGGCATCACGACTCTCCCGGCACGACAACCGCTTCGGTGGCGTACTCCTCGTTGACCAGCACTGACAACGGCTCGCCCATCCGCATCGGCAGCGCGATCAGCCGCGCCCCCTCGGGCGTGTCCGCGTCGCTCGCGCCGTAGGGAAACGCGCCCCACACGCTCACCCCGCTTACCGAATCTGCGAGCTTTGATCCCAGGATTCCCGGGCTCACCCGGTCCCGATGCCGCCGCGCCCGCGCCACCGCCGCGATCGTCGACACTGAGATATCGTCGTGGAAAACGAGCGGGGCCGCTCTAAGCCCGATCACGACCCTGGTCTCGACCGGATGCTCATCGAGCAGCGGCTTGGTCGCCATCTGCGCCACCACAAACTGGATGTCGTCCCACCCCGGGAGCTGCTGCCGAGCAACACCATCGCGCCCGACGGGCCGTGATGCCCGTACTTGCTGAGCCCGTCCCGCGCCAGAGTCTGAATCAACGAGACATGCGGCTCTTCCTCCACGCCGTGGATGTCCTGGTAGGTGCCGAGATACGCCTTGCGGTCGTACGGCTGCGGGTGCGAACGCTCCCACTCGGCGATCTCGTCGGCATCCACAAACACCCAGGGCACGCCGTCGTGGTCGTCGATCCACGAACGAAACTTCTCGAGTTGTTCTGAGTTGCTGTACGCACTCACCCCGGTGTCGAGCCGGTAGTCCCAGCCGTGCAACCCGCAGATCAGGTTCCACCCCTTGACGCACCCGTCAGCCATCAACGCCCCGCGGTGCAGACACCGGCCGAACAAGACGCTCACACTATCGTCAGGCCCGCCGCTGGCAAATCGAACGACAACAAGGTCCACGTTGGACACGAGTGCATGGTGCGGCTCATCGATTTGCAGGGCCGCAAATCGAACGATCGGCGTAGGTGAAGCCATGCCACGAGCCTACCACACTCTGCGAAACACCACGAAACACCGAAGTGTTTCAAACGGAACACCGCGGAGCCGAGAACGGCTCTCACGCAAAGCGGGCGAACGGAATCGAACCGTCAACATTCAGCTTGGAAGGCTGACGCTCTACCAATTGAGCTACGCCCGCGTGAGGACCACAGTCTATACCGGGTCAGCCCCCGCCGACAGCCGCCTGAGGCATTGATTCTGGCAGGCGGGCGCGGCCGGGGGTGCCTGCCGGGCTGTTTCGGTGGCCGGCTCTGCCTCGTGGTGATTCCCCTCGGCGGGCCTTTTCCCCTGGTGACTCTCGGGTGTCAAGACTCGTGGATGGCGGCTTGAACGAAGATCAAAGAACAGCGGCAAAAGACCGATCCAAGCCTGCTGTGGAGCCTTCCGCGGCCGCTGTGGAGGCATCCACAACCACCGTGGATGCCTCCACAATGCCCGTGGAGTGATCCACGGTCATCGTGGATCACTCCACGATGGCCGTGGACAGATGTATACGGGCCGTGGACGGCTCCACGGGGGGTGTGGATGGGTCTGCGGTCGGCGTGGATCGGCGAGCGGGCGGTGTGGATGGGTGCGGGCGGGCCGGAAAGGCAGTTTCACCGCCGAGGGCGCAGAGTGACGCTGAGGAAGGCAGAAGGCCGTTTTACCACCGAGCCCACAGAGGGGGGAGGCGAGATGAGGCAAGGGCTCAGTTGTGCCACGGGCGGCTTGCCCGTCCGTGTGGGATCATCCGGTTCCCGCGACACTGGCTGACAAGCCATCAGTGGCACGGCAGAAGATCGCTGTGCAACCCACCCATTTGTATTTTTCTGGGCATAGGCTACTCTAGATGAAAGACCTTTCGGCAGGGCTATGTGTCAATCGGGGGGAGCCCCATGAGAGAGGAGTTTGATTCCATGATCGAACGAACACACAACACCAGATGCCACCGGGACCATGAACTCTTCGAGCCACTCGAACCCCGCATCGTGCTTGCAACAGTCGCGGGGGTGGGTGCCAGCTCTGACGGTGTGTTCGCTTCCTTCCTTGGTCAGTACAACTCTATCAATGAAACCGTCAACCTTGAGTTGGAGTGGAACAGCTTTGCATTTGGGTCGGGAAGCGGTCCTTCCAACGCCGATCGTATTGTGCCCGGTCGGGACGGGACGGGATCCTTCAATGTGGTTGGGATAGCCACCGACAGCCAGACAGGCACGATGTTCCTTGAGAGCGACGGCTATAGCGCCGGATGGTGGACAATGAGTAACGGCGGATATACTGAGGGCGACCTCTATGTCGAACTCTCGTCGAACAGCAGCCTTGCTGATCTGAGTGGGAGTTGGTCATTCTCGCACGCCGAGCTTGGCCCCACCGATGAGAGCGCGACAATCCGTACGGGCACGGGGACCATTTCGTCCGGCGGGCGCATCTCGCTCGCCCTCGGTGGACGCTCGTACTCGTTCTCCCTTTCAACCACCGGCCAAGGCGGCATGTTTCGGAGTTCCGGTGACACAACATGGTTCCTCAACCACGACGAGTCAGTGATCCTGGGTGTCGATCTCGGGGATGATGATGGTGAGTTGGGGGTCTTTGTGGGTGTCCGGACCGACACGCAGGCCATGCAAACTGATGTTGCGGGTGATTACCGCCTCTATTCCCATAGCGCCTTGCAGTCCAGTATCGATGAGGGCGAAGCTCTACTGCGCCTCAGTGTCAATGGCACATTCACCATGTACGACCTTGATCGATTCGACGATGGCAGCCTGATCCAGCGCGAGACAGGCTCATGGTCGGTCAGCGGCGGAACTGTCACGCTTGTTGAATCGGGGAGTGTTGCCGATGAGATGACACTCGTTGTTGCTGAGAACGGCTCAAACCTGCTGCCCATGTCAATCGATACCGGGTTCATCGTGTCCGGCCTCCGCTCGGGGTCTCAGATTGGGCTCGGTACCCGAATCCCCGGCACCGAAGCACAGCAGATCCCCGCCCAAATGGTCATCGGTCAGCAGTCAGGCAGCGGGCGCCCCCTTGTCCACGATCTCCGTGAGAACGATGTCTGGGTCGAGGTAGACCTCCTTTCTGAAGCGACGGGTGATGTGCCCTCCTCATCTGGAATGATCGATCTTGATGCCTGGATCAACCCCAATGATCATCTTGGACGCGTTGGAGTGGCGCACAGCCAGGGAACCTATGTCTTTACCAGGGATGCCTATGGCTTCTGGACCGGCTCAAACCTCACGGCCACCATCAACGGAGCTGACGGTATAACAAGCACCATCACCATCTTCACCGACAACAACGGCAAGTCCTATGTCGCGGGTGTCACCGGGACAGGCGACATGGTTGCCTATATCTTTGACCCCGCTGCCAACAACGGCGCGGGAGCGTGGACCTATACAAACCTCTCCGCTGAACACCTCACACCACAGGCCGAATCCACACCCGTATTCGTCGGCCCGATTATCAGCTATGTCACCTCCTGGAACGGGCTCAATATCGCCGGGCTTGATGCCGATGGCAACATCCAGGCTGTCTGGTCTGGCGACGGCGGCATAGTCTGGCACACCAGTAACCTCTCTGTCTCGACAGGCGCACCCCCAATGGCGTCCAGCCTCACAGCCTATCTCACCAGTTGGGGGGGCGTTAACATCATCGGGCTTGATGACAACGGTCAAGTACAAGCGGCCTGGTGGGTTCCCGGGTTCGGGAGCAATTGGCGCGTCAACAACCTCACCTCTATCTCTGGCGGTCCAGCGCTCACAGGGTCGAGCATCACAAGCTTTGTCGCCCCGTGGGGTGCGCTCAATATCGCAGGCCTCGACGCTAATGGCGACATCCAGGCGTATTGGTGGACACCAGGAACTGGTGCCTGGCAGGTCGCCAATCTCACCGCGAATATCCAATCGGGTGATCCCAGACCAGTCGAGCGACTCAAGAGCCAGACCAACACCACTCATGGCGGTGAGATGAATATCTTCGGCACTGATCCGGGCACCAGTGATTTACTCCGTCTGTTCTTCCGGGTTGATGATGGTGCATGGGCAATCCAGAATGTCTCTGGCTGAATATGTCGTTGGGTCGTGACTGCCGGGCACCAAGGTTACGGCTCGGCGCTGCCATGATCGACCCTTTCTCATGCCTCGGATCATGGCCACCCAAAGCTGTGGCCATGGCACCCTGCGATCTCCGATTCCCGCCCCCCCCTCTTCCTCGGCATTGCCTCTGTGGGCTCTGTGCCTCTGTGGTGAGACTGCCTTTCTGCCTTCCTTCGAGTCCTTCGCGGCTTTCGTGTTCAGGAAGGCTCCTTGCTTGCGCTTCGGGCTCTGTCCTCGGCCTCTTCCACAATCCCCAGCAGCCATTCGGCAAACTCCCCCTTGCCGATCGCGCTCGCTCCATCGGACCCCGTTCGCCGCTCTGACCCGTCCCGCCCGAGCACCACCGCCTCGATCGCGTCGGATTCCATGGTCTCCAGCGGGTTGGCGACGATCAGGTCGATCCCCTTGCGTTCGAGTTTCTCCCGGGCTGATGAGAGCATCCGTGCTCTGGGTTCGAGCGCAAAGCCGACGAAGACCTGCCCGGGTTCACGCCGTGCCGAGCATCCTGCCAGCAGGTCCTCGGTGGGTTCCAGGCGGATGACCATCTCCGCCCCCTCCCGGCGGAGTTTCCCGGCGAGCTGCCCGTCAGGCACGCAAGGGCGGTAGTCCGCGACCGCCGCTGCCATGACCAGCACATCGCACTCGGGTTGGCGTTCCTTCAAGAGTTCGCCGAGTTCCGACGCCGTTCGATATCGCACCAGTTCCACCGCGTTCTCGGTCGGTGCCAAGTGCGATGGCCCGAGCAGCAGCGTCACGACCCACCCGCGCCGGGCCGCCTCGTCGGCGAGGTTTACCCCGAGCCTGCCGCTCGAGCGGTTCCCGATGTACCGCACCGCGTCGATCGGCTCGTGTGTCGGCCCGGCAGTAATCAGCAGCCGGCGTGGATGTTCCTGGGTGGGCTTCATGCTCTCTCCGTCGTTTGTGCTGAGTCGGCGGTCACCGCCGCTCTGTGCTCTGGCCTGTTCGGATACGTGATACTGTCCGGTTGGTTGTACGCCGTTCGTTGTGTGCTGGAACCGGAGGGGCGGCTGCCGCGAACACCCCTCCGCTGCTTGAGCAACCGGTGCTGTTTCTTCGTCTGTGTGCCGGAGGCTCTGTTCTCCGGTGGCCGCCGATCAGAGTTGCTACGATGAGGCGGTTGAGGCCGTCCGAAGGCCACCATAAACCTTTCAAGAGCCGAACACACACGGACCCGCCGCCGGGCACCGACAGGACCATTCCCGCCGATGGCACGATCACGCAAGAAGCTCGGTGAAATCCTCGTCTCCTGGGGAGTGGTGACCGCCGACCAGGTCAAGCAATCCGCCAAGCTCGCCAAAGGTGCGGGCAAGCGGCTCGGCGAGATCATGGTCGAGCAGGGGCACGCCTCCGAAGGGCAGGTCGCCAAAGCGATCGCCAACCAGTTCGGGATGGAGTTTGTCGACCTCGCCGCCGCGGGCATGGCAGACAAGATCGACATGAAGCTCGTCCCCGAGGACCTGGTCCGCAAGCACCTGATCCTGCCGATGAACAAGACCGGGTCCAAGCTCCAGCTGGTCATCCATGATCCGATGGACCTCGAGCTGATGGACATGCTCCGGTTCCGGCTCAACGCCGAGGTCGAGCCGCGGATCGCCGCTCGCTCGGACATCAAGGCCTTTATCGACGGCACGCTCGAGACCAAACGCCCGGGAATCGCCGACACCGACCCCAACTCCTCCCTCGTCACCGACTCGATCGACCGCACCATCGACCGCTCGCTCGACCGTTCGATGGACCGGTCCATCGACGTCTCGAGCGAAGGCTCGCCCATCGTCAAGCTCGGCAACCGCATGCTCAGCGAAGCGGTAAACATGCGGGCCAGCGATATCCACATCGAGCCCATGGCCGACCGGGTCCGGCTCCGCTACCGCATCGACGGTGTGTGCATCGAACGCGACAATCTCCCCAAACGCATGCAGAACGCGCTGCTCAGCCGTATCAAGCTCATGAGCGGCATGAACATCGCGGAGAAGCGCACGCCACAGGACGGGCGGATCAAGCTTCAGGTCGAGGACGTCTTCATCGACTTCCGTGTCTCGGCGTGCCCGGCGTACCACGGCGAGAGCATCGTCCTGCGTATTCTACGTCCCGATTCTGTCCGGATCGGTCTCGAAAATCTCGGATTCGAGGCTGAAAACCTCGGTGTTTTCAACAAGATCATCCGCCGACCCAACGGCATCTTTCTCGTCACCGGGCCCACCGGTTCGGGCAAGACCACCACCCTCTACTCGGCACTCGATGTCCTCAATCGGCCGGACAAAAAGATCATCACCGCCGAGGACCCGGTCGAATACAACTTCGACGGCATCAACCAGTGCCAGGTCCGCGAGAGCATCGGGTTTACCTTCTCGGCGATCCTCCGATCCATGCTGCGTCAGGCGCCCAACATCATCCTCGTCGGCGAAATCCGTGACCGTGAGGTCGGCGAAATCGCTATCCAGGCAGCCCTCACCGGCCACCTTGTTTTCTCGACGCTCCACACCAACGACGCGCCCGGTGCGATCACCCGCCTCATCGACATGGGCATCAAGCCGTTCCTCGTCGCGTCGTCCATCCAGGCGATCATGGCTCAACGCCTGATCCGAATTCTTTGCCAGGAGTGCAAGGGGCTCGCTGAGGAAGCCGACCTCGACCACAAGTATCTCGACCTTATCGAACTCGAAGCCAAAGACGCGATCGGCCGGGTCAACAAGCCGGTGGGCTGCTCGGTGTGCGCCAACACCGGGTTCAAAGGACGCCGCGCCATCTTCGAGATGATGATGATGAACCCCGAGATCCGAGACCTCGCGTTCCACCGTGCCCCCGTGGTGCAGATCAGAAACGCCGCCCTCAAGGCAGGGATGCTCCCGCTGGTCCACGACGGCAAACTCAAAGTACTCAAAGGCATGACCACCGCCGACGAGATCGCCCGCGTCGCCCAGGTCGCCGGCGTCGAAGACTGACCAGACAACCCGAGGGGTGCGACACCCCGCAGGAGCCGTTTCAATGAGCTCGATGCAGATTGACCGATTGCTCGATACCGTCGTCCGCCACGACGCGAGTGACCTCCACCTCACTGTCGGGCGGCCGCCCACCATCCGCCTCCACGGCCACTTGCAGAACCTCAAGACCAAAGTCCTCGATTCCGAGGACATGGTCGGCCTGATGAAGTCGATCACCCCTGAACGCAACCAGCAGGAACTCCAGGAAGTGGGGGGCACCGACTTCGGGTTTGCCTACGGCGACGCCGCTCGGTTCCGTGTCTCGGTCTTCCGCCAGAAATCCGAACTCGCGATCTGCCTCCGCCAGATCCCCAACCGGCTGCTCACCTTTGAAGAGATCGGCCTGCCCGAGATCTGCCGAGAACTGATCCGCCGCCCCCAGGGAATGTTCCTGGTCACCGGCCCGACCGGTTCGGGCAAGACCACCTCGCTGGCGACGATGCTCAACTACATCAACGAGATCTACGACCGCCACATCATCACGATGGAAGACCCCATCGAGTACTACCACAGCCACAAGAAGTCGATCGTCAACCAGCGTGAGGTCGGGAACGATGTCCCCAGCTTCTCCGAGGCCCTCCGCCGGTCCTTGCGACAGGACCCCGATGTTATCCTTGTTGGCGAAATGCGAGACCTCGAGACCATCGAGGCTGCCATCCGGGCGGCCGAGACCGGTCACCTGGTCTTCGCGACCCTCCATACCAACGGGGCTGCCAAGACGATCGACCGTGTGGTCGATGCCTTCCCCGTCGCCCAGCAGAACCAGGTCCGGGTCCAGCTCTCCACCTCGCTCATCTCCATTCTGAGTCAGCAGCTTCTCGCCAGGACCGATAAGCCGGGGCGCGTCGCGGCCTATGAGTTCCTCGTGGTTACTCCCGCCATCGCCAACCTGATCCGTGACGCCAAGACCTTCCGCATCGACTCGATGATCCAGACGGGCAAGAAGTTCGGCATGCAGCTGCTCGACGATCACCTCTGGTCGCTCTATTCGCAGGGGATCATTTCGGCTGAGGAGATGATTGACAAGTCCAAGAACCCATCTGACCTGACCGAGAAGATCCATAAGATGGGTCGTACCGTGGGTCGCACCGAGTGGGATGAGGACTTCGATTCGGCCGCTACAGAGTAGTAGTATGTACGGGTATCGACCAGGATGAGCGGAACAAAAAGTACATAAAGCCAGATGTCAAGACCTCAGAGATAGGCTCTGAGGTCTTTTGTATTGCAACAGATGTTGATAAGATGTCGAAACGGACCATGGTGCCGTCGTTCGTGACTCAGTGAGTGGGCACGAACGACGGCCACCTCAAAAGCTCCCCGGCGCAGCCAGATGTCAGGCTGCCCACCGGTTTTCGGATGCGAGTCCAGTTTCGGCAGGAGACCACAAGAGATGGCGATAGACCCTGCTGAACTCAAAGGCCGCAAGCTCGGACGAGCCCTCACCAAGATGGGCAAAATTACCCGTGAGCAGGTCCACGAAGCGCTCACGATCCAGAAGACACGCAAGGTGCCTATCGGGCAGCTTCTCGTCGAGCTCAGCTATTGCACCGAACGCGATGTCGCGGAGGCTCTCGCCGGGCAGGCGGGCATGGCGTATATCAGCCTTGCTGAGGCGGAGTTCTCCGACGAAACGATCGAGGCGCTCGGGGCCGAGACGGTCCAGGCCTACCAGGTCGTCCCGGTCGATTTCAACTCGACCGGCCGCAAGCTGAAGATCGCGATGAAGAGCCCGGACAACTTCCGGGCGGTGGACGACCTTCGGCTGCTCATGGGGTTCAGCGTCGAGGCGGTCGTCGCGGACTCAGCCGAGATCGACGCGGTGATCGCCAAGCACTACGCCAAGCGCGAGTCGGTGACCGACGTCGTGCAGGAGCTTGCGAGCAACTCCAAGTTCCAGTCACTCGCAGCCGGGGGCGGCTCGATCGACCTCGACGCGGTGATGGAAATGGCCGGCGACAACCAGGTCATCAAGCTGCTCAACCTTGTGCTGCTCCAGGCGATCAAGGACCGCGCCAGCGATATTCACTTCGAGCCCTTCGAGAACGAGTTCAAGATGCGGTACCGCATCGACGGCGTGCTCTACGAGATGGTCCCGCCGCCCCAGCACCTCGGCCCAGCAATCACCAGCCGCGTCAAGGTCATGGCCAACCTCGACATCGCCGAGCGGCGCTTGCCTCAGGACGGGCGGATCGAGCTGCAGGTCGGGGGGAACCCCGTCGATTTGCGTGTCGCGGTGTTGCCCACGATGTGGGGTGAGAGCGTCGTGATGCGTGTGCTTGACCGTGCGAACGTCTCGCTCGAGCTCGACCGGGTCGGGTTCCGCGAGGACGATCTGGTCAAGTTCCGCAAGCTGATCGCCAAGCCCAACGGCATCGTGATTGTCACCGGTCCGACCGGTTCGGGGAAGACCACCACGCTCTACGCGGCGCTCTCTTCGCTCAACGTGATCGGGACCAAAATCCTCACAGCTGAGGACCCGGTCGAATACGACATCGACGGCTTGTGCCAGTGCCAGGTCAACGAAGACGCCAACACCACGTTCGGCCGCCTGCTGCGCAGCTTCCTGCGTCAGGACCCCGACATCATCCTCGTGGGCGAGATCCGCGACCTCGAGACCGCGCAGATCGCGGTACAGGCGTCGCTGACCGGTCACCTGGTGCTGTCCACGCTGCACACCAACGACGCGCCCAGTTCGATCATTCGGCTTGCCGACCTCGGGCTCGAGCCGTTCCTGCTTACCGCAACGATCGAGGGCATCGTCGCCCAGCGGCTTGTCCGCACGATCTGCACCAAGTGCAAAGTGGAATACACGCCGAAGGAAGAGGAACTCATGGAGCTTGGGTTGACTCCCGAGGATGTCAAGGGTCGGGTGTTCTTCCGAGGCACCGGGTGCGACAACTGCACCAACTCGGGGTACCGCGGCCGCATGGCGTTGTTTGAGATCATGGAGATGGACGACACGCTGCGCGACCTCGTCATGAAGGAAGCCAGCACGAATGTGCTCCGCGAACACTCCCGGCGCAACGGCATGCGCTCGCTCCGAGATTGCGGGCTCATGGGTATTTACGAAGGACAGACCACTATCGACGAGGTCGTGAGAGAGACGATCGCGGAGGAATGACGCGGCCACAAGCCTGCTGGGCGTGCGTGCGGAGGAGCATGCACGCCCGGCACGGCCGCTGAGAACGCACGTCGGGAACGCCCGAAACCAGGACCACGCACGCGGGCACCGCGTGAAAAGCCGGAGAATCGCAGATGGCTACTTTTACATACGAAGCACTGAACACGGCAGGGAAGCCTCAGAAAGGCACGATCGAAGCCACGTCGAGCGACGAGGCGGTGCAGCGGATCAAAGCGCAGGGGTACTTCCCGACGTCTGTTCGTGAGCAGAAAGTTAAGAAGTCCGCGGTCGCCGAGGGCGGCGCAGACACCAAGAAAAAGAAGAAGCGCAGGAGCGCCGGCGGCCGTGTCGGTCCCAAGCAGCTCACCATGTTTACCCGCCAGCTCTCGACGCTGCAGGACGCCGGGTTGCCCCTGCTGCGCTCGCTGCAGATTCTTGAGAGCCAGTCCAAACCCGGCGGCCTGAAGAACACGCTCATCACGGTCTGCGAAGAGGTCGAGGGTGGCACGAGCCTTTCTGACTCGTTCGGCAAGTGTCCGAAGACCTTTGACCGCCTCTACGTCAAGATGGTTGCCGCCGGCGAAATCGGTGGTGTGCTGGACATCATTCTCCAGCGTCTCGCTGAGTTCATGGAAAAGAGCGAACGGCTCAAGCGACGCATCAAGGGCGCGATGGTCTACCCGATCGTGGTCATCTTTGTCGCGATCGTGATCATGATCTTTATCATGGTCTTTATCATCCCCAAGTTCGAGGAAATCTTCACCGACTTCGGCGTCGCGCTGCCCGCGCTCACGATGTGGCTCATCAACACCAGCCGGTGGGTCGGCGGCACCGCGACACCCGACCAGGCGATGCCCGGCGTTGTCTGGCTTGTCGCCTCGCCGTTCATTGTGTACTTCGGGTGGAAGCTCATCCGCAAAGCCGGCCCGGGGCGCGCAATCACCGACATCATGCTGCTCTGGACACCGATCCTCGGCAAGCTCGTCCGCAAGTCCACCATCGCCCGCTTTACACGAACACTCGGCACGCTCATCTCCGCCGGTGTCCCCATTCTTGAAGCGATCAAGATCACCGCCGAGACCTCGGGCAACTACGTCTTCGAGAAGGCGCTGATGAACGTTCACGACTCCATCCGTGAGGGTGAGAGCTTTGCCGATCCGTTGCGCGAGTCCAAGACCTGCGACGCGATCGTTGTGAACATGATCGACGTCGGCGAAGAAACCGGCGAGCTCGACGGGATGCTCCTGAAGGTCGCGGACAACTACGACGAAGAGGTCGATGTTGCGGTCGCGTCGCTGGTCAGTCTGCTCGAGCCCCTCATGGTCGTCGTGCTCGGCGGCATGGTCGGCACCATCGTCGTTGCGATGTTCCTGCCTCTGGTTGCGATGATCAACTCGCTGGGCGGCTAAGCCCTTGTTCCTCGACCGTCTGGCGATTTAGTCCCGGAGATACCCGTGAACCGTAACGCGAACACAACCCGGCAGCACGGCTTTACGCTCATCGAGTTGCTGGTCTCCATCCTGATTATCTCGATCCTCATCGGGCTGCTGCTCGTCGGGGTCAGGCAGGCGACCAGGTCCGCCAGGGCCACGGCCGGGCTGCAGGACATGAACAGCCTCAACATCGCGATCCAGACTTTCAAGAACGATTTCGGGTTCCTGCCTCCGCTTGTCAAGGACGGGTATCCCGGCACGCCGGGTGCAGGGGAAGACCCGCTCGTCCGGCACGGTACGGGCCGCGGCGCTCACTTCGCCCCCAACGTCTACAGCCTGTCGGACACGACCGATTTGGAGTTTCTTCGGGACGATACCCAGGCGGCCGACTACCGCTTCAGTGTCCACACCCTCTCGTATTACATCATGGGTGCACTCGGGGAAGAGGCTGATCATGTCGAAGGCCCAGGCGCCCACGAGCCCGGGCCGGACGGCGAGTTCATTCAGCAGACCAACCGGACCTACGGCCCGCTCTTTGACCCCAAGACCGGACAGGTCGCGCAGACGGTGAGCGATTCTACCGAGGGGCGCATCGAGCTGCAGGACGCCCGAGGCAATGCCTACCGCTACTACCGGTGGGAGCATGCCACACCCACCACGCCTGGGTACAGCAGCACCAACCCGCTCGAGAACCTCCGGCTGCCCAACATCCTCGGCCGCGCGCTCGAACCGAGTTACAACCCCGCGGCTGAGAATATCGAACTCCGCGACGCGGGGTACGCGATTGTCGCTGCCGGGCCCGACGGCGTGTTTGGTGACCTGCCGATCGAGTGGCTCACCACGATTGAAGAATCGCACGGCACGTCGTTCGGGTCCAACGAGGAGGCCGAGGACGCCGCCCGCGAAGACAACATTGTGGAGGTCGGCCGATGAACATCAATCCCGCCACCGGCACCGGCCGCACACACACGATCGAGGTCTCCTCGATGCACAAGTACGCACCCGGTCACTGTCGCGGCTTTACACTCACCGAGCTTATCGCGGTGATTACGATCATCGTGATCCTGCTGGCGGTCTCGATCCCGACGTTCCGCTCGACCATCGCGTCGAGCGATTCATCGAATGTCGAAACTCAGCTCCGCCTGGCGGTGCTCTCGGGCCGAAATGCGGCGTTGCACTCGGAGCGCGGCGCGGACACGGCTGTGGTCTTCTCCTACGAGCCCGGAGGCAAGACCAACATTATCATCTGCGAATACGTCGGCACGATCAGAGACCGCTCGGAAACACCCTCGACCACCCGGGACATCTTCGTCCCCGTGCCCGCGTTCGAGCCGGTGCAGCTTTCGGCCGGGTGGATGGTCTCGGCGCTCGCTCCCGCGGGGACGCTCTCTCGCAGCGGCGTTCCGGGCTGGTACGAGGACCTCGCCGGCCGCAGCTTTGACACGAACCAGCGCAACTGGGTCTTCCCGGAAACCGAGTTCTTCGACGCCCTCAGGACCGACGACGGCCGCAACCGGCAGACGTTCATGATCCGCTTCAACGGCGGCATCGGGTCGGTCGCGGTGGGGGACAGCCGCGAGGCGCTCATCGTCCTGCCCAGAGTGACCACCATCGGCCGAGACGAGGGCGTGTTCAGGGAGGTCCGGGTTGACCGGGCTGCCGACCTCGGTGCGACTGTCCGGCGGGCGCTCAACAACACCGATTACATCGTGAGGAGTCAGGGAAGCAACAACGGCCCGTTCACCCAGCTCTTCGGCGACCAATCGGGGGACACCGTGCTCACCCGTACCGTCGAGCAGATCGCGCTCTACAAGACCACCGATCTCGCCAACGACCTGGGGATCAAACTCAACCGCGACACCGGCGTCTTTTACGCCGACGATGTCGAGCCCAAGATCGATCTCCGCGGCAACAGCGAGGACTTCCACAACCGCCTCCGCTGGTGGATCGAGGGCAACACCACCGCCGCCCGCAACAACAGCGACGACAGCTGGATCATCAACGACGAAGACGACAAACCCATCGCCCGCCTCTACACCGTGCAGCGGTACTCAGGCGTGCTCCAACCGGTCCCCCTCCTCGATCTCGCCGGAGCGAACCGATGAACACCGCCCGATTCACAACCCGACCCTCGACCGGGAAGACATCCCGGACCACACTCGGCCCGCCCGGGTCACCCGGCCGTGCAGCTCGCTTCGCCCGGGCGTTCTCGCTGGTCGAGGTGCTCATCGCGGTCTTGGTGCTCTCGCTCGGGCTGCTCGGGCTAGGGGCGGTCTTCCCGATGGTCATGCGCGAGCAGCGCATCTCCACGCAGATCACCCTCGGCATCAGTGCGCGCAACGCGGTCGAGCAGATGCTCTTTAGCCGACCCGACTTCGCCCGCAACGGCGGCCCCGGATGGGAAGCCCTCCGCGAGTACGTCATCACCAACGGCGGCCGCACCGGCAACTGGGTCGCAGTCGAGCCTGATGACAGCAACCCTAATCAACTCAATACCTATATCTTCACGCATCCCGACGGCGTAACTAAGTTCTACATCCCTCTTGCCCAGCGTCTCTACCCGATTCCTTATTCGACCGACCAAGACCCCCGGTTTGTGTGGGATATCGTTGCCCGTGTCACCAACCCGAGACCGAACGAGATCGACACCAGCCCGCTGCTGGTCGCGGTCTTCCTCCGGCCCATCGATCCGGGGATCAAGACATCGATCATTCCCAATTCAGACCCGAGAGCGTCCTACTCCGTGCTCTCCACGCTGATCGATCCGACTGTCCCAATGCGTGATCGGCGCAACCCGGTGTCGGCCGACGGGGAGGGACGGCCGACACAGGACGGCCGCCGCGATCGGGGGGGGGAGTACGCCAAGCCGATCGTCGCGGAAGCCGGTCCGGGGCCGGGCATTGTCAATGATCCCGGACCTAAGGATGAACGCATTCAGTTGCTAAAAGTACTCGAACCATCCAGGATGAACGATATTCTTAAGAACCAGAGCATTTTTCATCGAGTTGGCCAGGTGTTTATCGATGCACATGGCGTCGTTCATACTGTGGACAGCGTAGGTGTCCGTTCGATCGGTGGCGGCTCTGTCAAACTTACATTTATCAAGGGGCTGACACCCAAGCTTATAGATGTTAATGGCGACGAGGATTACGACGGTGACGACTACAACCCCATCGTCTTCCTCCCCCAGGCCTCGCATGTCAAGCCGATCGTCTTCACCGTGCAGCCGTAGTGAGTTTCTGCGCACCACCCTCCGAGGCAGCCCCTGAGTTCCAACTCCCGAGTACAGCCATGACGCAACACGCCACACACACCCAAGCCGCACCGAACCCGCGTTCGGTCGTGCGCGCATTCACGCTCATCGAGCTCATCGTTGCGATCGGCGCGATCTCACTCATCGCGGTCGGGATCGCAGCGGTCTTCCAGTCTGTGGGCAGCACCGTTGCCGGCGGGCGGCGTGTCAACCAGCTCAACCAGTACGCCGCCCTGATCGAACGCCAGATGCGCAGCGATTTCGAGGCCATGACCCGCGACGGTGTCCTGGTCATCAAGCACGACTACGCCGATGCCAACGGCGACGGCCGGATCACTCTCGACCCGAACTCTTCTGATGACCACGTGCTCAACTCACCCACCCAGCGCGCCGACGAGGGCCGTCTCCGCCGCATCGATCAGTTGCTGTTCTTTGTGGTTGATGATGATCTCTCCAGCGCTCGCGCCCCGGTCGTTCCCGGGTTCAATGTCTCGGCCAACGAGGGCATGATCATCTACGGCCACGGCATGAGGCTCGACCCGATCGAGGACGTCGTCGGGCGAAACATCGGTGCTGCGAGTGTGCGGTACGATCGGCCGCAGGTCAACGACGGCGGCTTCGTACGACCCTTCAGCATCGGCTCCGCACGACCCTACGAAGAGGACCGCGCGCTCGGGTTCAGCGATGCCGGGTACACCACCAACCCCAACCGCTTCGCGGAGAACTGGGCGCTGCTCCGGACGGTGGTCAATCTCACGCAACCTAACCCGTCCAACCTCGACCTCCCCGAGGAATTAGATCCATTCTGGACCGGTTATCCGCTGACCTGGGATCAAGTTATCGACAACGATATCCAACTCGGCGGACAGCCCGCAGCGAGCACGGTCTTTGCCCACCTCGCGGCGTTCCTGCCGGACGTGACCTACCCGGTTAATTACATTCGCGGCGCCGGGGGCGAGCCCGACCGTTACCCGAGCCTGGCGTCCGGGCTTGTTGATGCGGCGAGCACCGATCTGGCCGAGATACGCCGCATTATTATGGACGCGGGCGAGTTCCCGTGGGTCGTGCTCGATGATCCGACCTACTTCGATCCCACCAGTTCAAACTATCTTCTGGATGACCAGTACAACGCGAGTTCGGATCTTACCATCCCCACCAACAACCTCCTGCACATGCACGCGTGGATGGAGGACCTGTTCCCGGTGATCCACGATCAGCGGTCGAGGATCGCCAACCCTCGCGGTATCCGCACCCGTTTCGAGGAAGAAATCCCCGACTATGTCGGCACGCTCTCGCTCTACACCGACCAACTTCCCCGCGACTTTTCGTTCATCCAGAACTACCGCCTCACCGACCAGCGCATGCTCGGCAGCTCGGTCTTTGTGCCGCGCTGCACCGAGTTCATCGTCGAGTATTCGTTTGGTGAAGTCGTTGACGACCCGGCCAGTCTGGGCAGCCCCTTCTTCGGGCAGCTCGTCTGGCACGGCATGGCGAGGAGTACGCAGAACACCAATACCGCTGGCACCATTGTCCAGCCCTATCCGTTCTGGGAGGATCCGCTGGACGACACACGTCGCGCTTTGTTCTGGCACTACGAGGAATATCGAACACTCGACGGCACCGTTGTTGTCCCCCCTGAGCCGCTCTCGACCGAGTTGCTCTACGGCAGGGAGTTTGGAACCCAGAACCAGTTTGCCCTCTTCGAGTCGCTCACCGCCCACTTTGGGTACACCGATCCGACGTATTCGCCGACCGATCCGAATGTTGATCCCGTGACGGTGCCTTGGCCTTGGCCCACGCTTATCCGCGTCACGATGACGCTCGCCGATCCGGTCGATCCGACGATCGAACAGACCTTTCAGTTCGTCTTTGAGACCCCCGAAGGCCGCGCCTTCTAAGCCCTCTCGTGGGGCCCCTCTCGTGGGGCCACACGCGCCGACCTCGGCGCGAAGGAGTCAGCCATGTTCAAACACTTGCGCAACCGCTTCCCCGTCCGCCGTGCTTCCCGCGCTGCGATTCTGGCTCACCTCGCCGGCCTGCCCGGCAGCTTGCGCCAGACCCGCCGCGGCTCGTTCCTGATTATGGTCGTCGGCACGCTCGCGCTGATCGCGGTGATCACGGTGCTCTATGTCTCGATCGGCCGCGCCGACCGCCAGACCAGTGCCGCGGCGCTCCGCGTCGAGGACCGCAAAAACGTGCCCGAGATCATGCGCGACTACCTCGCGGGCATCATCGCTGACGACCTGTTCGACGTGGTGTACCTGGGCGAGCGTGCCCCCAACCCCGACAACCCGAACCAACTCATTCCCGTCTTCCGCCGGGAAGCGTGGGATTATCCGTCGTCGGCCTACGAGGTCACGATCCCCACGCTCCTCAACGACGTCACCAGGTCGCTCACCGTCGGCGCGGGCTTTACGGCGAACAACTCCGCGGCCGACGAGCGGTTCTGGTTCACCCCAACCGGCAACTACACCGGGACCGACCCGTGGCTTGCGGCGAGCGAGCCGACGCTGCTCAACTTTGACGGCGCGGCGCTGACCACCGAGACCGTGCCCACCGACTACTGGCGCGAACGGCTCGACTGGGGGCAGATTTCGAATGTTGCTCCCGATGGGGCGTTTGTCAATCTGTTCAATCTCATCCGCGACGGCGGCCAATTCGACGCGACCCCGAAAGAGATGCGCAGAGATCTTACGCTTTATCAAGTTACACCCAACCGGGACCCCCTCAAGCCTCGCGGTTCCCAGACCGATTACACCCTTGACACGATCACGGACGGCGGCTCCGACACGAAGAACACGGTCCCCGCCTACTGGGCGCACCGCCAGTACGATGCTGCTTATCCAGTGATCGAGCCCGACCGCGCCAGGTACGGTCCCGGCGACGCCCTCTACCTCCCCTACCAATGGGCCGATGCCGACGGTGACGGCATCGCCGACTCGCGCTGGTACGAGATGGTCGAAGACCGCGACCCTTCCGACCGCCTCATCCGACAGCTTATCGCGCCCGACGGCGAGTACCGCTACTTCTTTGCGACCCGCATCGTCGATCTTTCCGCGCGGGTCAACGTCAACACCGCGACCGACAGCACCCTCGCGCCCGCGATCGAAGACCCCTTCGGGTTCAGCCCCGCAGCGGTCGATGTCCGCCGGCTGCTGACCTACGAAGATTCCTTTGCCGATACTCGCGTGGACTTTGATGGCCCCGGCGGCGACTACGGCATCGGACCCAACTTCCACTTCCAGCAGCCCGACTATCCCAAGCTCCCCGATCCCAACTCCAGTCAGTTCTACGGCGAGTACGACCAGACCAACGGCTATTACGTCGGCGCATCGGCCTACGACGGCCTCCGCACGTTCCTCGACCTCGGCTTTGCCCCCGGACCTAACTACCAGGGGCTGCTCGACCTCGACACCGGCACCGGGATCAACCGCGAGTTTGCCACGACCGACCGGTTTACCCTCAACCCCTACTTTGCCAGCTACCAGAAGCTCAACGGCGCACCCTTTACGCCGAGTGACTACTACGAGCTCTTCGCGGGCAACGGCCTCCACGGCGGCACCGGTGACCTGACCGGCAGCAGCATCGGGCGCTCGGGCATCTTCCGCCCGTTTGGAAACGAGTCCCTGATCGAGCTGTTGACATTCAACACCGCCAACGACGACCGCTACCGTTCGCCGCTCGAGGCCGCCCTCGGCGGTCGCGCCGAGCCGGGCACTGTCACGCCGGAGGGGCTTGAGGAGCGATTCAGCCCGCTCCGTGACAACCGCTCGACCGAACTCGAACGTACCCGGGTGGTTTTTGAGAGGCTTTCGTTACGCTTCATCGACGAAGCCAAAGCCGCCCTCTACACCGACATCCGCCAGCGGCTCACCACCGACTCGGGTGCCCGGCCCATCATGGCGACAGCTCTCCCCGCGATCCGGAAAGGGTCGAGATTCACTGTTGATGCGGCCGAGCTGGCGTTGGGCACCAGCGATCTCAAGAAAACCAAGGACAACATCTTCACGAACCTGTCCAGCCTTTACCGGTTCTATGCCGATGCGCTGGCCCCCTATTCCGACATCGTTGAGAACGGCACCAGCATCTGGGACGCGGCGAGCCTGCCAGAATACGCCACGCTCTTCTACGGCTCGCGCGGCCCGCACTTGGCGGTCCGCACGGCGGCACACCTCGCCGTCAACATGCAGGATTCGTATGACGAGGATTCGACGCCGACCATCCGCACAGTGCTGTTCAACGGCAGTCAGCAGTTCCGCAGAGACAACATCATCGCCCCCGGCGGCCGCAACCCGTTCTACCCGTGGAAGCTCCTCGATCTCGATCAGAACAACTCGACGCTCGCCAAGCGGCTGCCGAACATGGCCAACACCGGGATCGACGGTGTCCCCGACGCGGTGAATATCCACGGCATTGAGGCCCAGCCGTTCCTGGTCGAGGCCGCGTCGTTTATTATGTACACCGACACGCCGTTTTCCGCATCCGACCCGGGCGACAAGGACTGGCCGCACGATACCAACGGCGACGGGATCCCCGACGTCTTCTTTCTACCCTCGATCGACGGCGACCCGGTCGCGAGTAACCCCGACTGCCTCTTCGAGGTGCTCGCGTTCCAGCTCCACAACCCGTTCGACGAGATCATCACGATCACCGGCCAGGGCACCGGCATCGGCCAGCACTACCTTCAGTACGGCGACACCTATTACAAGCTCTCGCGCTTCGACCGCGACAGCGGAGACGAGGCCACCGGCACAGTCGAGATCGGGCCCCGCGAATCGCGGACGTTCTATGTCCTCAGCGGCAGCACCGACGACATTCTCGAACGCATCAACAACGCCCTGCCCGGCGGCTCGGCCACGCTCGACACGGTCCACGCGTGGATCGACACCCAACTCGGCGACACCACCAACGCCATCCGCGTCGGGGCGTTTGACCCCGCTACGGGCATCGTCGCGTCGGCAAACACAGGGTTCCAGCCGCTGCAGTCCGGGTCGGACGCCGACCGGCAGGTCATCAGGCTCTTCCGGATTGAAAAACCCGAGCTCGACGCCAACGGTGGCAAGCCGATCCGAGATGTCAACGAATCCTCGACAAACGACATCACCAACGACACGGTCGTGGACCGTATGCGCATGCGCGATCCCTCCGGCAATATCAGCAAAGTCCCGCTCGATCGGCACCTCCCGCCCTCTCCCGACGACGCCGGCGAAATCGGCGGCGCCGACCCGGGCTTTGAGCCGCCCAACATCGGATTCAGCGTGGACAACCAAGGGCTCACGATCGTGCGTTGGGGCCGGGTGTCCCGCCGCGAGGATCCCAACGGCGGCACGGCTCCAAACACGCTGCGTGGGATGCTCCCGGCGTACTGCCTTGAAAGCAAGTCGCAGGCCAGTGCGGAGATCCGGAACATCACCGACGACGAGGGCTCGACGAACAATCTGGACATCTCGGACTTCAGGAACAACAGCTGGACCGAGGAAACGCTGCGAGGCGCGCTCAACAACCAGACCGACTTGATGCTGGGCAAGATCCTGCCCACCATCAGCCAGGACCCCCAGGACAAGGACGAGGGCACAACCGAGGATATCGGCGACAATCTCGACGGCATCAACTTCCGGGAGCTCTATGTCGAAGCGCACCTCGACAACTCTCAGTTCGACGGCAACTCGGGCATCTCGACGATGCGCATCGCCGACATCCTGCTGCCGTTGGGGATCGGGCCGCACCAGATTCCCAACCCTCTCTTCAACAACAACGACGAGAACGTCGAATGGACCACGCTCAGCGAAGCCCTCGCTTTCGCGCTCTACTACGAGGACCCCATCGCCGCCGAGAGTGTGTACTTCGGCGTCTTTGTGCCTCCGGTCGCGGCGGCCGATCCCGAGATTCTCCTCGACCGCGGCAGCCTACAGATCGCGGCGTTTGTGCCTTTCTATGACAACGACGCCGACGGCGTGTTCGATGTGATGACCGACCCCCTCGATCGCCGCTGGGGCCTGGGCGTGCCCGCTGCGGCGACACTGATCGACCGTTTCACGACGTTCGACCGGCGTTTCGGGTCGCTCGTTTCGCCGACCTTCGGGCAGCTTAATATCAACACCGTCTCCCGCGAGACCGCGCGTTCGATCCCCGGCCTCAGCCCCAACGAGGACACAGGCGGCGTGGGTGGTGTTGACTCCCGCTGGTGGTGGACCGAGCCCACGTTCAACTGGCGGTCCGACATCGCCACCACGCTTGTCGCCTACCGCGATCGGCTGGCGATCTTCCCGCGGGCAATCAACAACACCGAGCCGAACAACGTGCTCGACTTCCGCAACTGGTGGGATTCCGATCTCCTCTCGCGGAACGCGGCCCCCCCCCCCACGCCCGGTGCCGCTCCCGGCACCATCGACGCCGAGATGGCCGGCGACAACGGGCGCCAGGGCACAGCCGGGGTGCGCGGGCTGCGCGAGTCGCCCGGGTTCCGATCGTTGGGTGAGATGCTCCTGCTCCGCGACTTCGGGTATGTCACAAATGATCTGAGCTACGCGTCGCCGCACGATATCGACCGTCTCGGCTTTGACGGCGACGGCATCGATATCTCGGGCGTCGACTCGATCAACTTCACCACCAACACCCCCGACGAGATGGACGACGACTACGACGAGCAGCTCGCGCTGGTCAACGCCGCCTTGGGTTCGACGACCGTTCGCTCCGACTACTTCGCGGTCTGGTTCCTCATGCACGGCTACCGCGAGGCGGACGTCATCCTCGGCAACAACGACCCGCTCGTGCCCAGCGTCGCGCGGCGGTTCCTGATGGTCGTCGACCGGTCCAACGTCATCGAGCCCGGCGACAAGCCCCGCATCGTGCTGTTCAAGGAGGTACCGCTCTAAGAGAGGGAGCGAGCGGTACCGATCGCGGATCTCCACGCGGATACGCCCCGCTGGAGGAGAGCGCCGGCTCGGCCGAAATGGTCGGGCCGGCGTTGTTTTTTGAGCCGGGCTACACTTGCCCGGCGTCCGAATCAGAGGGCGTTGACAGGGTGTAGCTCAGCTTGGTAGAGCACCTGCTTTGGGAGCAGGATGTCGCAGGTTCGAATCCTGTCACCCTGATTTTGGGCACGCGAGACCTGCTCTGGCATCCCGCTCAGAGCGTCAGCCGCATGTGGATTTCGTTGGACGATTCGTTCCCGATCCGCATCGCGTCCGCCTCAACACCCCAGGCGACAAACCCGAGCGATTCGTAGAGTGCCTGCGCCCCGGAGCTGCGGTCGCCGACCGACAGGCCGAGCGCGGCAAGCCCGGGCCGACCCCTCGCGTTCTTGATGAGCAGTTCTATCACAGCACGCATCCGTCCCTGCCGTCGGGCGTCGGGATGGGTGTAGACGCTGACGATCCACGCGAGGTGGCGGCGTTTGGGGTTGGTCGCGCGCATCAAGAGCGCGAGCGAGACGAGTTGGCCTGCGTCGGTAAAGCTCCCGGCATACGCGAAGTTCGGATCGGCGAGGGTCTTGGCGACGTTCGCCGGATCACTCCCCCGATCGGTCTCGGTGTCGGACGCGAACGACCACGGCGACTCGCGCAGCATGAATCGGCGGAGCGACACACAAGCATCGGTATCGGCGGGGGTGAGCAGGCGGACCATGCGAGGACTGTAGAGGTTCAGCAGGAGGTCGGGGTCACCGGCTTCACCGGGTCGAGGTTGTGCAAGCACCCGGTCGTGGTGCTCTTGGCGCAGCACGCAACGGTGCCACTGGGCGCAAGCCCAGTGCGGGGTGCGGGGGTGTGGGGGGGGCCGAAACGGTGTCAATACTCGGCTTCCCCGCTGTGCCTCTCGGCCTCTGTAGTGAGACTCACCCTGCCCAGTCGCGGGACGGAGAGGCCTCTCCGCGGGATGTGGGAGGCCACTTCCGGGGACATTGAAGCCACTTGGTGGCACAGATCCACGCCTTGGCGCGATGGAATGGAGAGGAAGAGGCCGCTGCGAGGACACATCGAAGGCACCGCCGAGCAACTGGCGATTCGACTCAAGGTACGTGTAGTAAAGAGGTTGCAACGATTTGTGAGTTTCTGTCCATTCCCTGCAACTCGGACGTTCGCTGCCGGTACACCTCTGTACGGGAATCCTCACCCGGACAGGTCCCGGTGCATTTGCCGGGGGGTTGACACGCCCGCGCTCGAGTCCTGAGGGGCTGCCCGAGTGGTGGTCGCGGAACACGGAGGGACAGGCTGCTTGTGCAGCCCCTTCAGGTCGCGGCGCGGGAGAGAGGCACGCTGCTGGCAGTCAGCCGGCGGGAGGTGCGATGGCTTGGATCCGGGGTCGCATTCGCGGGCTCGGCACACTCTGTTGCGGCGGCGTGAGTTGCTGCCAAACACGAAAGGGGCGAATCATGACGCAGTATCGTAAGAGTGCAATGGGCGCGGCGGCGGTCGTGGTGGGGCTCGCGGGCGCAGCGTGCGGGCAGGCCGAGCGGCCGATGCTCCAGCAACTCGAAATCGGGACCGAGGTCGTGCCGCTGCGGGTTGCCCCGGCGGTCTACGCCGACGGCTCGTTCGAGCGCGTGGGCGAGTGGATGCCCTACGCCAGCCCGCGCGGGCCGCACGATGTCTGCCGCGACTACCGAGTCTTTGACAGCTACGGCGACGCGGATGCCAACGCCGTGCCCGACGACCTTGCCGGGTGCGACATGGGGTCGAGACGCTGGTTCTTTGGCACCGCCTACTGCAGCCCGTTTTACACCAACGACATGGTGCTCGCCGACGACACGATCCTCTCCGAGGGTGCGTGGCGGGCCGACCTTGCGTGGTACTGGACGTGTGCCGGGTTTGAAGAAGAACAGTGCGTGGTCGCGATCTTCACCCAACGCTCAAACCCCGACGAGTGCGAGCCCGATTCGTTCGACTACCCCGGCTGGATGTTCGACTTCGGCGAGCTGGACTGCAACTCCGGCGGGTACATCTATACCCAGATTGATATCTCCTCGCTCGGGCGGTGGGGGCTCCCGTCGGTGGGACGGGGCTCGTACGCCGTCGCGTTCCTGACCGACGACGGCACCGTGCTGGCATCGTGTGCGCAGACCATGCTCTGGGGCACGCCCGATGCCGGGGGCACACCCGGCGGCGTCGGGTCGTCGGGCCTCGGGCAGATGGACGACGACAACCCGCCCGATTTCTACCACGACCCGACAGCCGAGTGCTATACCTATTCGTTTGGGTGCCCCGATCCGCTCGGCGGGATGCTCCAGTTCTGGGGCGAACGCGACGCGGAACTCTGGCACCGGGCCGACTTCAACCGCGACGACATCGTGGACTCACGCGACTTTATCGAGTTTCTCAACGCATGGCGGCACTGCTCGTTCGGCGCAGATTGCACCGGCAACAACCGGTGTACCTCCGCGGACGTGATCTGCTTTCTCGACCTGTGGGCGGGGTGCTCGAGAGAGTGAGCGTCTCTTGTGCCTTGGTGTTTCGTCGGATCGGCGTGGTCGTTGTCCCCTCGCTTGCGCGAGGGGCTCTATGGGAGGGGTCTGCACATTCAGAGTAGAGCCCCTCGCGCAAGCGAGGGGACAAGGCACCACCCGTGAACCGTCGAGCATGGCAAGACCGATTCACTCACTCGGCAAAGCGTGAACAGTGCGGTCGCGCTCCATCACGACCTCGCCGCCCACGATCGTCGCGACGGCGCGGCCTCTGACCGTGCGGCCGAGAAAGGGAGTGTTGACGCTCTTGCCCGCGAGGGTGTCCTCGGCGATCGTCCACTCGGCGTCGGGGTCGATGATCGTGATGTCGGCCGGGCCGCCGGGGAACAACTCGCCGAGGCCGTCGTTCTGCTTGCGCGCGCGGTCGAGGTTGCACAAGCGCGCCGGCTCGATGGTCAGCAGCGCCAAGAGGCGTGGCCAGTCGATCGCGCCGGAATGCACCAGCGCCTCGGCGTAGAGCGGCAGCGCCGTCTCGAGCCCGATGATGCCGAAGGGCGCATCCTCGAAGGGTTGGGCCTTTTCGTCGGGCGTGTGCGGCGCGTGGTCGGTGGCGAGCACGGTGATCGTGCCGTCGGCGACGCCCGCGCGGATCGCGTCGATGTCCGACTGCTCGCGCAGCGGCGGGTTCATCTTCGCGCTCGTGTTGTACCCCGTGGCACCGGCTTCCAGCCGGTGTGCTCTTGTGGTGCTGTCCTCCAGGTGGCGATGGTTCTCGCACCGGCTGGAAGCCGGTCCCACGGCGACCGCCTCATGCGTCAGCAGCAGATGGTGAGGGCTTGCCTCGGCGGTGACCGGCAGCCCCGCAGCCCGCGCTTGCCGCACGATCTCGACACTGCCCCCGCTCGAAAGATGCTGGACGTGGTAGCGGCACCCGCTCTCAGCGACGAGTCGAACATCGCGCTCGATGATGAGCTCCTCAGCAACCCGAGGCCAGCCGATGAGCCCGAGCCGCGTGCTCACGTCCCCGGCGTGCATCGTCGCGCCGCGGGTGAGTGTCGGCTCCTGGCAGTGCTGCATGAAACAGAGCCCCAGTGGTGCGATCTCGCGCATCAGCCCGAGCATCACCCCCGCCGACGCGACGACATCCCCGTCGTCGCTGAACGCCACCGCGCCGGCCTGTGCAAGCAGGCGGAGTTCGGTCGGCTCGACACCCTGCCTGCCCCGCGTCGCTGCGGCAACCGCGAACACCCGGCAGCGGGCCTCGGCGCGCGCACGATCGGCGATGAACCGCACGATCTCCGGCGAGTCGATCGCGGGAGTCGTGTTGGGCATGCAGCAGACCGTGGTAAACCCGCCAGCGACCGCCGCGCGGCTGCCGGTCTCGATCGTCTCTTTGTGCTCCTGCCCGGGCTCGCGGAGGTGGACGTGCGGGTCGATGAGCCCCGGGCAGACGATCATTCCTGTGGCGTCGATGACCCTCACAGCGGGCTGGCGGGCGAGGTCCGGGCCGATCTCGACAACCCGGCCGTCCGCGACCGCGACATCGGCGATCCGGTCAAACCCCGATGCCGGGTCGAGCACTCGGCCTCCTGTGATGAGCAGCGTGGTCATAGTGGGGGATGGTAGGGTGGTGACGTGGCCGTGCTGCCGGGGCATTGGGGGAGTGGTCGTCGTGGCCTCGGCGGGCCGGGGGGTCTATCCTTGTGCCCAGTCCATCGGGCTGGTGCCGGGGTGTAGCGCAGCTTGGTTAGCGCGTCTGACTGGGGGTCAGAAGGTCGGAGGTTCGAATCCTCTCACCCCGATTTGCACGAGTGGGTTTGCCCGGGACTGACCGGATGTGCCCGCTCCCGCCAAACCCTTGTGATTTCAGTGGTTTACGGGCGGTTGCGATCGGCTTGTTTGCGATCGATGGCTGCCTGGTTGGCGTGCCCGGCGATGACAGCTTGAGCGACGAAGTGTCCGAATCGCGCTGCGCTCGGCTTCTTGCTCGAATGATGCCCCGTCGGTGCCGGTGGCTCGGGCAAAATCCGAAGAGTCGCCCGTCTTTTGTGATTTTCCGAACGCGCGATCCAGCGCAGCCCGTCCGTCGGCAAGACCGACGTGGGTGTAGGTGTTGGCCGTGAGCATTGGGGAAGAGTGGCGGGCGAGCCTTTGGGCAACCGGCAGCGGCACGTTCGACATGCTCAAGCGGGTGACATATGTGTGCCGCATGGCGTGAAAATCGGCGAACCGGCCTGCGCTGTTCCTGTACTTGCGGAAATCACTCTCCCTTGCGTCGCCCCTCGGCTTGCCCTTGGAGATCCCGAGAAGCCAGCGGGCTCGGGCACGGCGGAGATCGGGTCGGAGCAGTCGTTCGGTGGGTTTGTACGGAAGCACCCAGAGCGGCTCGTCATGGACCTTCTCGGCGATCCAGAGACGCAGCAGCACCGCGAGGCTCTCGGGGATTGGTTGCACGTCCCGACGCTTTCGCTTGCTGTAGGCGGCCTCCAGGGTGACGACCGGGCCGTCGGGGGTGTCGAGGTCGAAGCTGCGGCGCGTCAGGCTCGATACCTCCGCGACCCGGAGCCCCGTGCCAAGCATGACGCGGTAGAGCATCGCCCGATCGGATCCGGTCAGCACGAATCGCATTCGCAAGCGGCCGAACCGGACGGACGGGCCGGACATTGTGGATTCAACCAGTTGCTCCACCTCCTGCCTTGAGAACGCGCGGCGGTTTCGTCGAATGTCGGTCGTCTGGTGGATCTGCTTGGTAGAAGCCAGTGGGTCGGCCGGGAGGCGGTCGTGCTCCACCAGCCATCGGGTGAGTCCCTTGATGGCGATCACGCGAGCATTGAGCGTGCGCGGGCTCCAATCGTGCTCGGCCCGCTTGTCTCCGAGGTGTCGCATGAGCGTGTCGGCGCGGATCGAGCCGACGGTTGCCCATTTCAGCGTGTCAACGATTTCGCGGATGTAGCCGATGGTTTGGCCGACGTGCTTGGGATTGGAGCCCTTCGCTTGCAGGGCTTGCTCGTACTCGTCGATATGATCGGTCAACCCTCGGCGGGCTTCAAGCGCGCGCCGGTCCTCGCGCTCGTCAATCCGGCCGTCACGTTTCATCCGGGCCTTGTCTTCGAGCTGGGTTCCAAGGGCCATGCTCTCACGCTTGTCGGTGTACGCGGTCTTCGTCCGTTCCCACGAGACCCACCTGCCACCGACGATCCTCCAATCGGTGTAGGTGAGCATCCAGGGGCTGCCGGTCTTGCGTTTGTCGGCTTTGCGTTTCCAGACTCGTGCCATTGTGTATTCCTTCGGGGATGTGCCCGTGTTGATGGATGTTCCCGTGTTGATGTCTGATTATGCCAGAGAGTGCCCCGAGGCGCAAGGGGTTGCCTCAGAAAGACACGCGGATTTGTCGAAGGGGATCAACCCGCCCGAAGGGGCTCATCGCAAAGTGATGGTCATCTTCGGGATTGGTGGTCCTCTTCGGGGAGTTTCCACTCCCACCCACTGCCCATGCTGATCTTGACCGATTCGACCCTGAGGCGCTTCTTGGCCCGTTTGAGCGTGCTCTGCGAGATAAGCGCCGCCTTCGCGGCCTGCTCGATTTCGCGTGCGGGTCTGGGGCCTTCGGCCAACTCGGCTTGCAGAAACCCCATCGCCTCTTCAATCTCGCTCTGGCTCTCGTCGTCGCCTTGGGCCGCCAGCAGTTCATCGGCGGTCATGGAGACCGGGCCGTCCTCCCATCGAATAGTGGGCGGATCTCCGGCCACGCGGAACGCCAAGCCGGTAGACCCGCGCGTGATGTTGGCCTTGATGTTGACCATCAGTCGCCGATCTTTGTCGTTGGGGTCTTCGGCCACCAGCCAGCCCATCCGCGCCGCACCGATCGGAGCCCCCGTCGGGCGGAGAGATCGTCGCGGCTTCGTAGGGTTCTGCGCTTCCGATGGCATTGAGGACTGCCGTACGGATCTTCTCTCTCGTGCCCGAACCGAGCCACCTCTCAGGTCTTTGCAATCAGCGGGGGGGAGAATCGCCCGCGCCGAGGCCATTACACTCGCCAGGGCAGCCGCGACTTTCTCGGCCCCCAGATAACCGGCTTTGTCATTCTCAGCTACGACGACGGCGTGCAGCCCCTTGAGGAGCGGTAGCAGGGAGCCGAGCCCGCCGGTGGCGCTCGGCCTGCCGATGGTCACGAATCCCAGATCGAGACCGGCCACCGTGTCGCTCGCACCTTCGACGATGAGGATGGGATTGTCGCGCGATGTACCCGCGTAGGGGTCAAGGGGCCAGCACAATGTAAGGCCGCGTTTGCTGCCCTTCTTGAAGAGTTTCTTACCGCTGTCGAGTCGGCGGGACCAGCCGATGATCTCGCCCTGGTCATTGCGTTCGGGGTTGTGCCATTCGTCCCCAACTCGCCGAAACCCGATCGCCGCGAGGCTCGAAACCGACACGCCGAGTTCCTCAGCGAGTGGTTTGAGTTGCAGTAAATCGCTATCATGTGGGTGGAAGTTTGAGTCGTTGACGCCCACCCCGCCTGCCAGTGGGGCGGCGTCGTTTTTGGGGGGCGGCTTCTTCATGCCGCCCCTCCCCGCTCGATGAGGTGGTCGATGCTCTCGACTTTGATGCGGGTTGCGCGGCCAATCTTGACCACATCGAGTTCGCCGGTCGAGACCAGCCGCCACGCGGTTCTCTCCGAGATTGCGAGTAACACCGCTGCTCGTGAGACCGTCGTCAGCCTGGGGGGGTTGAGAGATGATGCCTTCTTGACTTGCTCAGTATGCCTGTCCATGGTGTTGGACTCCCTTGTCTGGGAGCGCCATTGGGTGGCACGCGCCGCCCGTTGGTGCCCTGTCATGCGTTCAGGGAGACCAAAGCAAGCGGTTTCCAGTCGAAACAAGTCGAAACGGGTCAATCCGATTTCGGCGAGCTGTTTCGATTGGGCGGATTGTGCCATGGACGGTACTTGGTGAGTCGTTCCTTCACCCAATCGGCGGGGTGGAACCATTCCCCGGTGGCGGGATATCTTTCAAATGTGGCAGGGTTCTTATTTCGCCATCCATTCAGGGTGGAGGGTGGGGTCGGCTGATCCCTGTGGCGGATCTTGGAGGCAGGGACATACCCGGGAGTGGGCTTCCAAGGCTCGATCTGGACGATGCCCTCGTGGGCAACAAGTTTGGGCGGCCCATCATCCAACGCGGCCTCGACGAGGTTCACCATCCCCTCCAGCCGCAACCCTCGCTCATACTCTGCGGCGTAGGCGCTGAGGTCGAAGGCAAGATCGCCAGACCGTGGAAGACGGTCGTGGTCGGGCATCACATTCGCATGGAGGCCCAGCAATACGGTGGCGGCGATCGCGAGCCGATCCGTCCGCAACATGTTTGCGTAGTCCGCGCCAGTGGCAACGAGCGGGCCGATCGGTTCATCTGGCAACTCGACCCACATCATGTACTCGAAGACCGCCCACTGGTCGGTATCCAACCGATCACGACGGTATTGCCGAAACTCGCTCGTGTACAGGTCCAGCCGCCTGTCTTCAAGGATCGCTAGCAGCGCAGCCCTCAGCATTTTCCGATCTTTCTTCGACAGCGTCTCCACATCACGCCTGAGAACGCGCGCAAGCACGTCCGACGGACCGATTCCCTCGATGTCGTAGTGAGTCCGCTGGTCCGGCTCTCCCTTTGGCATGGGCTGGTGCAAATGACCATCACGGAGCACCCTTACGGCTCGTTGTCGGCATTCCTCTCGCCAGGCCAAGAGGTCGACGTTGTAGCAATCAAAGAGCCGATGCGTCTGTTCGAATTGGGCAACAAATCACGCCTCGCCACCAGCGTTGGCGGTCCAGCGGTCTACCTTGCGAGCGGCGCTGATTTGTTCTTCCGTGAATCCGGCGACGGCGAAATCAATCATGGCGGACTCCTTCCTTGGAGTGGCCGGGCCGGTCCTCCCTGAGCAGGTCCCGGCGGTTTCAGGCATACTACCGTTCTGTTTGGGGAAAGTCTCGGGGCCTTGATCCCCCGACGCCAGGAACCCGGGTGCGGAGCCGATCCACCGGCGGGTTGCTCGCGTGCCTTCCCTGTTGTTCCGCCCGACCCGGAGACCACCGCCCATGGCGATCAGAAAGTCAGAACTCTACTCCTCCCTCTGGGCAAGCTGCGACGAACTCCGTGGCGGCATGGATGCCAGCCAGTACAAGGACTATGTACTCGTCCTGCTCTTCATCAAATACATCAGCGACAAGTACGCCGGCAAGCCCTTCGCGCCCATCACAGTTCCCAAGGGGGCCAGCTTCGACGACATGGTCGCCCTCAAGGGCAAGGCCAGCATCGGCGATGACATCAACAAGAAAATCCTCGGGCCGCTGTTGCAAGAGAACAAGGCTCTCTCTGGTTTTCCCGACTTCAACGACCCTACCAAGCTCGGTAGCGGCAAGGAGATGGTGAACAAACTCACCAACCTCATCGCCATCTTCGAGAACCCCGCCCTCGATTTCTCCAGCAACCGGGCCGCCGACGACGACATCCTCGGTGACGCCTACGAGTACCTCATGCGCCACTTCGCCAGCCTGAGCGGCAAGGACAAGGGGCAGTTCTACACACCCGCCGAGGTCAGCCGAACCATGGCCAGGATCATCGGCATCGGCACCGACAAGACCACCAACCAGACCACCGTCTACGACCCCACCTGCGGCTCGGGCTCCCTCCTGCTCAAGGTCGCCGAAGAAGCCCGCGCCGATGTCACCGTCTACGGCCAAGAGAAAGACAATCAGACTGCCGGTTTGGCCCGCATGAACATGATCCTGCACAACAACCCAAACGCCGAGATCGTGCAGGGCAACACACTCTCCGACCCCAAGTTCAAGGACCGTGACACGCTCAAGACCTTCGACTATGTCGTCGCCAATCCGCCCTTCTCTGACAAACGCTGGACCACCGGCCTCGACCCTGACAACGACGAGCACGACCGCTTCACCGGCTTTGGCATCCCCCCAAACAAACAGGGCGACTACGCCTACCTCCTCCACATCGTCCGCTCGCTCAAGAGCACCGGCCGCGGCTGCTGCATCCTCCCCCATGGCGTGCTCTTTCGGGGCAACGCCGAGGCCGAGATCCGAAAGAACCTCCTCCGCCGAGGCTACATCAAGGGCATCATCGGCCTCCCCGCCAACCTCTTCTACGGCACCGGCATCCCCGCCTGCATCGTCGTCATCGACAAACGCAACGCCAAGGCCCGCAAGGGCATCTTCATGATCGACGCCAGCCGAGGCTTCGAGAAGGACGGCCCCAAGAACCGTCTTCGCTCCCGCGATATCCACCGTATCGTGGACGCCTTTACCAAGCTCGAAGAGTGCCCCAAGTACGCCCGCATGGTCCCCCTCGAAGAGATCGAACGCAACGGCTTCAACCTCAACATCCCACGCTATATCGACTCCTCAGAGCCCGAAGACCTCCAGGACATCGACGCCCACCTGCGCGGCGGCATCCCCGTGCGCGATATCGACGCCCTCCAGCGCTACTGGGACATCTGCCCCACGCTGCGGGATTCCCTCTTCACCCCCAACCGCCCCGGCTATGTCGATCTCGCCACCGAAGCCGCAGAGGTCAAAGCCGCGATCCATCAGCACCCCGAGTTCCAGGCGTTCATCGAACAGATGGCCGCCCACTTTGCTGCCTGGCGCACGCGGGCCGCCAGACGCCTGCGAGCCCTCGCCCCCGGGCACCACCCCAAGGACGAGGTCCTCACGCTCTCGGAGGGGTTGCTCGCGCACTACGAGGGCAAGCCGCTGGTCGATGCCTACGCCGTCTATCAGCTGCTCATGGACTATTGGGCCGAGACCATGCAGGACGACTGCTACACCATCGCCGCCGACGGGTGGGTCGCCGAGCCCTACCGCATCATCGTCAAAGCCAAGAACGGCACAGAAAAGGACAAGGGCTGGGCCTGCGACCTGGTCCCCAAGGGGCTGATCGTCGCGCGGTACTTTGCCGACGAGCAAGCCGCGATCGACGGGCTGGCGGGAGAGCTGGAATCGGCCACCGCCGCGCTGACCGAGCTGGAGGAGGAGCACGCCGGCGAAGAGGGCGCATTCGCCGACATGGACAAGGTCAACAAGGGCGCGGTCACCGCTCGGCTCAAAGAGCTCAAGGGCGACACCGAGGCCGCCGACGAGGTCGTGGTGCTCTCGCGGTGGAAGACGATCAACGACCGGCTGGCCAAGCTGAAGAAGGAGATCAAGCAGGCCGAGGCCGCCCTCGATGCCGCGGTGCTGAAAAAATACCCTAAGCTGACCGAGAAAGAGGTCAAGCGGCTGGTGGTCGAGGACAAATGGATGGCCGCGATGCAAGCCGCGATCGGGGCCGAGGTCGATCGGGTGACCCAGTCGCTGGTGGGGCGTGTGGCCGAGCTGGCCGAGCGGTACGAACAGACGCTGCCGAAGGTGGTGGTGGCGGTTGAGGAGTTTGAGGAGAAGGTGAAGAGGCATCTGGAAGAGATGGGGTACTCATGGCACTGAGCGATGTTGTCCACCTCGATGTTTCCACCCACGCGAAAGTGGAAACTTGGGTCCCGAGTGGGTGGGAATCCAGAAGCCTCGGCTCGCTGGCCAAGTCCGTGTATCGGGGAGCGAGCCCGCGCCCGATCGCTGATCCTCGGTGATTTAGCGATAAATCAGAAATCGGGTGGGTACGAATCTCGGATGTCACGCGCTCGTCTCGTTTTCTGTGCGAGACGGAGCAATTTCTTTCTCCGGCTGGTATCAGTCGTAGCCGTTTCATCCCAAGTGGCAGCTTGATCGTGAGTATCTGCGCAACCGTTGGCCGCCCGATTCAGACCCGTTGTGATGTCTGTATACATGATGGTTTCGTCGTATTTGAACGGCCGTATGCAGATCAAGACTTTCTCTACTATCTGCTCTGCGAGTTGGAACCGAAGTGGGCAAGTGCTGGGCAGACCGGCTCCCAGATGAACTTGAACACTTCGATCATCAAGAGTGAGAAGGTCATACTCCCGCGCGACTCCGCCGAGCAGCGTTCGATTGCTTGTGCGTTGTCTGATGCGGACGGGTTGGTCGAGTCGCTGGAGCGGCTGCTCACCAAGAAGCGGCGGCTCAAGCTCGGGGCCATGCAGCAACTCCTCACCCCCACCCGACGACTCCCGGGCTTTGAGGGTGAGTGGGAGACGCGGACGCTGGGCAAGGTTGGCGTGTTCTCAAAGGGCCGAGGGATCAAGCGGGATCAGGTCATTGCAGAGGGTCTCGCTTGTATCCGGTATGGCGAGCTGTATACCAGGTACGACAACTATGTCCACGATCCGGTGTCGAGGATTCCCGTTAGTGTTGCTGATGCCTCGCTCCCAATCAGACAGGGCGATATTTTGTTCGCAGGGTCAGGGGAGACCGCAGAGGAGATTGGGAGATGTGCTGCGTATCTGGGTGTTGAAGCGGCCTACGCCGGGGGAGATATCATTGTGTTGACACCGGCGCAGCAGGACTCGATGTTCCTCGCCCATCTGCTGAACCACTCCACAGCGGCTCGCCAAAAAGCTCGAATGGGTCAGGGGAATGCGGTAGTGCATATCCACGCGAGGAACCTCGCCCAGATGGTGGTGTCGTTGCCTTCGCTCTCCGAACAACGCGCCATCGCCACCGTCCTCTCCGACATGGACGCCGAGATCACGGCTCTGGAGGCGAAGCTGGTAAAGGCCCGGCAGATCAAGCAAGGCATGATGCAGCAGTTACTCACAGGAAGGATCAGACTCGTATGAAAAACTACTATCGCATCATGCTCGGCCGTGGGAGCAAGTACGCCGCCGAGTGTTTCGAGGGCGGGTTCATCGGGACCGACTTCGGTCTTGCTGAAGACCTGACGGGGCGGCTCCCGGATGAGTGGCGTGAGTTCAACCAGGAGTTCATCCCTGTCATCATGGCCAACTGGCCGGGCAAGACGAAGATCGGCGCGGGGCTGGCGTGCGGGGCAATCTGGACCGTCAGCAAGGGCATCCGCATCGGGGACATTGTGCTCTGCCCGGACGGGTCGGGCAGCTACCGCGTCGGGGAGGTCTCGGGGGAGTATGCGTACAAGCCCGGCGAGACCCTGCCGCACCGGCGGCCTGTGCGGTGGCGCGAGGTTTCGATCCCCCGTGCAGACATGAGCGATGCGTTGCGAAAATCAACCGGGTCGATCGGGACGGTCAGCAAGATCAGCGGATACGCCGAGGAGATAGAGCGGCTGATCGGCGGCACTCCAACGCCCACGATCGTGTCGCCGGACCCGGAGATTGAAGACCCGAGCGCGTTTGCGATGGAGAAACACCTCGAAGATTTTCTGGTTGCCAACTGGGCGCAGACCGAGCTGAGCAAGGACTTCCTGATCTTTGAAGAGGATGGCGAGAAGGTCGGCCAACAGTACATGACCGACAGCGGCCCGCTTGATATTCTGGCGGTCAGCCGAGACAAGAAGCGGCTGCTGGTCGTCGAGCTCAAACTGGGACGGGCGAGCGATGTGGTGGTTGGACAGATTCTCCGGTACATGGGCTTCGTGCAGGACCAGATCGCCGAGGATGGGCAGACTGTGGAGGGCGTGATCATCGCGTTGGAAGACGACCTCCGGCTGCGGCGGGCTCTGAGTGTGGTGCCGTCGGTCGGCTTCTATCGCTATCAGGTGAGCTTCAAGCTGGTGAGGGACTGACATGAATGGCATCGGACAACCCGAGCGCGTCACCCAGAACCGCGTCGTCAAGCTCTTCCAGAACGAGCTGGGCTACGAGTATCTCGGCAACTGGACCGAGCGGTCAGGCAACAGCAACATCGAGACAGAATATCTTGAGCGGTGGCTGACCGGGCGGGGGCACTCACCTGCGCAGGTGAGCCGGGCGCTCGACCTGGTGCGTCAGGCCGCCAACCGGCAGGGGGTGTCGCTCTATGACCACAACAAGGCAATGTACAGCCTGCTGCGGTACGGCGTGCCGGTGAAGGTCGAGGCGGGGGAGACGCACGAGACGGTGGCGTTGGTCGACTGGGAGCACCCCGAAGCCAACGACTTTGCAATCGCTGAAGAGGTGACGCTCAAGGGCGAGCAGACCCGTCGGCCTGACATTGTGCTGTATGTGAACGGGATCGCGCTGGTGGTGCTTGAGCTGAAGCGCAGCCGAACGAGCGTGACGGAGGGGATTCGGCAGAATATCTCGAACCAGAAGCCGGAGTTCAATCAGTGGTTTTTCAGCACGGTGCAGCTCGTGCTCGCGGGCAACGACAGCGAGGGGCTGCGGTACGCGACGACGGACACGCCGGAGAAGTATTGGCTGACCTGGAAGGAGGATGTCGAGGATGGCAGCCTCTCGAAGCTGGACAAGTACCTCATCAAGCTGTGCGGCAAGGATCGGCTGATCGAACTCGCACGCGACTTTGTGCTCTTTGACGGCGGCGTGAAGAAGGTGCCGAGGGTGCATCAATACTTTGGGGTGAAGGCGGCACAAGAGCATGTGCGGCGGCGCGAGGGAGGGATCATCTGGCACACCCAAGGCAGCGGCAAGAGCATCGTGATGGTGATGCTGGCGCGGTGGATATTAGAGAACAACCCGAACGCCCGGGTCGTGGTGATTACCGACCGCGACGAGCTGGACAAGCAGATCGAGCGGGTGTTTCGGGATTCGGGGGAGGATATCGCTCGGTCAAAGAGCGGGCGCGGGCTCATGGCGATGCTGGGCGAGGCCCGCCCCCGGCTGATGTGCTCACTGCTGCATAAGTTCGGGAGGAAGGGGAAGAAGGACAAGGAGTTCGATGCCTACATCGAGGAGTTGGAGCAATCGCCCTCGAAGACGGTGGGAGAGGTGTTTGTGTTTGTGGACGAGTGCCACCGAAGCCAGAGCGGGCGGCTGCACCGGGCGATGAAGGCGATCATGCCCAGCGCGGTGTTTGTGGGGTTTACGGGAACGCCTTTGCTCAAGGAGGACAAGCAGACGAGCCTTGAGGTCTTCGGCGGGTATATCCATACATATAAGTTCAGCGAAGCGGTCGAGGACGGGGTGGTGCTGGACCTGGTGTACGAAGCCCGCGACATCGACCAACGGCTGGGGGATGCCAAGAAGATCGACGAGTGGTTTGAGGCCAAGACACGAGGGCTCAACGACTGGCAGAAGCAGGAGCTGCAATCCAAATGGGGGACGATGCAGCGGGTGCTCAGCTCGCGGGGGCGGATGGAGCGGGTGGTTGCTGACATTGTGTTCGACTTTGGCGTGAAGCCCCGGCTGTCCTCACGGCATGGGAATGCGCTGCTGGTGGCGTCGAGCATCTACGAGGCGTGCAAGTATTATGAGCTGTTTCAGAAGACAGTGCTCAAGGGCCGGTGTGCGGTGATTACTTCGTATGACCCGCAGGCCCGGGATGTGACGCTGGAGGACACCGGGGCAAACACGGAGACAGACAAGGAGTTTATCTACAATACCTATACCGCGCTGCTGCAAAGTGTGGCAGCCAAGCCGGGCAAATCTAAGACCGAGACCTACGAGGACGACGCCAAGCGCCGGTTTGTCAACGAGCCGGCGACGATGCAGCTGCTGATCGCGGTGAACAAGCTGCTGACGGGGTTTGACGCGCCGCCTTGTACCTATCTTTATATCGACAAGTCGATGCAGGACCACGGGCTGTTCCAGGCGATCTGTCGGACCAACCGGCTGGATGGGGATGACAAAACCTTCGGGTACATCGTGGACTACAAGGACCTGTTCAACAAGGTCGAGAACGCGCTGGCGGTGTATACCTCGGAGATTGACCACTCGGCCGGTGGGGTGGACCCCGAGGTGCTGATCCAAGATCGGCTCAAGCGGGCCAAGGAGCGGCTGGATGAGGTGCTCGAAAAAGTGATCCTGCTGTGCGAGCCCGTGGAGCCGCCACGGGAGGAGCTGGAGCACATCCGGTATTTCTGTGGCCAATCGGAGGTCGCGGAAGATCTGGCCAAGGGCGAGCCGCTGCGTGAGCAGCTCTACAAGCTGGTCGCTGCGCTGGTGCGGGCGTATGCGGGCGTGAGTGACGATATGGCTGCTGCCGGGTACACCGACGCGGATGTTGTGCGGATCAAGGGGGAGATTGATCGGTTCCTTCGCCTGCGAGAGATCGTCAAGCTGGCGAGCGGCGAGACGATCGACCTGAAGGCGTATGAGGCCGATATGCGGCACCTGATCGATACCTATATCGAAGCGGATGAGCCGACAACAATATCGCCCTTTGGGGATATGCCGTTGATGGAGTTGATTGTCAAAAGCGGGATCGCCGACGCGATCGCCCAGCAGCTCGGTGGCCTCAAGGGCAATCAGCAAGCGGTCGCCGAGACAATCGAGAACAATGTCCGGCGGAAGATCATCAAAGAGCAGCTAAACGATCCGGCGTTCTTTGAGCGGATGTCGCGGCTGCTCGACGAACTGATCGCGGCACGGCGGGCCAAGGCGATCGAGTATGCCGAGTATCTCAAGCGGATCGCCGAGCTGGCGGTGAATGTCCAGGTGGGTCATACCGAGGACACACCCGAGCCGTTGAAGCGGAGCCCGGCGATTAGGGCGATCTACAACCTGCTCGTGTCGATAGTGGGGGCCGATATGGACGGCGTGCTGGCACTTGCGCAGCGGGTTGATGCCACTGTTCGAGAGTCAAAGCCTGCGGATTTTCGTGGCAATCAGTCCAGAGAGAACACGATCAAGCAGGCATTGCTTCCGGTGCTCGATGACGATGCTATGAAAGTAGAGCAGGTCTTTCGTGTGATCCGGGCACAGGCGGAGTATTAGATGATCACCACACTTGCTCTTGACGATATCGAGCTGAAGGTGGTCTACAAGGACATCAAGAATGTCCACCTCAGCGTGCATCCGCCGACCGGGCGCGTGACGATCTCGGCCCCGACGCGGACCAGCGCAGAAGCTCTGCGGGCGTTTGCAATCTCAAAGCTGGCCTGGATTCGCAGGCAGCAAAGGACACTCCAACGGCAGGACCGCGAGCCGCCACGCGAATATATTGACCGAGAAAGCCACTACCTCTGGGGTCAGCGGTACCTCCTCACTGTGGAAGAGCACGATACGGTGCCTGGGATCGAGTGCGATCATCGGCGGATAGTCATGCGGGTTCGACCCGGGGCTGAGGCGGCGGTTCGGGGTGCGTTGATGGCTCGGTGGTATCGGGATCAAATACGAGCGGAGGCACCGGAGATGATCGCCCGATGGGAGCCCGTCCTTGGTGTCAAGCTGGAGCGCTTCTCTGTCCGGCAGATGAAAACGATGTGGGGCAGCTGCTCGTCGGCATTGGGGACAATCCGGCTGAATACGGAACTCGCCAAGAAGCCGAGGGAGTGCCTGGAGTACATCATCGTTCACGAGTTGATTCACCTGCGCGAGCCAACCCACAACCAGCGGTTTATCACTCTCATAGAGGATGCCATGCCCCAATGGCGCTCACGGCGCGATCAGCTCAATGAGCTTCCCGTTCGGCATGACGAGTGGCGATATTGAGGGTCGGGCATACGGTCGAGACCGACCATCGGCGAGCAACTCGGCATCGGATATTTCGGAAACTCTCTTGATTTACGGTTTGCCATGTCCGACAATCTTTGTTGGATCGCCAGTGGTGCGTTCTGGGCGTGAGAGCCGGGGACCGTCTGCAGGCGGGGCATCGGTTCGTCACTGTGGTCCAGAGGCGGGGGCGGCGGCGTCTGACAACGGGACACTCCCACTTGGGTAACCCCCGGTCCGGTCGCTTTCCCCTCCTCGCTTGCGTGTCGGTACTCTTGTTGAACGTGGGCGCTGTCTCGGACGTTGGGGATTTGGGGTTGAGTTCGGGGTTCCGTTGGTTCTTCCTTGGGACCCTTTGATTCACCAGCAGTGACGGGCAAGTACCCGTTGGGGTCAGGGGCGGGCTGGAGGCTGAAATACAAGGATCGACCAGACGGGGTGCGGCTTTCCGTGGAGGGTGTCGATGATCGGTACGGACCAAGCAGAGCCTGGGCGGCGTCGTTTTGGCAGAGGGCTTCTTCGGGCCGAGGCTACAGACCGAACTCACGGTCCACGCTGGTTCTCTTCGGTCGCCAGAACCATCGCGGTGATGCCCGCCCGGATCGCCGGGGGCAGGTCGGGCCACGCTTCGACGATCGCCAGAAGATCGGGGTCGGACACGGCCGCCAATGGGGTATCCCCGCCGATCCGCGCTGCGCATGGCGCTGCGCTGTCGGAATCGGAATCGCGTAAGCCCTTTGTTCCCAGTGTGTTGCGGGATTCTGGCGTCTGACTGGGGGTCTGAAGGTCGGAGGTTCGAATCCTCTCACCCCGATTCGGAGTCAAGGCTCAAAGCCCGCTCACGGTGGACCTAAATGAGCGCGGTTCTTGATCCACGATTTGGCAGTCAGAAGTCTGTGGGTCCTCGCCCGTTGCGTTTGGTGCGATGTCCGTCACGGGACTGTCTGCTGATGACGAGGCCATTTTGAGACCGATGATGCCGAGCAGGATCGCAGCGATGCTCGCGGCCGAAACGAGCGTCATTGCTTCCTGAAGGACGAGCACGCCGAACAGGACTGGTCCAAGCGTGCCAACGCCGACCCGGATCGGGTACGCAACGCTGACGGGCAAGGTCTTGAGCGCAAGCAACTACGAACGGCCTCGTCACCTCTGCGTTTCCGTGAACGTCGCCCGCGCGATCTCGTGTCTTGTCTCGGTGGTGTTTGCTCTAGATCGTGTATCGTTGCTCTTCGAGTTGGGCGCCTTGGCGGTCTCTGGCGGGGCAGATCCTTCTGACATGAGTGCATTCGCGGGGTCTATTCCCGTCCGCTCAAACACCAAGCGGCATTGGAGTACTCGCGACTTCTTCCGCGCCGAGCACGCCTCGCCCGAGAGCCGCGAGACCTGCCAGCCGCACCGGCGTATGCTCTCCGCTTCCCATCCGACTCTCTCAAGGGGGTGCTCGTGTCCAACATTTCCGCCAACGAACGGCTTCATTCCATGGACGCACTGCGGGCAGTCGCGATGCTGCTCGGCGTTGTGCTCCACGGCGGCATGGCATACATGGAGAATGTCTGGTCCGTGTGGGTGGCCGACGATCCCGCCTCAAACCCCGCCTTTGACGCGATGTTCTGGATCGTCCACCTCTTCCGGATGCAGGCCTTCTTCCTCATCGCCGGCTTCTTTGCCTGCATGCTCGTCGCCCGCTACGGTGCCCGCAAGTTCACCGCGAACCGACTCAAGCGCGTCGGCCTGCCGTTGCTCATCGGCATCTTCACCGTTGTCCCGCTGTGCAACGCGGTGTGGACATGGGGATTCAATCTTCGCCTGCCGATCGAGGACCGGGTGAACCTCGTCGCGGCGATCCCCGCCTGGTTCGGGATGGCCTTCTTCAGCCAGTGGCACCTCTGGTTCCTGGTCCACCTGCTTGTCATGTATGCCGTTGCGCTGTTGTGGCTCAAACTCGCCGGCGTCGCCCGGCCCATCGCCCGCGTGGGCGAGATCATCACCAACGCGTGGATCTGGTGCGTCCGACACGCGCTCGCCGCGCCGGTCCTCGCCATCGCTGCCTTCCCGCTGCTCTTTCTCCAGGACGGCGCCGGCGTCGATACCGAAAACGGCACGATCCCAGACCTCACCATCATCGCCTACTACATGGTCTTCTTCGCCGGCGGCTGGATGCTCTACAGAAGGCACGAGCACCTGAATGATATCGCGAGGCTCTGGATCCCTTCCCTCATCGCCGGCCTTGCGCTCTCTGGCGTCTTTATGGCGATGCAGGGCAAGGTAGGTATCAACGAAGGCGATGTGACCCCGTTGCTGCGAGCCGTCTCAGCGCTCGCGACCGCCATGATCGTGATCGGCTTCACGGGCTTCTTCCTGCACCTCCTCAAGCGCCCCAGCCCGGCCATGCGGTACATGTCCGACTCCGCCTACTGGGTCTACCTCATCCACCTGCCGCTTGTCGTCTGGCTCAACTTGCTCGTCGAACCGATCAACGCCGGCGCGTTCACGAAGTTCGGGATCGTCATGCTCGCGGCCACCGCCATCATGTACAGCTCGTACCACCTCTTCGTCCGATACACCTGGATCGGCAGCATACTCAACGGCCCGAGGCTCAAAGCCGAACGCACAGCACGCAGACAAGAACGCAGAGCCGCCTCTGCGCTGGGTTGACAGACGCCCGCGTCAAACACCCTTGGATCGCGACCCCGCCCGATCTACCTCAACGACGGCCATGAGCACCGAGCAATCCTGGCGGACCGAACAGCCAGCCTCAGGTGCTGCCCGCGGCTTGGCGCACGCGTCGACGGCCTCAAGGCGATCATGGCCGAAGCGGGCGGGTGGTTTCTCGAAGATTCTCTGAACTGACGAGACTGCGCGAGAGACCCGGCAAGGTTCCTCCTAGAATCGACAGCACCGGTCCGCTGGCGGGTTGGTGCTGCGCGACACTCAACAGGCTCGACCTGAAAGGAACGACCGCTATGTCTATCCGCATCGGTATCAACGGCTTCGGCCGTATCGGCCGCCTCGTCTATCGCCTCGCTGCCAACGATCCCGCGATCGAGGTCGTCGCGGTCAATGATCTTGTCCCCGCAGACAACCTCGCCTACCTGCTCAAGTACGACACGATGCACGGCCGGTTCACCATCGGCGGCAAGCCCGCGACGATCGAGGGTGCCGAGGACTCGTTCACCGTCAACGGCTACACCACCCAGACCAAGGCCGAACGCGACCCGGCGCAGTTGCCGTGGGGGGAGTGGGGGGTCGATTACGTTCTCGAGGCGACCGGCTTTTTCACCACGCACGACGACGCTCACAAGCACATCGAGAACAACGGCTGCAAGCGGGTGGTCATCTCTGCGCCTACCAAGACGCCCGACACCGTCCCGACCATGTGCTACAAGGTCAACCACGACGACTACAAGCCCGACCAGCACAAGGTCATCTCCAACGCGAGCTGCACGACCAACTGTCTTGCACCGATCGCCAAGGTCATCAATGATACGTTCGGCCTTGAAGAGGGGCTGATGACCACGATCCACGCTGTGACCGCGACACAGCCCACCCAGGACGGCCCGAGCAAGAAGGACTGGCGCGGCGGGCGCAACGCCTACCAGAACATCATCCCCTCGAGCACCGGTGCTGCCAAAGCGGTCGCGCTGTGCATCCCCGCGCTCAAGGGAAAGCTCACCGGCATGGCGTTCCGTGTGCCCACCGCCGACGTGTCGTGTGTGGATCTGACCTTCCGCACCGCCAAAGCGACAAGCATCGACGAGATCCACGCCGCGATGAAGAGCGCAGCCGAGGGAACGATGGCGGGCGTGCTGGGGTACACCGAAGAGCAGGTTGTTTCCAGCGACTTTGTCGGCGATTCGCGCAGCTCGATCTACGACGCCGGCGCGGGCATCCAGCTCAACGACCGGTTCTTCAAGGTGCTCAGCTGGTACGACAACGAGGCGGGCTATGCGCACCGCTGCGTGGACATGATGAAGATGCTCGCTCGGCAGGACGGCGTGTCGTAACCTGTCAGCGGTCGGGCTCGTTGGCCCACTCGGTCAGCACGCGGTCGATGACGCGGGCGGACAGCGCAGCCGTGGGCCCGGCGAGCGCCGTGAAGAAATCGGCAGCCGCCGATCCGTCGGCGCGGTCGGAAATCACCCGCATGACGCCGAAGGGGATGCCGTATTCATGGCAGACCTGGGCGACCGCTGCGCCTTCCATCTCGACGCAGACCGCGCCGGGAACGCGCGAGCAGATCCGATCACGGGCGGCACCAGTGGCGACGAACTGGTCGCCGGTTGCGATGTCGCCACGAACCTGGGCGCAGGCTCTTCGTGCATCGGCGGCTTGATCCACTTGCGCGGCCCGCATGTCGTCGCCAACCTCTTTGAGGCTCCGTCGGGCGGCGCGGGCAAGGGCCGACGCGATCTCCGGCGTGGCTGCAAATCGAGATACCCCCGTGAGCGGGACCTCGAGCGGCGGGAAAAGCGGGCTCGCGTCCATGTCGTGCTGGATAAGGCCGTCGGCGATCACGACATCGCCCACCCGCAGGTCCGCCGAGAGTGCCCCGGCGAGCCCGGTAAAGATGAGCCTCTCGATCCCGAATCGAACGATCAACTCGACCGCGGCCGATGCCGCAGCAACCTTGCCGATCCGGGCATGCACGCAAACGACCTGATGATTGAGAAAGCCGCCGGTGGTGTAGTCACGCCCGCCGTGCTGCTGGGTGCAGCATTCGTCGAGCAATGCAACGGTCGCTGCAATCTCCTGAGGCATCGCGCCCATCACACCAACCCGCATCGCGTACCTCCAGAGGCGAGGGTAGCCCGACGCAGACGAATCGGTTTGTGCGAGCTACGCTGCGAGCCGGTCCTGGACGCCCACAGCCTGCCGCAGCGGGGCGGGCTCCGCATCGCCGAGTTGGTGCATGACGGTGTCCCCTTCGAGCCAGATTTTGACCGGGCCTCGAAGCTCGCGTCCAAAGGTGATAGCGCGGCCGCTGATCTCGAGGGTGACCCGTGCGTGGATCATGCGGAGCACTTCGATCGTTGAAGTGCATATCTCAGCAACAGGTGAATCCGGAGCGGGGGGCTCGCACAACTCCGCATCGGCTTCTGCGATCTCAAACTCAAGCTCGGTCATCCGCTCGGCGTTGACAGCGTTATGCGCCGTTGCGGGGTCCTGCAACATCGAGAGCTCCCGCTTCATCTCATTGACTCTGTGTGCGGCGTGGGTGTTCGTGGCGGGCTTGGTCTCGTCGGCTGTCTCAACCTTGGGCCCCAGGATCAGCTTCGTCGGGGCGTCGCCGCGCGAGCCAATCTCCGCAACTCGTACGTTCCCGAGCACATGCAGCGTTCCGCCGATCACGCATCCGGCATCGCCTCCGACATCGTGCCCGACATCGAGTTGGCTGTGCATGATTCCTCGCGTAATGGTCAGCGAGCCGGCGATCTTTCCTCGCACCTGTTCGATGTACCCGATCTCCGCGTTCCCCCCGATATCAAGGGTGCCCTCGTCTCGGCCTGCGACTCCCCGCCGAGCATGGAGGTCGCCGCCACAGGTGATGTGGGAAGCGTCGATGAGCCCGTCAATGGTGACGTCCTTGGTCGCCCGGACACGGAAGTGGTCGCGGATATCCTCACGGATTACCACGTCGCCGTCAAAGTCAATGTTGCCTGTGCTGAAGTCGACAGTGCCGGCAATCTCGAGCACCGGTTCGATCCGGAGCTTTCCTTGACAGAGCTTGAGCACGCCGTCGATCTGGGCAACCAGCTGGCGATTGTCAGAGAGCACGAGACTTTTGTCGATCGTCATGCCCAGCCGCTTTCCTGCCGTCGCGGCGAGCGTTCCGCCGCAGACGTCCCGGCCGTCCTCGCCCTCGGTGTGCGAGTGGAGCGTGGCGACGTGCTGCCCCTTTGCGACTCTGACAAAGCTCTGGCGGTTGTAGAAATCAACCGCACCGGACTGGTCGGCTTCGGGGCTCTCGTCCATTGTGGAAGGGTCAAACCCGTCCATCCACTCGATCCACGCGTCCTTCCCGTCGGTCACGGGCGTGGCGGTGAGGAGCTCCTGTTCAATCGGTGATTCGCCATCGGCGTACCGATCGGCAATCTCTGAGAGCAGCGCGACCGCCTCGGCGGTGAGCTGGATACCCCGTTCCTTTGCAACCGCTCGCAGCGACAACTCGGACGCGGCTTCGGAGTCGAGCCCGACCGGAAGTACGACCCGTGCGCTCAAACGCTCGGCGCAGACGATGACGGACGGTACAGGTGTGCTTGCTCTTTCGGTCATGTGGATGCCTTTCGCCGAGAAGAGACCTACGCCTTGGCGGTCGTTCTCTCGAGCGTCTCCTTGATCCGTTGTTGAAGGAGATCTGGTGTGAACGGCTTGACGACGTAGTTGTTGACACCCGCGCGGATCGCCTCGATCACACGGGTCTTCTCAGATTCGGTGGTCACCATGATGACCGGGGTCGCTGTATCTCGCTGGCGGAACGTCTTGAGGAACGTGAGGCCGTCCATGATCGGCATGTTCCAATCGAGCAGAATCAGTGTCGGCTGAAAGGCGGTGACCCGGCTCAGTGCGTCCTGCCCGTCGCACGCTTCTTCGATCTCCGTATACCCGAGCTGTTCGAGAATGCTCCGTTGGATTCGCCGGATCGTCCTTGAGTCATCAATCAGCATCACTCGCATGGCTGTGTTCCTCCTGCATATCGAGTTCGTCTAGCTCGCGGCGGCACGTGTAATCTGGTCCGCAGACGCCGACGCCTTGGCCGCCGCCCGGACCGAGACCTCGATGACAAACAACCCGTGCGGCGTCTCGCACGGGATGGTGATTGAGATTGCATCGCTCGGGCGCTGTACTTTGTGGTCCTTGCCGAGCACGACCTGGGGGCAACTGATAGAGACGCTCGCGCCGTCCAGGTTTGACTTCGCGTTCCCGCAAATCATGTTGGCGATCTCACCGATCGCGTCCGAGAAGTCTTCACTCTCGCCGTCGAATGCTTCGCCGCACAACGCCTCGACGACTCCCAACGCGGTTGCCATCGGAAAGCGGATGACCGCCGCTCCCGCGACATCACCGGAGAATCCGATGATGCCCGACACATCTGCTTCTACAGGGTCACGGCCGGTCGGTCCGGGTGTACCAAACGTCACGTTTGTGCCCACCATCGTCCCAAAGACGTTCTGAGTCGCTTCAATAAACCGGCGGATCAACACTGCGTGCATAGTTCACTCCGTGAGAAAGGGTGCCCAGCCCGTATCGGCTGATCGAGAGCAGGACTGGTGCCCAAACAGCGAATACAGGGAAACACCTGACCTCGACACCGAAGGGGTTTCTCTCAATCAGACATTCTGGATCGCTTTCGCTTACTCCGGCTGTGCCCGGTTGCGGCATGCCCCGATAGAAGACCAGAGCCAACGGCGCGTTGCGTCCGGGCAGAGAGCTTCAAGAATGAGGGCCACGCTCGTGTCATTACACAACAGAGTTGAAGAACTGGCCCGCACCGCGGCGTGCATCAACACCACCGATCTCGCTGGCCTCGTGCGGTTGCAAGATGATCTGACCGATCTCGCGGCATCTATTGAAGACCCCTCCATCGAGACCGCTGCCAGCGTCTGCCGCATTGCCGCCGAGCAGGCCGAGTCGATCGTGCTCCGTACCACCGCAGACGCCGACGCAACCCTCGGCGAGATACACAAAGCTATCGAATATGTCCAAGAGATCGCAGACGCGATCCAGGCCGGTCTTGACCCATCGTCTGTGGCAACACCCGACGGACACGAAGCCGCGACTCCTTCGTCCGAGGATGAACAGTTTGATCTGGAACTGCTCAGCGCATGGGTTTCCTCGTGTACCTCAGCGCTCAGTGACCTGGAAGCGGCGGTCGTCTCCATCGATGCCGGGGAAGAGGACACCGGACAGCTCGCCGAGGCCCGCCGCATCATCCACACGATCAAAGGCGAGGCGGGAATCCTCTCGTTCAACTCAGTCCAGGCCGTCTGCCACGACTGCGAAACGCTCATCGACCTCGCCAAGGAACGCACAGGCAGCTTCCCGACCGAGCCGGCGCTCGCGCTGATCGACTGGCTCCGGGCGTGTATCGCCGCACTCAGCGACGACCCCGCAGCCACACTGCCGCCGCACGATGAACTGCACGCCGAAATCAAGAAAGCAATCGCCGACCTCGACCCTGAGGCGGCCGCGACCGAACCCGCCAGCAGCCCGGAAACCGGGACGGGCCCGACGCCGTCGTCGGAGACACCCACCGAGGTACCCACTGCCGAGCAGGCCGAACCGCAACCCACACCCGCACAAGAAATGACCGAGCCCCCGGCTGCTGCGGAGCCAGCGCAGCCCGAGGCCGAGGACGGCTCCCTTGTCGAATTCCCGGACGAAGCAATCCTTGACGAGACCGTCCCGGAGTTTGTATGCGAGGCCCGCGAGCACATCGCCAACGCCGAGCAGTCGTTGCTTGATCTGGAGTCCGATCTCGGCAACATCGAACTGATCAACACGGTCTTCCGTGCGTTCCACACAATCAAGGGCGTCGCGGGATTCATGCACCTCACGCCCATCGTCCGGCTCACGCACGTTGCGGAAACACTCCTGGACAAAGCCCGAAGTCAGACCCTCACCCTGACACCCGGGCACCTCGACCTGTTTCTGCGCAGCTGTGATGTACTGGGGCAACTCATCAGCGCACTCCTCGGCACGCCGACGCCGAAGCAAAGTGTCTACAAAGCGCTCGTCGCCGAACTTGATCAGGCCTGTGAAACGGGCTTGGCACCGGTTGCCGAATCTCCGCCGGAGCAGACCGCTGCTGTCATTGAAACCCTGCCGGCTGCGCAGAGCAGCCAGCCACAGCAAGCCGCCGATTCTCCCGCACCATCGGCGCAAGAGACCCAGCCGCAGCTGCCCGACGACCCGCAAGCCGACTCGGGCGGCGCCGATGCCAGCCCGCCTCCGTCGCAAGCCGTGACGGCCGAGCCCAAGCCCGCTGCGCCCAAGGCCAAGCCCGCGACCAAACCCGCGATGCGCATCGAGCAGACAGTCAAAGTCAACACAACCCGCATGGACGCGCTCGTGGACATGGTCGGCGAGCTCGTCATCGGCTACCAGATGGTCTACCAGGACGAAACGATCCAGGACATCAAAGCCCAACACACCAAGCGAACACTGACGCACGTCTCAAAGATCATCCGCGACCTGCAGGAAGTCGCGATGTCGTTGCGCCTGGTCACCCTCCGCCCCACGTTCCAGAAGATGGCGAGGCTCGTACGCGATGTCTCATCCAAGGCCAACAAAAACATCAAGCTCCATGTCGAGGGCGAGGATGTGGAACTCGATCGGACCGTGGTCGAAGAGATCGCCGACCCGCTTGTACACATGATCCGCAACGCTTGCGACCACGGCATCGAGCCCGAGGACGAACGCCGGGCTGCCGGCAAGACGCCGGAGGGCAACCTCTCGCTCCGCGCCTACCACCAGGGCGGCTCGATTGTGGTCGAGATCGCTGACGACGGGCGCGGGTTGATCCGTGAGAAGATCCTTGCAAAGGCCGCCAGCAACGGCATCCTCCCCAGCGATCGTGAACCCGCCGAAATGTCCGACCGCGAAGTGTTCAACCTTATCTTCGCGCCGGGGTTCTCGACCGCTGAAAAAGTCACCGACATCTCGGGACGGGGTGTGGGCATGGACGTCGTGCGGCGAAACATCGAAGCGCTGCGTGGCAAGGTCGACATCAGTTCGACCCCTGGAAAAGGGTCGACCTTCAAGATGCTGCTGCCGCTCACGATGGCGATCATTGATGGCATGATTGTCCGTGTCGGATCCCACCGATACGTAATCCCCACGCTCTCGATCGAGCAAAGCTTCAGACCCGAACCCGGGAAGATCCACACCGTGATCGGCAAGGGCGAAACCGTCGAAGTGCGTGGAAGCTTACTCCCGGTGTATCGCGCCAAGAAAGTCTTCGGGCTGGACGACGGTGTGGACAACCCAACCGAAGGACTGCTGGTTGTGCTCGAATCGCACAGCACCAGGTTTTGCCTGCTCGTCGACGAAATCGTCGGGCAACAGCAAGTTGTTATCAAAAACATCGGGCACGGCATCAACCCCATCCGCGGCGTATCCGGCGGCGCGATCCTCGGCGATGGGCGGGTGGCGCTCATACTTGATGTCACCGGAATCGTACAAGAAGCCACCAAGGAAGTCGTCTGAATCGTACAAGGAAGAGGGTAACAATCCATGAGCAAACTCACCGCAGCAATGAAAGCAAACGCCGAGCTCGATGCCGAGGGAGACAACGAGAACAAGTTTCTCTCCTTCCGCCTCGACAGTGAAGAGTACGGGCTCGAGATCCTGCGGGTCCGTGAAATCATCGGCATCATCGATATCACGCCGCTGCCGCAGACACCGAACTATGTCAAAGGGGTCATCAATCTGCGTGGAAAGATCATCCCGGTCATCGAGCTCCGCACGAAGTTCGAGCTCGGGCCGAAAGAGTACACCGAAGAGACTTGCGTCATCGTCGTCGAGGTCTCTGACGGCGGCGACGAACGGTTCCAGATGGGTGTCATCGTTGACACCGTAAGCGAGGTTATCGATGTCCCGCGAAAAATCATCGAACCCGCACCCCGATTCGGAGGGGCACTCAACACGAGTTTTATACTCGGCATGGGAAAGCTCAAAGACAAGGTACTCATTCTTCTCGACATCGATCGCATCATGAGCACCAGCGACATCGACACCCTCTCCGAATCATCGCGAGGAGACCCGGTCTCCCATGAATCTTCGGCCGCAGCCTAGCGCGGCCCCTGATCACCGATCAAACCAGCACGCCAGTATCAACCTGAAGATCACAACCAAAGAAGGAACCAAGCCCATGCCTGACAACCAGAACCAGCACGAGAATAGCAATGACAACGCCAACTTGGTATCGAGCTTAGGCCGATCACAGGCGATCATCGAGTTCCAGCCAGACGGCACCATCATCACCGCAAACGAGAACTTCTGCAATGCGCTGGGGTACCGGCTCGATGACATCAAAGGCAAGCATCACAGCATGTTTGTCGACGCCGCGTACAGCGGGAGCCCCGAGTATCGTCAGTTCTGGAACGATCTTGCGGATGGACGATTTCAGGCCGGGGAGTTCATGCGCCGCAAGAGCAATGGTGATGTGGTCTGGATCCAGGCGTTGTACAACCCCGTTATGGACGAGAACGGAAAAGTGTACAAGGTCGTGAAGATCGCTTCAGATACTACCGCCAGGAAGACGGCGGCCCTTGCGGCGGAGACCGAATCACAGAAAATCAGCGAGATGATGCGGCAACTCCCGCTGAATGTCATGCTCTGCGACTCGGATCTTGTCATGACCTACATGAATGACACCTGCTACAAGACGATCAAGTCGATCGAGCACAATCTCCCCGTCCGCGCGGACGAAATGATCGGGACCTGCATCGACGTTTTCCACAAGAATCCCGAGCACCAGCGCAAGCTCCTTGGTGATCCTAAACGCTACCTGCCCTACAAGGCCGATATCAAAATCGGCGGAGAGAACGTGTCGTTGCAGGGCGACGGCGTCTATGACAAAGAGGGCAACTTCCTCGGGTGCATGGCGACCTGGACCATTACCACCGAGCAGAAGGAACTCGAACGCAAGGCAGCCGAAGGCGCAGAGCGTGAACGCACCCAGGCCGAGGAACTGCAGAGCAAGGTGAATCTGCTTCTCGAAGTCACTGAGGCCGCAGGTGAGGGTGACATGACCGTCAAGGTTCCGTTCTCCGGCGACGATGCCATCGGGCAGCTTGCTGGTGGGTTGGACCGCATGATCGAGAGTATCCAGGTCGTTCTCAGCGACGTGAGTGGCGGCTCGGCCCAGATCGACCAGGGCGCTCAGCAGATCTCCAGCGCCAGCCAGTCGCTCTCCGGTGCTGCGTCAGAGCAGGCCGCCAATCTTGAAGAGATCAGCGCCTCGCTTGAAGAGATGTCCAGCATGACCAAGCAGAACGCGGACAACTGTACGCAAGCCGCCAAGCTCTCTGAAGAGAGTCAGACATCCGCAGCACGTGGAACAACAGAGATGAAGTCGATGAACGAAGCGATGGGCGAGATCATGACCTCGTCGAGCGAGATTTCGAAGATCATCAAGGTCATCGATGAGATCGCTTTCCAGACCAACCTCCTCGCACTCAACGCAGCGGTCGAAGCGGCCCGTGCGGGTGAAGCCGGCAAGGGGTTTGCAGTCGTTGCCGAGGAAGTACGCAACCTCGCTCAACGATCCGCCGAGGCCGCCAAGAACACGTCGTCGATGATCGAAGAATCCAGCAAGCGTGCCGAGAACGGAGCCGCCATCGCGTCGCGTGTGAGCGAGGTGCTCAGCGAGATCGTCTCGAGCACGGAGAAGGTGAACTCTCTCCTGGCCGAGATCGCCAGTGCAAGTCAGGAGCAGTCCGACGGCGTCACGCAGATCAACAAGGGTGTGACCGAACTGGACACCGTGACACAGCAGAACGCCGCCAACAGCGAAGAACTCGCAGCTACTTCCGAAGAGACCGCTGCCCAGGTTGCTACTCTCCGCGATCTTGTCGCACGCTTCAAGATCGGTGACGAAGACGGTCATTCATCCTCGTCATCGAGGCCTCAGGCTTCTCGCCCCACCCCGCGGCGGGCCGCCCCAAGCGCCAGCAAGCCCAAGGCTCGCAAGCCGGTAGGCGCATCGGCTGCTTCGGAGGCAATCCCCTTCGGCGACGATGACGCGTTTGAGTCCTTCTGATTCTTCAATGCATCAAACCGCTTTGCCGGCCCTGACGGGTCGGCCGAGCTTTCGAGACCGCTAAAGTAAGAGCCTGATGACGTGCTCGGGAGCCTCCAAGATGGACGCAATGTCTGCGAAACAGTTTGAGGTTATTGCTTCTCTTGCGAAGGAGTACTGGGGCCTTAATCTCTCCGAGCGGAAGACGGACCTGGTACGCAGCCGCGTCGGTAAGTTCCTGGCGCGGTCGTCATTCCAGAGTGTCGAGGAGTACCTCGAGCACCTAAGCACCGATGCTGATGACGAAGATCGGCTCGTGTTCTTTGATCTTCTCTCTACCAACGTGACCAGTTTCTTCCGCGAGAGGCAGCACTTCGACTACCTCGAACGGGAGTTCTATACGCCGTTAGCCCGGGGCACACTGACACTTCCCGGGAAGCGCATCCGAGTGTGGTCGGCGGGGTGTTCAACTGGGTGCGAACCGTACACCATTGCGATCCACGCCCATGAACATATGCCTGAAATGGCCGAGTGGGATTATCAGATACTCGCGACCGACCTCTCGAATACGGCGGTCGCTGCGGCAACCAAAGCGGTCTATCCAGAGAGAATGCTCGAAGACATTGAAAAGCCTCTCGTCCGCAAGTACTTTCTCAGGGGTACAGGAGCTCAGGCCGGGCACGCCAGGGTCGCGAAACAACTTCGATCCATGGTGTCGGTGGCGAGGCTCAATCTCATGGGCGCATGGCCTATGAAGGGTCCCTTCGATATTATTTTCTGCCGAAATGTCATGATATACTTTGATCGAGATACTCGTGAGAGGCTGGTCAACCGATTCTGTGATCTGTTGCGTCCCGGCGGCATCCTGGCAATCGGGAGTTCCGAGACCCTCTCCGGCATCGATGTGCCTGTGCGTTCGGTCGCGCCGTCGACCTATGTGAAGTAACGGAGGAACGATGGCATCCCTGCTCAACAAAGCAAGCAGTGCAAAGAACACCGGCAGGATTACCGTAGGCGTGGCCGACCTCCAGGTGTCCAGCGATCCGGCCGCTTCCATCATCACTCACGCGCTCGGTTCGTGCATTGGGGTGACGGTCTACGACCCCATTGCAAAGGTAGGAGGGATGCTCCACTTCATGCTCCCTTCCGGGCGTGGCAACGCCGAGAAGGCCAAGGCCAACCCCGCGATGTTCGGCGACTCGGGTGTGCCGTTGCTGTTCCGGAGTTGCTACGACCTCGGCGCGAGCAAGGAACGACTGATCGTCTGTGCCGCGGGTGGTGCGGAGATCATGAACGACTCAGGCCAGTTCAAGATCGGGAGTCGCAACCGGACCATTCTGCGCCAACTATTTTGGAAGAACAACATCCTCCTTGCCGCAGATGAAACGGGAGGATCGATCAGCCGCACCCTGCAGATCGATCTCGCCGATGGACGCGTCTCCTTCAAGCACAAGGGAGAGGAGAAAGTATTATGGTCAGCATGAAGGACATCATTCGGTCCGGGGATCGTATGGCCGCGATGCCCGCAACGATCGTCAAGCTCACTGCCGCTATCGCACAAGGGAACACCGAGCCAGGTGAGATCGCGTCGCTCATTAGGAGTGACGAGGTACTGACAGCAGCTGTGTTGAGAAGGGCCAACTCTGTGTCTTATGGTGCGCAAGGCAGCACCTTCGACCTCCGCCAGAGCATCGTGCGCCTTGGCACAAAGAACCTCACCCATATCATCATGGAGCAGAAGTCCTCGGACATGTTCGCGCAGGCGGGCACCGCGTTCGGTCTGAGCCGAGGTGCGCTGTGGCGGTCTGGCATCGGCGGCGCAATCGGTGCCGAGTTCATCGCCAAGCGGGTTCTCCCGGAAGGTAGCGAGCTTGCGTATGTTGCGGGGCTCATGCGGGACATCGGAAAGATCGCTCTTGAGTCGTTCTTTGGAGACGAGTACTTCAAGACGCTCGAGCCCCATGTCCATTCCAGCCGCTCGTTTGTCGAATGCGAGCGCCTCGCGCTTGGGTTCGATCATGCCGAAGTCGGCAGCGCGATGGCCGAGGCGTGGGGCCTTCCGGAGGAACTGTCCGGAGCTATTCGTTGGCACCACGAGCCGCCTGCGCCGGGTGAGGAAGGACACGCCGTCCTCAACGACATCGTTCACGCCGCCGATGCGGTGTGTCTGTGGGCCGGCCTTGCGGTCGGGCATGATGGACTTGCCTACACCATCGCTCCCCACGTTCGCCAGAGCCTCAGGCTGAACCGTCGGGAAACAGAGATCGAAATTGCCCATGTCTGGACCGAGGCAAGAGCCATCGAAGAAAGCCTGAACGCGCCCACGGCGCAGGAGAATATCGCGTGAGCTGCAACGTACTTATCGTTGATGATTCCCCGATCCTGCGCAAGGCGATCACCAAGGTCGTCAAGCTCGCTGGGATCTCCGAGGATCACATTCACGAGGCTGGCAACGGGCGGGAGGCGCTCGACGTCCTCGAGACCGTCTGGGTCGATCTTGTGCTGCTTGATCTCAACATGCCCGTCATGGACGGCGAAGAGTTCGCCAAGCGCATGCACGAGAGAGATGATCTCGGTCACGTTGCCATTGTTGTCGTCAGCACAGAATCAAACCGGGAACGGCTTGATCGCATGAAGGACTATGGAGTTGTCGAAGTTCTCCACAAGCCGTTCGAGCCCGAAGATCTGTGTCGCCTTATATCCAAGGTACTGGGAGTGAAGCTGTGACAAAGATACCAACCGAACGATTGGCCGAGATGGTTACCGATGCCCTCGAACGCACCTGTTTCATGATCAGTGATCCCTCCGACGCCGACGCGAGTGCGCGCAACGGGTACACGCTCACCCACAGCGCCCGTATCGCTTATAACGGGCCTGACGCAGGGTTCGTCTACGTCGTCGCGTCCGATGGGTTTCTGGAGGAGCTCGCGTCCAGCCTGCTCGGGTGCGAACCTGAGGAGATCAACCTCGACGTCGACGGCCGAGATGCGATCAAAGAGCTTGCCAACATCATGGGCGGCTCGGTTACACTCGAGCTCGGTGGTGATAAGTCCGAGTACCGCCTCGGGTTGCCGGAGCAGTCAGACGTGGCGGACCCGGGCGGCGGCACCGATATCTACATCGAAAGCATGGCCGGAGCACTCCGTGTCTGCTGGATGCCAACCGACGGCCAGAACGCCAAGGCCGCCTGATTGTACGACCGATGCACAAGGTCCCCAGCGTGGAGAAAATCGCATGTCCCCCCCCGTTCGTGTCCTGATCGTTGACGACTCGTCGATTGTTCGGCGTGTGTTGACTGAACAGCTCTCTCGCCAGCCAGATATCGAGGTCATCGGCACCGCGCCCGATCCTTATGTCGCTCGGGAGAAGATTCTGACTCTCAACCCCGATGTTATTACACTCGACATCGAGATGCCCCGGATGGACGGCCTGAGCTTCCTCAAGAAGCTTATGAAGTTTCATCCCGTTCCGGCGATTGTCCTCTCCTCGATTGCCGGGCGTGGTTCTCACATGGCGATAGAGTGCCTGGAAGCCGGAGCCGTGGACGTCCTTGTCAAACCGAATGGCTCAACGTCTGTGGGCGCCGTCGCCGCAAGGCTCGGGGATATTATCCGAGGTATCCGTGACGTTCGCATCGATCGTATCAATACCTCGCGTGCCGCTTCTGCGCCCAGCACAGTAGGCCCACCCTCAACATCCTCCTCTCCCAGCAATACACGTCCGAGCCGAAGTATCATTGCGATTGGAGCATCCACCGGAGGCACCGAGGCGCTCCGCGACGTCCTCACCAAACTTCCATCTGACCTTCCCGGTATCGTCATTGTTCAGCACATGCCCGCCGGGTTCACCCTTGCATTCGCAAGACGGCTCAACGGGCTCTGTGAGATTGAGGTTAGAGAAGCCGTGGACGGCGATCACATTTGCAGCGGGACTGCGCTCATTGCACCGGGCGATACTCAGATGAAAGTTGTCCGCAACGATTCCGGCTGGGCGGTCCGCGTCTTCGACGGCCCCAGAGTCTGCCGCCACAAACCTTCTGTCGAGGTGCTCTTCACCTCGGCCGCCGAGGCCGCTGGCAAGCATGCCACCGGCATCATCATGACCGGCATGGGCAACGACGGCGCTCGCGGACTCCGCACCATGAAGGACGCCGGGGCGTACACCATCGCCCAGGACGAGAGATCTTGCGTGGTCTTCGGCATGCCAAGGGAGGCAATCGAGGCCGGGGGCGCTACGGATATAGTGCCCCTTGACCAGATCGCCCGGCGTGTCATCGAGAAGACCAAAGGGTTGGTCAGATCGGCCGCCTGAGCTGTTGTCATGTGGATGTCCGCTGGTTCGGAAATTCGCCGCGAAATCCTGGCGGGCATTTTCCGAACAATCGGTGGTCATACGGTTCACGGACCACGGAGGATGCTCATGCGCACTATGCAACGACTGATCTGCGGCTTTCTGATGACCTGCGGCACGCTCGCGACCGCACAAACCGAATCGCCCTACGTTCGCGTGGTCGACACCGATGATGGTGCCGTCCGGCTGGATGTCGCGGTGCGCACACTGATTCCCATCAACACCGCCGGCCCGATCGTCCACCTCGTCGGCGCGATCCATATCGCCGATGCGCCCTTCTATACCAACGTCCAGAGCTTTCTTGATGTCCACGACGTCGTGCTCTACGAGGGCGTAGGCGGCGGCCTGGAATCGGTCGAAGAGCCCACCGGTGGCGATGAAGCAGCTGCGCTTACCACCGCGAGGCGGCTCGTGTTCCTCGCCATGCTCAGCGACGTCGCGGCGATCGAGACGGGGCAACGCCCCAGGTCCGCCGAAGACCTGGCCGACACGTTCGGAGGTGCTGTTCGCGATCTTGTCTCGACCGCCTCCCGCGACGGCTGGGGGCGCGACGTGCTCTTCGACGCCGACGGATTTGATGCGGTCAGTCTCGGTGCCGACGCCAAGGTTGGCGGCACCGGCCCAGACTCCGATATCCACGGCCGCGCGTTGCTCGACAACCCGCCGGTCATCGTTCCAGACCCCGCCGCGGCCGGGCTCCAGCGAGACCTTGCCGACGCGCTCGGGCTCACCTTTCAACTCGACGGCATCGACTACTCACACCCGAACTGGCGCAACAGCGACATGAGCTTTGCCGAGATTCAGGAAGCACTCGGCGGCCCGCCCGCAACGGAGGCAAGACCCGGCAGTGGAGATGGCGCTCGGCAACCGCGATCCAGCGACGGCGAGCTGTCCGAGAAAGCACAAGCCGCCGAAGCACTCTTCAAAACGCTCAGCGGCGAATCCTTCCTCGCCAAAGTCTCCGGCTTCCTGCTCAAGACCCTCGGCTCCTCGCCGCAAGGCCGCGCGCTCGTCAAAATCATGCTCGCCGAGACGCTTACCCAAGCCGAAGCGCTGCTGGGCGCGCAGCCCGGCCCTTTGGGCGATCTCATGGAAGTCATCATCGAGGACCGAAACCGCACCGTTGTTAGCGATTTGCGAGACATCATCCGTGACGAGCCCGGCGTCGAGACTGTTGCTATTTTCTACGGTGCCGGCCACTTCGGCGACCTCGAAGCCCGCATCAACGACGATCTCGGATACGAATACGAAGGCACGCTCTGGATCCCCGCGATGACCATCAACCTCGAAGACGCCGGGCTTAACGCCGCTCAGGTCGGCATGTACCGAACCATGATGCGTCGCATGCTCGAATCCCAGCTCAAAGCAATCAAGAAAGACTGACCCGATCGAGCATCTTCAAAGAACCCCTCGCGTCATCGAACCCCTCGCGTTACATCATTTGTAGAGCCCCTCGCGCAAGCGAGGGGACGACGCCTCAAGCCACACCCGAACCCACAACGCAGAGCACGCGACTCTAACTCTCCCGGATCGTCAACGGCGTCACCCCCGAGCGCATCCGCTCGGCCGCCATCTTCTCCCACCCAGAACCCAGCTCCCCCACCGGGTCGGGAGGCACGATCTCCACCCGCTTCTCGCCGAGCTTCACCTCGCCGGACTCAACCCGCGACTGGAACGCCTTGCACTCACCGAGCAGCCGATCGAGAATCTCTTCCTCCGGCACGTTCGCCACCCGCTCGCCTTGCACATAGATAATCCCGCGCCGATTCCCCGCAAAAACAGCCACATCTGCGCCCTCAGCCTCGCCGGGTCCGTTCACCACGCACCCCATCACCGCGACCTTCATCGGTACGATGATCTCGTCGGCGAGCTTGCCTCGGACCTCCTGAATCAGTGTGAACAGGTCCACCTGAATCCGGCCGCACGTCGGGCAGGCGATCAGCTCCGCGCCCTTGCGCTCGCGCAGGTCGAGTGACCACAACAGCTCCAGCCCGTCCTCGACCTCATGCACCGGATCGCTCGCGTAGCTGATGCGGATCGTGTCCCCGATGCCGTTTGAGAGCAGCGTCCCCAGCGCCGCGACCGACCGGATGCACCCGGTCTCCTTCGGCCCCGCGTGTGTCACGCCCAGGTGCAGCGGGTGGTCAAACCTCGCTGCGATTTCCGTGTACGCATCGATCACGATCGGCGCGCTCATACTCTTGGCGCTGATCGCAACGTCAAAAAACTCGCGATCGTAGAAGATATCGAGGTACTCTTCGAGCTTGGCGATCATGATCGCCAGCAGGTAGCCGTGCTTGTGATCGCCGAACACCGCGCCGAGCTCTTTCGCGCGTTTCTGCTTGTCTTTGCGCTCGATGATGGAGCCTTCGTTCACTCCGATGCGGATGGGGATACCCCTCCCGCCATTGGCGCCTTTGCAGGCGTCGATCACCGCGTTGACATGATCCCGATCGCTGATATTTCCGGGGTTGAGACGGATTTTGTGGACCCCCGCCTCGACCGCCTCGAGCGCCCGCTTGAAGTGGAAATGCACGTCCGCCACGATCGGCACGGTGGTCTGGTTCAGGATCTCCGCCAGCGCTTCGGTGTCCTTGCGTTCGGGCACCGCGACCCGCACGATGTCCGCCCCGGCTGTCTGCATCCGGCGGATCTCCGCGACACACTTGTCGATGTCGTGGGTGTACCCCGCGGTCATCGTCTGCACGCTGATCGGCGCGGGCGTCGAGTCATTCCCCCGCGAGTCGGGCTTGCCCCCCCCGATCTGGACAACCCCGGTCCGGTCGTTGCCGACAAAGATGGGGCGCGTTGAGAGGCGTTGCTGCATGGCAGATCCTAGGAACAAAGAGAGCCCTAAGCGTCAGCGCCGGGCCTTCCCCGCATCCTCCACCGAGCCCTAAGCGTCAGCGCCGGGCCCTCCCCATCCCAAAAAAGCCCGAAGCGTCAGCGCCGGGCCAAGCCGCACGCGCCCGCACCCGTCCAACTCGTGCTGGTACACTCCCGCAATGCCTCCGCTCGCCTACCTCCTCACCTGGACTACCTACGGCTCCTGGCTGCGGGGCGATCGCAGAGGCAGTGTGATCAACGACAATCGGTGGGGAGCGCCCTATGCCCCTCCCGACCCAACGCTCGTGCAACAAGACACCGCCCGCCTTGCCCAGCCTCCATTGGTGCTTGGGAGCGCAGCCCGGGCTGCGGTCGAGACGGCAATTCGCGGCGTCTGTCGCCACCGCGAGTGGACACTGCACGCGCTCAACGCTCGCTCGAATCACGTCCATGCGGTCGTCACAGGTGCGCACACGCCAGAGAAAATGATGGTCGATCTCAAGGCGTGGAGCACTCGAAGACTCCGCGACGCCGGCATGGTGGATGGGCAACGTCGGGTATGGACAAGGCACGGCAGCACAAGGTATCTGTTCGACGCGGCGAGTGTCGAGCGGGCGGTGGACTATGTCGTACGAATGCAGGACCTGATGGGGGAACGACAAAGCACCGATCGCCGGCCAGAAGATGCGGAACCCGGCGCTCACGCTTAGGGCTCATCGAGGCCGGCCCGGCGCTTACGCTGAGGGTTCATCGAGGCCAGCCCGGCGCTTACGCTTAGGGCTCTTCCCGCTCCCGGTTCGCAAACCGGCACGCCCGCACCCCCAGATACACCACCGACTCAAACATCAACAGCCCCAGAAACCCGCCCAGCATCGGCAGCCAGATCGGCGCGAGCATCATCGGCCCGCGGAACACGCCCACGTTCCGGTGCATCGCGATCTCATACAGCCCCAGCCCGACCCCGAACCCCACCATGACCAGCACGCCGCCCAGCACCCAACCCGCCGTCGCGTGGGCTGTCAACACCAGCGCGACCGCCGGGGTGATCCGCGTCTTGTGAACCCGGCCGAAGAGGCGGATGCCCCACGCCTCAATCGCGGTCAACCCCAACAGCACCACCGCGACAAAGCCGCAGCCGAGCAACGGCAAGGCGATCATCAAGAGGGCGCTAACTCCAATGGGAAGCCCGACGAACAGCCGGCTCTCAGGTGCCCACACCCCGGCCGCCCACTGCAGCAAGGCGTAGCCGAGATAGATCGCCGCGGGGCCGACGGTACAGAGCGCCGCCGCGGCCAAAATATTGGTCATCTGCAAAGACTCCGCCCGCTCCTCCTCGATCCGCACCTCCCGCACCATCGCCCACGGCCGACGCACCGTCCCCGCCACAGTCCGCACCCACGCCCGAACTCCCGGCTGCTGCTGCCACGGGCTCCCCGCCCGCGCACCCGGCAGGCTCAACACCACCGCCCGCCCGCATTCCGGGCACTTGCCCTCCGTCGGCAGCCCCTCAACCGAATACCCGCACCGCTCGCACAGCAGCTCGTACTCGTCACGTCGTGTCCTTCCCGGCCCGTTCACGCTGCTGGTATACGCCGCCCGCCCGCTGCGGGTTGGAATCGGGTAACCTCTCTTGTCCGGAAACCCGATACTCTCCCGGCCGAGACTGTTCGAGCCCTGCTTTACGAACCCCAAGCCGCACCGACGAGGCCCCCGTGATCGACTACCGCAAGGTCACAACCGAAGACCCCCTCTACACCCAGCTCTGCGAGCTGCGCGAAGCAGTCCTGCTCCGCCCGCTCGGCAAAGACATGGCATGGTTCCGCGACCACTACCGCCAGGTCGACGACCACGCCGAGTTTTTCGTCGCGGTCATCGACCACCCCAGCGGTCAGCGCGTCGTCGGCGGCGTGTTGCTTGTCCCCGACTATCCAGACCCCGGCGTCGGCAAGCTCGTCCAGATGGCGGTCGATCCCCAGCGCCAGGGCGAGGGCATCGGCCGCCGGCTGGTCATCGAGCTCGAATCAAGAGCCTTCGGCGAGATCGGCCTCCGCGAGGTCTTCTGCCACGCCCAGGACACCGCGATCGGCTTCTACGAACGCCTCGGCTGGCAGACCGACCCCGCCGAGTTCCAGGAAGCAGGCATCCCGCACCACCGCATGTGGATCGCCCAGCCCGCCGACGCAAAGACACAACCAACCACCGCCTGAACCCGTTTCCCACGCCGGATTTCCTCTCGCGCACAATATCGGATAGACTTCTCCATGTTCGGAGGTGTCCTCGATGGCCGACATCCGTAAATCGTTCCAGAAAGCCGGCTTACGGCACACCCGCCAACGCGAAGCGGTCTTCGCTGCCCTCCGCGCCACCAAAGCCCACCCCACCGCAGAAGAACTCTTCGAGATGGTCCGCGAGTGCGAGTGCGAGCCCGGGCTCAGCCTCGCCACGGTCTACAACTCGCTCGACGCCCTCACCGACGCCCGCCTCTGCCAACGCCTCCCCAGCAACGGCGGCCCGATCCGCTACGACGCCGACCTCCGCCAACACGTCCACCTCGTGCTTCCAGATGGCAGGGTGCTCGACGTGCCCGACGACTTGGCAAGTCAGGTGCTCGACTCGCTCCCCGAGGGTTTCGCCGATCGGCTCGAAGCCTGCTGTGGTATCCCAGTAGGTTCCCTGGGCATCCAGCTCGTCGCTTCTGAACCGATTCAGACGAAACCCGCCCGCGATCATTGAAAACCACTGGATTCACCGTCCGGCAACGCCGATCCGATATTCGGGCCGACCCCGCGCGACCTCGTGTGCTTTTCCCGGCCCGGACGGAGCATTGCTGTGCAAGAGTTGACCGGAAACCCGAGCGACCGCCGAGCCGACACCCGATTCCCCCTCAAGCCCATGTATTCGGGCATCGAGGTCAAACTCACCGGCGAAGAAGATGCTGCGCCCTTCGAGGGGCACGCCTACGACATCTCCCGTGGAGGCGTGAACTTCGAGCTCGACCAGGCGATCGAGCCCGGCACCCCCATCTACCTCAAGCTCACCCTCCCCGAGTGGCTCCTCGGCCTCGTCGACGGCAGCGCCGACCTCACCAGCGTCCAGATCAAGGGGACCGTGGTCTGGAAAGACGACGACGGCGTCCCCGGACCCGTCCGCATGGCTGCCACCTTCCAGAGCTTCGGCACCATCGCCGAGCGGGAACTCTTCCTCCGCACGCTCAAAAGCCATCAATACGCCGTCGCGGCGTAGAACCCTCCGGACTCGGTGTGTCCCGGCGTGATCTGGTGTGACCCGGACCCCTCGCTCGCGCGAGGGGCTCTGTCAGGCATGGCACCCTCCACACAGAGCCCCTCGCGCAAGCGAGGGGACAAGAAAGCCCCCTTCGCGCGAACGAGCGGATCAAGATAGAGCCCCTCGCGCAAGCGAGGGGACATTCTGACATTCGCCCGGGAAGTGCATCGTCTCCCTCCCCAGCCTCGCTAGGCTTCTCCGTGTTCGTCGACGAAGCAACAATCGAAGTCAGAGCAGGAAACGGCGGCGACGGCAGGGTCTCCTTCCGCCGCGCCAAGCACCAGCCCAAAGGCGGCCCAGACGGCGGCGACGGCGGCGACGGCGGCTCGGTCATCCTTGTCGCTGACGACGGGCTCAACACCCTCTACGACTTCCGAGGCACCCGACTCTGGAAAGCCGAACACGGCGGCCACGGCGGCCCGAACAACCGCCACGGCGCCAACGGCAACGACCGCGTCGTCACACTCCCCCCCGGAACCATCGTCTTCGACGACGAAACCAAAGAAATACTCTGCGACCTCCGCAGCAACGACCGCGTCGTCATCGCCCGCGGCGGCAGGGGCGGCCGGGGCAACGACTACTTCAAGAGCGCCACAAACCAGACCCCACGCAAAGCCGAACCCGGCGAGCGCGGCGAGGCGAAGCTGCTCAACCTCGAGCTCCGCCTCATCGCCGACGTCGGGCTCATCGGCAAACCAAACGCCGGCAAGAGCACGCTGCTCAGCGTCCTCACCCGCGCCGATCCCAAGATCGGGTCCTACCCGTTTACCACGCTCTCGCCGCAGTTGGGCATCGCCGAGGTTGACACCCGCCGGCGGCTCGTCCTCGCCGACATCCCCGGCCTCATCGAGGGCGCAGCCGAGGGCGCGGGGCTCGGGCACGAGTTCCTCCGCCACATCGAACGCACCCGCGTGCTGCTGCACGTTGTCGATGCTTGTCCGAACGACGACACCGCACCGATCGAGCACTACCGCGCCATCCGCGAAGAGCTCATGCGCTATTCCGCCCAACTCGCCGAGAAGTCCGAACTGGTCGTCCTCAGCAAGATGGATCTCTTCGACGACGACCAAGCTCGCGCGGACGCAATCAAATCCTTCAGCCGATCGCTGCGGGTCGAGGGCGCGACGACCGAGGTCCTCCCCGTCAGCGGCGTCACCAGCCAGGGGCTCGTCCCGATGCTCGAACGCCTCTGGTCGATGATCGGCACGCCGAGTGTCAAGACCGACGCGTGGTCCGTGCAGGACTAAGTTTCGCGCGGTAGAGCCCATGGCGCGAGCGAGCGGACAACGCCGCCCATACTCGACAAAGAATCACAACAAAATAATACGGTTCCCATAAAGCTCTCGTGCCTTGGTACCATTCCGTGTCCGCTCTCTCTTCAGTCCGCAGGACTGCTCTTCAATAGCCGGGGGGTGGAGTCCCGCGCAGCGGACGACACCCCCGGAGGTTTGTTGGCGAACGCCTTGCACCCCGGCAGGGGTGCTCGTGGCAGCCGCACACACGCGGACCCCTTGCGGGGTCCAAAGGCGAGAAGATCGAGGCCGGGGGTGTCGCGTTGCTCCACCCCCGGCTATTGAAGAGCACCCCTCTCGGGGTGCAAGAAAGGAGCCGGCTCAGGCACGAGAACTCAACGCGATGCGTACAAGAAGCTTCATAGCCGCGGCCGCGACGCACACTACATCCGCTCAAGCAACACCAGAAACTCGGTGTTCCCCTTCGCCGCGCCTTTGCTGGCCTTCCCCCCTTTGATCGGGCTCTGCACCATCCCGAGCGCCCGAACACCGAACACCGGGAGCCTTTCGACAACCTCGCTCGCGACCCGCTCCGCCTCGGCTTCATCCAGCGGCTCGACCTTCTGCCCCCGCGCCACCCGCGTCCGTGGCTTTTCGTAGTGCGGCTTGATGAGGCTGATGATCCGCCCGCTCGCCGCGAGCCACCGCAACGCCGCGGGGATCGCCCGCTCCTGCCTGGTCCAGCCCAGATCGATCACCACCAGCTCGACCCCGTCGTCGAGGTCATCGGGCAACTCGGCGTGCAGCGCGTTGGTGCGTTCGATCACCCGCACGCGGCTGTCGTTGCGGAGCTTCCACGCAAACTCGCCGTACGCGGTGTCCACGCTGTAGACTGTCGCCGCGCCGGCCTGCAAAAGGCAATCGGTGAACCCGCCCGTCGAAGCGCCCAGGTCAGCGCACCGCAGCCCGGTCGGGTCGATCCCGAACGTGTCCAGCGCGTGGCGCAGCTTGAGCCCGCCCCGGCTGACGTAAGGGTTCTCCGGCTCGCTCGTGTTGCGTGACATACGTTCAGGCCCGCGAGCCGACCATCGCACCCGAGGGCATCACGTGGATACCCGACTCGGCGTCCTGTCGCCGCGCGCTCGGCTGGGCGACGGGCACACCCATCACCGCGACACCAAGCTCATCGGCCCGCGCCAGCATCTCGTGGCGGTCGATCATAATCACATCACCCGCAGCCACTGCCAGGCAACCCCCGCCGTGGGCGACGAGGTTCTCGATGGTCTGGATACCAACCGTCGGCACGTCAGACCGGCGGTCGTGCCCGGCCCGCGCGCCCTTGCAAAGCGTCCACCCCTTCGCGCGACACACCACACTCACCCGCTCGATCATCCGGTCGGTCCCCTCGACTGCTTCCACCGCGATCACGTCCCGCTCGCGGATCGCGATCGACTGCCCGATATCGAGCCGCAGCAGTTCGGCAAGCAGCGGCCAGACAAACGCGACATCCGAACGCTGCAGCGCGTTGGGCTGGGTCTTGGTCATCACTCCCGCGGTCGCGAGGTGGTCGGGGATCGGGGCGGTGGAATCGAGTAATGACACGCCGCAGCGCTCCAGTTCTTCTGCGATCGCCGCGAGCAACGCGCTCGACCGCCGGTCGTGACGAAGACGTGTGAACCACGCCCAAAGAGTACGCATATCCGGGATGTTCCGCACCAGCCGCAGCGGGTCGTGCATCAGGTTGGCTTTGTCCACCCGGCCCACCATCACCGCGTGATGCACACCCAGACGGTGCAGGATCTTCCCCCAGCTGCCCACCCGCAAAAGGCCGACATCGCGGAACGTCGAGCACAACCCCGGCAGCTCATCCTCGTACTGCCCGAGCAAACCGAGCCCGTGGACCACATGCCCGTCGGCCCGAAGCCCCTCAGCCACCAGGATCGGCAGCCGCCCGCCCCCAGCGATAAGCCCGATCGCGGTCGGCGATTGTGGGGGGTCGGCAAGGATGGAAAGTGATGGTGTCATACAAAGTCAGCATGCAGTCAACCGGCCATCCTCAGGGTGTCCATCAACACAGACGCCAACCACGCTCAAGCCCCCGGGCGATTCCCAGAGCCAATGGTATCTCGTTCACTCCCCCGGTGTCCTCGGTCACGGTGTCTGGGATCTCCACGGGGAAGACAAACCGGGCAACGCCGTGTTATCGGGCGTAAAATCTGCCTCTCGCTACGGACGAAAGGCCCGTCCAACCGATACCCATCGGTCCGATGAGCCAATCGCCATTGAATCTCCGCCAGCTTCCCTCCAGCCCGCCCGAGTCGGTTCGGCCCTGGATCGGTATCCATTATCTTTGTTCGGGCAAGTACATCCGGGTCTATCGCTCTGCCGACGGCATGCAGTACCACGCCCGCTGCCCTCAGTGCAGCCGATGCACCGTCTTCCGCGTCGGCGAGGGCGGCTCGTCCTCACGCCAGTTTGAGGTGAGCTGCCGATAGCCCGCGTACACTCGCCCACATGGCCAGTCTCCAGCGAACAGGATACGAAACCGCCCGCCCGACCCACCAGTGCGCCCAGACCCAACGCCGGTTTCAGCCCGGCGAGGTGTACGTCGCCACGCTCACAGACAACCCCGAAAGCGACGAGATGGTCCGGCTCGATTTCGCGCTCGACGTCTGGGACGCCGGGGCACGCCCGGAACGCAAACCCATCGCGGTCTGGCGGTCGGTCGAAGCAGACGCCAAGGCGCAGCAGAACCTGCTCCCCGGCACCGACGAGCTCTTCGCGATGTTCGAGAGCATGGACACCGAAGCAGAGGGAAGAGCCGCGGTCTTTCGCTATCTCCTGGCGCTCATGCTCATGCGTAAACGCATCCTTCGGCTCGTCGATCAGCGCGTCGGCGACACCGGCCGCCCGGTCCTCCAACTCGCCAAGCGAGGAGGGCCCAAGGGAGCAACCCCCGAGATGTTCGACGTCACCGACCCCGGCATGGACGAGGACTCGGTCGCTGCGGGCATTCAGGAACTCGGGGCCGTGCTCTGTGGCAACGAAGCCGACGCGGGGGGTGAAACATGATCGGTCGCGGCGTTCCCGGTGTGCGGTGGGTGGTCTTGACGGCTGTCGTCGGTCTGGTGCTCAGCGGGCTTTGGGGATGCGCAAGCACAGACGACGGGCCCCGCTTTGAGCGCCCAGAGATCGTCCCGAGCTACGCGCAGACCGCGACCAGGTTCAACGCAAGGGTCGAACGGCTCGATCGGGTCTGGGCCAGCGCGGTCGTCACCATCCGCACTCCCAAAGAGCGCGGCGGCACCCGGATCGACCAGGCCGAGGGCTACCTCCAGATCGAGCAGCCCGACAAAACATCCCTCTCGATCATGAAGCTCGGCGAGACCTACTTCTACCTCGGGTCCGACGAGGACGGCTACTGGTGGCTCGACCTGAGCGACCGCGACCACAAGGTCGCCCTCTACGGCCTGCACGCCGAGGCAACCCCCGCGATCGTTGCCGAGCTGGGGCTCCCGGTGCATCCGCAGGAACTGCTCGACCTCTTCGCGCTGACGCCGCTCCCCGGGCGAAAGACCGCCGGCGCGGCGTCCTCTGTGGTCTCACCCGGCACCGTCGACTGGGACGACCAGCGCGGCATGCTCAAAGTCACGGTCCCCGCCAAGTGGGGGACCCGGGCGCTCTGGCTCGATCCGGTGACGATGGCGCCCCAGCGGACCGAACTCCGCGACGGGCGCGGCCGCGTGCGCGCAGCGTGCGATATGGCCCGCTACACCTCCGTCCCCGTCCGCGGCGACGGGCGCGTGCCTCCCAAAATGGCGTCGCAGTACCGCGTCGAGTTTCCCGCGAGCCAGGCCCGCGCCACCATCGAGCTCTACGGCACAATGAACAAGCCGATCTCTCCCCGCGCGTTCGACTTCGAGAATCTCGTCGAGTCCTACGGCGTTGATGAGGTGATCCTGCTCCGGCCCGAGCGGGCCGCTGCGAAGAGGCGGTGAACGTGGGCTGCCGGGTAGTCCAGACGATCGTGTTCCTCGCGGCAGCTACCTGCATGATGCTCGCGCCTTGTGTGTGCGCGCAAACCAAGAGCACACCCGCCGAGTCTCACGGCTGGGTTTCGGGCTTCGATGCCGAACGCGGTGGGGGGGTGCTTCTGCACCTCGCGCCCAGGTCGCCGTCCGGCGAGGGTGTGGTTGGTGAAGCCGGGCAGGCGTGGGTCGCTCGGGTGCTGGATACCACTCCGAGGGCGGTTCCCGATTGGGACCGGCGGGTGTACCTGGTCTACAGCCGGGACACACACCTGCTCGATGTGTTCGCGATCGACGTGGTCCGGCCGATCCCGACGGGTGCGTGGCAGACCCGCCCGTTGTCCGGCGCTTCTGCTCAGCCTTTGCTCGATATGGGGGACGCCGAGTACTCCGGAGCTGTCGGGAGTTCGCGCGGGTTGCTCGTCCTCGGGCGGGCGGAGTTCTGGACGCTCTGGGGCCTCGCCGGGCGGAAGTGGGACAGAATCGAGCTGCCGCCGGTGCTCGCGTCGGCTGACCATGTGTGGGCGGTCGAGGACGCCGACCCGCCCCGGCTTGTCGCAGCGATCGGTTCGTCGCTGACAGCCTGGGACTGGGACACCCCGCCCGGGAGCGAAGCCGAGCGTTGGACGCCGACCGAGCTCACACTGCCAGATGGGATCGAACAGACCGACCTGTCCAGCGTGATGGCGGTGTTTGCCACCGGCGGCGATGTCGGCTGGGCGATGTACACCCCGGGTAGCGAACAGATACTGCTGTACACGCTCGGTCCGGGTCTGGTCGGTGTGGTCGCCACGATCGAGCTCGACGGCACCCCGGTCTCTTTCGAGCCTCTGGATGGTGGTCGGCGATTCGCCACGCTGTGCGAAGTGGTCGAGCCCGCAGCCGAGGGGGGCACCGACCCCAGCCGCAGCTTGCAGCTGATCGAGACCTCGCTTGTGACCGGCCGCGAGTTGTACCGGGGGCCGCCGCGGTCTTCAGCACTCTCGATCGACGACGGGATGCGGCTGCTGAGCCTGGGCATGATGGCGCTCTCGGCGTGTGTGTTGTTTTACCTGCTGCGGCCGGCGTCCGAGATCGCAGCTCCCGTGGTCCCCGAGGGCTGGGTGCTTGCTCCGCCCGGGCGGCGCATCTTTGCTGCGGTGTTTGATGCGTGGCTCGTGGTCGGGATCGTCAGCGCGACGTTCGGCATCCCGTTCGGCGACTTCGTGCTGATCCTGCCGTTGCTTGAGTCTGCCCCCGGTGTCATCGCTCTGGCAACGGTGATCGTCGGCGGCACGGTCTATGGCACCACCGCCGAGTGGATGCTTGGGTGTACCTTCGGCAAAGCCCTCGCCCGCATCCGCGTGGTCTCGGTCGACCCGGCCCGCCCGACCCTCGGCCTGATGCGCTGCGGTGCCCGCAACGTGTTCCGGTGGGCGCTGGCCCCTTGGGCGCTGCTCGGGCTCAACTCGCCGGACTTCCGCCATCGCGGCGACGTGATCACCGGGGCGGCGGTCGTCACCCGCCCGGTCGCACAGCCGAGCCCGCCCGATTCCGGGTCGAACTGACGGGGTTTACCCATAGATGTCGCGGCTGATACGCGAAGTCTGCGCTCGACAGGTCAAGTTTGCGCGTTCTCCCGTCCGATAGGGGAGACAGCGGGGCGGGTTGACACCGGAGGATCCGGGGTGTCCGGGCCGCGCAGACGGAGGCGGTCGCTTGGAGAGCGGATCGGATCCAATCAAGCCCGGCCCCTGGCGTCGGGCGGCTCAGGCAGCCCGCGCCGCGTGGCCGGTGGTGGTCCTTGTGCTCGGCGCGGGGGTCCTGATGGCCGGGGTGGCGGTCGGGATGATGACCAAGCCCAAGCCTGATCTTTCGGTTCCCTTGGACGTCGCCCAACGGCTGATCAACGACGCCGAGTTTCAGCCCGCGCTCGACGTGCTCAACGACGAGGTGCTGCCGCTGGTGGGCCGTTCATGGGTCCCAAGCGAGGACCGAGCCCGCTACCACCGGCTGGTGGCTCGGGCGGTGGCGTTCGGCGAGCGCGAGCTGGGCGTGCGTGACTTTCAGAACGCCGAGACGATCCGCCGCGAGTTTCATGCCGCCGAGAAGGCCGGGCTCGAACTCACGCCGGAAGACTTGGTGACGTTGAGCGGGAGCTACCTCCTGCTGGGTGAGGAAGAGCGTGCCCGGGCCCGGGTGATGCAGTTGCCCGAGGACGCGTCGGACGCGCGGCGGACGATTCTGCGGTCGCTGGTCGAGCACGAGTTGGCCAAGCCGAGGCCCGAGTACGACCGCGCCATCGAGGTGCTCAGCGCAATCACGACCGACGCCGATCTTGATCCCGCCGACCGGGCGTGGTCGCTTGCGCGGGAAAGCGAGATCAGGCTCGGGCAGGGGTTTGCAGCCGAAGCGGTCGCCAAGCTCTTGCAGGGCATTCTTCGGCTCGACGACGCGCCCAAGGGCTCGCTGGCGGAGCTTTATGTCTTGCTGGGTGAGGGGCACTACGCCCTCGGCGAGTTCGCGTCGGCGCGGAGTCGGCTTGAGTATGCGCTGACGATGCTCGGGACCACCGAGCCGCTCGCTGCGCGGGCGCAGGTGTACCTTGCGATGTGCGATCAGGCGTTGGGCGACGCGGACTCGGCGCACGCGAGGTACGCAGCTGTCACCGAGTGGGCCAAGGAGATGGACTGGCAGCTCCCCGCGATGTTCGGGCTTGCCGAGACCGAGGGGCTCGCCGGGCGTGTGGAAGAATCGGTCAACGCCTACGCGGGCCTCGTGGATGCCATGCTGCAGGGGCGGCGTCACCCGTTGGTCTCGCCCGAGCGAGTGGCGCAGAGCTTGCTTGATCGCGCCCGAGATCGGATCGAAGCAGAGGACCCGCGCTCGGCGCTGCGGTTTGTGCTGCGGGCTGAGGAGTTGTTCGGGCTGGGTGATGTGTCGGCCGAGGTGCTCGAGACACTGGCAAAGGCGCACGAGATGCTCGCCGAGCGGATGCTCACCGAGGTGGAAGCGTCCGGCGTGGACGAGGCAGCTCGTATCATGGCGCTCGACCCGACGACCCGCGCCACAGTACAGCGGCACGCCATCGCGGCCGGGAAATATTACAAGGAGTACGCCCAGAAGGTCATGCTCGATGACAACGAGGCGTACGTCCGCAGCCTGTGGGCGTCGGCGCTGGCGTTCGAGCGCGGGGGAGACCTCAAACGGGCGATCACGGCGTATCGAGAATACATCGGTGGTGTGCCCGACGACCCGAGTGTCGCGGGGCGCGAGGGATCGCAGGCCGAAGCGAGGTACCGTGTCGGCCGCAGCTACCAGGCGTTGGGCGAGTATCAGCTCGCGGCGGAGATGTTCGAGAGCCTGCTTGCCGACGGCGAACTCGACTCGGGTGTCGGGCAGTACGCCCAGGAGAGCTCCGTCCCGCTTGCCCAGGTCTATCTCGCAGACACCGACGAGACCAACGACGAAGCGGCCCGCCAACTGCTCGAAGAGGCGGTCTCGGGGAGCATGGGCGATGAGGGCAGCGTCTACTTCCACGACGCGCTACTTCAACTGGGTTCGCTGCACCATCGCCGCGGCGAATACGTCCGTGCGATCGAGCGGCTCACCGAAGCGGTCGAGCGGTATCCCGATGATCCGCAGCTGCCCGTGATCCGCTTTCGGCTCGCCGACTCGCTGAGGCAGGAGGCCGCGTCGATCGAAGCAACGCTCGCCCGCGACGCGATGCCCGACGCCCGGGTGATCGAGCTCGAGGCTGCGCGAGAGGCGCACCTCCGCGAGGCGTTGGGTCTGTTTGATTCTGTCCGTGAAACGCTTGAGGCAAAGAGCCCGGGGCAGCGCAGCGAGAGCGAACGGGTCGCGCTGCGGAACTCCTACTTCTTCCTCGGCGATTGCGCGTTTGACCTCGGAGACTACGACGCGGCGGTGCAGCACTACGAGCTGGCCCGCGAGCGCTACAGCCAGGACCCCGCGTCGCTGGTCGCGATGGTGCAGATCGTCAACGCCTATATCGCGATGGGCCAGACCGACAAAGCCCGTGCTGCCAACGAACGCGCCAAGCGATTTTACACCAAGTTGCCCGAGGAGGCGTGGAACGATCCGTACCTGCCGATGAGCAGGACGGACTGGGAGCGATGGCTCGATTCAACCGCGAAGCTCTACGGCTTTGGCAACCAGTAATGAAGCACACGCCAAACGCGATGCAATCCGGCGAGGATCGCCGAGAGAATGAGGTCAGGATGACCATGCAGGAAAGAAACACGACGACAACTCCTACCGACTTTGGTCGGTTGCGGCTGCTGCTCGACGAGCAGGAAGCGCTGTTTGTCCGCCTCGATGCTCTAAGCAAATGTCAGCACACGCTGGTCGACGAGGACCGCACCGACGAACTGCTCGGGCTGCTCAACGAACGCCAGGCGATCATCGGCGGGATCGAGGATGTCGCCGCCGAGCTTCAGCCGTTCCGCTCGCGGTGGGAAGCGGTGCTCGAGGATGCCAACCCCGAGCAGCGTGATCGGTTGACACAACAGGTCGAGCGGCTTGCGGACCTTGCTTCGCGCGTCGCGGCCCGTGATGAGACCGATCGGAAACTCATGGAGCGTCGGCGGGACGCGCTGGCGTGCGAACTGGCCGGGGCTGACAAAGCCCGGGGCGCTGTCGCGGCGTACGGGGGGTCATCCCGCCGCCCGGCCGCGCGGTTTCAGGACCGGGAGGCGTAGCGCATGACACAGGTTGCAGAACACACCCAAGCCCCCGTGCAGCCCAGCGCAGAGGAGCTGCCCGAGCTGCTCCGTATGCTCAACGACGCGACCTCGCGGTTCCAGGTCTCGCACGATCAGTTGACGGCCGAGGTGTCGCGGCTGCGCGCGCAGCTGCGCGATGCCGACGAGCAGCTGCAGCGGTCGCGCCGGCTGGCGGGGCTCGGCGAGATGGCTGCGGGGATCGCCCATGAGATCCGCAACCCGCTGGGGTCGATCGGTCTCTACGCCACCATGCTCGCCGAAGACCTCGAAGACCGCCCGGAAGAGCGCGACATCGCGACCAAGATCGGGCGCGCGGTTCGTGGGCTCGACGCGATCGTGACTGACGTGCTCGCGTTCGCTGGCGAGGCAAAGATGCGGCTTCTGCCCGCGCCTGTGGATGAGCTGCTCGAAGCGGCGGTCGAGCTCTCGGGCGCAGCGGGCGGGACGGCAGGGCTGCGGGTGGAAATGGAGACCGGGCCGGCGGGGCTCGACATCGAGTGCGATTTCGGGAAGCTCCGTCAGGCGCTGGTCAACGTCATCCGCAACGGCGTCGAAGCGATCGAAGAGGCGGCTGCTCAGGGATGCACAGGGCAACCGGTCTTGCGGGTGAGCGCGGTTCTCGCCGAGTTGCCCGAGGGCGAAGCAGTCGTCTTTGTGGTGCGGGACTCTGGAACGGGTATCCACGGCGAGGCGACCGAGCGCATGTTCAACCCGTTTTATACCACCCGGGCGGTCGGCACGGGGCTGGGGCTGGCGATTGTGCATCGCATCGTGGATGCGCACGGCGGGCGGGTCAGTGTGAGCAACAACGGGCCGCGCCCGGGTGACGGCGCGACGGTCGAGATTATCATTCCCCGGCGGCAAGGACGCGCCGCCCGGGCAGGCAACGAGCACGGAAGGGCGAACGCATGAGCACGGTACTGGTTGTTGACGACAAGGAAATGATGCGCGACAGTGTGGGGTCATCGCTCCGCCGGGCGGGCTTTGACGTGACGACCGCCGACCGGGCGCAGGCCGCGGTCGAACGCATCGCACAGAAACGCCCCGACGTGGTGATTACCGACCTCAAAATGCCCGGCATGACCGGGATCGAGCTGCTCGAGAAGATTCGAGAGATCGACGACGAGGTGCCGGTGGTGATGATGACCGCGTTCGGCACGATCGAGACCGCGGTCGAGGCGATGCGACTGGGCGCGTTCGACTACATCACCAAGCCGTTCGAGGGTGACGAACTCATTATTACCGTCAAGCGGGCGGTGGCGCACGCGAAGATCGTGCGCGAGAACACGCTGCTTCGGATCGAGGTCGGAGCTGCGAGCGGCGCAGAAGGCAGCAAGCCCAGCGGCGAGACGCAAGGCCGGGGCGCACTCCGCCTCATCGGTGAATCGGCGGAGATGCACCGCGTGCGGCAGCAGGTCGGCGCTGTCGCCGGGTCGCAGGGAACGGTGCTCATCTCCGGCGAGAGCGGCTCGGGCAAGGAGGTTGTCGCGCGAGCGATCCACGAAGCAAGCGATCGCCGCGACAAGCCTTTCCTGGCGGTCAACTGTGCGGCGCTCTCTGAGTCATTGCTCGAGAGCGAGCTGTTCGGCCACGAGCGGGGCGCGTTCACCGGCGCCGACCAGACCCGCAAAGGCCGGTTCGAGCTGGCCGACGGCGGGACGCTCCTGCTCGACGAGGTCTCCGAGGTCTCGCTGCAGGTGCAGGCCAAGCTGCTTCGGGTGTTGCAGGAGCGATCGTTCGAGCGTGTGGGGTCGAGCGTGACGATCGGGGTGGACGTGCGGGTGCTCGCGACAAGCAACCGTGAGTTGCCTCAATCGGTCGCGGACGGGCAGTTTCGGCAGGACCTGTTCTTCCGTCTCAACGTGCTGCCGATTCACGTGCCCCCGCTCCGCGACCGCGAAGAAGACGTCGCCGGGCTGGTCGAGTTCTGTATGGAGAAGTTCTGCCAGCGTGAGCGGTGCGGCGAGATCGCGATCGAGCCGGGGGTGATGGAACTGCTCGCGTCGTACAGCTGGCCGGGCAATGTGCGTGAGTTGCAGAACGTGTGCGAGCGGGCGGTTGTGCTGCTCTCAGCACGGGCGAGATCGGGCGAGCCCGGCGCGAGGGTGTTGACGCGGGCGATGGTCGAGCCGTGGCTCTTGACAGTGTCCCCCTGCCCGACGCGAGGCTTCGCGACCGCCAACGGCGCTCCGGTCGGTCGGGCGATCCCGCTCGGGAACGGTTCAGTTGCGGCATCCGGGGCGATCAGTAGCGGTGCGGGCGCGCCGATGGTCGAGCCCAAGCCGTTGCGTGCGGGCGAGCCGGGCGGCGTCCGCAAGCTCGAAGAAATCGAGCGCGAGGCGATCATCGAGACCCTCCGGCGGTTCAACGGCCACCGGCAGAAGACCGCGGCGGCGCTGGGCATCGGGGTGCGGACCCTCGGGCTCAAGCTGCGGAAGTGGAAGGACCTCCGGCTTGTCGAGCCCTCGCTCTGAGGCGAGGGGTGGCGAGAGGGGTGGCTCGCCGATTGCGAAACGGTTGCGTGCAGACAGGCACGAGTGCATCCCGCGACAGCCGCGGGAGGGAGAAACGGCAGTGAGCCTGATCAACCAACTGACCAACGCCGGGGCGCTGCCCGTGCTGGAAATGACGATGCGCTTTGCGGCGCAGCGTCAGCGGCTGGCTGCGCACAATATCGCCAACCTCGACACCCCGAACTTTATCCAGAAAGACGTCTCGGTCGAGGGATTCCGGGCGATGCTCGACGACGCGGTCCGCGAACGCCGCACCCGGACCGGGGGCATGCACGGCGCGCTGGAGTGGGCCGAGACGTCGGAGTTGGCACGCTCCTCGCGGGGAGACCTGACACTCCGACCCGAGACCTCCAGCGGCGGGGTGCTCTTTCACGACCGGAACAACCGGAACCTCGAGCGACTCATGCAGACCTTGGCCGAGAGCACCGCGGCGTTCCGCACCGCGACCGACCTGTACCGGTCGCAGTCGATGATTATCCAGATGGCGATCAGCCAGCGCGTCTGATCGCTGACGCACAAGAACGAACGGAGCCAGACCATGTGGGGCATACTCGACATCCCGACCAGCGGCATGATCGCACAGCGGATCAGGCTCGAGACCGTCGCGGCAAACGTCGCCAACAGCAAGGCGATCCTCGACGCCGACGGCAACTACAACCCGTACAGACGCAGGGCCGCCGAGTTTGCGGCTGGGGACCCGAGCGCCAGCACCACGCTGGGCAGGCAGATGGGGGTCCACGTCGCGTCGATCTGGATCGACCAGAACGCCCTCCGCTCGATGCACAACCCGTCCAGCCCGTATGCTGACGCCGACGGGAACGTGATGGTGCCGGACATCGATCCGATCGCCGAGCAGGTCAACGCGATGGAGGCGGCCCGGGGGTACGAGGCCAACGTCGCGGCGGCCGAGGCGCTCAAGGCGACGATGGCACAGGTCTTGCGGCTGCTCGCGTAAGAGAAACGCCTCCGGGGATGATCCCGGACGGAGGGTGTACTGATGGCAGACCCGGTGGGATTGATTGGTTCAGGGGGCGCAGGCCCGATTCAGCCACCGATGCGCGGCACGGGCGGCGCGAACGCGCACCCCGAGGCCGACCCCAACGGGCCGAGCTTCCGTGACGTGTTTATGGACACGCTCCGCCAGGCCGACGCGCTGCAGCAGGACGCAACTAGAGCGATCGAGGACCTCGCGACCGGGCGTTCGAGTGATCCGGAGAGTGCTGTGCTCGCGGCGAAAAAGGCCGAGACGGCGTTCCAGATGATCCAGTCGCTGCGCAACAAGGTGATGCAGGCGTACGAAGAGGTCAAGCAGATGCGGGTCTGACTCGCGGCTGCGATCGGGCGTTGGGCGGGTTCCGATCGGCATCGTTGCGGCGCAAGACTTGCCGAATGACGCGGGTTGTGCGCACATTCAAGCGCAAAGCCTTCCCATGCCGACGAAGGAGCTGTGGCGGCACGTCCGGTTGGGCGTGGGTGCTGCGCCGGCGTGGAGTGCGCCGCTCTGACTCGGCACGGAGGCCGAACCGATGAACCCGATCCGGCGATTGCTTGCTACTACCCGGGAACACCTGGGCTCGATGACCGCCAGCCAACGGCTGCTGATGGGATCGCTCGGCGTGATCGCGGCGATGACGCTGTTCCTGGTCGCGCAGTATTCGGCCAAGCCGGGCATGGTCGAGTTCATGCCGACCGCCGACCCGGTCTCGCAGACCACGACTCGAGCGGCGCTGCTGGCGGCCGGTATTGATGTCAAAGTAGAAAACGGCAAGCTCATGGTGCCCGCAGCACAAGAGCAGCTCGCGGTGTCGCATCTTGCCCAGTCCGGGCAGCTGCCCACCGATACCACGCTGCTCTTTGCCTCGCTGCTTGACAAGCAGGGGTTCTACTACTCCAAGCAGCAGAACGACCAGATGTACCTGATCGCGCTGCAGAATGAGCTGGCGAAGGTCATCCGAGGGTTCCGTGACGTGAGGCAGGCGACGGTGCTGCTGGACGTCCCCGAACCACGCGGGATCGGGAGGTCGGTCAGATCACCCACCGCGTCGGCGACGGTCTTTACGACCTCCGGCCGCGCGCTCGATCAGGGGGAAGTCGACGCGATCGCCCAGCTCATCGCCGGCGCCAAAGCCGGGCTGCTTATAGAGAACATCCGGATTATCGACGGCTCGGTCGGGCGGCAGCGGCGCCCCACCAGTTCGGACGCGATTCTGGCAACGAGTTATCTCGAGCACACTATCGCGGCTGAGGAAAAGCTTCGCCAGAAGCTGGGTGACATGCTGAGTTACATTCGCGGGGTGACGATCGCGGTCACCGCGCAGGTCGATGTGACGCGGGTGAGTCGGCAGTCGACCAAGTACATGAACCCCAAGGAGGGGACGGTTTCGGTTGCCTCGCGGATCAAGTCGGCCTCGACTTCACAATCCCAGGCGAGCAAAGCGGCCGAGCCGGGTGTGCGGTCGAACGCGACGGGGAGCATCCTGTCCTCTTCGGGCGGCAGCGGGACGTCGCTCGAGGACTCCGACGACGAGACCGACTTTGACGTCGGGATGGGGTCTGAGACCATGACCGAGCAGGACCCCCGCGGGATGCCGACGATGCTCGCGGCATCGGTGAACATTCCGCGCAGTTATATCGTTGAACTCATGCGAACCGCTGCGGCCGAGGGCGAAGAGGCAACACCGCCCACCGATGCAGAGATCGACGCGAGATTCGAGCTCGAGCGGATCAAGATCGAGGACAGCATCAAACCGCACCTGATGGTGGCCGGGGTGACCGAACCCATCCAGGGGACCGTGATTGTGAGCCTGATTCCTGTTGATGTCCCGGTGCAGGCGCTGGGCGATGCTTCGGGCGGGTTGCTCGGCACGCTCACCGGCGGTGGGGGCGCAGCGGGGGGCGGGCTGATCGAGAAAGGGCTGCTCGCTCTTCTCGCGCTCGGGGCGATGGGCATGATGCTGATGATGGTCCGCAAGGCAACCCGCGCGGTGGAGCTGCCCTCGGCCGAAGAGCTGTCGGGCGTGCCCGCGACGCTGCCGACGGTTGACGACATGGTCGGGGAGGCCGACGAGAGCGAATCGGCGATGACGGGCATCGAGGTCGGTGACGATCAGGTGCGTTCGAGCAAGCTCATCGAGCAGGTCACCGAGCTGGTGACATCGAACCCTGACGCGGCGGCGAATCTTGTCGGGCGATGGGTCACCGAAGAAGAATAGCCGGAGAGACGCATGGCCCGCAAGCCCCACGACAGACTTCCCGAAACGATCTCCGAGATTGATGGCATCACCAAAGCCGCGGTGATTCTGGTCACGATCGGGCCGGACAAGGCGTCGGAGTTGCTCGCCAAGCTGCCCGACGAAACCGTCGAGCTGGTGATGCGTGAAGTCGCGGCGTTGGGTCGCGTGCCGACAGTGCTTACCGCGAGTGTTGTCGAAGAGTTTTACAACCTCTCGATCGCGAACCAGTACGCCTCGGAGGGCAACCTTGAGTTTGCACGCGACGTGCTCAAGCAGTCGCTCGATCCCAAGCACGCCGACCGGGTGCTCTCGCAGATCCAGACGCAGGTGCAGAAGACACCCTTCGCATTCTTGCAGCGGGCCGAGACCGAAAACCTGCTGACGTTTATCCAGGATGAGCACCCGCAGACGATCGCGTTGATTACCTGCCACCTGCCGTACCACAAGGCGGCCGAGATCCTCGGCGGCCTGCCCGTGCAGAAACAGGTCGAGGTCATCAAGCGGATCGCGAACATGGAGCAGACCAACCCGGAGGTGATCCGCGAGGTCGAGCGCGGGCTGGAGAGCCGGCTGTCGAGCATGTTGAGCCAGTCGATGGAAAGCGCTGGCGGCGTGGACAAGGTCGCGGAGATTCTTAACCTCGCCGATCGTGCGACAGAGAAGACGATCATGGAAGGGCTCGAAGCCGAGGACCCCGACCTGGTCGAGCAGATTCGTCGGCTGATGTTCGTGTTCGAGGACATCAATCTCGTCAACGACAAGGGCATCCAGTCGGTGCTCAAAGAGGTGGACAACGACGAGCTGGCACTGGCGCTCAAGACTGCCAGCGATGGGCTTGCTGAGAAAATCTTTGCGAACATGTCCGAGCGTGCGGCCGGTCTTATCAAGGAAGACATGCAGTTTATGGGCCCGGTGCGGGTGAGCGATGTCGAATCGGCGCAGCAGCGAGTGGTAGACATCGTGCGTCGGCTCGAAGAGTCGGGCGAGGTCGTGATCCAGGGCCGCGGCGGCGAGTCGGAGCTGGTCGTCTGACCGACCGCGAGGAGGATAGCTGGTGGCGGTGATCAAACGCGCAGATGCCGAGACGCACATGCACAGGTGTGTGACGCTGGACCTGGGTGATCTTGATCGCCGCGGGCGGATGCTGCGCGAAGCGGCGACCGCCGAGGCAGAGCGGGTGGTCCGTGAAGCCCACACCGAGCGGGCGAGGCTTCTGTCCGACGCGGCCGAAGTCGGGCAAGCGCAGGGATACGCCGAGGGCCTTGAGGCTGGAAAAACAGAAGGTATCGAGCAGGGCAGAGCCGAAGCGCTCGCGGAGTTTCGCGAGAAGCTCGGCGAGCTCGACGCCGCGTGGTCCGAGGCAATGGCGGCGTTTCTCGAACAACGCGAGACGTTGCTGATCGAAGCAAAGCGGGGAGCGGTCGAGCTGGCGGTGGCGATCGCCGAGCGGGTCGTTCACCGCGAGATCGAGGTTGATCCGACGGTGGTCGAGGATCAGCTGCGCGAGCTGCTCAGCCTCGTCACCGCGCCGGCGACGCTGATCGTTCGGGTGCATCCCGAGGATGAGGAACTCGTGCGTGAAGTGTTGCCGAAGCTGCGAGAACAGTTTGTCGGCGGGATTCATGTGCGGCTGCAGACCGATTCTTCGGCGCTGCGTGGGTCGTGTACCGCAAGAACGCTCGGCGGGGCGTCGATCGACGCGAGTATCCAGACCCAGCTCGACCGTCTTGTGCGAGATCTGATGCCCGATCGCTCGGCCGAGCCCGACCCTGATTCTGCCGAGACCCAGAGCGAGACTGAGGCATGAGCATCTTCGCACCGGAGCTGGCGATCGTGCGCGACGCGCTGCCTCAGCGGGTGTGCGGCGTGGTCTCGGCGTTGCGCGGGCTGACGGTGCTTGTCGATTCGCTCCCGCTGCCGATCGGCTCGCTTGTGCGGCTTGAGTCACGCCGGGGCGACACGTCGATGCTCGGCGAAATCGTCGGTTTTTCCAGCGACCAGGCGGTCGTCATGCTCTTCGGACAGTCGGCGGGCATCTGTGGCGGGGACCGCGTCGTGGGGGAGCAGATCACTCAGAACGTTGGCGTGAGCACGCGGATGCTCGGGCGCTGCATCGATGGGTTGGGGCGGCCGGTTGATGGGCTCGGCGCGATCGTCGAACGCCAGCCACGACCGATTGATCCTGCGCCGATCTCGGCGATGCGTCGCCGACCCATCCGGCAACCGCTCGCGACGGGCATCCGCGCGATCGACCTCCTGACCACACTCGGCCGCGGGCAACGACTGGGCATCTTCGCCGGCCCGGGCGTGGGCAAGAGCACGCTGCTCGGGCAGATCGCCCAGCGGACCGAGGCCGACGTCAACGTCATCGCGTTGATCGGCGAACGCGGGCGCGAGGTGCGCGAGTTTATCGAGGACTCACTCGGGGCAGAAGGGCTGCGGCGCTCGGTCGTGGTGGTGGCGACAGGCGACGAGTCGCCGTTGCTCCGCGTGCGTGCAGCCAAGGTCGCGTGCACGATTGCCGAACACTTCCGCGATCTCGGGCAGGACGTGCTGCTGATGATGGACTCGGTGACACGGTTCGCTCATGCCCAGCGGCAGATCGGGCTCAGTGTCGGTGAGCCGCCGGCGACCAAGGGGTACACGCCGAGCGTCTTTGCGCAGCTCCCCCTCTTGCTCGAGCGCGCCGGCGCGCTCGATCCCGGCGCGGACGGTCGCGGCGGCGGGACGATCACCGGCCTCTACTCGATCCTCGTTGAGGGCGACGATCTTACGGGCGATCCGATCTCGGACGCGGCGCGGGGCATTCTCGATGGGCACGTTATTCTCAGCCGAAAGCTCGCCCAAGCCGGGCACTTCCCGGCGATCGACGTGCTCGATTCGGTGAGCCGGGTCGCCGAGCGAGTGACCGACGCGGCCCACCGCGCGGCGCGGCGGCAGGTGATCCGGCTGCTCGCAAAGTACCGACAGATCGAGGAGCTTGTCCAGATCGGGGCCTACGCCAAGGGGTCGGACGTCGAGGCGGATGTCGCGATCGAGTTTGTCGGGGAGATCAACGCGATCCTGAGGCAGGGGCATCTCGAAAGAGAGACGGCCGAGGAATCACGGAAGCGGTTGCTCGATGTCGCGGTGCGCGCCGGGGCGGCACTGGACCAGACAACCACACGAAAGGCAGGGTAGGTAGCACACGATGGCACGGTTTGTCTTTGAGCTTGAATCGCTGCTCGAGCAGCGCCGCCGCGAGGAGCGGGACCGCATGAAACGGGTCGCCGAGGTTGAGCGCGATCGGGTAGAGATCGAACAGGAAGCCGCGGCGCTCGCGCGGGCATTTCACGATGAACAGGACGCGCTGCGGCGAGAGCTGGGCGAGGGGGTCGGGGTGGACCTCGGGCGTGTGCGGTTGCAATCCAACGCTTCGCTGCACGGGTTGCGCAAGCGGCATGAACTGGCGCTGCGGGGCGCGGCGATGCTCAAACGGCTTGACACCGCCCGGCGATCGCTGCTCGAAGCAACGACACGCCGGCGTGCGGTTGAACTGTTGCGCGAGCGGCGGTATGAGGCGTGGGTCGCGGCGGAGCGCACCAAGGAAGCGCGTGAGGTCGATGAACTGGTGACGGCACGATTTGGCAGGCCCGGCACGGGCGATGGAGCGGCGGCATGAAACGGTTGTTGACAGCATTCTCGGTTCTGGCGATTATCAATCTGCTCGGCATCCTCGGTGCGGCGGGGTGGCTTATCGGGACGCAGCGGATCAACAAGGAACGCCTCGACGCGGTACGGGAAATCCTGCACGAACCGATCCCTGCCGAGAGCGCCAAGGGTGACGCGGACGCGGAAGGTCAGCCGTTGGTCGAGACCGAGAACGGCATCCCGGTGGACGACCCTGCCGACCCGTTGCCGGCCAATCCGCCGTTGCCCGCCGAGCAACTGGTTTCGCTCCAGCGCGAGTTTGATCAGGCCGCCGAGTTTCGGGCTCAACGTTTCGAGCGGGAGAACACGGTGCTGACCCAGACCTCGACACTGGTTCTTCGCCAGCTCGATCGGGAACGCAAAGAGTTCGAGGACGAACGCGACCGCTTCGAGCGACGGCAGTCGGGCATCGCGGCGATGCGGGGTAACGAGCAGTTTCAGGCGGCGCTCTCGGTGCTCATTTCGGTCAAGCCGGCCGACGCCCAGGCGATGTTGCAGGAAATCATCGACGGCCGCGCGGGGGCGCTGAGCGTCGAGGACCCCGCGGACATGACGGGCATGGATCGTGCGGTCGCGTACCTCGACGAGCTCGACGAGAGAATCCGCGGCAAGGTCATGGCCGAGTTTGTCAAAGAATCTCCCACGGTGGCAGCGGATTTGCTTGAGCGTCTCCGGACCTACGGCCTGATGGCCGAGGCGACCGGACCACAGACGCCCTGAGCAAACCTTTGCACACCAGTTCAACCGCTTCTATCCCGACGCAGACGCCCTCCGGTGAGCCGCGGCACAGCCTCGGCGCGCAGAGCAAGCGCGAGCAATCGACACGCGCAAATCAGAGCGCGTTTGATGCGGTCTTTGCGCAGCTCGCGCAGTTTGCGTCTGTTGATGCCTCGCGGAACGGCAAGCTCTCGCTGGGCGTCGGGCAACGGCCCGCGGCTGGGGGCGGGCGGACCGGCGCTCGCGCGGCACTGTCAGAAGGTGTTGCACAAGACGCGGGTGCACCGCGAGCGGGCGCCGAGATGCCCGGTGCTGGTGGCCGGTCGCGATTGTCTGACTCGATCGCCAGAGCGCAGCGGCGGGGCTCGCAGAGTCAGCCCGGAGCGCTCGCAGGCAAAGCCGCGTCCGGGGAACTGTCGCATGGTGCTGTCACGGGGCAGTCGCGTTCGGCGGGAGAAGCACCGCTTGCCGCGCAGGGCAGTGCGGGCGGCGCTGGAACGGGGACGGGTGCCACATCCGACACCGCGTCCGCTGGCGGGTCCACGCAGCAGACGGTTGTTGCCGGAATCGCTGGAAATACAGGCGATCCGCGGGGCAGGCCGCTGGGCGCACCCGGCCAGTCCGCCGCGGTGACAGCTGTTGGTAAGGCCGGCGTGAGCGCACCAGGCGGCGGAGCAACAACCGCGACCAACGCCAGCGCGATCGCCCTCGGAGGCAAAGCCAACGGGCCGTCGCTCTTGACTACCCCCCCGAAGACCGCGGCACAGAACCCGGCAAACGGCGGCTCAAGGACCATGACCGCGTTCCGTGCGCAGGTCGCGCAGGGGTTGTCGGCGGCGCTGCGGCAGGGGAGCGGGGACGTCACGCTCCGGCTGACTCCAAAGGCGCTGGGCGAGCTGCGGATCGAGCTGCGCGTTCGAGACGGCTCGGTCGATGCCCGGCTCCGCCCGGCAACCGACGAGGCACGCGGATTGCTTGAGCGGAGTGTTGACACGCTCCGCCACGCGCTGGAAGCACGTGGGCTGCGGGTGGGTCGGATCGAGATCGAGCAGGTACCCGAGAGCAAGGACGGCTCTCTTGTGCGACATCAAGACCAACACCCCGGCGGCCAGAACGGCCGCGCCGGGGCCGAAGGAGAACAGGGCCGACACCATCCGGCGGAGCCGGGCGGGGGTGATGGCAGGGGCGGCGCCGGAGTGCGCCACACTGCCGAGGACGCGCCCGGGGGAGAAGCAGAAGTTCAGAACACAATCCGCATGGCAGGAGGCCCGGGGGTTGTGTACGGCGTCGCGGACGGAGCCGCACGCATCGTGATGGTTGACGCGTTGGTGTGACGGAGCACCCGGCGTGGCGCAGAGTATTGGAGAACGGCTGTGAACTCAGTCGAAGCTATCGGGTCGTCCGCGTCGCCGCAGTCCAGCGCGGTGAGCGGGCTCACGTCGGACCAGTTCTTTCAGCTCATCTTTGCCGAGCTGTCGAATCAGGATCCGCTTGAGCCCAACGACACCAACGCGCTGCTCGAACAGATCGCCAACATCCGTTCGATCCAGTCCGACGACGACCTCTCGAACCGGCTGACCGATCTGATCGGGCAGAACGAGCTGGCGTCCGGCGCGGGGCTCATCGGCAAGCTGGTCAGCGGGCTGAGCGAGACGCGGCAGCGCGTCTCGGGTGTCGTGCAGTCGGTCTCAAAGACCGACGAGGGTGTCGTGCTCAACCTGGGCGGCGGGACGCGGGTGCCGATGGCAGATGTTGATCAGGTGCTGAAAGATCAGCAGGATGACGCCGAGAGTGATGGGGGCGGGTCGTGATCCTGCCGTCACCGGTAGACCTGCTCCGCGTGCTTGGTTCGGCGATTCGGCCGGACGGCACGGCGCAGCTGCGCGATGCCGGGGCGGCCGAGGCGTTTGAGAACCTGCTCGAGAAAGCGCAGGCCGGGAGCCTCGAAACCGGGCTGCCGGTGTCGATCGCGTCCGGAGTTGACGTCGAGCTGAGTGAGCCGCAGCTGGCCGAGTTGTCCCGGCTGGTTGACCGCGCCCACGCGGCGGGCGCGACACGAATGGCGGTGCTGGTCGACGGCAAGGCGCTCGACGTTGATGTCCTGTCACGGCGCGTGCTCGGCGAGTTGGACCTCGCCGACGGGCGGGTGATGACCGGCATCGACGGCGTCGTGAGACTCGACACCAACGCGGTTTCTCAGTTGGGAGTGCTGCCTGCGCCCAGCCCGGGCGCTATGGACGCCTCGCTGCTGAAGCTGCTCGGGCAGGACACACACAACACCGCACGGGCATAGACCGGCACAGAGGAACGAACTCCCATGGGATCGACAATCGCGCTCATGACAGGGCTGACCGGGCTGCGCGCAAACTCGCGCAACCTCGAAGTCATCGGCAACAACATTGCCAACGTCAACACCACCGCCTTCAAAGGTTCGCGGATGCTCTTCAGCACCGCGATGTCGCGCACCACACACATTGGGTCAGAGCCAACCACCGACTACGGCGGGACCAACCCATTCCAGGTCGGGCTCGGCGTGAGTATCGCGGGGACGCAACTCGACTTCGGGCAGGGCGCGCTCCAGACAACCGGCGACGGTCGAGACCTCGCGGTCGAGGGTGACGGGTTCTTCGTCGTCCAACGCGGCGAGGACAGGTTCTATACCCGCGACGGCGGATTTAGACAGGACGCGGAGGGCAACCTCGTCTCGATCAGCGGCGAGAGATTGCTCGGCTACGCGGTGGACGACGACTACAACATCATCGACGGCGTGCTGACCGACCTGAACATCCCGCTCGGTGCGCGCGCTGTTGCTGAATCGACCGATTATGTCCGTGTCGTCGGCAACCTCAACGCTTCGGGCGATCTCTCAGCGGGCGGCTCGACCATCGCGTTCAGCGCCAACGGGGTCAACGGGTTCAGCGTGATGGACGGCGCCACCAATCCGCCCGATGCTGGCGAGATGATCAACGCGACCAGTCTGCTCACCGAGATCGAAGACCCCGAAGCAGAGGGGCAATCGATGTTTGCAGCTGGGCAGGTGCTTCAGATCAACGGCGCACGCCGCGGCGGGGCGACAGTCCCGGTCGCCGATCTGACTATTACACCCACCATGACCGTGCAGGACATGCTCGATTTCTTCGAGCAGGCACTGGGGGTTCATGACACCGGGGAACTCAACCCCGACGGTGCGACCCCCGGCGCGGTCGCGCTCTCGGCGACAGGATTCTTCACGATCTTCGGCAACACCGGTACCGTCAATGATCTCGAGGTCTCGAACAGCGCGGTGCGTCTGCTCAACGCCGACGGGTCGATCGACCGGCTCCCCTTTGTCACCACCAAGACCCAGGAAGCAACGGGCGAGAGTGTCCGAACGACGTTTATCGTGTACGACTCACTGGGGCAGGAGGTCGCGGTCGATCTCTCCATGGTGATCGACAGCAAGGGCGACACCGGGACCACCTGGCGGTACTTTCTGGACTCCGGAGACGACACCGATATCGACCTGCGCCTCACGACCGGCGAGATATCGTTCGACACGTCCGGGCTGCTGATCGGCGATACGCCGGTCACCGCGACACTCGACCGTGAGGGCACGGGCGCCGAGACGCCGCTGACCTTCAGCGTGGACTTTGCCGAGGGGGGCGAGCAACTCACCGCGCTCTCGGACGATCCGTCGTCCATCGCGTCAACGTTCCGCAACGGCCGCCCGAGCGGGACACTCGAAGACTTCGGCATCGACCGTAACGGGCTGATATCGGGCGTCTTCAGCAACGGGCTTACTCGGACCCTCGGCCGCGTCGTGCTGGCAAAGTTCACCAACAACGAGGGGCTCATCGAGGAGGGTTCGAACCTCTTCCGCGAGGGACCCAACAGCGGCGCGCCCGCGGTTGTCACGCCGACGAGCTTTGGCACCGGGTCGATCGTGGCGGGGGCGCTCGAACAGTCCAACGTGGATCTCGGCGAAGAACTCACCGACATGATTATGGCTTCGACCGGCTACTCGGCGTCGAGTCGGGTGATCCAGGCCGCAGACGAACTGCTCCAGCAGCTGCTTCTGCTCGGCCGGTAACCAAGACTCTCGATCTCTCGGCGGGTGAAGACGCAGCGATTCTGGACCGATAGAGAGGGACGGAGACGCCGGCATGATCACGCTTCACAGACTCAACGACAAGCCCTTCGTGCTCAATGCGGAGTTGATCCGGGTTATCGAGGAGAACCCGGACACTATTATCACACTCACGTCTGGCGACCACATCGTCGTCAAAGAGTCCATGCGTGAGGTTGTGGAGCAATCGATCGAGTACGGGAGACATCTGCGACGGTTGATCGTTCCAAGCTGACACTTCGTGACCGCGGCGCTCTCTTGGGCATCAAGTCCTGCATCCCACCCACCGATGACCATCCATAGGAACGCGCAATGGCTGCGCTCGGCAGGGAGGCTGTAGGGGTGGATATTGGCTCAGTCATCGGAGCGGTTCTCGCGGTCGCCGCGGTACTTGCCGGCGTCTTCTTGGGCGGCGGGAGCATCGGCGCGCTCTTTGATATCACGTCGGTGATGGTTGTCCTCGGGGGGACTTTGGGCGCGACCATTCTTGCTTTCCCACTCGGACGAATACTCAAGCTGCACACGATTGTGATGAAGGCGTTGTTCTTCAAGGCGACAGATCCAAGCGCGATTATCACCGACCTTGTCAAGTTCGCCGAGATCGCTCGTCGTGAGGGCATCCTCGCTCTCGAGAACCACACCGATGAGATGAGCGACGATTTCATCGTTCGCGGCGTGAAGATGGCTGTCGACGGCACCGATCCCGAGCTCATCCAGCAGATCATGGACACCGAGCTCGAAGCGCTGCAGGACAGGCACGCACAGGGCAAGTCGATCCTCGACACCATGGGCAGGTACTGTCCTGCGTTCGGCATGATCGGGACCCTGCTCGGGCTCATCTTTATGCTCAGCAACATGGACGACCCAAGCGCTATCGGGCCGGGCATGGCGGTGGCGCTCATCACGACGCTCTACGGCGCGATGGTCGCGAACATGTTTACCGGTCCGGTCGGCGACAGGCTCGCTGCCCGTGACGCCGAGGAGGTCCTCGTCAAGACGATCATCGCGGCCGGGGTGATGGCGATCCAGTCCGGCGACAACCCCCGGGTTGTCGAGAGCAAACTCCTGACCTATCTGCCCCCGTCAGAGCGGGCGGCGTTTGAAGAGAAAGAAGCGGCCTGATCGGGTGGAGCGGACATGGCAAAGCGAAAGATTGAAAAGCCGGGCATTCCTGAGTGGGTTCTGACCTACGGCGATCTGATGTCGCTCTTGCTGTGTTTCTTCATCCTGCTCGCGGCGTTCAGCGAGCTGAAGCAACCTAAGGAGTTCCAGAAAGTTCTCGACGCGATTAAGGAAGCCTTCGGTGCCGATGGCGGTGATTCGATGATTATTAGCCTTGAATCCATGCCCTCCTCTCCGCTTTCCGACACCGCGGGCATGTTGAAGATCGAGAAGGAAGTATCCAAGTCCGACACCAACGACACCTCGACTGTCGGCACCGATCAGACAACCTCGACGCTCTTCAACGGGCGCAAGTGGACCATCGGCAAGCCGATGCCGTTTGCGCCTTCGGAGTACGAGCTCGATGAAGGGAACAAGGAAGTCATCCGCGAGCTCATCGCCCCACGGATCCGAGGCAGCGACAAGATGTTCCTGATCCTCGGGCACGCCTGGGGGCCGGACGATCGCCTCGAGGGGATGGAGTTTATGGAGCTCTCCTACAACCGCGCGATGGCGGTGAGGAGGTTCCTCATCGAGGAGTGCGAGGTCGAGAAGAACAAGCTGTCGCTCTGGATCGCCGGCGACACCCAGCCGCTTGATACCGGCGCTCAGACCGTTGGCGGGATGACAAACCGACGGGTTGAGGTCTTTATGACCGACGTCGCGGTCTCGGAGCTGCGCCCGGATGCCGCGGGCACCGGAAGAAGTCGATAGCCCATCGAACACACCAAGCGAGAAGCACCATGGCAGACGAAGCGAAAGAACAACCCCAGGAAGAGACCGAGAAGAAGAAGTCCCCGCTGCTGACGATCATCATCGTCGCGGTGGTGATGGTGATCGAGGGGGTGGGGGTGCTGGCGTTTGTCAAGTTCTCCGGTATGGGCGCGAGCTCTGCCGAGGCAAGCGGGATCGAGGGCGAAGAGGTCGCCGAGCAGGAGAAGACCGTCGAGCTTCCGCTCGCCAACGGGCGATTCCAGAACCTCGCGTCGGGGCAGGCCTGGACCTGGAACATCGAGGTGGTGCTGCAGGTCAAGAAGAAGAACGAGGAGAAGGTGAACGGCGAGCTCGAGCGGCGGGGCGCGGAGATCACCGAGGGGGTGGGGCTGATCATCCGCAGGTCGGCGCACGCCCACCTGACCGAACCCGGGCTCGAGACCCTCAACCGCCAGCTAACGGCATATGTCGAGGGGATCTTCGGGTTTGATCCCGAGGGCGAGCCGTTGGTCGAGCGGGTGATGCTGCCGAAGTCCCAGGGCATCCCGCCCGGATAAACAACGGACGGAGATTCGGTGAAAGCCTGGGTCACAGCGCAAGTTATGCGGCACCGCGCACATCTTGCAGTTCTGCTCCTGATTATTGGGGATTGGCAAGCGAACGGGCCGATTGTCGAGTCAGCAGCCGGGATTCTGCGCGCAGGATGTGCGCACCGGCTGCGCGACGAGCCAGGCGGAGTGCCCGGACATGCCAGACGAGATCGATCCCACCACCCCCCAGGACCAGCCGGCTTCCGAGCCGGAGCAGACGCCCGACGCCGCCGCGGCAGAAGAGGCTCCCGCTCCGGATCCGGGCACCGCTCCAGACGACACCGACGCGCTGACCGAGGCGCTGCTCGCGCAGGTCAACGCCGCGGTCAAGGATGTCAACTCGGGGATAATCGCCGAACCCGAGCAGCCGGCGGGCGGGACAGAGAGCCCGATGGACGCGGCTTCGGAGGCTGCCGCGGCTGCTCCAACGGCCGCAGCCCCAGCGGGCTCGACGCCGATGGACCTGCCGAGCTTCCCGGCCGAGAGAGAGCGGGCGATACCCGCCGAGCTCGACCTGCTGTCCGATGTCAATCTCAACGTGAAGATCGAACTCGGGCGGACTCGGCTGCTGATCGACGACGTGCTCCGCTTGAATGAAGGTTCCGTCGTCGAGCTCGACAAGCTCGCGGGCGACCCGGTCGATATCTACGTCAACGACCGGCACATCGCTCGCGGCGAGGTGCTCGTGCTCAACGACAACTTTTGCATCCGCGTCAACGAGATCATCGACCCCGAGGGCAAGCAGGCGGGGTAATCCGGTGCACACGCACCCGGCGCGGCGGAGCCGCGCTGAGACAAGCCAGGACGGCACGATGCGGCGAACTCTTCAGGCAATCTCGGTGTGTGTACTCGCGGCAATCGCTCCGCCGGCGTTCGCCCAGAGCGATGGCTTCGTCGGCCCGATCGCGCCGCCGGCAAACGACCGAACGCCGGGCACTGTGGATGCCGAGCCCGCGGGGTCTGCGCCGGATGGATCGTCTGCCCCGGCTTCCTCGTCGAATCCCGAGATCGTGCTGCCCGCGTTTGCGATCGAAGCCCGCCCGCTTGGGATTCCTGACGACGCGATCGCTGGCGGTGATCGAGGCACCATCCGCACCGGACGCGTCCGCGTTGCCGAAGCTGCCGAAGAAGAGCCGGCCGCCGGGGCCTCGCCGATCGAGGTCGGCCCGGGTTGGTGGCGTACCGCCGGAGCGTTGGTGCTGGTGGTCGCGGTGATTCTCTTCGTCGCGGCGGTTGCTCGCAAGCTCGCCGGGCGCTCCGGCGGCTTGATGCACTCATTCGGCGCCGGGGGGCGATCGCCCGCGGGGTTGTTGCAGGTGCTGGGGCGCTACCCCGTTGGGCGGGGGCAGACGCTGGTGCTGCTCAAACTCGACCGCCGCATCCTTCTGGTCTGCCAGAGTGTCGGTGCCAAGGGCGGCGGCATGCGGACGCTCTGTGAGGTCACCGATCCCGACGAGGTCGCGTCGCTCCTGCTTCACGCCGCGGACGCCGAGGGGCGGTCGCTCTCGGCCCGTTTCCGCGACATGGTCTCGGGATTTGATGACGACCACGCCGACGCTGCGGTCACGATGCAGCCCGCCGTGACTCACGCCGAAGTCGCCCGGCCCTCTCGCGGTACCGAGCCCCGGCACCCGCGCAGCGCGGACCCGGTCAATCAGCTCGCCTCCCGCCTCGACGGGATCCGGCAGCGCGGTGTGGAGGTCTCGGCATGAGTTTCCTCCGGTGGATCATTGTGGTGATCGTGGCGGCGGTGGTGCTCTGCCTCGCACCCCACGCGGTCGCGCAACCAACCTACGGCCCCTTCGCGCCGGGCTCGGGTGCCGGCGACCGTTACGACAACGAACCGATGCGGTCCACCGATGCCTTCAACCCGCTGGCGATGCTCGAACAGGCCGCCGGGGCGCTGCCAAACAGTCGGTCCGGGGGTGTGACCGGCGACGCCGACAACCCCAGCGGCATCTCGACTGCGATGAGCGTGATGGTGCTGCTCACCGTGGTCTCGCTCGCGCCGTCGATCATGCTGATGACGACGTGTTTTATGCGGATCATCATCGTGCTGGCGTTGCTCCGCCAGGCGATCGGGGCCGCGAGCATCCCGCCGCCGCAGGTGCTCACGGCGCTCGCGCTCTTCATGACGTTGCTCGTCATGTCGCCCACGCTCGACCGGGTCTGGGACGAGGCGGTCGTCCCCTACCAGCAGGGCGAAGTGACCGATTATGATGATCTCTGGGAGCGCGGTCGGCAGCCGATTCGGGACTTCATGTTCATGCAGATCGAGGCAACCGGCAACTGGTCGAGCCTCTACATGGTGCTCGAATATCAGGGCAAAGACATCAGCGACCCGTCGCTCCTGACCCGGGCCGATGTGTCGACCAGCGCGCTGATCCCCGCGTACATGCTCAGCGAGCTCAAGACCGCGTTTGTGATGGGGTTCAAGGTCTACCTGCCGTTCCTGGTGATCGACATGGTGATCGCGAGTCTGTTGATTTCGATGAGCATGATGATGCTGCCGCCGGTGCTTATCAGTCTGCCGTTCAAGCTGTTGCTGTTTGTGCTGGTGGACGGCTGGACGCTGGTGGTGGGGGGGCTGCTTTACAGCTTTGTGCCGGACGTGGCGGACACCGCGACCGCGATGGTCGAGCCCGCACGGATGGTGGTGGTTGAAGCAATGCGCGTGGCGAATGTGCGATAGGAGAGAACGATGCAGTACGACGAAACAGCTGTATATTTAGTGCGGGAGTCGCTGCTCGCGGCGCTCCAGATCGCGGCTCCGGTGCTTCTTGCTGGGGTGGTGATCGGGTTGCTGGTGAGCCTCGTGCAGTCGGTCACGAGCATCCAGGACCAGACACTGACGTTTGTTCCCAAGATCGCGACCATGATCCTTGTCGCGGCGTTTCTCTTGCCCTGGATCGCGCTGCGGCTTGCCGAGTACGCGGTGACGCTTCTTTCGTTGTCCTGACCGGATGGAGCCGCGATGCGGGGGATCGAACCATTGCTGGTCCACGTCGTGCCGTTCACCTTTGTGGTGTCGCGGATGACCGGTCTTTTCGTCTTTGCGCCCATGCTTTCGAGTATCTCGATCCCGATGCGGGTCAAGGTGCTGCTCTCGGTCATCATGGCGGCCGCGGTGTACCCCGCGATCCCGACACAGTTCGCCAGCGCCCCGTTCGATCTGGTCGGGCTCGCCCCGGTGCTTGTCAGTGAGCTCCTCATCGGCGTGTGCGTGGGGGTGATCGCGTCGGTGCCGATCATGATGATCCAGATGGGCGGGAATGTGTCCGGGTTTCAGATGGGGCTCTCGATGGCAACGGTCTACAACCCCGATATGAACTCGAACAGCGACGTGATCGGTGAAATGATGTTTTACCTTGGATTTGCGGTATTTCTTGCGATCGGCGGGCTCGAAGCGACCTACGCCGCCCTCCTGGCAACGTTCGAGCACGTCCCGATCGGTGCGATGGCGCGGTCGTCTGTTCCGCTTGATACCTACGTCGGGCTCGCCAACTCCGGGTTCGAGATGGCGTTGCGGGTGAGCGGCCCGGCGATGGCGATGGTCTTTCTCGTCATGGTCGCGATGGGGTTTGTCACCAAGACCATGCCACAGATCAACGTGATGAGCATCGGGTTTGCGATCAAGATCGTGGTTGGTTTGCTCGCGATGGCGTTCTCGATACAGGTGATTGCCAACGTTGCGTCAGACGAGATGATGCGTGTGCTGACGATACTGAACGACTGGGTGCGGGGCCTCTCGCCTCGCGGTGTGTGAGGGGAGCCGATGGCAGACGACACCATGGGCGAACGCACCGAGCTGCCGACCGCACGCCGCCTGAGTGAAGCGCGCGGGAAGGGGCAGGTCGCCAAGAGTCAGGACCTCAGCGCCGCGGTTGATCTCCTCGCGGGCGTGCTGTTGCTGGTCTTTGCGGGCGGCTACATAGCGAGCTCGTTCCTTGCGATCATGCATCATTCCTACACGGCCGATGGTGAGGGATGGTCTACAGATTCCGCGACGATCTGGCCTCTTTCCCGCATGATCGCGATCGAAACAGGCAAGCTCGCCGGCCCGCTGCTTCTCGCCACGGCGCTTGCGACAGCCTTCTCGCAGTTCCTGCAGGTCGGGTGGCTTCTCACCGCCAAGCCGCTCGAGCCCAAGCTCAGCAAGCTCAGCCCCATCGCCGGGGTCAAGCGGATTCTGAGCAAGCGGAGCCTCGTCAAGTCCGCGGTCAACATCGTCAAACTCGTGTTTATTATCTCGGTCGCGACGGGTGTGATCGTGAGCTTTCTGCCCTCGATCATCGGCTTGCCCATGCTCACCGCGACGCAAGGCATGATGATGATCGCACGCATGTTGCTCATCCTTGCGCTGTGGCTCGCGGTGATCCTGCTGCTGATCGGGCTCATCGACTGGATCTACCAGAAGTGGCAGCACAAGGAAGAGCTGAAGATGACCAAACAGCAGGTCAAGGACGAACGCCGCAGCATGGAGGGCGACCCGCAGGTCAAGGGACGCCGCATGCAGATGATGCGCGACATCTTTATGCAGCAGATTCAGGCCAACGTCCCGACCGCCGATGTCGTCGTGACCAACCCGACCCACTTCGCGGTCGCGCTGCGGTACGACACCGACACCATGCGAGCCCCGCGAGTGGTCGCCAAGGGCGGCGACTACATGGCCCAGCGCATCCGCCTGGTCGCCGCCAGCGCGGGCGTGCCAATCGTCGAGCGGCCGCCCCTGGCCCGCGGGCTCTACTTCGGCACCGAGATCGGGCAGGAGATCTCGCCGGTCTACTACGAAGCGGTCGCTGAGATTCTCGCGTACGTCTACCGGCTCGATGCTGAAGCAGAGCGAAGCAACACCAAGACCAGCGAGCACGCCCGGCAGACGACTTCGCGCACCCGCGAAACGGTGGGAGCAGCATGACCCACCGACTTCGATGTTCATCTCTGATTGAAGGAGTCAACCGCAACCGTGGCTGACCAGACGACCAAACCGCAGTCCAACAGCGCACTCCCGGCGTGGTTGCGCAACATCCACAAGCACAAGGGGCTCATCGTCCCTTTGAGCTTTGTCATGCTGCTGCTGGTGGTCCTGGTCCCGCTGCCCCCGGTGGTGATGGACCTGCTCATCTCGGCGAATATCTCGCTGGCGGTCATCATCCTGCTCACCACGATCTACATGGCAAAGCCGCTGGATTTCAGCGTCTTCCCGTCGTTGCTCCTGACGACAACCATGCTCCGCCTGGTCATCAACATCGCGTCCACGCGGCTCATTCTCTCGGCCGATGCATCGACCCCCGAAGAGGCAGCCGGCGTCGCGGGCAAGGTCATCAGCGCCTTCGGACAGTTCGTTGCCGGCGATTCGCTCTTTGTCGGCATCGTGATCTTTCTGATCCTCGTCATCGTCCAGTTTGTCGTCATCACCAAAGGCGCGACACGCATCAGCGAGGTCGCCGCGAGGTTTACCCTCGACGCCATGCCCGGCAAGCAGATGGCGATCGACTCAGACCTCAACGCGGGCAACATCAACGAGGACGAAGCCCGCCAACGACGCCAGGAAATCTCGCAGGAAGCCGACTTCTTTGGTGCGATGGACGGTGCCAGCAAGTTTGTCCGCGGCGACGCCATCGCGGGCATCATCATCACCATCGTCAATATCTTTGGCGGCCTCGCGGTGGGCGTCATCGAACGCGGCTGGCCCGTCGGGCAGACCGCGCAGGTCTTCACCAAGCTGACCATCGGCGACGGCCTGACCAGCCAGCTGCCCTCGTTCATCATCTCGATCGCCGCCGCGCTCATCGTGACCCGCTCGGGCGCGAAAGAGGACCTTGGTGAAGAGCTCACCACCCAGCTGATGAGCCAGCCGCGCGGGTTGGTCATCACCGCCGGGTTTCTCGGGGTGCTCGCCATCACCCCGCTGCCGACCGTGCCGCTGCTTACGACCGCCGCCGCGCTGGGGTTGCTCTCCTTTGGCATGATGCGGACCGCCAAAGCCAAGGCAAGCGAGGTCCGCGACTCCGCGATCGCCGAATCGCAAGCACCCGCCGCGCCGCCCCCGGTCGAGTCCTTGCTGAAGGTGGACACGCTCGAACTCGAGATCGGCTACGGGCTCGTCGCGTTGGTCGACGCCGGGCAGGGCGGCGACCTGCTCGACCGCATCACCGCGATCCGGCGTCAGCTGGCAGCCGAGATCGGGCTGGTCATGCCCCCGGTGCGTATCCGTGACAACATGCAACTCGAACCCGGGCAGTACCGCGTGAAGATCCGCGGCGCCGCGGTCGCAGCCGGGGAGCTCCGACCGGGCATGCTCATGGCGATGGACTCGGGAATCGCGACCGGGCAGCTGCAGGGCGAGCCGACCAAAGAGCCCGCGTTCGGGCTCGACGCGTGGTGGATCGACCCCGCCCAGAAGCACCGGGCCGAGAGCATGAACTACACCGTGGTCGACGCGACCAGCGTCCTCGCGACCCACCTCACCGAGATCGTCAAGCAGCACGCCCACGAGCTGCTCACCCGCGAAGAGGTCAACAACCTCGTCGAGACGCTCCGCACCAAAGCTCCCAAGCTTGTTGAGGAGGCGGTCCCCACGCTGGTCAAGATCGCCGACCTCCAGCGGGTGCTGCACAACCTGCTCCGCGAGCGGGTGCCGGTGCGGGATATGGAGACGATTGTCGAGACCCTCGCCGACTGGGCTCCCAAGAGCAACGACGTGGATATCTTGACCGAGTACGTCCGCAACGCGCTGCGGCGGTCGATCTGCGAGCAGTACGCTGTCCGCGACCAGGACCGCCCGCCCCGGATTGTCTGCGTCACGATGGACCCGGCGTTCGAGGACCAGATCGCCGCATATATAGATCGGGGCCCGGCAGGAACGAGCCTGACCATGCCCGCCCGCGTCGCGACGCAGACCGCCGAGCGGATTCTCCAGGCGTTGCAGCGGGTCACCGCAGCCGGGCACCACCCGGTAGTGATCGCTTCGCCACAGGTCCGGGCGATTGTCAGGCAGATTCTCGAACCCCACCTGCCCACCGGCGTGGTGCTCGGGTACAACGAGATCCCGCCGGGTGTCGAGGTCGAATCGATGGGTCTGGTCGGTGCGACCGCGCCCGCCGAGGCGGTGCCCGCCGCGTAATCTTGATCGAGGCTGGCACAAACGCGCAGGATCCGCTAGCATGCCAGTGTCCTCGAGGAGCCACGGATGGCGACGACGGCAGAAAAATCACCACTCAAGACATACCACGGCACCACCATGGCCGATGCGCTCGCCAAGGTCAAGCAAGACCTCGGTGCCGACGCGGTCATTCTGCACACCCGCACCTTCCGCGACGGCGGGATGCTCGGGCTCGGCGCGCGCGAAGTTGTCGAGATCACCGCGTCCAGCGACGCCGGGGTGATGCGCCCCGCACGCGTCCGGCCACGAGTCGAGGGACGGCGTGACCCCGGGCTCCAGACCCCGCGCCCGGCGCAGCAGTCACGAGAAGTGCCTCTTCCCCCGGCACCGGTCGAGGGCACGTTTGTCGCCACACCGCCCTGGTTCTCGCGCGTCAAGGACGGCGGGCCGCTGCCCACCTCGTATGGCACCCCCGCACGAACCCCCACACAAACCCCCGACGGCCTCCCCGCACATGCCCGATCGGCTGTGGCGCCGACCCGGATCGAGCCCAAGCCAGTGCCTCGAACCGCTATCAACCCCTCGCCAGCGCTCCTCGCGGCCGAAGGATCGCCTCGTTGGGCACCGGGCGGGACTGAAACTGCTGCTGGAACGCCCTCGGGCACCTCGGCGACGCCGTCCGAACAGCTGCCGCGCCAGCCTCTGCCTGCCGCCGGTCGGCTCAAAGCCACAAGGGTCGAGCCGGCACCGGTCAGCCCCGACGCGGGCTTTGCACTCGACGAAGAGCTGGCAGCGATCCGCAGGTTGGTCGGGCAGGTGCTTCAGTCTTCGCGCCGGGTTGAAGCCAGGTCGGGGTCGAGTGATACCCCCTCAAACAGTGCCGGCCCGATCTTCGATCTCTCGCTCAAACTGCTCGACAGCCATGTCGCAACCGAGATCGCCGACGAGGTCACCGCCGCGGTCCGGGACGAGCTTTCGACAAGCGAACTCGCCGATACCTCGACGGTGCGCGACACGATGCTCCGGCACGTCGCCAAGCGGATCGGGGTCGTCGCCGATCCTCAGCCGCCCGGCAAACGTGCCGACGGCCGCCCGAGTGTCATCGCGCTCATCGGGCCGACGGGCGTGGGCAAAACCACGACCGTCGCCAAACTGGCTGCGACCTGCAAGCTCCGCTACGGCAAGCGGATCGGGCTCATCACCGCAGACACCTACCGCATCGCCGCGGTCGAACAGCTGCGGACCTACGCCGAGATTGTGGGCATGCCTCTCAAGGTGGTGCTCGCGCCGCAAGATGTCCCCGGCGCGATCGACGCGCTGTCCGATTGTGACACGATCATTCTCGACACCGCCGGCCGGTCGCAGCGGGATGCCGCCCGGCTCGACGAGCTCGGCGAGTTCTTGAAAGCGGCCGAGCCAGATCAGACCCAACTGGTGCTGTCTCTGGCGGCGGCCGAGTCGGTGATCGCCGCAGCGGCCGAGCGCTACGGGGTGCTCGGGCCCGACCGCCTCCTGCTGACCAAGCTCGATGAGGCGGTGGACTACGGCGTGATCCTCAACATCGCGCACAAAATCGGCCTGCCGATTTCCTTTGTCACCACCGGGCAGGAAGTCCCCGACCACATCGAGCCGGCGAGTGCCGAGCGACTGGCGCGGCTTGTGCTCGACGGCGGGAGTGCGTGGCAGACCTTTGCCGGGGGGCGGTGATGGCAACCATCACAACAACCGGCCCCGGTATGGGTGCGTCGCCCGGAAGAGCGGCTCCAGATGACCAGGCCTCGCGCTTGCGCGCGCTGGTCGAGGCGATGGCCGGGGCAGCCCGCCCGCAACCCGTTACCGCAGCGGGGGCTCGGCGTGTGCCTGTTGTCGCGATTGCCTCGGGCAAAGGGGGCGTCGGCAAGACCAACCTCGCGGTCAACCTCGCGATCGCGCTCGCCCAGCGCGGCCACCGCACGACCCTGCTCGACGCCGACCTCGGCATGGCGAACGCCGACGTGCTCTGCGGCCTTGCTCCGGGGCGTCGGCTCGACACCGTGCTGCGCGATGCTGCCGGCCCGGGTCTGGCATCATGTATAGTAGAAGCACCGGGCGGGTTTCTCCTTGTGCCCGGCGCGGTGGGGGTGGCGCGGGTTGCCGATCTGGACGCCGGCGCGCGCCAGAGGCTGGTGGCCGGGCTCGCCGATCTTGAATCCCGGAGTGACACGGTCCTGGTCGATACCGGCGCAGGCATCGGCCGCGACGTGATGAGCTTTGCGACCGCTGCCGATCGGCTGATGGTTGTGGTGACGCCCGAGCCCACGTCCATTACCGACGCTTATGGCCTCATCAAGTGCGTCGTCGGGCGGGCTCGTGAGATGCACACGCCGATACCCCCGGTCAGTCTCGTGCTCAACAGCGTCGTGTCCCGGCACGAGGCAAGTGCTGTAAGTACAAAGCTGATCGCAACTTGCGAGCGGTTCTTGCGTTTTCGGCCCGAGGTGTTGGGGGCTGTCCGCCGTGACGAGCGGGTGCCCAGAGCGGTCCGCGCCCGGCAGCCTCACCTGCTGGCGTTCCCACGGTGCCGGGCGAGCCGTGATGTCCGGGCGATTGCCGAGAATCTGCTCGGCAGCTCTTACAACGGCTAGAGCGATCTCAGTTCTCTCGCCCGCGTGTGCCACGGCTCTGTGAGCCGTGCCGGTGGGCATCCCGGACGATCGCACGGCCAAAATGGCCGTGGCACACAGGAACACTCGCGACGTCTTGCTTGGAGCTGCTCCAGGGCGAATCCCGGTGTTGGGTCTGGCGCAGCTGCAACAGTGGCGCGGTTTTTGCGGAGGGTTTGCGCCGTTTGTGCACAAAGTGACAGAGTGATCAAAGTGCGTTCATCGCACGGCCGATAGGCCCGCGGTGGGTGTGCGGTTGCTGGATGCAGCCGGAGGGAGAGTGGCGTTGTCTTCGCGGGTACCCCAACAGATCGGTGTTGCGTTTGCGCTGTGTGCGTTCGCGGTTTCGCTCGCGTCCGGATTGGTCGCCAGCGCGGAGCCTTCGCAGGTGCTTGTCCGCTCTGTAGTGGTTCTGCTCGGCGCGGCCGCAATCGGTCGTGTGTTGGGTCATTGTGTGCAGACCGCGCTGGGAGAACACCTCGCTCTGGTTACGGCATCACGACCGGTACCCGAACCGATCCCTGTCCCGACACAAGGCGGCCCCGAGGCGGATGAGGAACTCAGTGAGGTTGAGATTCTTGATGCGTAAAGAAAGTCCGTGAACTTTTCATTCTGTGGCAGAGAACGCGTGCGCGTTCGCCAGAAAGTTTGTATACTCCCCAACGGTTGAGCCAAGGATCGGCATCAGCCACACCGCTCTGGCGCAGGATTCGCGTCTATGAGTGCTGAAATGAACGGGTCAAGGAGCCGACCATGGCAGTTGCAAGATCATCAATGGCGCGGGCCAGCACGCGCGGCGCTTCGCGCCGTTCCGCTCGCCACGCCGAGCCCTCCAACATCCCGACGCCCTACGACGACCTCTCTGTGCAAGAGGTGTGGGAGCTCTACCAGAAGGACGGCAACGCGGCGATCCGCAACTTCCTGATGGAGAAGTACCTCCAACTCGTGCGCTACAACGCCGAGCGGATCTACGCCAGGCTCCCCGACGAGGTGGACCTCGAAGACCTCATGAGCGCCGGCCTGTTCGGGCTTATGGACGCGATCGACGCCTTCGATCTCGGGTACAAGGTCAAGTTCGAGACCTACTGCGCCCCGCGCATCCGCGGCGCAATCCTCGACGAGCTGCGCTCGATGGACTGGGTCCCCCGTTTGGTCAGGCAACGCTCGGGCAAGGTCGAACAGGCCCGCCAGAAGTGCGAGATGGAGACCGGCACCACAGCGAACTACGACGATATCGCCGATCGGCTCGGGCTCGAACCGGACGAACTCACCAAGTACATGCGTGACGGGCGAGCCGTCGGCACCGTGAGCCTCAACCGCAAGTGCTACCCCGGCGACGGCTCGCGGGACCTCCGCGAGATCGACATCATTCAGGACGACGGCCAGACCAACCCGCTCGCCGACATCCAACGCAATGACCTCAAAGAGCTCATCACCAAAGGGCTCAGCCGGGCTGAGAAACTCATCGTCCTGCTCTACTACTACGAGGGCATGACCATGAAAGAGATCGGCGCGACGCTCGACCTTTCCGAGTCCCGTGTCAGCCAGATGCACAGCTCGATCCTCGCACGCCTCAAAGCCCAGATGCAGCACCGCATGAAAGAGCTCGAATCCGCCGGCGAGTAGGCCCCGGCTGCTCGGGCTCCACAATCCAGCTCCTCAAACGAACGCCCCCGGTCCGACCGGGGGCGTTTGTCTTTTTCTGGGCGCTTGCCGAGTGCCGGTTTGCCCGCTTCACTACCACCGATGGATCGAGTGACGGCCTACATCGGGATCGGGACCAACCTGGGCGATCGCCGATCGCACGTCAACCACGCGGTGGAGCAACTCGACGCGCTCCCGGATTCACGCCTCGCGGCGGTCGCGACCGTCATCGAGACCGAGCCGGTCGGACCGATCAGCCAGGGGGCGTATCTCAACACGGTTGCCGCGCTTGAGACCGGGCTTGCACCGGTCGAACTGCTCGGGTGTCTCCACGCGATCGAACGCCAGCGCGGGAGGGACCGCCAGCGCGAGGAACGGTGGGGCCCCCGGACGCTCGACCTCGATATTCTGATCTTTGGCGATCGAGTCGTGCAAGAGCCCGGGCTCACGATCCCGCACAGACGCCTCGCCGAGCGGGCGTTCGTGCTCGTCCCGCTCGCGGAGATCGCGCCGGAACTGCGTGTGCCCGGCACGGGTCATACCGTGACGTCGATGCTTGACGCTCTCTATGATCGCAGCACGGGGATGGATACCAACGCGGAGGGATCGGCATGACGCGGGTGTTCGGGGTATTGGTGTTGGGGGCGTGCGTTGCCACAGCTCTCCATGCGCAGCCCGCCGACGATGCGACCGATCAGCCCGCCGAGCCCCCTGCCGAGACCCCCGCCGAGACCACCGACGAAACCACCGTCGATCAGTCCGCAGGTGAGACCGCTGATCCACCCGCGGATTCCTCCGTTGCCGGGTCGATGGAGGTCGCCGCCCAGCTCTGGGCGGTGATCGGGCGGTACCGCTTTGCAGCAACCGCCGACCGCGTCCGCGTCACGCTGGTTCGGCCCGGTGGGCGGAGCGACATGCACTCGATGGAGATCCGTTGCGTGCCCGGCACCACCGGCCTTGCGCGGCTCGAGATCGGCGACCTGACCCTCGAAGCAAGAGCCGGGCGTCTCCGGGCGGTACACCGGCGAGACCCGACAACGTTCTATTCAACCGAGATTCCCACCGACGCAGAAGGTGAACCGCTCCGCACCGACCCTGCCACTGTGCTGCGAGCGTTGCTTCCGATGTTCCCGATCCCGCACCTGAGCCTCGCGTTCGACGAGGCGGAGGTCGGCTGGTGCCCGCTGGTCACGGGGCTTGTCTGGGAACGGGCCGAGCGTCTGGAGGACGGCGGTATGGACGGGGTCCGGCTCGTCGGCAAGACCGACAGCGGGCGAGCGAGCCTCGAGATGTCCGGGGCCCGCGTCCGCCGATTCGAGGCCGACCTCGACCCCACCGGGCAGACCCGGGTGATTGTCGAGTGCGAGCCGCTCGCGCCGAGCGACCCGGACGGATGGGTGCTCGATGTCACAGGGCGGCGGGAGGTATCGAGTCTGGCTGCGCTCCGACCGCTCGGGCCGGTGCTGACTCTCGGCGACCCGATGCCCAGAATCGAATTGCACAGTATCGGCAGCAGCCCAGCGCCGGTCCTGCCGAGTGCCGAGGATTCTGCGGTCGGTTTGTCGAAGACCTTCCACCCGGTGCTTTTCTTTCGCGACAGCACCCCGCCGGCGTTTGTCCGTGACGCGGTGGGCAAGGTTGCCGCGGCGCTCGAGACGACCTCTCGCGATGTTCTCCGGGGCAGGCTCGACGGCCTCTATGACAAACGCCTCCGTCTCATGGGGCTCGCCGGCGCGGTCGAGGTGACCACCGACGACGAGGTGTTCACAAGGCTCGACGCCAAGGCGGCCGCGTGGCGGGAGGGGTTCGTCGATTCTGGGCAGGACGTTCCTGCCGGCCCCGGGCTGGGGTGGTTTGTCACCGATGCGAGGCTGGTTGACCGCGTTGCGCTGACCGCCGAGGCTGCGGTGGTCATGCTCGACGGTGCCGGGAGAATACGAACGATCGTGCCGATCAACGCCGAGTCAACCGCCGAAGACCTCGGCGCGGTTCTCCTCAGCAGCGTTACCGGGTCGCTGTAGCGAGCGATCGATCAGAAGTCGAGAATATCGTCGGTCTTCGCCTTGACCGCCTTATCGACGTTGCCTTCGTACTTCTTGAGCAGCTCCTGGATCTCCTCCTTGAGCTGCTTGATGTCGTCTTCGGAGTGGTGTGTGCCGTCTTGTTTGGCGAGCGCGTCGGCGTGCTTGTTGGCGTCACGGCGGACGTTGCGCATCGCGACCTTCTGGTCCTCGCCGACCTTTTTCGCCTGGCCCACCAGCTGCTGCCGGCGATCGCGCGAGAGCGCCGGCAGGTTGAGCCGGATCTGTTTGTCTTCGAGCACGGGGTTGAGCCCGAGCCCGGCGCCCTCGATCGCCTTCTTGATCTCGCCGGCGGCGGACGGATCGAAAGGTTTGATGAGCAGCTGGGTGGGTTCGGGAACGCTGATCGCCGCGAGGGCTTTGAGATCGGTCATCGCGCCGTAGTAATCGACCTTGACATACTCGACGATCGAGGGTGTCGCTCTTCCGGTGCGGAGCCCGCGGAGCTCCTTGGTGAGGTAGTCGAGCGCTTTGCTCATGACATCCTCGGCTTCGAGCAGAATAGTGTCGGGATCAGACATGGTCGCACGCTCCTCTTGGGTGCCGGGCCTCGGCGGGCCCGGTGGGTCAGTTGTCCTAACGGGTCACCAGCGTGCCGATGCGCTCACCGGCGACGACACGGCGGATGTTCCCGCTCTGCTTGAAATCAAACACCACGACCGGGATGTTGTGCTCGCGGCACATCGCCATCGCGGTCAGGTCCATCACGCCGAGCTGCTGGTTGATTGCTTCGTCAAAGCTGAGGGTCTCGTAGCGTTTGGCGTTGGGGTTTTTCGCCGGGTCGCTGTCGTAGATGCCGTCGACCTTGGTCGCTTTGAGCAGCATCGAGCACTCGAGCTCACGCGCTCGCAGGCTCGCGCAGGTGTCGGTGGTAAAGAACGGGTTGCCGACGCCTGCTGCCAGGATCACCACGCGGCCCTTCTCGAGGTGCCGGATCGCCCGTCCCCGGATGAAAGGCTCGGCAACCGATCGGATCTCCAACGCCGAGAGCACCCGCGACTCGACCCCAAGTGTGAGGAGTTTTTCGCGGAGCGCCAGCGCGTTGATGACCGTCCCCAGCATCCCCATGTAGTCGGCGGTCGATTGTTCGATGTGCCCGGCCGCCGCGAGTTGGGCGCCGCGGATGATGTTCCCACCGCCTACGACGACCGCCAGCTGGGTGCCCAGCGAAGCGGCGTCGGCAACCTCCATCGCGATGGCTCCCAGTTCGTCTGGGTCGATCCCGAACGTGCCCGGCTTGGAAAAGGACTCCCCGCTCAGCTTGAGCAGGACACGGCGGGTAATCTGGTGCGATGCGTCGTCGTCGGTCACAAGCCTCTCCATTCACGCGGGAACCGAACACCACCCGGGCACGGACAATCCGACGGCCCCGAGCGGTCGCGGGAGCGACACGCGGTGGATTGAAAGCGGCACACCTCGGGGCGTCAAGCAACCCGAGGCCCAGCGGGGCGGTATTGTGGAGTGAATACCAGATAGGAGACGCCAGCGAGCGAGACTCCGCACCCACGGTCTTGCGCCAACGTGGCGCGAAACGGCTCTGAAGCCCAAAGCCAAGACAAGCAGCGGGCAAACCAAAGCCGAACACCGACCAGAACGGAACCCGGAACCAATCTCCGGGGTACGAACCCCCAGTGGGCCGATGAAGAACGCGATGACCAATCAGTCAGGAAATCTCCCCGAGGGCGTGCCGGACCTGCCCTTCTCCAGCCGAATCGAGCCGAACCTCGGCGCGGCGCACGCGACGGTGCCGATCGAGGAGCGGCTCATGCGGTGGGTCCGCCGGGCGACGGTTGTAGGATTCGCCGTGTCCATTCTGATCCACCTGCTCGGCTGGTTTATCGCTGCCCACATGAGTGTGGGGCGGAGTGACGGCAACGCCCCGGCCGCGATGCCCGGCGCGGTCGAGTTCGCGGTCATGTCCGAAGCTCAACTTGCCGAGCTCCAGCAAGCCTCGCTCAGCTACGACTCACCCAGCGTGCCCGAGCTTGCCCAGGAGACCCTCCCCGAGGTCGAAGCGATCGACATGCCCACCGAAGCCGAGATCACCGGCTCGCTCTCGGAACTGGTTCCCGCAGACCTCGGGGTCGGCGCAGGAGACGTCGAGCAGTCCGCCGGCATGGGCGAGGGCGGCTCGGGCTCGGGCAGCGCCAGCTTCTTCGGCGTCGAAGCGACCGGCTCCAGATTCATCTACATCGTGGACACCTCCGGCTCGATGGCGGTCGGCGGCAAGCTCGCGGCGTTGCAACGGGAACTCGTCAAATCGATCGAAGGGTTGCTCGAAGCCGCTGACTTTCTCATTATCACCTACAACGACTCGGCCACCCCGCTCGAAGGAAGGCAGTCGTGGATCAACGCCGACAACCGTGGTAAGCGGTTTGCCAGGCGCGGGGTCTCCAAGCTCGGCTCGGGAGGAGGCACGCAACCCTCGCCCGCGTTCGCGCTCGCGTTTGCGATGCGGCCGCCCCCCGAAGCGATCTACTTCATGACCGACGGCGAGTTTTCTGAAGAGGTCGCCAACGACATCGTCGCGTTGAACGCCGAGTACAAAGTTCCCATCCACTGCATCGCGTTTGTCAGCCGAAACTCCGAAGACCTGATGCGGCGCATCGCGTCCCAGTCCGGCGGCACCTACACCTTCATCGCCGCCCCGGCGGGGAGGCCGTGATGCCCCACCGGCTGCTCGCGCGAGCACTCGCTGTCGTGTTTGTCGGCACCCTTGCGGCGTCGTTCGCCCACGCACAGAACGCAGACCTCGAACTCCGCGGCGGCGCAACACCGCCTTCGGGTACCGTCGTGCGGTGTACCGCCGAGGGGGTCGTCGTCGTGTCGTCGGTGACGGGAGAAATGACCATCGGCTGGGACCGGGTGCGTGCGGTGCGCGGAGAACACGCCGAGGAAGCCGACGCCTACAAGGACGTCGCCGACCAAGCGTGGCGCGCGGTCTCGCGGCTGGCGCGGGGTGATGTCCCCGCGGCCGAGCCGATTTTCGAGGAACTCTTTGTCGAATACGCCGGGCAGCGTGGACCGACGTCGGCAGCGATCAGCGGCGGGCTGCTCCGCTGCCGCCTCGCGCGCGGTGCGCACACCCTCGCCGTCGGCGCCTGGCTCGCGTGGCTCCACGCCAGCGCGGGGGAGCAACCCGCAGGTCTCAACATCGATCACAGGCTTGGCGCGCTGCCGCTGACCGACGCCGCGACCGGGCTCGCCCCCGAGTTGCCTCCGATCTGGCTCGGCCTCCCCGCGGTGCGGGTGTTCGGGCAAGCCCCTCTCCACGCCGAGCGGTACGGTGAGCGCGAGGCTGCGCTAGCGCAGCTCTATCAGCACGCCGCGCTCACCGAGAGCGGCCGGTCGCAGCCGCTGCCCAGGCTCACCAGCACCGACCCGGGCGTGCGTCTGGTCTGGGAAGTCGTCGCGGCGCAGAGCCGGAGCGAGCCCGAGCGCCTCGCCGGCCGCCGCGCGATCGAGAAGAGACTCCGCAGCGAGCCGGCCGCCTGGATCGACGCGTGGCTCCGCACCGCGCTCGGGCGTTCGCTGCTGCACGAGTCTGACCCCGACCAACAACACCGAGGCGTGATCGAGCTGCTCCGGGTCCGCGTGGTCCACCAGCGCGACGCGCCCTACCTCGCCGGGCTCGCGCTCGCCGACGCAGCCGTCACGATGCGAGCGCTCGGCGACGAGCGCGTCGCGTCGCTCCTCCGGCGTGAGCTGCTCGATACCTTCCCGAGCCACCCCGCAACAACGTGGGAACCGATCTCGCTGTGGCGGCCACTTGATACCTCACATGCTGCGCCCTCGCAGCTGCGCCGCGACCCGGTCGAGAGCGACCGCAGTCCCGCGTCCTTTATGCCGCCGGCGATCGCGTCCGGCCCGCACGACACACCAGACCCGAGCAGGAGTCCTCATGGTTGAGCCCTTTTTGGTCTCCGTCGCCGCGCTGGCGATGCAGGCCCCGGCCCCAGTGGCGAGCCCCGACAAGACCCTCGTGCAGTACATCGCAGAGGGTGGCGAGATCGGGTACATCATCATCGGGCTGTCGTTTACGGCGGTGGTGTTCATCATCGCGGCGTTCGTCCGCCTGCGCCGCTCGCGGCTTGCTCCCGAGGACGAGGTCGCCGCGCTCGACCGCATGCTCCGCGCGGGCAATGTCGAACAGGCGACCATCTATTGCTCGAGCCCCGACCACGACTCGTTCCTGACGCGGGTGATGGGGGCCGCGTTGCTGCGGTGTTCCCGATCGCCATTCGGATTGCTCGAGCTCCGCACCTCACTCGAAGAAGCCGGGCAGCAGGAAGTCGCCAGACTCCACCGCTCGACCGACGTGATCGGCCTGATCGCCAGCGTCTCCCCGATGCTCGGGCTCTTGGGAACCGTCGTCGGCATGGTCGGTGCGTTCGACACGCTCAGCATCTCGGAAGTCGCAAAGCCAACGCAACTCGCCGGCAGCATCTCGGTCGCGCTCATCACCACGGTGCTCGGGCTCATCGTCGCGATCCCGTGCGCTTCAATCCATGCGTACTTCCGAAACCGCGTGGACACTCTTGTCAGTGAGATTGGCGATCTCATCGAAGAGCTCGCCGCCCACGTTGAACAGAGCGCAACACCCGCCGCCAGCGCGCAGAAACCGCCCCCGCGGCGCAAGGCGCCCAACCCCGCGGTCCCAACCGGTGGCAGCGGGCAAGGAGCACCCGGCGGATGATTCTCAGCCCCCGCCATCCTCGCAGGCCGTTCGGCTTTGACATGACACCGATGATCGACATCGTGTTTCAGCTGATCATTTTCTTCCTGTTCACGTCGCAGCTCTCGCAGGTTGTGCGCTCGCCGATCGACCTGCCCGAAGAGCCCGGCGAAGCACAACAGGCCCCCAACCCCGACACCATCGTCATCGATGTCACCCTCGATGGGGTCTACCTGATCGAGGGACACCCGCGCACACTCGAGGACATCGCGCGGCTGATTTCGCTGGAAAAACAGGCCGCCGACGCCAAGGGTAGTGGGGTGGACCTGCTGATCCGCGCCGACCGCAGCGCCCCCGCAGCCCATATCAACGCGCTGGCCAACAAGTTGTCTTCTGCCGGCATCCGTCGCTGGACCCTGGGCACAGCCAAGCCCGGCAGCGGCGGAGGAGGCTCGCCGTGAACCTCACCCGCCGCCACGACGATCTCGACGGTTCCACCGCCGGCAGCCTGCCCATGACCGCGATGATCGACGTCGTGTTCCTGCTTTTGATCTTCTTTATGGTGACCGTTTCGGCGTCCCCGCCCGAGGCCGAACTCTCCTCGACACTGAACCCCCAGAGCGAGAACCAGGGCGCGGGCGCGGTGCTCCAGCCGCAGATCATCTCGGTTGAGCGCGCCGGCGATGGCGTGGTGTACCGCCTCGGGTCGCACGTCCTGACTAACCGCACCGATCTGGCCCGGCTCCTCCGCGAGCTCCCCAAAGCCAGCGGCGTCGTGGTGCGGGTCGCCAACGATGTCCCGGTCGAGGCCGCCGCGGGCGCGCTGCAGGTGTGCAAGGACACCGGGTTCACAAAGGTCAGCTATGTTCCAGCAAGCTGAGAAATCCCGCATGTTGTTCGCGTGGGCCGTGCTGGTCACACTGATGGTTGTTGCTGCGCCGCGATCGTTCGCGCAGGGAAATGCTGAAGAGCTCGTCCCGACCGACGCGGTCGAGGCATACATGCGAGACCGCGGCCTCGACGACCTGCTGAGTCTCTACCTGCTCGACGAGCTCCGCGCTGCGCCGGGGTCCAAACGGGCCGAACTCGCCGACCGCCTGGGCAAGCACTACGCCCAGCAGCTCTCCAACGCCAAGACCCCGCAGCGGCAACGGCAGATCGAGAGTCAGGCCCGTGAGCTGCTCGCCCTGGTGCCCAGCGCTGATTCGTTCGAGCTCCGTCTAACACTGCAAAAAGCGTCCTTTCTGCTCGCCGAGGCGGGTGTCAAGAACTACTCACAACGCCTGACCGACCCCGCGATTGTCAGCGAGGCGCAGCAGACCTTCCGCACGCTCGAGCCTGGGTTTCTGGATATCGGTCGCCGGGTCGACGACCGCATCGACGCGCTCGACCGCATGGAAGCCCGCTCGACTCGTGCGAACATCGCGACGATTCGTGAGCAACTCAGCGAGGCCCGCCGCCTCCGCTCGCTCGCGATGTACTACGCAGGGTGGTCGCAGTACTACCAGGCGCTGGTGACCAACGATGCGCGCAAAGCCGACGCGGCTCTGCGTTCGTTCGGGTGGCTGCTCAACTCGCCCGGCAACCGCGTGCCCTCGGTCGAGAACCTCCCGATCAGTTTACTGCGGTACGAACACGTCGCCCGCGCCGCGATGGCGTGCGGACTGAGTGCATCGATCGCGGGCAAGGACGCAGAAGCGATCCAGTGGCTCGACGCCATCGAGAACGCAGCCGAAACATCCCCAAAGGTACGCGACGAGCTCTGGGTCCGGCGCATCGAGGTGCTCGGCCGCGCCAAGCGCTGGGCGGATATTCAACGCCTTGTGGACCGTCGTCGCCTTGCGCCCGACCCGTCCGGTGTGACGCCCTTGCCCAAAGGAGAAGCGAGGCTGGTCGCGATCGTCGCGCTCGAAGCGATCGAAGAATCCGGCGGCTCAAGCACTGTCGCTCGCAGCCGCAATCGGCTCCTTGAAGCGCTCGCACAGATCGCGCTCGGCGACCTTGTCACCCAGGGTGAGGTCGGGCATGTGCTCGACCTCGTCGAGCGGTTTGGCACTGCGCCGATAGGCGATTCGGGCTTTGTCGTGCTGTATGTGCGAGGCCTGCGCGCCTACGAGCGTGCCCGCGAATCCCACGAATCTCTCGCCGCACAGACCGGTGCCAACGCCGACGACCCGACCGACGATACCACGGTGATCAATCGGTATATGGACGCGGTCGACGCGCTCGATGTTGCGCAGACCGCGTCCGACGCGGGCACTTTCCCCAACGAGCTCGCTCAGGCCCGAATGATGGAAGGCCTCTCACTTTTCTACGCCAGCGAGCTCGTCAAGGCGGGCGAGGTTTTTGAGAGCGTCTTCGAGCACTCACCGTCGCCGCAGCTCAAAGAAGAGTCGATCTGGTACGCGATCGTCTCGCTCGATCTCGCGGTCGAGCGAGGATTCCGTTCGGTCGTCGAGCAACGCGATCGGCTCGCGACGCTGTACATGCAAACCTACCCCGCGTCGGACCGGGCCGCCCGCCTCCTGCTCCGCCGCGTGGATGACGGCTTGCTGACCGAGGACCAGGCGATCGCAATCTTGCTCGACGTCCCCAGCGATTCGCCGCTCTACGAGGCAGCCCGTCGGCACGTCTCGCGGATGATGTACCGCAAATACCGCGCCTCGCAAGGCCCAGAGCGAGACTACGCCGCCGCGCGGTTCATGGAAGTCGCCGAGGAGCTTATCAACATCGACATCACGACCGTCCGCTCGGGCACTGGCGATGCAGCGATGGACGCCGCGCAGGCGGTCACGGTCCGCGTGCGGCAGGCGCTCGACGCGGCGCTCACGATCACTGTTCCCGACGTCGACCGCGCGGTGCGTTTGCTCGATCTGCTTGAGAGCACCGCCGCGCTGGCGGGTATGAACCTCTCGGATATCGAGAGCGAGCTCGCGTACCGGCGTCTCCAGATCGCGATTGCTCGCGACGACGAGCACGAGGCAGCTCTTGCCGGGGCAACCCTCGCCCGCATCGGCGGCCCTCACGCGCGCGCGGGAAATCGCCTGCTCTACCGCCGACTCTTTGAGCGATGGCAACGGCAACCCTCTGATGCCGAGCTCGCCGCCCGCCTCGTCGGCGTTGGGTCCCGCGTGCTTGCGCAGTTCGAGCCGCTCCAGGAACACAAGGGCGACGCGACAGTCGCCGGCCTGATCGACACCATCGCCCAGGCCGCGACCACCGTCTGGCGCGCCAACGACGACGACACGATGCGCGACATCGCGATCGGCCTCGACTCCCAGCTCATCGAGCTCGGCACCCAGAGCGCTCCCTCGCTGCGACGCCTCGCGCTGGCGAGCGAAGCGGCCGGTGACTTGGACACCGCGCTCTCGGCGTGGAACACGCTGATGGCGGGGCTCCGCGCCGGATCCTCCGGCTGGTTCGAGGCAAGAGTCGAGTCGATTCGTGTCCTCGCCGAGCGCGACCCCAGCCGCGCCCGCGCCGCGCTCGATCAGCACCGGGTGCTCTATCCCGAGCTCGGGCCCGAGCCATGGCGCACCAAGTTTCAGGAGCTCGACCACCTGCTCGCCGGCGTTCGACCATTCGTCGACGAGAACTCGCAACGGGGCGCGCCTCGCGAGGATCGGAACGAAACACCACCGGGGGGTGACGGTTGACCGAAGCCCACGACAACCAGCCGGAAGAGCGGGGCATCGTCCACCGGTTCCTTGGGAGTGACGCCGCGGCCGGCGGGCTGCACGCACTGCTCGGGCTCCCTCCACGCGCACACGATCAGGACGCGGTCATTCGTGCGCTCGAACGCCAGCTCTCCCGCATCGATGCCCATCCGCAAGGGCGCACTCCCGAGGCAGACGAGGTCAGGCTCGCGCTCCACGCCGCCGCCGCGCAGCTCGTACACCAGGCAGCCCACCGCGAGAGATCCATTGGCAAGCGCACCGGTGCGGTGATCGCCAGTTCCCCTCAACGCAGGCTCTTGCAACTCGAACAGGATGCCCTGCTCACCCTCGCGCGCTACGGCGGCTGGAACCGCCGCTCGCTCCACCGCCTCACCATGCTCGCCATGGCGCGAGGCGCGCAGTACAGCGATGTCGCCAAAGTGCTGCAACACCTTGCCGGAAGACGGGGTGGGGGCGCAGGCCCATCTACCAACGGCCAGCCCGCCCGAGGCATCGCTCGACCCCTTGGTTTTGAGCCCCAATCGCTCGCGATCAAAGCCGCCGACGACGATCCTGACGCCGACGGCAAGCCGCTCGCGGTGATCGTCGGCGCGATCGCCACAGGGCTCACGCTGATCGTCGCGGTCGCGCTCGTGGTGGTTGCGGTCACCTCCGGCCCGTCCGAAACCGACGCCGACCAGCCCGAAACCGCCGAGGAAACTGCGGCATTTAGTCCCGCCGATCTTCCTATGGCCGGGGGCGAAGAGCTCTTTCCCTGGCAGGGCAAGCCCGACGCGCCCGAGCCCGACGCACCCGTCGCGACCGTGCCGCAGTTTGATCGGCTCAGCGATGCGCTCGCCGCGCTTGATTCTGCTGCCGACGGCTTGGAGATAGACCCCGCAGAAGCGGCTCGTGTCTTTGACGGCGCGTTCACCGCGGTGGGCGAGCGTTGGTGCAACCTGACCGTTCCGCAGCAGCGGGCCGCCCAGCACGACGTCGTCGAGTTTGTGTACCGCGCGGTGCAGCGCCCCGCCCTCGTCGAGCCCGTCATCGGCACCATCTCACGGCGGAGCCTGGCGCTGGCCCGCGACGACGCCAGGTTTGCCGCCAAGGACATCTGGCCGACCGCGTGGTCGGTCGGCATCCTCGCTCGGCTCGCCCGCGAACGCGACATCGGCGCGAGAGCGTCGCGGGTGATCGAGGCGCAGCTCCGCGAGAGTGTCGGGTCAACCGTTGTCGTTGCCGGCGGCTTTGAGCAGGGAGTGACCGCCGCGCTCTGGGCGATGCTCCCGGCGATGGTCGATGCACCGCCCGCAGCCGACACCACAGAAAGCCCGGATTCCTCGCAAAAAGCGCCCGGTTTGTCCCGAACAGGCGAGGCAGATACCGAGGTGTGGGAACGTTGGATTCAAGCAGCCCGTTTCGGCAGCGGTAACGCGCAGGGCACACTGCTCGCCGCGCTCGAGTGGGTGATCGTCGCCGCCGACGAGCCGACCGAAAGCGACGCAGCCCGCGCCGCGATCGAGTCGCTCACCCTCGCGATTGAGTGGGGGGAAGAATCGCCCGCCCGTGCGTGGCTCATCCGCATGTTCGGCGACCAGCGTGTCTCCATCGCCGACCTGCACGCGGTCAGCACCACGCTCGCGCGGCGTTCGCGAGTCCAGGGTATCGACGTGACCATGGCGCTCGCGGTCCGCGCCTCGACCGACGCCCGAACCCTGCTCCGCGAACGCTACGCAGCGGTCTGGGGCATCAGCACCGACGGCCCCACGCTCGACGACCTCGCGGTCGATTGGGCAAAGGCGGTGCGGGAAGCCGCCGTTGTTGATGACACCTCGGTCGTCAAAGTGCTCGCGAGCGTCGCGTCGCTCAGCCGTCTCAACCAGGCTGCCAACCTCCGCTTTCTGGGTCGGCTTGACGACGCGGGGATCGTCATCGACGAGTACGACCGACCGATAGAAATGGAGCTGACCCGCTGGAGCCAGCGTCAGCGTGCCGGTTCGATTGACAGCGATCCTGGCATGGCGCGATGGGCGCTCTCCTACCGCTCCGCGCAGCGAGACTACCCGCGCCGCCTCGAGCTGCTCACCGAGGCATCCCGCACCCAGTTTCGACACCCGACCGACGCGGAAGTCCTTGTCACCGAGGCGTTCCGGGGCTCGCCCGCCCAGGCGAGGGTGGCCGCGCGGAGTGCGCTGCTCTCCCAGAGGCCCTCGGCTGTGTTCACGCTCGCGATTCTCGAGCTCGCGCCGCGGATCCCCCGCACGCCGCAGAACGCCGACCTTGTTTCGGCGATGACCGCTACCGCGCCCATCGCGACCGACGACCCGGACTGGAAGCTCAAGACCAGGCGCGTTCTTGTGCAGACCGCGCTCGAGCAACTCGCCGCCGAGGGCGATCAGGGTGTGATCGACCGCCTCGCCGCGGTGCTCGGCGAGTCGTACGCCGCGCGCACGATGGACAACGCCGCCAGCGTCTCAGGAGAAGCCGCCACCGGCACTGCTGCCGACCGTGCCGCCGCGATGCTCCGCGCCCGGTGGGACCGCCTCGCCCGCAGCGGCGGGCTCGGCGCCGAAGCGCTGGAGGTCGAAGCGGTGCTCGCCAGACACGCCGCCCGGATGAGCCTCGCCCAAGGCCCGATCCAGGTCTTCGCTGCCGAGCAGGTCGCCGCGTTTGAACTCATGGGAGTTGTCGTGGTTTCCGAGCGTCTCGATCGCGCAGCCGACGTCCAGGCGATCCGAGCACGGGTCCGCAGAGAGCGCCGCGAAGCCGGCGACATCATCGAACAGTTGCACGCCGTGGAACGCGGCTTCTGCGAGTTATGGGCGGTCCGTCTCGGGCAGGAAGGGCTGTGGGAGTGAATCGGAGAGCGAAAGGTTCACGGGCGCACAACGAGCCCCGAGCGCAAGCTCGGGTTCATGTTTGCACAAGCCCGCGCGGAGTATCTCCGCCTGTGCTCGCGCCCGGGGCTCGTCAAAACGCACGAGGCCCATTCACAACGCGATTGAATCCACAAGGGCTCTGCGCAGCATGGCTCCGCTTTGTCGTACTCATGGCGTGTTGCAGCTGCGCGTCGGTCACGCTCGCGATGCAAAGCGATGCCGATATACCCAACGCCGGCGCCCGCCAGCCCGAGTTTCCCGCGTGGATCGTCACCCGGCTCGAATCGCTCAAGCCCGACAACGCCGAGTCCTACTTTCTGCTCGGCGAAGAGGTCATCGACGCGGCAACCTCCAAGACCGAAGAGACCCTCGCCCGCCAGCTCTTCGGCCTGGCGTTCGAGCTCGACCGCCGCGACGGTTCGCCGGCATGGGTCGCCCCGAGCAGTTGCATCGCGCTGGCGTCGATCGCCAGGCTCGAGTCCGACGCGCGATGGCTCCGCGCTCTTGCCAACCGTATCGACCCGCGCTACGCCCCTCCCGCGTGGCGCGAATCGGTCTCCGGCGGCGCGGTGTCCTCGGTCGCGTTCACCACCGCCGAAGCGGTCGGCGAGACCCGCGCCGGCAACGGCATCCAGGCCCGCAACCTCCTCAGCAAGCCCGGCGTCCGCGCACTGCTGCTCCGCTACGGCAAGCTGCTCGGGTTCTCTGCCGCGACCGGCGCAGTCTGGCAGATCGACCAGTGGGCCGGCGATTGGCCTTGCCGCGAGTGCGGCAACGAGCGTGTCGTCTTCCGCCCGGACACCGACCCGCCCAGCTACCGCGAGTGCTACACCTGCCGGGGCAATCCCGGCCCGGTGCTCTCGCCCGCGCAACTCATCGCGCAGCTGCGCTTTGAGTCGAGGCTCCTCCACGGCATCTCCCGCTCATGGGGCGCACAGCTCGCGATCGACATGGGCGCGCCTCTTCGCGAACCCGTCGCCGACGAACTCGCCGCCGTCCTCGGCATCGACGCCGACAAGCCCTACTGGCGCAGCGGTTGGAACGCCACGCCCGATGCCCGTGTCACGTCGAGTCCTACACTCGACGGCACCAACACATCCGACCAGAACGACACGCAGGAGCAGCCCGATGAGTGACCCGCAGCCCGCAGCCCAGACACCCGCCGAAACCAACGATGCTTCAGCTTCGGCCGCGCCCGAGACCAAACCCGAGATCACCTTCGAGGACTTTGCAAGGCTCGACCTCCGCGTCGCAAAGATTGTCCACGCCGAGCCCCATCCCAATGCCGATCGGCTGCTCAAGCTCCAACTCGACGACGGCAGCGGCACCCCCCGGCAGATATGTGCCGGCATCCGCGAGTTTTATCAGCCCGATGACCTCGTCGGCAAGTCCATCATCATCGTCGCCAACCTCGCCTCGCGCAAGATCCGCGGCGAAGAATCGCGAGGCATGATGCTCGCCGCGAGCGATGCGCCGAAGGGCAACGACGGCCCGCGTGGCGTGGTCGTCATGACCCCCATGAGCGAGATCGCTCCGGGTTCGACGGTCTCCTGAGAGACTACACCTCCACAGACGGAGACGTAGAGCCCCTCGCGCAAGCGAGGGGACAGGGTGACGCGCCCAAGATCAGGACAAGATCAAGAACAGCCATCGCGGCGCACCAACGGACCCGGCCGCAAAGGCCGACGCAGTGAGCTATTCGTCGCCAGCCCGCCCGGGTTTGCCGTCACGCGCTCCTCGCCGTTCCGGACCGCCTTGCTTCCGGAGTTCCGGGCGGCGGTCGGTCGTTGTGCCCGCCCGTTCGACGATCTCGTCGATATACCGGTCCCGGTCCTCGCGCTGCAGGTCCACCTCGGCTTGCAACGCTTCGAGCCTCGCCGCGAGCTGGCGGATGTCTCGTTCGCGCCGCGCCAGCCGCAGGTCAACCTGCGCAGCCGCGAGCGTGCGAAGCTTCTCACGGGCCATGTCGACCCCCGCGTTCTGGGAGGCGACCATCCGCGCGTATCGGCGACCGGCATCGATCAACTCCATGCTGACCCGGAACTCACGGGTCAGCAGGTCTCCAAGCTCCGGGTCGTGCTGGCGGGCGATCAGAATCTCCGCAACCCGAGGCCGCAGCCGCTTCTCAAAGAACTCGGCCCGGCGCGGGTCCTGCGCACGCAACTCCCTGATCTTTGCAGCAAGCTCGGGCGCGTGCTCTTCAAGAAATGTGGACACGCGTTCGGTCGAGATATCAGCGGCGCGATCCCCGCCCGGACCGCGATCTGCTCCCCGCTCGGCGGGCCCGTTGCGGGGTCGTTGCGCTGCGCCGGGTCGCCCGTCGCGCCCTTCATTTTGCGAGAACCGGGACCACTGCCCCCAGAACTCCGCAAGCCGGCGCACCCGGGCCGGGCCGCCCATCGCTTGTATCGCGTTCTCAGCGGTTCCTCCCTCGTCGAGGATTTTGATCACGCCGCGGATTTTGGTCGTGTTGGATTCGAGCTCTTCGAGCAGCGACGCAAGCCGTGCGCGCAGCCGCACCGGGCTTACGTCGGTTGTCGTTTCTGCCCCGCCGCGATCATGCTGTGTTGTTGGTGGTGGGGATGCTGGGGGTGGCCGGGTTCGATCGCCCTGCTGCCCGAACGCGGGCGCGACAAACGCCACGCCCAGCCCCGCGACCAACGCCAGCGCAAACCGGGTTCGGTGTGTACCAAAGGTGCATGTCCGCATCGTGTTCCCCTTCGGCCTCACAGCTCGTCCCCGAGGGTGGTGAGTGTTTCGGTGGTGTCTGTAGGTTGGTTGGCGAGCCCCGCCGCGTCGAGCGAGATTGCTGCGAGCCCGGTCTCGAACGCGTCCTCATCCCAGTACGCATCCATCGCGAGGTAGGCGTCGATATCGCTCTCGATCCCGGCCGCGAGGATATCCACGCCGTTGGTTGTTCCGTCCTCATCGGGCATCGAGCCGGGGCGGGGCATGACCATTACGACTGCGAGAAGCACGACCGCAGCCGCGATCGTCGGTGCTGCAAACCAGAGCCACGCCCTACGGGCACTGCCAGACACCGACGTGCCAGCCGTCGCGGCAGGTTCAGCGTGCAGCAGGTTGGTCGTCCGCATCGCAACGCGGCAGCTCGCGTCCTCCCCGGCTTTGCGCTCTTGCGCACCGAGACGGTCGAGTCGAGCCGCGAGCGCACGGATGTCCTCGGGGACCGGGGGGACCGGGGGGACCGGGGGGACCTGCGTGTCTGCGGGTGGTTTGTGTTCCATGTCGTTCATCCTGTTCCCCGTGTTGCCTGTGGCGATGCGCGCTCACCCCCGAGTGTCGGCTCTTGCGGTTCGAGTTTGCTTCTGAGCTTGCGCAGCGCCCGGTGGTGCCGCGCCAGGAGTGTCCCGATCGGTTCTTCGAGCAACTCGGCCATCTGCTTGAAACTCAGCCCGGCGTGGTATCGCAACTCCACAATCTCCCGGTCCGGCTTGGACAGCTCCATCATCGCGGCGCGAAGGTCCGCAGCCTCGGCCAGCGCGGGAAACCCCTCGCCGCTTTCGACCGCCTCGTCCCGCGCACTCCGTCGGAGTCGTGTTTCATTCCGCTCCCGTTTGAGCGACCGGATGCGGTCCCGTACACGATTCATCGCGATGCGGAAAAGCCAAGGCTCAAACTTGCCGTGCTCGGCGTACGCCCCGTCCCTGAGTTTGATCGCGATCGTTGCAAACACCGACTGGGTGACCTCCTCTGCCGCGTCGGGGTCTCCGAGGCGGCTCCTGGCCAGCGCAAAGACCCGCGGGCCGTATTCTTTCACGAGCGTTGTCCACGCCGAACCATCGCCGCCCTGCGCAGCCTGCACCAAACCAGCCGTGTCGGCCGGGTCGAACGACCCCGCTGAAGCTCTCGGCTCGGTCTCGGACACATCTACCCTTTCATCAGCACAACGCCCGACCACGCACCTGATTGCATATCCCCGCTGTGTTTGTGCGAGGTTCGGACCCGTCTGGTACCTTACCGGCCTATGGGCATGATCGCGTACACAGTCACCGCCGAACTCCCGACGCCCCAGCTGCGCGAGGTCTATATCGCCTGGCTTGCCAAAGGGCACGTCGATGACGTCATCGACGCCGGAGCCCTCTCCGGCTCCATCGTCCGGATCGACGACCCGGCCGAACCCATCCGGGTCGAGACGCGGTATCTGTTCGCAAGCATCGAGGATCTCAACACCTATCTCCACGACCACGCCCCCGCACTCCGGGCCGACGGCTTGTCCCGGTTTGGTCCGGAAACCGGCGTCCGCTTCAGCAGAACCATCGGAGAGCTTGTCTAGCACTGTTTCGGACGAACGCACGCGGGGTGCCGGGCGTCTACAAAGCGTCGTGCCGAGAGGGTTCGGCCGGTATCACAGCAAGAGAACAGGAACCAGTTTTTGGACCAACGGACCGACGAAAAGCTCGTGGAGGCCTACCGACAGGGGGAAACCGAGGTGTTTCGGCTCCTCGTCGAGCGCTATCACGACGACCTGCTCCGGTTCCTGACCCGCCTCGCGGGCGATCGGCAGATCGCTGAGGACGCCTTCCAGGACGCGTTCCTCCAGGTCCACCTCTCGCTGGGGTCATTTGATACAAGCCGCAGATTTCGACCATGGTTGTTTACGATCGCGGCGAACAAAGCCCGGGACCTCCTGCGTAAGAGAGGCAGAAGGCAGACCCTCGAACTCTCGGCCCCGATCGGATCGGCTGGCGGAGGATCGGGCGACGGCGGGAGCTTTATCGACCTGTTGGAGGTCGAGGTCCCGCCGCCGGACACCGGGCTGCTGGCCGAGGAGCGTGACGAGATGGTCCAGCGGGCGTTGGATCGGCTGAGCGACCCCCTGCGGGAGATTCTGCTGCTGGCGTACTTCCAGCGGCTGAGCTACGCCCAGGTCGCCGACGAGTTGGGCATCCCGCTGGGAACGGTCAAATCGAGGTTGCACGGGGCAGTCGCCAGCTTTGCCAAACACTGGCGTGAAGTCTCCACCGAGCGGGAACGACCCGCCAACCAGGAATGAGGAACACGGGCCGATGGACGAGCAGCACAACCCACCCCCACCGCCAGACCACACCGGCACCACGCCGCAGCTTTCTGCCGAGGATGCGCGCGCACTCGAAGCCTTCTTCGACGCCGACCGCCAGCTCGATCGTGTACCCGATGCGCTCCGACCCAGAGCCGAGCGGGTCGCGGCGTTGTTCGGCCTGCTCGAATCGAGCCCGATCGAGGGCCGCCAGAGCCGCATCTCCCGCGTGCTCAGTCGGATCGGTCGGGCCGGTCGGCCGGGTGTCGAGACGGCAGGTTCAGGGGTGCCCCCTCGCTTGCGCGAGGGGCTCTATGAGGGAGATGCAGCGGTGCTTCTCAACCACGACGCCGAGGCGCTCGATGCCTGGGTGCTTGCGGGCTTTGACCCCGAGCGTGTACCGGCTTCGCTGCGCGATCGTGCCCGTGCCCACGAGGCGCTCGCCGCCCTCGCGACAGCTCCCGGCCCGCACGCGCCGTCGCAGTTTGAGCGAGCCCATCTCGTCGAACGCACCATGACCCGCATCGCCGAGGCTGTCGAGACCGGGCAAACGCTCGAGCCCGAGCTCTCGATCCCGACACGCAATCGGATGGCGGATATTTTGTCGGTCGCAGCGGTCCTGCTCATCGCGGTGTCGGTGCTCTGGCCGGTGATGTCCCGCGTGCGGGACAGCTCAAGGCAGGCCGAGTGTGCTGCCAACATGCGGGGGGTCGCCCACGCCCTCGGTGCCTACACCCAGGACAACGACGACATGCTCCCGATGGTTACCGCCGGGTTTGGAAGCAGCCCCTGGTGGAACGTCGGCCGCGACCCGACCAGCTCGAACTCGGCCAACCTCTACACCCTCGCCCGCGAGCAGTACGCGAGGCTCGCGGAGATGGCGTGCCCGGGCAACCCCCGGGCGATCACCGCGCCCCGCTCGCCCGACGCCCGCGACTGGTCCACGCTCGACGAAATCAGCTACAGCTACCGGGTCATGGCCCGCCCCGAGCGGTCGATCTGGGGCACGCCTTCCCAGCTTGTGGTGGTTGCCGATCGCTCGCCGGTGGTGCTGCGGGCGGTGCGAGGGCAGGTGATTTACCCGATGGAATCGAGCCCCAACCATCGCGGGCAGGGGCAGCACGCGCTCACCGCCGACGGGGCGACCCAGTGGATGGACACCCCAGTGCTTCCCAGTGGCGACAACATCTGGTTGCCCAAATCGATCGAGATGATTATTGATTTTGCCGCCCGCCGCCGGGGGATTGACCCGATCCATGGCACCGAGGCCCCCGCGGATCGGCAGGATTCGTTCGTCGGACCATGATCCACCCTGCCGTTTCTCTTGCTCGGGCGGGGTGAGCGGGCTAGGCTTTCTGCCCCCATGGAGGGAACGGTTCGGCGTGTGTCCGGCCGGATTCAGCACACCCCGATTCCCGACCCTCGGGGATGTCCAAGAGAGGATGCTCATGTCGAAGAACAAGGTCCACAAGGGCTTTCTCAAGCGCATCCGGGTGAGCAAGACCGGCAAGGTCCGCCACCGCACCGCGTTTCACAAGCACCTCAGTTCGAACAAGAGCGGCAAACGCCTGCGCCAGCTCCGCAAGGACCGGTACATGGCCGGCCCCGACGCCAAGCGGCTCGAGAAGATGCTCTTCCGCCGTCTGCGTGGGCGCAACCAGCCGCGCACCGCGCTGCGTCGCTCGCCCTCGCCCGAGCAGAAGGCCGAGATGCGTGCCGCCGCCGCCGCCGCAGCAGCCGCCGCTGCCGCCGCCGCCGAGAACAACAGCTAAACGAACAACGCGGGACCGCCGCCGCTCATTGTGTAGACACGTCGGGGATCAGCCCCGGCAACCGCCCACCGCATTCATGCCCGACGGGAACCAAGCTCAGCCGGAGAGGCTGCCCCCGTTCGGACGGAAGGAGAACCGACCATGCCACGCGCACGCATCGGTGCAGCCCGCACCAGAAAGCGTACCCGTATCCTCCGCGAAGCCCGCGGCTATTACGGACGCACCAAGAACCACCGCTACCTCGCCCGCAACGCGGTCCGCCGCGCCGGGACCAACGCCTTCCGTGACCGCCGCGCCCGCAAGCGTGACTTCCGCAGGCTCTGGATCACCCGCATCACCGCGGCCTGTCGGATGCGCGGCTCACGCTACAGCCTGTTCATCAACGGCGCAAAGCTCGCGGGTATCGACCTCAACCGCAAGATGCTCAGCCAGATCGCGATCGACGACCCAGCGCTCTTCGACAAGCTCATCGAGATCGCCGTTCCAGCCAGCCGCGCGACACCCGCCAAGGTCTGAGCACCAGCCCGGCACACCCGGTCTACAGCTTGGCCCGCTGACCTGATACCATTCGCCGTCCGGCCGGAACACTCCGACCGGACGGCGGTTTTCTTTGCCCGGAGGGAGTTTCGATGAGCGGCTGGTGGGTCTCGACAGCGTGGGAAATCTCGCCGGTCATGCTGCTCTCGTGGGTGCTCTGGGTGATCGGGTCGATCACACTCCACGAGCTCGCCCACGGCTGGGCTGCGATCCGCTGCGGCGACCGCACCCCGATCGAACTCGGGCACATGACCCCAAACCCGCTGGTCCACATGGGCGGGATGAGCCTGATTGTCTTCGGGCTCTTCGGCTTTGCGTGGGGCGCGATGCCGGTCAACCCGTCGCGCTTTCGCCGCGAGCACGACGACGCCCTGGTCGCTTTTGCCGGCCCGGCGATGAACCTCTCGCTGGCATTCATCGCGGCGGTCCTGCTCACGGTCTGGAACAAGATCGCAGCCGCCAATTTGATGGTCGGCGGCACGTTCGACACCAATCTGGAGATGTTCCTGTGGTCGGGCGTGTTCCTGAATATCGCGCTGGCGATCTTCAACATGGTCCCGATCCCGCCGCTCGACGGCTCGCGCATCCTTGCGTCGTTCTCCCTCCCCTACGCCCGGCTGATGTCGAGCGAACAGGGCCGAACCGTCGGCCTCATCGGGTTCCTCGCGATCTTCTGGTTCGGGGGCAGGTTTCTGGTCCCGGCCGCGATCAGCATCGGCGAAGCGTTGCTTGCGCTGTTGAAGTTCTAGAGCGTTTTCACTTTTCCTGTCTCGTGTGCCACGGCCATCTTGGCCGTGCTGGACTGCCGGCACGGCCAAAATGGCCGTGGCACATCAAGAGAACCCGCTACACCTTGACGCAAACTGCTCCAGACCGGTCTATTCCTGACTCTTGAGCGCCGCCATGCAGAGTCGGAACAGCACCCGCGCCCCGACATTCGCGTCCCAGGTGTTGCCGTCCGCACCCGGCGCAACCTCGACAAGATCGCACCCGACGATCCGCCTGCCGCTGGTTGCCAGCGAGTGCAGCAGGAGCGACGCCTCGCGGAATCCCAACCCGCCCGGCACCGGCGTTCCCGTGTTCGGGCAGAGCGACGGGTCGAGGCCGTCGATATCAAACGTGACGTACACCCGCTCGGGCAACGGCTTGATGATCCGATCGCAGGTCGCCGCGAACCCTTCGCCCTGTGCGATGCTGTCGAAGAGGTCGTCGTCGTAGTGGGTGTGGACACGATCGCCCTGCGACGCGGCGTATTCGGTCTCGCCCCGGCTCAGGTCGCGGATGCCGATCTGCACAAGTCGCGTCACGCCAGGAATCTCCTCGAGCACGTTGTGCATCACCGAGGCGTGGGAGTATCGGAACCCCTCGAACGCCGGGCGGCAGTCCATGTGCGCGTCGATCTGGAGCACGCCGATCTTGCTGTGGGTTTCGGCGCACGCACGGATCGCCCCGAGCGAGACCGCGTGCTCACCTCCCAGCAGGCAGGGAATCTTGTCCTCGGCCAGTGCCGCGGCTGCGCGCTCGTCGACGAGCGCGTTGGCTTGCGCGCACAACGAATCGACAAGCGCCACGGCTTTGTCGTCCGAGGTCTCGGCACCGCCTCGTTCGATGATCGGCCCGGCGAGCCTGCGCGCCTCGCGGCCCCACTTCACGAATCGCTCGTCGGGCTCCTCCTGAAAGATCCCGGCCTGCCACACTTCGCCGAAGCGTCGGTCGAAAAGATCGACCTGGGCCGAGGCTTCCCGCACGGCGCCCGGGCCTTGTTCGGTCCCGCCGCCGTAGGAGACGGTTGCCTCGAACGGGACGGGGATGACGACGAGCTTTGATTGCTCTCGGTTGAATGGAAGGCCGAAGATTCCCAAGGAAAGGTCGGCCGCGGCGTTTGGATCGAAGGGCATAAGGTGCCTCCTGAGAGTCGCGGCGGACGATAGCCGGACCCGGCCCGCTATGCTCATGGGAGGGAAAACGGGCCGATTTCGACCGGCCGCAAGCCTGTTGATTCGACGCAAGGAGCCGCGAGATGACCGAACAACCACCCCGGGGCCGCGAACCAGAGCCGGGAGACGCTGCGAACGGGCCGGGCGATCCGATTGACCCGATCGATCTCGAGCCGCGCGCGCAGGAACCCGCTCAACCAACGAAGAACCCGACCGCATCGTCCAGCGGGCCGGGTCCGGCAAATCTTGACGCGCCGGGCTTGCTTGACGACTTTGACGAGGACGCCGATTTTGAGTCCGACCCCGAGGTCGAGCGGGTGGTCAAGGGCATCCCAGTCGAGAACGCCGGCTCGACAGCAGCCGCACACCGCAAGTCGGTGTTCAAGCCGACGGGCGAGCCGTTGTGCAAGTCGTCCGCGTGGAAGGTGCCGGGCACCATCGGCGCGGGAGTGATCGTGCTCGCGGCTGTGCTCGCGGGGGTCTACGCGGAGCACTCGGTCTGGGCGTACGTGCTCATCACGCTCTACTGGGCGGTGCTGCACACCGCGACCGGGCTCGGGGCGCTGGTGCTTTCGTCTTTGTTGCTCGGGCGTCGCGTCGGTTCCTTCGAGGGCGCAGCGGCCCGGATGCTGCTCGCGGTCTCGCTCTTTCTCGTTGTCTACAGCCTCAACCTCGACATTATCAACAGCGGCAAACTGGAAGAGGTCATTCTCGCCACCGCCGCCTACTTTGGCGGGCTGGTGGTCGCGTTCCGGCTTGCGCCGCGTGATGCCGCGGTCATCGGTGCGGCGCACTTCGGCGTGGCGTTGTTGCTCGTGCTCGGCGGGCTGTTGCAGGGGGCGATATCCAGCGGGGCGGTCGGGTGAGTGAGGCGCCGAGCGGTCGAGAGGCCGGCGGCACGGACGGCCTCGAGCGTCTGATCGAAGAGGCAGCACAGCGATTCGCTGCACGATTTGGCCGTGAGCCGGTGTGGGTTGCGAGCGCCCCCGGCCGGGTAAACCTGATCGGCGAGCACACCGACTACAACGCCGGTTTTGTGCTGCCGATGGCGATCGACCGGTGGTGCGTGTGTGTCGCTGCGCCCGCAACCAGCGGCAAGAGCGTGCTCGTCGCCGCGGACATCGACGAGTCGGTCGAGGTGTCTCTTGCCGACCTTGTCGTTCGCCGTCATGCCGCGGCGGCCGAGCTTCCGGCATGGGCAAAGTATCTCGTCGGCGCGATGGTCGAGCGGCTGCACGGGCTCGGGGCAGAGAGTGGGGGCAGGGGCGTCGCGGTGCCCGAGCTCGACGTGCTCGCGGTGTCCACGGTGCCGGTGGGCGGCGGGCTCTCGAGTTCGGCTGCAATCGAGACAGCCGGGGCGGTGCTCATCGAGGCGGTGCTTGGCGCAGAAGCGGTGGGGGAGAACGCGGGGAATCGCACCGCGGGCGCCGACGCTATCGATTCGCTGCGCCTTGCACGAGCGCTGGATTGTCAGCGCGCCGAGCACCGTTGGGCGGGCGTGCCTTGCGGCTTGATGGACCAGCTCGCCTCGTCATTCGGCTGCGCGGGCCACGCGCTGCGGATCGACTGCCGGGACAACACGATCGAGCGTGTGCCGCTGCCCAGCCATGATCGTGCGGTGGTGCTGGTGGTCAACTCGGGGGTGCGGCACGCGCTGGCGTCGGGTGAATACGCGCAGCGCCGAGCGGTGTGCGAAGCGGCGGCCACGGCGCTGAGGGTGCGGACACTCCGTGAGATCGACACCGGAGCGTGGGGCGCACTCGACGCCGAGCAAGCCCGCTGCGTCCGGCATGTGGTCAGTGAGAACGCCCGCGTGCTCCGGGCAGTCGAGGCGTTGCGAGCCGACGATCTCGAGACCGTCGGCCGTCTCATGGTCGAGTCGCACAACTCGCTGCGTGACGATTACCGGGTCTCGTGTCCCGAACTTGACGCGATCGTGGAGATCGCGGCCGGAACGCCCGGCGTCTTCGGCGCACGCATGACCGGCGGCGGCTTCGGCGGCTGCGCGGTGGTGCTGGCGACACCGGAGACGTACGAAACGCTCAGCCGCACGCTGCCGGATGCCTACCGCGCACGCACCGGGCGTGAGTGTGATATCCAGGTTGTCCGCGCCAGCGACGGCGCACTGAGTGGCTTGCTCTAGAGCCGCCTGAACCAAGACGTAGCGAGTATTCTTGTGTGCCACGGCCATTCTGGCCGTGCGGACGCACCGGGATGCCTAACCACACGGCTCACAGAGCCGTGGCACACAAGACGAGAGAACGACAGTTGCTCTAGTGAGCGTCGGGGCCTTCGGCTCTGGCTTCTGCTGCTGCCAGTTCAGGGGTCTCGCCTTGAATGAAGGTCTGTCCTCGATACAGGAACTTGGCGTAGAAGACGTACACGACCGCCGCCGCGAGCATGATGCTGGTGAAGAACCAGTAATATGCTGCGCCTTCGAGAGCCGAGCTGCCGCCGTCTTTTTCGAGCAGTTCGATGATCCAGTTGACGAACGCGGTGAAGAGGTTGCCGAGTGACACGCCGAGAAAGAACACGCCCATGATGAATGATTTCATCTTGGGCGGCGACTGGGTGTAGGCAAACTCGAGACAGACGATCGAGACGAGAATCTCTGCGCTGGTAAGCACAAAGTACGCCAGGAACTGCCAGCCGATATTCGGCATTTCTGCGAGGTAGGGCTGGAGTTGTTTCTGCTCCCACCCGGCGATGTTCGCGGCTTCCAACGCGGCGTTCAGAGTGCCTGTGCCTTCGATCCCTGCTGCATTGAGCGCGGCCCACAGCGCGGTTGCAACTTCGGGGGCGCGGTCGATGATGGCCTGCTCGAGCAGCGCCGAGATCGCAAACGCAGCGGCTGTCAGGAACAAACCAACGCCGATCTTTCGCAGCGGGGTGGTCTTCAAGAACTTGCCTACGAACGGGTACACCAGATAGGTGAATATGGGGATGAGCGCGAGGATGAGAATCGGGTTTACCGCTTGCACCTGGCTCTTGAGCCACAAGATGCCCATGAACTCCCGGTCCATGCTGCGGGCTTGCAGGATCCACGCCGACCCGGTCTGGTCAAAGATCGACCAGAACACGGGGACAAAGATCAGGAACAGCGGCGCCAGACAGATGAGTGCCCGTTTGCCCTCGGGGCTGAACGTCTCTTTGAAGAACGCCTTCCCGGCCGGGGGCACATGAACAAACCGGTGCCGCCCGAGCCAGAACACGAACGTTGCGATTGCCATCAGCACGCCGGGCAGCCCGAACGCGGCCCAGGGGCCAACCTTTACCAGCAGGACCGGCGTCAGCAGCGTGCTGGCGGTGGCGCCCAGGTTGATCGAGAAGTAGAACCAGTTGAAGATCTGTGTCAGCAGGCGTTTGTTGCCGGTTCCGAACTGATCGCCCACATGGGCGCTCACGCACGGCTTGATCCCGCCGGCACCCATCGCGATGAGAATGAGCCCCGCAAACAGGAACGGCTTCATGTCCCAGATCCCCAGGGCCGGGCCGACATCCATGAGCGCCAGACTCCCGTGCCCGAGGCAGTACATGAGGCTGATCAGCAGGATCGTTTTGTACTTCCCCCAGAAGATGTCGGAAATCAGCGCGCCGATCAACGGGAAGAAGTACGCCGCTGCGGTGAAGAGGTGGTAGTACTTCTTGGCCTCGGTATCACTCATGAAGTCCGGTTCGCCCGCCGCGTTGAAGAGGTGCTCGGTCATGAACACCACCAGGATGGCCTTCATCCCGTAGAAGCTGAACCGCTCGGCCAGTTCGTTGCCGATGATGAACGGCACGCCCTTGGGCATGGTCTTGAGCTTCGGGTCGGGGCTTGTCCGGTGGGTCTGGCTGGCCATCTGGGTCTCCGTCGGGGCGTTGGTCGCCCGGGTCACTCATCACGTTGGGCTGGTCGGGAGGACCGAGCCGGTCTCGCAGGGCAAGGGGAGAGGATACACCAAATCTCTCCCGGCGGATCGTGCGATTCTCAAGCCGTCCGGGCCGTCATTGGAGCGTCGTTTTGGGGCTCTCCCACAACGGGCGATCTAGGGATCGCTCGGCACCGGTGGGTCTTCGGCGGGCACCTCGGGCGTCGGCCACGCCTGCTCGAGCCACGACTCGTACACCGCCCGCTGCATCGCGGTCGGGTCGTCGACGTGCTCGAGTGTCCAGGTCGCCACCGGCCGCGCCATGGTGACGACACGGATCTCGCGGGGCTGTTCCCGGCGGGTCAGGCCGAGCGTGACCGTCTTTCCGGGCCTGATCTCTTCGAGCAGTTCGTCAAGGTCGCCGTCGAACTCGTCGCCGTTGACGGTGAGCAGCGTGTCGTTGGCCTGCACCCCGGCCGCGAACGCCGGCCCGTTGGCGCGGACGGTGCGGACGGTCTCGCCGCTCATCGAGATGCCCAGGAATGCACCCTTGGGGCGTTCCCCCTCGACGAGCGTCAGCCCCGCGACCGCGAACGCCCGATCAAGGTCCAGAGGCTGCGTGCCCGAGACATACGCGCCGAAGAACTGCGCAAAGCTCGTGCCGGTGAGCGACTTGAGCGTCTCGAGCATGTCGCCGGTGGTGTAGCCGCCCTCAGTGAGCGGGTGCTCGATATAGAGCTGGCGGAGCACGTCGTCAAGCGAGACGGCGTTGTCGGTGCGGCTGCGGATCTCCATGTCGAGCATCAGGCTCACCAGCGAGCCCTTGGTGTAGAACGAGACGGTGGTGTTGACATCGTTCGGCGTTGAGCGGTTGAACTTGATCCACGCGTCATAGCTGGAGTCGGCGAGGCTCTGCACCGCGTAGCCCGGGCGGAGACGCTCACGCGAGATCGTCCGCGACATCTGCGCGAGATAGCTGCCCGGCTCGACCAGTCCGGCGCGGACCAGTGTGACGCTGCCGTAATAGCTCGTTGTCCCTTCAGCGACCCAGAGCAGGTCGGTGTAGTTCTCGTTCTGATAGTCGTACGGCGTCAGGCCGGCGGGCCGCATTCGTTTGACGTTCCAGGTGTGGAACATCTCGTGCGACACCAGCCCGAGGAAGCGTTCGTAGGAGCTGTCGGAGGTGAACGTCGTCGGGCGGGTCTGCATGATCGTCGAGTTGAGGTGCTCGGTCCCGCCGCCGATTCCCGGCTGGCTGTGGATCATGAACACGTACCGCTGGTACGGCAGCGTTCCCCCCGCGCCCTCGAAGATATCCCGCTGCACCCGCACGATCGCGGCAAAGTCAGACGCCAGCTTCTCGGCGTCGGGCTCGGCTTGCCCCCAGATCACGATGTCGTGGGGCGTGCCGTCAACGGAAAAACCGATCAGTTGGTGCTCCCCGATCTCCAGCGGCGAGTCCACCAGCACGTCGTAATCCGGCGCGAGCCACGCGCCGGGTTCGACCGGATCCGGCGCGAGCCCGGTCGCGACTTGCCAGCCCTCGGGCATCTCGACACGAACCCGGAGCGGCAGGTGGCGCGAGCTGTCGGCATAAAGAAATGCAGCGGACCCGCTCAGAAAGGCGTGCGTGTCGTCGGCGTGCCGGGTCCGGTCATTGAGCGAGTTGGCATAAATCGTGTACTCGATCACGATGTCACCGGCATGGACCGGGTCGATCCGCCACGTCGCTTTGTCGGTCTTGTGGATCGGGAGCACCAGGCCGTTTGTGTCGCGGGCTTGCAGTTGCACGATCGTGCCCGCGTGGTCGAGGATCAGATATTTGCCCGGCCTCCACGTCGGCATCCGCACGCTCAACGGCCCGCCGTCGGGGTTGGGGAGCTGCGCGGTGATGTCCACAAGCTGCGAATGGGCGCGCGCCAGCGACACCGTGTACTCGACCGCGACCTGCTCGGCCCAGGCTGACGGATCGTCGGTGAGGTACGCCTGTGCGCGCGCGAGCGCCGGGGTCAGTGCGAGTGCAATCGCCGCGACGGTAACCTGCATCCAACATCTCTTCAAACTCATCACGGAGGCGTTCCTTTCACGGCTTGGGCTTGGGCGGGGCGTGGTTGAGCACCACGATATCCGCAACCCGGCGGTACGTGTCGGCGTGCCTGGCAAATGTCGGGTCGGCGACCTCGGCAAAGTACCGTTTCGCCCGCTCCACCCCCCAGCCCCGCTCCCCGGCCGCCTCGATCTGTTCCCACCTTGCCCACCTTGTCGCTCGGGGTGCATCGACGAATACCGCAAGGTCGAGCGTCTCTCGAACAGTCGCATGGAGAGCAAAGATGCCCTCGCACACGATCAACTCCCCCGGCTCGACGAGGCGGGCACCAACCCGGCGGTGCGATTGAAAGCACCACACCGGCATCTCGACAACCCGCCCGGCTTTCAACTCGTTGAGGTGCTGGGCAAGAGCAGGCAGGTCGGCGCGCCCCGGCTCGTCCCGCTCCTGCTCGGGAAGGGTGTGGTAGTCAGGCAGGTAGTGGTCGGTGGAAACGAGCGTCCCGCCGAGTTGCTCGGCAAGCGTGGTCTTGCCCGACCCGACCGGCCCGGTAATGCCCATAGCGACTCTCGACCCCGGGCCCAGACGCGCCGCGATCTCGCGGATTCGGCTCGCCAGGACGGCTGCCGCGTCGCCCCAGTGGATTGTGGGTTGGTCAGGCCGGTTGGTCATGGCGAGGGATCATTGCCCGGCACAGGGCGACGCGTCGGGCGGTACGATGCGGGCTCACACCCCGATCGGCGGCCGATCCGATGGCGCGCCTTCGAGCGGTTCGATGGTCGGGTCGGTTTCGCAGCGTCACGGAGGCGGCATGTTTCATCCGGAAGGGCTCATCGGTGTGGTGGTGTTGATCGCGCTGGCGTGGTCGATCTCCGAGGACCGCTCGCGGTTCCCGGTCAAGCTGGTGATCCTCGGCTTGCTCGTGCAGTTCGGGCTCGCGATCCTGCTGCTGCGGGTGCCGCCGGTGGTGGCGGGGTTTCAGGTGATCGGCCTCTGGGTGAACGCCGCGATCACGACCGCCGATGAGGGGTCGCGGTTTGTGTTCGGTTCGCTCGCCGATCCCAGCGGCCCGTGGGGCTTTGTGTTCGCCACGCGCGTGCTGCCGGTGATCGTGTTCTTCGCGTCGCTCATGGCGGTGCTCTACCACCTGGGGATCATGCAGCGGATCATCGCGGTGCTGGCGTGGTTGCTCCGCGCCACGATGGGCGTCACCGGGACCGAAGCCATGGCAATGGCCGCGAACGTCTTTGTCGGGCAGACCGAGGCCCCGCTCTGCGTCAAGCCATTCATCCCGAAGATGACCCGTTCGCAACTCGCGACGCTTATGGTCGGCGGGTTTGCCACGATCGCCGGCAGTGTTTTCGCAGCCTACGTCACCATGCTGGGAGGCGAGCCCCCCGCCGAGGGTGCACCGCCCGACCCGGCGCGCATCGAGTTTATCAAACACCTCATCACCGCCAGCGTGCTCTCTGCTCCGGCGGCGTTCATCATGGCAAAGATCCTGGTCCCCGAACGGGACACGCCCATCGACGAGGGGCTGCGCCCGGCAGAGGTCGGCAAGTCGACCGGCAACGTGCTCGATGCCGCGGCTGCGGGGGCGACCGACGGCCTGCGCCTCGCGCTCAACGTCGCGGCGATGCTCATCGCGTTTGTGGCGCTCCTGGCGTTGGTGAATCTCGTGCTCGGCGCGCTCGGGCAAGTCGGGCTCCCCCGAGCTGCGCTCGACGCGATGGGTGTCGAGACGCTCAGGCTCGAGGTCGTCATGGGTTGGCTGCTCGCGCCGCTGGCGTGGGCGATGGGGGTGCCTTGGGAGGAGTGCTCGTTTTTCGGGATGCTGCTCGGCGAGAAACTCGTCGTCACCGAGTTCATCGCCTTTAGCCACCTCGCCGCCGACGTGCAACTCGCGGCCAACGGCCAGGCCCACCGGCTGAGCGAACGCTCGGCGTACATCGCGGCGTACGCCCTGTGCGGGTTTGCCAACTTTCCCTCGGTCGCCATCCAGATCGGCGGCCTCAGCGCACTCGCGCCGAGCCGACGTGCAGAGTTCGCATCGCTCGGCCTCCGCGCGATGGCGGGGGGCGCGATGGCCAGCTGGATGACCGCGTCGATCGCGGGCGTACTCTTGCCCTGATCGATCACTGATCCAACGAATCAACGCGCGCGAGAACCCGACCAGAGGCAGAGACACAGATGACCCCGACCAACACCACCCAAACGGACAAAAAACCGCAAGATTCCAGCGTGATCCGGCCCAAAGCCCTCATCGGCATGGTCCACGTCGGCGCGCTGCCCGGCACGCCGTACGCCTCTGAACCCGTTGCCGACATCGTTCGGCGTGCGGTGCAGGAGGCACAGCTCCTCGAGCGCAGCGGCTTTGACGCGATCATCATCGAGAACATGCACGACCGCCCCTATGTCCACGGGCACCAGCAGCCGCAGATCGTCGCCGCCATGACGCGCGTCGCGGTCGAGGTCATGTCGGCGATCAACATCCCCCTGGGCATCCAGGTGCTCTCCGGCGGCGAGCACGAGGCGCTCGCGATCGCACACACAGTCGGCGCAGCGTTTATCCGTTGCGAGAACTTTGTCTACGCCCACGTCGCCGACGAGGGGCTGCTCGCCGAGGCGGTCGCCGGGCCGTTGCTTCGGTACCGCCGGGCGATCGGTGCGACGGGTGTTCGCGTGATGTGCGATATCCGCAAGAAGCACGCTTCGCACGCGATCACGAGCGACCTGAGCATCGAGGACTTCGCGCACACCGCTGAGTTCTGCGGCGCCGACGGCGTGATCGTCACCGGCAACTTTACCGGCGACCCGACCGACCCAAGCGACGTCGATCGGGTGGGCCGCGCGGTCGGGGTGCCGGTCTGGGTCGGGTCGGGGGTCGAGCCATCGCAACTGGGGACGCTCTTTGCCAGCGCCGATGCGCTGATCGTGGGGTCGTGGATCAAGCACGGCGGGGTCTGGTCCAACGCGCCGGATGCCGAACGGTGCACCGAGATTGTTGCCGAGGCAGAGCGCGTGCGCGGGTAGCGTGCCGAGACCGAACCGGACGATTACGCTTGTTTTGTCGTGTATTCTTGTTTCTTGTGCGGAGAGGTACGATGGGTACACGCCAGCTCGATCTGCTCCGCCGCTGGACATTGCTGTCCGATCCTGATGATGTCGGCGTTGCCCGGTCGTGGTGGGAACAGCCGCCGACCGAGGGCTGGGTGTCCTGCCGTACCGACGAGGCGTGGCAGCAGTCACTCGGCGACGAGTTTCACGGCGTTGCGTGGTATCGCAGGCGGGCGAGGCTCCCGAAGAAGTGGCTCGGCGGCGGGAAGCGGGTGCGTCTGCGGTTTCAGTCGGTCGCGACCGACTGCCGCGTGTGGATCAACGGCACCGAGGTCGGATCGCATACCGGGGACCATGTCCCGTTCGAGTTCGACATCACCGATGCGCTCGACAGCAGCGAGCGGTGCGAGATCGTCTGCCGGGTTGAGCACAGTCGCGGAGTGCCGCCCGAGACCCAGGTTCAAGAGCCGCATGGTGGGCGCGCCCCCGGCGGACGTCAGGACGTGCCAAGTGTTCAGCACGGCGGTATCTGGGGCGGTGTTGCTGTCCGTGTCACCGGCTGATCTCGTGCGCCGATGGGGCGATCATAGAGCGAGTTTCGGGACATCGAGCGCATGGATGTTCAGCCGCAGAGGTTTGCGAGCGCGCCTTGCAACTCGGGGAAGACGAACGCAAAGCCCTCATCCAGCAGCCGTCGCGGCACGCAGTACCGACCATACAACGCGAGTTCCGGGTCGGTTCGCATCATCAGCGGCGCACCGATCCTGACAAGCGCCGCGGGCGCGGGCAGCCCGATGGGTCGATGAAACGCCCTTCGCAACTCGCGCATAAATGCCTTGTTGCTCACAGGATTCGGCGCTGTGGCGATGTACGCCCCGGACATCGAATCGTCTGCAATCGCTCGCGCAAAGATCCGGTTCATGTCGCGCTCGTGCAGCCAGCTCATGCCCTGCTGGCCGTGGCCGACGGTCCCTCCCAGACACCATCGGGTGAGCAGCGCCAGCCGTTGCAGAGCGCCGCCGTTCTTGCCGAGTACAAAGCTTGTCCGCAGCACAACGCAACGCTGCTCGGGCAATGCCGCCTGCGCAAACGCCTCTTCCCACGCCCGCCCGACCGTCGGGGCAAGGCCGTACCCGAACGCCGAATCCTCGTCAACGACTGCGTCCGGCGGGTCGCCGTAGATATGCGCGGTGCCCATCTGCACCCAGACCGGCGGCGGGTTGTCGCACCGCTTCAGCGCGCGCCCGAGGACGAGCGTCGATTCGACCCGCGAGCGGAGAATCTCGTCGCAGTGCTCCGGCGTCTTGACGCAATCCACCGTCCGGCCGGCAAGGTTGACCAATGCCGTGGCGCCGTCGAGCGTTGATGCCCATGCGCCGAGAGTCCGGCCGTCCCACAGTGCGAAAGTGATACCATCCCCCGGATCGGCAACTTCAGAGGCAGAGCGCGGCACGTTCCGCGAAAGAACCGTGACTCTGTGCCCGTCCGCCGCCAGGCACCGCGCGAGGCTTGTGCCGAGAAAGCCGGACCCTCCCGCGATGACAACCCTCGGTGCAGGCATGAATGATTGTAGCGGTTTCTTAGCAGAGATTCGCTGGCGGGGTCAGGCGATCGTGTGCGTAAAGAGCCCGGCGACCGAGTCGTGTGTTTCCATCGACATGATCCATTCGCTCGCGGCTTTGCACTTGGCGTCGCCGACGACGCCGACACCCAGAGCGTTGAACTTCACGCCGATTTCGTCGGGTGTCATCGGGTCGCGGGGGTCGCCCTTGGGCACGTCGACGCGCTTGGAAAAGCTCTTGCCGTCGGCGGTGGTGATCGTCACGCGGCTGGGCTGATACTCGGGGAACAGCGCCTCAAACTCTTCATTGGCGACGACCTTGACCTTGTCCATGACGGGGATCAGCGACTTGTCCATCACCCGCTCTTCCTTGAACTGCAGCGGGGTCACCATCCCGTCGACGAGCCCGACCGCCATGCAGTAGGGCAGCGAGTGGTCGGCGGTCTCTTTGGAGTCCGGGCGATACTTGTGCGGATCGCCGAGGATGTCGGCGGCGCGTGCAATCACCTCGACCTTGATCTCGACGACGTCGTCGGCCTTGATGCCGTTCTCTTGCACGCACTTCATCATCGCGGTCAGCGGCGCGTGGCTCAGCGCCTCGATCGGGAACGACTTCATGCCGCAGTCGAGGATGCGGTAGTGGTCGCCCGCCGCCCGAGGCAGGTCCTTCCGCATGATCTCGCTGTCAAACGCGGCCGGCTTCCCGTCGTACATGACGTGACTGAAGACGTGGTACAACCCCTCTTTGCCGTCGAAGATATGCTCGGGGCCGGAGTACCCGCGCGCCGCGAGCATCGCCGACTCTGCGCCCATACGGGCGGCCCAGGGGTCGACGGTGTTTTTCATGTTCGTGAGTTTGCCCGCAGTCACCGCGCCGGGGCTAAACGTGCGGCTGGCCGAGATGCCGATCGCCTGGACCATCTGGTTGGGCGTGAGGTTGAGGAGTCGCCCGCACGCGATCGGGGCGGCGAACGCCGTGAGCGTTGCGTGGTGCCAGCCGTACTCGCGCACGCCGGGCAGCCCGAACTCGGCGAGCCGCTGCTCCATCTCGTACGCGATCACTGTTGCGAGGATCAGGTCCTTGCCGGAGAGTCCTTTGTATTCGCACAGCGCGAGAGGGGCCGCGATAATGTCCGACGGGTGCGACGGGTCGGCTTTCCAGTAGATGTCGTTGTAGTCCATCGCCCGGATCATGTGGGCGTTGAGAAACCCCGCGTCGACCGGGTTGGTCTTGAACCCCGAGACAAAGCACGAGCACGGCCCGTTCCCCTGCTCACTCCCCGCCATCTCGCGGTAGTGGGCGAGCAGGATCCTTGCGTCTTCCTGCTGACTTCCTCCGAGCCCGCACCCGACCGAGTCGTACCAGAACAGCTTGGCGGCCTGCACCGCTTCGGGGCTCAGGTGATCGTATTCAAGGGCACACGCCCACTCGGCCAGGTCAAAGGAGAGAAACTCGGACGTCTTGAACGCGGTTGACATGAGGAAGCCTCGCTGTGTGGTTGCGGTTGACAGGGGCAGACTCTATCGCGGCCTCGGTCGCCCGTCACGCTTTCAGCACGGTGATAATGGTCCGAGCGGTGCGAGAATCATGCACCCCCGCCGCGCCCCCTCGTGCCCGGGTCATCGCGGATGCGCCGCTCGTGTCTGCGCTACGCGGCCTCAGCGCAGAACTCGATCACCGCGCCCGGGTGCCCGGCAAAGATCACCGTGTCTCCTGCTGCCAACTGCTGTTCGGGAGCAGGCCGGATGACCATCGCTCCATCGGCACGCCTGACCGCGACCGGGACCAGCGATTCTGATTGGGCAAGCCCGCACTCGGCGATCGTCCCGCCGTCGAGCGACGAGCCCGGCCGCACCGCGACCCGGCAGAACTCGACGTTGTCGGCCGATTCGGTGCTCTCGTCGAAAAAGTCGATGACGTGCGGCTTGGTGATGCTGTTGGCGACCGCGAGCGCCCCGCGCTGAATCGGCGAAATAATCCTTGTCGCGCCCGCGAGTTTCATTTTGCGGACACCGTCCGCGTTTTCGGCCCGGCTGATGATCGTCAGATTCTGAGAAATCCCCCGGGCGCTCAGCGTGATCACGATATTCACCGCGTCAGAGGGGGTCAGGCAGATCAGCCCCCTCGCCCGTTCGATGCCGCAGCTGCGCAGCACCGAGTCGTGTGTTGCGTTGTCCACTACCGTGGTGTATCCCAGGCGGGCTGCGCTCTCGGCTTTGTCCCTGTTCTGGTCAATCACGACGAAGGGGATCTGCTCTCGATGCAGGCTCTCGCAGACGAGCCGTCCGATCCGCCCGAATCCCGCCACAATGAAGTGGTCCGCTGCCGCCGCTGCTTGCTTGCGCATTGCTCGCTCCCAGTCCAGTTGCCGTTCGACAACGATCTGAATGAGTTGCCCCACAAAGTACGTCACGACGGCAAAGCCGCCCATGATCATGAAGAGTGCAAACCGTCGTCCCGCGTCAGAGAGCTCGTAGTCCCCGTAGCCGACCGTCGAAACCGTGACGATCGTGAAGTAGAGCGACCGCTCGGGCGTCCAGCCGTCGGTCCACATAAACCCGAGCGTCCCGATCGCCATGATCGCGACCATCGGCAGCCCGAGGCGGAAGAGCCGCCTGGGGAGCGAGATATGCGACGCGGAAGGAGAGCTCTGACGGTGCATGACTGCACGCCTTATCGGGCGGGGCACTGCTCGGATTGAGCACAACCCGACACCTTTGCGCAAACTCGGCGGGTTATCCCCTACAGCCGCGCGACGACCGCCTCGGCCATTTCTGTTGTCGACACCGCCCCTGCCGAGCCCGCGCGGACCTGCGCCATGTCGTAGGTGCGGACCTCGCCGGCTTCGACAACCGCCGAGACCGCCGAGTGCAACCGGTCTGCCATGTCCGCCTCACCCAGCCAGTCGAGCATCATCTTCGCGGTCAGCAGCATCGCGATGGGGTTGACCACGTCCTTGCCGTCGTACTTGGGTGCCGAGCCGTGGGTGGGTTCAAAGACCGCGTACTCGTCGCCGATGTTGGCCGCGGGCGCAAAGCCCAGCCCGCCGACAAGCCCGGCGCACAGGTCAGAGATGATATCGCCGAACATGTTCTCGGCGACCAGCACGTCGTAGTCCTGCGGGTTCTTGAGCATCCACATGCAGATCGCGTCGATGTTCGCCTCCCACGCCTCGACGCCCGGATAGTCCTTTGCGACCTCGCGGAACACCCGCGTCATCAGGCCGCCGGTCTCGCGCAGCACGTTGGGCTTCTCCACCAGCGTCACGCTCTTGCGGCCGAACTTCTTGGCGTACTCAAACGACTGTCGGCAAATGCTCTCGCACCCTTGCCGGCTCATCACCCGCGTCGAGAGGGCCACGTTCTCGAGCCCTTTGTCAAACCACCGTTGCATCCGGTCGGGGAGGCCGACCTCGGGGTCGGCCATCGCGGTCGCGATCTTCTCTGGCAACGGGAACCACTCGATCCCGCCGTACATCCCCTCGGTGTTCTCGCGGAACACGACCAGGTCGATGTCGTCGCCGAGCCGGTTGAGCGGGTTGCCCTTGAATGCTTTGCAGGGTCGCAGGTTGGTGTGCAGGTTGAACAACTGCCGCAGCCGCACGATGGGCGAGAAGTATGTCAGCCCTTTGTCGCGCAGCGCCGGATCGAGTTCCTCCGCCGCCTCCTCGCGGGGTTTGGAGGTGATCGCGCCGAACAGCGCGCAGTCGGTCTTCTTGAGAATCTCGATCGTCCGTTCGGGCAGCGGGTTGCCCTCTTTGATCCAGAACTCCCACCCGATGTCGGCGTGGACATACTCGGCGTCGAGCCCGAGCTTGTCGAGGACGATGCGGGTTGCTCGCATCACGTCGTTGCCGACGCCGTCTCCGGGCATCCAGGCGATGGTGTACTTGGACATACTGCTCTCCTTGGTCTTGTGCTGACCCGGTCTTGTTTGAGGACTGCCGCTCCGTGTGGAGTACAAAGGTTAGTCGGTCATGGACGCCCGGGCGATGGCTTCGGCCCCGCCCGCGACGATGAGTTCCTGCGCCACAGTCGAGAGCCCCGCAAAAGGGAACGATCCGCCGTCGCACCCGATGGTCGAAGCTGCAAAGTCGAGCGTGATAGTCGGCCCGGCGATCGTCGGGGCCCCGTCGCCCAGCGTCTCGGCGAGATGATCCACCAACGCCGGGCACTCGATGCACAGAAAGCCGTTGTTGAACGCATTCCGCCGGTACGTCTCGCTGAAACTCGCCGCAACCACGCACGAGATGCCCCGATACTTCAGCGCGGTCGCCGCTTGCTCCCGGCTCGACCCGGTGCCAAAGTTTCGGCCACCAACGATCAGGTCGCCGTCACAGAACACCTCTCCGAACGCCGGGTCGTAGTTCTCGAACAGCACCGCCGCCATCTGCTCGTTGGTCAGGTCGTCCTTGTACGTCCACTTGCCCGCGTAGATCCCGTCGGTGTTCATGCTGTCGGCCGGCATGTAGAGCACACGCCCGACAAGCCTGGCAGGGAACCCGTCCAGAATATCGGTTGCCTCGTCGGTGTTGTTGTTCGAGCGCTCACTCGGGAGAGTCTGCACAGACCCGATCGGCGCGGCGTCCTCCACCGGGAAGGGCGCCGTGATACACCCCGCGATCGCGCTGGCTGCGACAACCGCCGGCGAGCCGAGATAGACCTCCGCATCCCGCGAGCCCATCCGCCCCTTGAAGTTCCGATTCGTCGCGCTGATCGCGACCTCGCCCTCCTCGACGAGCCCGGTCCCAAGCCCGATGCACGGCCCGCACCCCGGGGGCAGCGTCGTCGCCCCGGCCTCGACCAGCGCCCCCCAGTGCCCGAGCCGCTCTGCTTCGGCCTGGATATCCGCCGATGCCGCAGCCACATAAAACTCCACGCCCTCCGCGACCCGCTTTCCCTTCACCACTCCCGCCGCTTCTGCGATATCCGCCAGCCGTGCGTTCACGCACGACACCAGATACGCCTTGTGAATCTTCACCCCGCGCGACTGCATCTCCGCAACCGACGTCATCACCTTCACGTGGTTCGGCCCCGAAACATGAGGCACCACCGTCGCCAGATCAAGCTCCAGTTCGGTCGCGTACGCCGCGTCCGCGTCGGATTCCAACCGCGCCTCCCACCAACTCTCGACGTCGGCTTCGGTGTACTTTCCCTTCGAGCCCTCGCACCGCGTACCCGGCCTGCGCCCCGCAGCGAAATACGCCGCACGTTCAAGCAGAAACTCCTTGAGCATCTCATCAAACGGGAACAGCCCCGCCAGCGCACCCCACTCGGTCGTCATGTTCGAGATCGACAACCGGTGGTCCATCGAGAGCGCCGCCACGCCGTCGCCGACAAACTCCACCGCGTGGTTCAGCACCTCGTCCTTATTGAACAAACCGCACAACGCGATGATGACGTCCTTGCCCACGACGCCCGGCCTGAGCGTGCCCTTGAGCACGCACCGCGCCACTTTGGGCACCTGCCACCACGTCTGCCCCGTCGCCCACAAACACGCCGCGTCGGTCCGCACCACCGGCGTCCCCAGCGCCGACACCCCGCCGTACATGTTCGAGTGCGAGTCCGAACCCACCACCAAAGACCCCGGCACCGCGTACCCCTGCTCAACCATCACCTGGTGCGAGATGCCCGTCCCCGCCGGGTAAAAATCCACGCCGTGGGTCGTGGCAAACTTCTCGATCTTCGCGTATTTCCCGAGGTTTTCCGGCGTGTGGTTCTGGATGTCGTGGTCGATCGCAAACACCGGCTGCGACGGGTCCGCGACCCGCGGCTCGCGCCCGCTGCCGGCAAAGATCGAGAGAAACTTCGGGATCACCGCGCCGGTGTTGTCGTGCGTCATCACGTGCTTGGGGCGCACCCGCACGATCTGCCCCTGCCGGGCCGCGTCGTCAGCGGCCAATCCCACCGCAAACCGGGTCGCGATCTTTTCAACAAGTGTGAGCGGCGGCATGATCGTGAACTTCCTTTCGACAGCGGACGTGCAACGCGAAACGTGATCTACCCTTTGCGGCCGAGGTACTTGGCGATATCAAAGTCCACAAAGTCGGCGTGGTGAAAGATGATGCTCTCGATCGAGCGTTGCACTTTCTCACCCTCGTGGCTGTGGGTTGCGACGATGTGCATCACCTCGGGCGGGATGCTGTGCTTGTAGCACATCGCCACCCCGCTGAAGGGGTGCCGAAGCATCTCACCGAAGTGCCCCTTGATCACGTTGCCCTGCGCGTCCTTGTCAAACTCCAGCGGCTTGCCCACATCCGCCAGCAGCGATCCTGCAATCAGGTAGTCCATGTTGATCGGGATCCGCTCGCCGAACACCTCACCGAGCACCCCCGCGATCGCGATGCACTGCTTCGCGCACGAGTTGAGGTGTTCGATATACCGCAGGTCGATATCCCCCGCCAGCAGCGTGAACGGCACCGCACGGAGTTCCTCCACCGTCCATCCCTTCCCGCCGCAACCGGTCTCGATCGCCTCGCTCCATACCGCTGCGACCTTGTCGCGCAGCGAGGCATCGGTAATCTCCATCAGGCTCGGAAACATCTCTGCGATCTGTGCGGTCGTAAAGCTCATCGGTTCTCCCACTTGGTTCTGGTCATCGCAAGTTCCTCAGCGTCGAACACTTCCCCGTTCTTCGTGTGCAGCCTCTCGTCTACGGCTTGCCCCCCGGCACCGTCCGCAGCCCCGGCCCGTCGTAGGCGTGCCGCACCGGGTCGATCCGCCGCATCGGTTTCTCGCGGGTCTGTTCCTCGGTCACGTGCGCCACCAGCCCCGGTGTCCGCGCGATCATGAAAATCCCGTTGTACACCCGCGGATCGATCCCGAGGTCGGCGAGGATCGCCCCGATCGCGCCGTCCACATTGATCGGCAACGGCTTGCCCGTCTCGGCAAACGCCCGCTCGACCGCACGCGCTGCTGCGACATGCTGCGCTTTGGGCTCGGTCAGCCCCGCCTCGGCCGCGAGCGCAAACAGCCGCGATGTCCGCGGGTCTTTCCGATGGACCCGGTGCCCGAACCCGCTGATCCGCGAGCCCGACGCCTTGATCTCCGCGACCGCCGCCGTCGCCGCCTCGTCGATCGACCGTCCCTCGGCCGCAGCCTTCTCGATGAGCGCACCCAGTGTCCTCGCGCAGTCCTCGATCGCCCCGCCGTGGTGTCGGTTGATCGACGCGATCCCCGACGCGACCGACTGCGAGAGTGACGCCCCGGTGCTCGCGACCGTCCGCGCCGCCAGACACGAGGGCGGCGTCGCGCCGTGGTCGATGCTCGAGACCAGCACCGCGTCCATGAGTCGTCCGACCGCGTCGCCCGGCAGCTCTCCCGTAAGAATCAGATACACCGCCGCGCCGAACGACACATTCCCCATCAGGTCCGCGATGTCGTAGCCCCGCACCGCGACCCGGTTGGGTTCGATCTTGGTCACCGCCGTCGTCCACACCGCGTCCCGCTCGGCCGCTGTCATCAGGCTCGACCCGCCCAGCTTGCGCAACACCTCGGCCGTCGCGTCGGGCAGCTCGCCAAAGCTCTCGACCACCGTCGCCCCGGCGTCGCGCAATGCCGCGAGCTTGCCGGCGTGCGTCCCCTTGCCGCCCTCGATAATCGCCCCGGCGTGGCTGAACCGCGTGCCTTCCTTCGCCGCCTTGCCCCCGATATACGCGATCACCGGCTTGGTCACCCGCCCTTCGCGCATCAGGTCCGCCAGGTCCTCTTCCTGCGACGAACCGATCTCGCCAAAGAGCACGATCGCCTCGGTCTGCGGGTCGGCCTCAAACCGCAGCGCCACATCGGGGATCCGCAGCCCCAGCACCGCGTCGCCGCCCACGTGAACGATCGTCGAGATCCTCACCCCCGCACGCCCCAGGTAATAGCCCGTCGAGGAGGACATCCCCCCCGAGCGCGAGATGATCCCCACGCCCGCCGGGTTGCCAGGTTTGAACCACGCCCGCGCCGACTCGGCCCGCCCGCCGATCATCCCGACCACCGCCCGCCCCGGCGAGATGATCCCCAGCGTGTTGGGGCCGACAAACTCCGCGCCGTGTTCTTCCGCGGCCGCGGCGATCGCCATCGCGTCCCACACCGGGACCCGGTCGGCGACCAGCACCACCAGCTTGACCCCCGCCTCGATCGCCTCGATCGCGGCGGGTCGGACCAGGTGTGCCGGCACAAACAGCACCGAGACGTCGATCTCGCCGAGTGTTTCTACCGCGCTGCGCACCGTGTCAAAGACCGGCAGCCCCAGCACCTCCTGCCCGCCCTTGCCGGGAGTCACCCCGCCCACGATGTTGGTGCCGTACTCGCGCATCAGCTTCGCCCGCGCCCGCCCCTCGCGGCCGGTGATCCCCTGCACGATCACCCGCTTGGTTTCGTCGATCAGGATCGCCATGTTCAGAGCACCTTCTTTCGGGCTGTGCCCAGACCGGGGATATCAAGCTCTAGGAACACACCCTCGATCCCCATCCCCCGGCACTCCACCTCGCAGGCGATCAGCTCGCTGTCCTTCTTTGCCAACTCGTCGAGCGAAACCGCCAGCGCCGGTTCGCCCGCGTTGTCCCGCAACAACCCCGACGACTGCGCCACGATCGCCCCGGCGTTCTTCTTCCATGCCTCGGTGTCGATCCACAACCGACCGCCGTCGATCGGGAACGACGCAGCGCCCCCGGTGCCCACATACCCCGGCCGCCTCGGCTCGCGGGGTTGCCACAACTTCCCGCCGCTGGCTTCGACCAGCGTCCCGAACCGCTCGGCGACAAACGCCGGCGTGTCCGTCTTGCGGTACCCCTCGATCGGCGTCGAGAGGTACGAGCGTGCCGCGTGCATGATCCCGACCGCCCGGTCCTCGGCGTTGCCGCCAAGCCGCACGACGATCGGGATGTCGATATCCAGCTCCCAGAACGCCTTGACCAGCCCGTACGCCGACCAGAACTGCTCCTGGCTCGCGACCCCCGAGCCCGACCCGAAATAGCCGCAGAGGTCGGGTTGTTGCAGGATGATCCGGGCCGCCCGATAGACCTTCGCCGCCGAGGGGTTGCCCGACGTGTCGGTAAAGTTGGCGATCGTGTACCCCTGGTTGACGATCGCGTCCATGGACATCATCGACCCGCCGCCGCCCGCGCCGTGGAACCCGACGAGCCCCTTGGCGCCGTCCGCCGCCGCGCTTGCCATCTCGGCAAAGAAGAACGTCCCGCGGTGGTCGTCCTGTTCGATGTCGTAGGCAATCCGCTCAAGGTTGGTGGGGGGGTGGTCGAGTTCGCGGGCGATCTCGATCCCAAACTCGGGGTGCCGGAACACCGCGTAGTCGTCGATCGTCGCCCGGCAGTCCAACGCGATGAAACGGCCGTCGGCGTCGAGTGCGAGAGGGTTGACCTCGAGCGACCGGGCGTCCGCGTCCCGGGCTGCGCCAAACAGCCGCTCCATCGTGTCGAGAAACGCCGCGCCCGTCGCGCCGTCCAACCCTTGCTGTTGGGCAAAGGCCTCGAGCGCCGTCCGGTCCGGACCGTCATGCACCGAGCACCCGATCTGCGCCACCTCCTCGGCCCGCTCCTCGATCCCCGTTCCCCCGCTCGCGGCCAGCAAGAGCAGCGGCGCCCGCGTCCGGTCGTCCACCGTCAGGCTCACAAAGAACTCCCGCACAAACGGCAGGCACTCCTCGACAAGCACCTCGGTCACCGGGAAGTTGCCCACCCGCATCCCCAGCATCCGGTGCGCCTGGGCCGACGCCTCGTCGGGGGTGTCGGAAAACTCCACGCCCCCGATCGCCTTGCGGCCGGTCGTGAACGCCTGAATCTTCACCACCACCCTCCCGCCGAGTTCCGCCGCCGCGGCCGCCGCCTCATCCGGGGACCGCGCCACCATGCCCCTCGGGATCGTGATCCCCGCCCCGGCCAGGATGGACTTGGCCTGGTGTTCGTGCAATCGTGCCATCAATCAGGGTCCTCTCGCGTGCGGGTCACACACGCACAAGCAGCGGGTTCAGGGGGAAACCGGTCAGGCGAACCGCATCATTGATGCACCCCCGCGAACCATCAAGGGCATCGACGCCGAGATTGCGTCTTGATTCGTCCCGCGACGGCATCGGCCTGGTCTGCGGCCGGGCCTGTATCTGATATATGCAGACATGCGTGCTGCAATGTTTCTGTGTTTGGGTTTCTGTGTTTGGGTTTCTGCACCCCAAAGGGGGCGTCTGCACAGCGTGCGGCCACGGGAGTGATCCCCAGCCTCACAGGCCGGGCGAGTCGGTTTCGGCGTCCGCGTTGTTTGCCAGCCCCGCAATCCACGCCGCTGCCGCCCCGACTCCTGCCTCGGGCGGGTAATACCGCAGCACATTCCCCACCGTCAGCAGCGCGTGCAGGCGGGTGTCCTCGGCCGGCGCGGGCAGCCCCGCCACGCCGAACCGGACTGTCTCCAGCGTCAGCCCGCCGAACCCTTCGCACGCGACGGTTGCCAGCAGCTCCGAGCCTCGCAGCTCACCGCCTTGGGACCACGCCGCGACCGCCGCCACCCCGACCGTCATCAGTTCCACCAGCGACTCGATCGCCGAGGCTTCCTGGGCACCCACCGGCTCCCCGTCGCGCACCCAGCCTTCCCCGTCCCTTTCGGCCCGCACTTCAGTTCCCGAGGGCAGCACCACCCGCAGCGCCCGCACGTCGCTCGGCTCGGCCCGCAGCGCCCGTCTTGCAAGATAGAACGCCGGCTGCCGCACCAGGTCGCGCAGCCGTTCGGCGTCCACCGATGCGGTCAGCGGCCCGAAGACAAACGACTGTTCCTCCGCAGAATCCGCCGCTCCCGTCCCCCGCCCCGTCCCCCGCCCCGTCCCCCCTCCCGCCTCCTGCACCGCGCTCAACAGCACCGGCACCCGCCCCCCCCCGCTCACCGGCCCCAGCGTCACGCACCGGTGCACCACCGACCGCGAAACCACCGTGCCGTCCGCCCCGTCCCCCCCGTCCCCCCAGGCTTGGCGTTGCTCGGCGGTCAGCGAGATCGCGGTCGCGTCCCGTGGAGGCTCGGAGCGTGCTGCCCGTCCCTCGGCCATCGGCAGCATCTGCAACCCCCGCACCAGCTCCTCGACCAGCGCGTCCTCGGCCGCTTCGTCAAAGGGCGACGCGATCCGCCAGCCGCCCCGCCGTTGTTCAAGCACCAGTGCGCCGCCCGGCTGCCCTCCCCCCGAGACGACCTCCACCCGAGTGACATCCCCTTCGATCCCGGCAAACGCCCGCGCGTCGATCCACGCCAGGAATCCCTGCTCGCCCACCCCCACCCCCCCCAGCATCCGGGGCAGCTCGTCGGTGGTTGAGTACGTCCGCGGCCCCTCGGGGCTCTCGACCGTCACCACCGCTCTGCCCCCCAGCGAGCCGTGGGGGAGCCCCAGCGTGAACGCTGCGCCGTCCCCCGAAGTCACGGTCAATCGGGACGCCACCACCCCGGCGGGCTCTCCGGTGGTCTTGTCGCTGGGCATCCCCCGCAGCCGCTCCAGAATCCGCAGGAACGCCCGCACCCGGTCGGACCCCACCGGCCACCTGATCTCGGGTGCCCCGTCTTCCCCTTCCAGCCGCAGTTCCCACCGGTCGGCCGTGATCCCCATCCGCACCAGCCGCTGGCTGCCATGGTCTCCGGCCGCCAGCGCGACCTCGGTCACACCGCTCGGCGGGAAGGGCATCAGGGACTCGGGCCTCGCGTCGATCGCGTCCGGTTGCGGCATCAGCAGCAGGCTGAGCCCCAGGCAGATGACCGTGACCAGCAGGAGGATCGTGATGAGTTTGCTGCGCAACACAAACTGAGTGTATCGGACGTGCGGTGTGGCTGTGGCTGTGGTGGTGGTGGGGGTGGTGGGGGTGGCTGTGGTGGTGGGGGTGGGGGGGTATTGGTGGCCCGGCTCTCCGAGCCAGTCTTCGAGGGTGTGGAGCCCCCTCCACCAGCACAAAGTGCGCAGGACACGTCCCCGGGCGTCCGGAAAGCATTCCTGCGCGTCCACCAGACACCGTGTTGCGCAGAGGAAAGATCGTGTTGCGTCCAGCAAACTTCATGTTGCGCATAGCAAAGATCGTTGCGCGTCCAGCAAAGATCGTGTTGCGCATAGCAAACCTCGTGTTGCGCATAGAAAAGATCATGTTGCGCATAGCAAACTTCGTGTTGCGCATAGGAAAGATCGTGTTGCGCATAGCAAACATTGTTGATGCTGGTCCAATAATGCAAAAACGCCCGGGTTTCCTGTGGGAAACAGGGAAAAAAGGAATCTCCTCCCTTTCGTAGAGCCCCTCGCGCGAGCGAGAGGACAATCCGCGAGCTGTCAACCAGAACCTACTCTCCGATGCACCCAACGAGGCCCTCCCATGACTCTCCCGCCCCCCACTGATCCCCCCACTGATCCCCCCACATCTCTCCTCCCCCTCGTCGGCATCACCACCGACCTCGCCGACCACCCCAACGGCACCCGCGTCTTCACCTACCGCCACTACGCCGAGGCCGTCGCCAACGCCGGGGGGATTCCCGTACTCCTGCCCCCGATCGTCGAAACGGTCTCGGACATCGCCGCCCGCCTCGACGCCTTCGTCTTCACCGGCGGCGACGACCCCCGCACCGAGCCTTTCAATCAGCCCACCGACCCCCGCACCACCCCCGTCCACCCCGACCGCCAACAGTTCGAGACCGACCTGCTCAGGACCCTCAGCGAGTACCACCCCGACACCCCCGTCCTCGGCGTCTGCCTGGGGATGCAGATGCAGGCCCTCGTCGCCAGCGGCAGGCTCGATCAATACATGCCCGAGTCTCACCCCACCCACGCCGACCACTGGGAACAGGACCACCAGGTCAACCCGATCGGCGACGATCCCCTGAACTTGGGGGGGGGGGGGGGGGGGGGGGGGGGGGGGGGGGGGGGGGGCGGGGGGGGGGG
>CAYMZJ010000004.1:0-189102 GCA_964394895.1 uncultured Phycisphaeraceae bacterium | reverse complement strand
GCGAGTTTCTGATCAACGCCCAGGGCGAGGACGTCGTCGCGGGCATCCGCACGCCCCAGCACGTCAGCGCGATGGCCAAGTGGAACAAGAAGGTCTACGACCAGCTGCTCAAGATCAAAACCAAGCTCGAGAAGCACTACCGCGAGATGCAGGATATCGAGTTCACGATCGAGCGGGGCACGCTCTACATGCTCCAAACGCGGTCGGGCAAACGGACCGGTGCCGCGGCGGTGAAGATCTCGTGTGACATGGTCAAGGAGAACCTGATCGACGAGAAGGAAGCGCTGCTGCGCATCCCGGCGGGCGACCTCACGCAGCTGCTCCTGCCCAGCTTTGACCCCAAAGCCAAGACCATCGCCACGGCGCTCACGGTGGGGCTTCCCGCTTCGCCCGGCGCAGCGGTGGGTCGCCCGGCGTTTACCGCAGACGAAGCGGTCGAACGCGCCCACGCGGGTGAGAAGGTGATCCTGGTCCGCAAGGAGACCAGCCCCGAGGACGTGGACGGCATGCACTCGGCGGTGGGCATCCTCACCAGCACCGGCGGGATGACCAGCCACGCGGCGGTGGTCGCACGTGGGTGGGGCAAGTGCTGCGTTGCGGGTGCCGGCGGGATCGCGATCGACACCGACAAGGGCACGTTTACCGTCGCCGGGCAGATGTTTGGGCGCCAGGACACGATCTCGATCGACGGCACCAGCGGCGAGCTGTTCGCCGGGTCGATCTCCACGATCGAGCCCACGCTCTCGGGCGACTTTGCCAAGATCATGCGCTGGGCTGACAAGTACCGGACGATGGGCGTCCGCACCAACGCCGACTCTCCCGCCGACGCCAAGCGGGCGCGGGAGTTCGGCGCCCAGGGCATCGGGCTGACGCGGACCGAGCACATGTTCTTCGGCGACCAGCGGATCCGGATCATGCGCGAGATGATCCTCGCCGACTCGATCGAGTCGCGCGAAGCGGCCCTCGAGAAGCTGCTCCCGATGCAGCGGGAGGACTTCGTCGGCATCTTCCGGGCGATGAAGGGGCTGCCGGTGACGGTGCGGCTGCTTGATCCGCCGCTGCACGAGTTTCTGCCCCACGAAGCCAAAGCCCAGGAGGAGATGGCGGCGGTGATGCGGGTGCCGGTCAAGACGATCAAGGCCCGCGTGGCGATGCTGCACGAGTCGAACCCGATGCTCGGGCACCGCGGGTGCCGGCTGGCGGTGACCTACCCCGAGATCCTGCGGATGCAGGTGCGGGCGATTGTCGAGGCGACCATCGAGTGTGCCGCCGAGCGGGTCAAGGCGTTGCCCGAGATCATGGTCCCGCTCGTGGGCACCCGGGCCGAGCTGGCGATGCTGCGGGCGCAGATCGAGGAGACGATGGCCGAGGTCAAGGCGGAGATGGAATATAAGAGTCGCCTGGATATTAAGATCGGAACAATGATCGAGATCCCGCGCGCCGCGCTCACCGCCGATGAGATCGCCGAGGTCGCTGACTTCTTCAGCTTCGGCACCAACGACCTGACGCAGCTTACGTTCGGCTACTCGCGTGACGACATCAACACGTTCTTGCCCGACTATCTCAAGCAGGACCTGCTGCCGATTGATCCGTTCCAGTCGCTGGATATCTCGGGCGTGGGGCAGCTGGTGGAGATGGGCACCGTCAAGGGCCGGGCGGTGAAGCCTGACCTCAAGATCGGCATCTGCGGCGAGCACGGCGGGGACCCGGCCAGCGTCCACTTCTGCCACGCGATCGGGCTTGATTATGTAAGTTGTTCGCCGTTCCGCGTCCCGATCGCGAGGCTGGCGGCGGCGCAGGCGGCGATCAAGGGCGGGGCGTAAACAGAACGCCGGCACACAGAGGACAAATGGCAAAGAGCAAATGGCAAAGCAGGAGTGTCTGTTCCTGCTTTGCTCTTTGGTGCGGTCATGGCCACGCAAGGCCGTGGCCATGCCACCCGCCTTCCTGACCGAATCCTGGTAGACTGGCCCCCGGGACGGATGCTCCTCCGAGGTGCCCACAGATGAACGGCCGGCCGTACGACTACGAAACAATCGCCAAGCGGCAGAAGTGGCTGCTCTACATTGTGCTCGGGTTCGTGCTCGTCTACTTCGGACAGTTCGGCGCGCTGATCTTCTTCGGCCCCGGGATGGGGGTGGGGATGGGGGTGAGGGCGGCGTCGGTGGTGACGTACTGGGTGCTGCTCCTCGCGGGGCTGGTCTTGATGATCCTGCTGATGGTCACCCAGCGGAAGCATCCGGTGGTCATCGTGCTGCTCTCGATCCTGACGCTCATCCCGCTGATCAACCTCTTTGTGCTGGTGCACGTCAACTCGACGGCGACGGCGATGCTCAAGGCCCGCGGCGTGAAGATCGGGTTCTTTGGCGTGTCCAAGTCCGAGCTGCCCAAGCTGCGGCCCGGCCACTGCGCCGGGTGCGGGTACGACCGGACGGGGATCGAGCTGCTGGGCCCGTGCCCCGAGTGCGGGCGAGTGCCGGAGGTGCGGTAGGGCAGAGGGGGCGACGGCCTCCCGGTTTGGTCGGCGGGTGGGGGGCGTGGGGGGCGTGGGGGGGGGTGGGGGGGGTGGCATGGCCATGGCTCTGCATGGCCAAGATCGGAGCCTCCCTGGTCATGGCCACCCAAAGCTGTGGCCATGGCACCAAGCGAGTATCCCCCCATCCCCATCCCGAAGGGATAATCTTCAATAGCCGGGGGTGGAGCAACGCGACACCCCCGGTTTCGATCCTCGCTCTCGCCTTTGGACCCTGCAAGGGGTCCGCGTGTATACGGCTGCAACGAGTACCCCTGCCGGGGTGCAAAGCGTTTTCCACAAACCTCCGGGGGTGTCGGCCGCTGCGCGGGACTCCACCCCCGGCTATTGAAGAGCAGTCCTCCGGACTGGGGAGTAGGAACCTCCCCCAAGTACCATCACTCGCGGCCTCTGTCTCTCTTTTTTCTTCTCTGCCTCTCTCCGCGCAGTGATGCGTGCGGCGCTGCTTCCGGTGCGCTGCCCACAGCACCCGGCGTGGTGACCTGGCCGGCTGGTCCAGCGACCGCGCCGGCTGGTTCGGCGGCCGGAACGGCTGGTTGGAGGGCCGCACCAACTGGTCGGACAGCCGCACCGGCTGGTGAGACGACCGCGCCGCCTGTTTCGGTGACCGGAACGGGAGGTTTGGTCACAAAAACACTCCCGATAACCACAAACCCCCACCAAACCCACACCAAATCCCCCAAAAATCAGCACAAAACACACCCGGGAGGGTGCCCCGCTCAAGTGGGTACACGGCAGGTCCGATGCTCCGGGAGTACCCCAACCACCAACCGTTACCAACCTTGAAGACCGGCTCGGAGAGCCGGGCCACCAAAGCCACCACCAGCAGAAAGGTACCGCCATGGGCGTGCTCCCCCCCGGACGCATCAGACAGATCGAGTGGTTCGAGCAGCGGCTCGACGCCTGGGCCGCCGACCCCGCCATGATCGGGCTCTCGCTGGGGCAAGTCGCGCAGCTGGCGACCGACATCACCGCCGCCCGCGCCGACTACGAGGCCGCCCAGCAGGCCCGCAACCAGAGCGTGAGCGCCACCGTCGGCTTCCACGCCTCGGCCGACACCCTCGTCGGCAACGGCCGCGATCTCATCGCCACCGTCAAGGCCTTCGCCGAGGCGAGTGATGACCCGCTGGTCTACGCCCGCGCCGACGTGCCCCCGCCGGCGGCCCCGGGTGTCGTCCCCCCGCCGGGCACCCCCACCGGCTTCCGCGTCGCGCTGCGGGGCGACGGGGCGCTGGCCCTCTCCTGGCACGCCGACAACCCATCGGGCAGCAGCGGCACCATCTACGAGATCATGCGCTCAGACAACGACGGGCCGATGGCCTTCCTCGCCACCGTCGGCGGCAAACGCTTCACCGACACCACCGTCCCCGCCGGGGTCGGCAGCGTGGTCTACCAGATCACCGGGGTGCGCTCGACCAGCCGGGGCGCGCCGGCGCGGTTCATCGTGCGGCTGGGAACCACCCCCACCACCAACACCACCAACACCACCACCAGCAAGGGTGGGGGTGGGGGTGGGGGTGGGGGCGACATGCATATCGCGGCGTGAGGCCGGACAATCGATTTCGGGAATGGAAGGGCGGGGTACAAAGACGCATACCCCGCTCTTCTTTTGTGGGTGAGGAGGCAGAGAAAGAGCAAATGGCAAAGAGCAAATGGCAAAGCAGAACCGCCATACTCCTGCTTTGCTATTTGCCATTTGCTCTTTGCCATTTGCTCTTTGCATAGAGTCCCCGGCCCATGCTCAACCGCCTCTTCCAGAAACTCAGCGCGCTGGTCCAGCGCCTCGGCTTTCGCCCCGAGTGGTATCTCGTCTTTCTCGCCGCGATCATCGGCACCCTCACCGGCTTCGGAGCCGTCGGCTTTACCAAAGCCCTGGGCGCCGTCGAACACTTCACCCACCTCCGCACCCAGAGCAGCATCTGGATCGGGCTGCTGCTCATCCCGGTCGTCGGGATGTTCCTCACCGGCCTGCTCGTCACCAACTTTGCGACCGAAGCCAAAGGCCACGGCGTGCCGCAGGTCATCAAAGCCCTCATCAGCAAGGGCGGGGTCATCAAGGCACGCATCGGCGCGGTCAAGGTCGTCGCGTCGATCCTCACCGTCGGGTCGGGCGGCTCGGCGGGGACCGAAGGACCCATCGTCCAGATCGGGGCGGTCATCGGCTCGGTCGGCGGGCAGTGGCTCAGGATCAGCCGCGAGCACATGCAGACGCTCGTGGGCTGCGGAGCGGCGGCGGGCATCTCGAGCGTCTTCAACGCCCCCATCGCCGGGGTCTTCTTCGTGCTCGAGATCCTGCTGCGCGACTTCTCGCTCAAGACCTTTACGCCGATCGTCGTCGCGTCGGTCTTCTCGGCGGTCGCGACCCAGCGGCTGCTCGGTGAGAACACCGCGATCTTTACCGTGGACATGAACATCCACGACTACCAGTTCGTCTGGGTCGAGCTGCCCAGCTACATCCTGCTCGGGGCGATCTGCGGCCTGGTCGCCGTCGGGTTCAACAAGATGCTCCACAAAGGCGAAGACCTCTACGAGGCGTGGAAGATCCCCGCGCTGCTCAAGCCCGTCACCGGCGGGCTGGCGATCGGGGCACTGGGGCTGGGGTTCTACTTTGCCGAGCGGTCGCTCTTTGCCGGGACGCTCGGCGGCGGGGAGACACCGGCGTTCTATGGCAACGGCTACTCGACCATCCACATGCTGCTCAACCCCGATTCTTACAACCTCGACGAGAGCCTCAAAGCGATGCTCCTGATGACCGTCGTGCTCATCGGGCTGGTGGTGCTCAAGAGTGTCGCGACGACCTTCACGCTCGCTTCGGGCGGGTCGGGCGGCGTCTTCGCCCCGAGCCTCTTCCTGGGCGCGACCGCCGGGGCGGCCTTCGGGCAGCTGCTCGAATCGCTCTCGCTCATCCCCGCCCACTCGACCCCGGCGTCCTACGCGCTGGTCGGGATGGCGGCCGTCGTCGCCGGCTCGACCCACGCCCCGCTGACCGCGATCCTCATCCTCTTCGAGATGACGCGGAACATCTACGTCGTGCTGCCGATCATGCTGGCGGCCGTCGTCGCAACCGCAATCGCCCAGGTCATCGAGCGCGACTCGATCTACACGTTCAAGCTCCGCCGGGCGGGGCTCACCATCGGCGGCGCCCGCGACCTGACAGTGATGCGCCGCGTGCCCGTCGCGGCGTGCACGCTGGCGGCACTCCCGCCCGAGCCGATCTTCGCGTCAGACCCCCTCAGCAAGCTCATCACGCTGCACGCCCACCACCACGTGCCCGACTTTGTCGTCGTCGAGCAGGACTCGGGCAAGTACATCGGGATGGTGACCGGTGCCGACATCCGCACCGCACTCATCGACCGCGAGGCGATCCCGCTGCTGCTGGTCGCCGAGGTGATGCGGACCGACCTGCCCACGGTCCACCGCGACGAGACACTGGACACCGTGATGGACAAGTTCGCACGGCACGACGTGGCCAGCCTGGCGGTGGTCAGTCCGATCGACGAGCACCTGCCGATGGCGATCCTGACAAGGGCGAAGGTGATGCAACGGTACAAAGAGGCGCTGGAGGATTCGTAGCCTCTCGCCGCTCCGGCGTCAGAGTTCGACCATCGCGGTCAGATCTCGCCACAACCAGTCGGCTCGTCCCGGCTTCCAGTACAGATCAATCACGTGCCCCTCGGCCGTCGTACCGATGATGTGTTGCTCGCCGTCGATCGCCACAAAGTGGCTGAGCCGGCTGGTGATGGTCGGCACATCCCCCCCCGCCTCGGCGGTCAGCGACTGCACCTCCCATCCGCCGAGATTGTGCGGCGACCACCAGTAGGTCACCACATCGCCGTCGACACTCTTGCCGACTGTGCTGATCCCGCCGAACCGACCGGCGCGCACCGTCAGCGATCCTGCTTCGAGCGCCACCCCGCCGGTCTTGTCTGTCAGATCGGTCACACGCCACTCCCCGACCTTCGGCGACCACCACAGACCGATCAGGTGTCCGCGTTCGTCGGTGCCGTGGATCTGGATACCGCCCCAGGGCGTCTCGGTTGCCGTGACTGATCCGACCAGCCGCGGCGCGCCGGCCAACGCCGAGAGGTTGGATACCGTCCACAGTTCCGATCCCAAACCCGGCGACCACCACACCGCCTGCACCTGGCCGTCGGCGTCCAGCCCGACAATGTTGCGGGCACCCCAACTGGTACGGAGAGAGTCAAGCCCGCCGACAAACGCGGGGGTCTCCAGCCCACGGGCCGCGAGGTGATCGGCCGAAAGGTTTGTCGTCAGCACGGAGTAGTACTCGTCCCGCGGCTCGCCGTAGGCCATCAGCAAATCGGCGTTCTCGTCGAGACCAGCGATAACAGGCCAGCCGTTCTCGTCGAAGAACCCGGTCACCCCGCTGTGGATCTGGTCGTACAGCCTTTCGTAGGTGTACGCGACGTTGGGTTTCCAGGGGTCGATCGCGCGGTAGTCGCCGCGGTAGAGACTGAGCACGAGGGTCTTGCCCGTCACGGGGTCGGCGATCGCCTCGCGCTGCCACGGCTCGGTGTCAAAGCCCATCTGGCCGCCGAAGGTGTAGACCACCGTGCCGTCGGCGCTGATGTTGAACCGCAGCCGCTGGCCGTTGGCGGACCTGGTGAGCACGGCCGTCTCGCCGTTCTCCATCCAGACGGTTGCGCCCTCCTCGGGATGTGAAGCGAAGTACTGCGATCGATCGATCAGGTCGTACCACCCGCCCGGAACATCCCCGAAAATACTCGCCTTTGTCGTGATGAGGATGGCCCCCGACTCTGTCATCGCAAGGAACTCATAGTCCCACCTCTTCGCCGCCTGCAGGTTCACACTGCGGTCGGGATGGACGACGAACATGTCCTCGCCGTAGATCCCTTCGGTGGAGTCCCAGTACTCGATCACGCCGACGACTCCGGCGGCGGAGCGACCCGTCGGGTAGTAGCTCTTCCGCTCCCGGTCCTGCTGGTCGAGTTGATCTTCGATGCCCAGCGGGCTGCTCTGGCCGTCCTGCCAGAGCACGAAACCGCCCCCCAGCTGCGTCGCGAGGACCGTCCCGTCGTTGTTGAGTATGTTATCGACCGAGTCGAAAGAGTAGGAAAAGTAGTTCAGCCCCTGCTCTGCCAACTCGGTCCGACCCGTTTCCGGTTTCCACAACACCAAAGACCCACCAGGATGATCGGCTCCCCGCAGCCCGATGGCCCAGTTCGAGCTGTTGACATCCGACACCAACCCGAACCACATGTGGGTGACATCCGGGCCGATCACCATCCACTGCGCTCCGCGCCCTTGCCGATTCAGATTCGTCGTCAGCACCACCCCGCCCGCGTCGGTAATAAACCGCGGCGTCGCGTCGGCGACATCGAACCCCGACGGCGCACTCAGCCCCGCCTCGTCGAGATACTCCCGTGTGGTCCCGACATTGAGGTCGTACAAAAACACCCGCCCGAGGTCTTCACCCTCGCCATCGGTCGCCAGCACCACGCCCCGGCTGTTGATCCCGGCGATCTCCGCATCGACGAGTGCCGCGATATCGCGGAGATATCGCACCTGCCCCTCGGCAACCAGATACGGCTCGTCATCGTCATACGCGCGGTCGGCAGCCGCGGCGGACCAGAAGTACTCCCCGTCGTCGCTCACGCCGATGGTCTTGTCCGGGATGCCATACTCGGCGACGAACCCGGGCAATGTCTCCACCCCCGTCCATGCGTAGGTAAATCCCGAGAGCACGATCCGCGGCTCGAGCCGCTCGACCAACTCAGACGAACCGCCCCACACCCGCTGCCCTCGGCGGCTGCTGTGTTGCGTCAATCCACGACGACCATCCCGTCCAAAACGATCCATGATGTACTCCCCGCAGCTCTTGCCGCGTTCGGACGGCCCCCCGCCCGGCCACCGGAGCACTGGCAGGGGGTGCCAAGACCGGTGGGCTTCCAGAGCATCCTATCGGATATCACCGGACCAGACAAGATAAATCGCGAGAGTGCCGCCCGGCTCACACTCCCAGATACACATCAGGACATTCTTTGACGATCAGAACAATCGAGCCCGGCATCATGCGAATAATAATCCATGGGCTCCACAACCCTTCTCATCATCCTGCTCGTCGTCGGCCTGGACTTTGTCATCGTGCCGTTGGTCCTCGTCGCGGTGGTCCGCAGCAACTGGTCGCCGCTGGTGGCGAAGCACCCGGCGGTCCCGCCCGCTGCCGACGCGGTCGGCCGCAACTTCCAGTCGTACAAGATCGGGCTGTTCAATCTTGGATACATGATCCACACCACAGTTGACGACCTGCACCTCCACCTCTTCCCGGCAAAGTTTGGACGCATGATCGGCATGAAGCCCGTGAGCATCCCCTGGGAAGAAATCACCCCTCTCAAACGGCGCGGCAAGAAGTACGCCGAGGTGAAGATCGGAACGAACACCGTCCTCGGCCCGCGTTGGGCGCTCGAACTGGCGTTTGCCGATCATCCAAGCGACCCAAACCCCAACGACCCAAACCCCGACGACCCGAACTCCGAATCTCATGCATGACCGCAGCCGTGCGTCGGATAGACTCGACCCCATGCGATACATAACAAAAACCGCAGCGATGGTGGCAGCACTCTTCAGCGTGATCGGCTGTGGGCCGAGCGTGTGGGAACAGTCGTTCGCCTACGAACCGGGGAGAGCACCGCCGTCGTCTTTGTCCGCTTCGCGGGCTGACGGGGTGGTTGTGCGCAGCGTGCCTTGGGGGCGAGTCGGCCCGGCGCTCAAAGCCGAACAGCAGCATGTCGTCGAGAGCGACAAGCACCGCAACGACTGGCCCGCCGGCCCAGCGCGGGCGTCCGAGCTTGCGCTCTTGCAAGAATTGCAACTGCCGATCGCGGCCGAGCGTGTCGAGCTGATCGGGCGTTCGCGCTTTCGGACAACACAGCCGCCAAACCCCAACGCCGACGGGCTGCGCCGATTTGCAGCGGGGCTTGGTGCCGACTATGTGATCTGGTCGAACCGGGTGCTGGGCAAGGTAGACACCATCAAGCACGAAGCGGTCCGAACCGAACGCTGGCGGTCGGACCGGGTGTGGAACGACAATCGCAAACGGTATGAGTATGTGCGCAGGTGGGAGCCGGAGACGACGTGGGTGCCGGTGGTTGTGAAACGGGACGAGGTGTGGTGGGTGGTGTTTTATCTGCGGCAGAAATAGATACGCAAAGCCGAGAACACACCGCACCCGGACAACACCACGCACCCGCATTCAGTCCTCGTCCAGCGTCTTCTTCCGCCGCAGCACATGGTGATAATGTTGGGCAAAGCGGTGGGCCTCGTCGCGTATCGACTGGCACAGCCGCAGCCCCGCGTTGTTTCGGCTCAGGCGGATCGGCTCACCGCGCTCCTGCATATAGAGCAACTCCTCTTTCTTGGCGATACTTATCACCATCGGCGGGCGCAGGTCGAGCTGCTCGAACGCCTCGAGCGCCGCGTGCAGCTGCCCGAGCCCGCCGTCGATGAGGATGACGTCGGGATAGAGCTCGTGCCCCTCGCCGGCATCCCGGTACCGGCGGCTCACCACCTCGCGGATGCTGGCGTAGTCGTCGTTGCCGCCCTCGACACTCTTGATGCGGTAGCGGCGGTACTCGTTCTTGAACGGCTTGCCGTCAACGAAACACACCTTGCTGCCGACGGTCTCGCCGCCTTGCAGGTGGGCGATGTCAATGCCTTCGAGACACCGGATCGGCGCGTCGAGCCCGAGCGTTTTCTGTAAACTCCGCAGCCCTTTCGCCGGATCGACATATCCGATCTCGGTCTCGGGCTGCCAGAGCTCGGAGCGTTTGGAGCGCTCGTCGAGCTTCTCGATAGCGCGGACCTGGTCGCGCAACGCCGCGGCACGCTCGAACTTGAGTTCCTTCGCAGCCTCCTGCATCTCGCCTCGCATCTCGCGGAGCACAACACTGCGCTTGGAACCCAGGAATCGCACAAAGTGCTCGGTGTCCTCGCGGTAGGCGTCCTTGCTGATCTTGCCCGCGCACGGGCCGGTACACTGGCCGATCGCGTACAAAAGACACGGCCGAAAGAACCGGTTTTTGGGGTCGCCGTCGATGATGTCGAGCTTGCAGGTGCGGAACCTGAAGACCCGTTGGAGCACCTGCACCGCCTCGCGGAGCGCCCCGGCGTTCACAAAGGGGCCGAAGACGCGGGCGCCTTTCATCTCGGGCGCGATGCTGCCGTCGTCGCCCTGTCCCGTCGGATTGCGCGTCACAAAGACGCGCGGGAAATCTTCGCGCTGTGTAACCACAAGATAAGGAAAGGTCTTGTCGTCCATGAGCCGGACGTTGAAGCGGGGTTTGATATCTTTGATCAGCCGGTTCTCAGCAAGCAACGCCTCCCACTCGCCTTCGCACACCAGGTGCTCGAAGTCATGCACGACATCGAGCAACGGCTGTTTTTTTGACCCCAGGTCGGCCGAGGGCACGAAGTAACTCGCCACCCGATCGGGCAGCCGCACCGCTTTGCCGACGTAGATCACCACGCCCTTGTGGTCTTTCATCAGATAGACGCCGGGCTTGTCGGGCAGGTTGCGGGCCTTGGTCGAGAGTCGCGCGAGCCGCTCGGCCCGGGACTCAGCACCCCATGGAGGCGGCGCGTCCATAGGCGCGAAACCATCGGCGTCAGCGGGCTGGGGGATCGGATCGTCAGGCACAAGAAACGGTAGGCCGCTGGCGGTCGGTCACGGCACCTCAAGCCAGGGCCGAGCCGCAGTTGTCGCAGAACGCCGCATCAGCGTCGTTGGTGGTCTGGCACCCGGCACAAGTGCGCTGGAACGGCTCCCCGCACCCATCACAAAAACGGGCACCAAGATCGTTGCCTGCGCCGCACGCTCGACACACCTTGCCTTCGTCCGTCATCCCTTCGCGGATCGCTGAAACCACGTCCCTTACGCCCTCCTGCGTCTCACCGGCGAGGTAGTTGAATGTGTCCGCCGCGACCGGTGCCTGCTCCTGTGCGGCAAACCGGAACACCGCGCCCATAAACCCGAACATACTCAGCGTGCTGCCAACAAACAGCAACGGGATGCCCAGAAAGAACATCCAGAACAGCTTGGGCTCATGGTCCATGTTCCCGAACACGATCACAAAATCGATGATCGCTATCGCCAGGCACACAACCCCCGCCAGCGCAAGAATCGGCCCGACGGTTCGCAACACCCTTCGTACCCTGCTGTGCCCGGGATTGATCCGCTCATCGGTATTCCCCATGCCAACAAGTCTACAACCGATCACGCGCCACGTAAAGCAAACTCACGCGGCTTCGGGCCACACCACGTTCGCCCGCTCGGCCCCGCCGGTTGCCTCGCCGTAGACCACCGCCCACTGGGTTGCCATCGGCGGGAAGACCGCCTCCTGCCACTTCATGGAATAGGCGCTGTCAAAGCGGCGGTCGATCTCTTCAAGGACCAGGTCGAACTGTTCGGCACTGTCGTTGACGCCGAGATACTCGCCCGGCTTCATCTCCCGCGTGCGGAGACCGACGCACAGCGAGCCGCCCGCGGTGAGCTCATCGCGCCAGATAGCAATCTCCACAACGTCCGCCCAGTGCAGCCGCCACACTTCGTTGCCGCCGAAGCTGACCGCGAGCTCGTCGCCGTCGAGAATAATACGCGGGTTGAAATCAAGCATCGTGCTGCCTCATCAAGAACCAGGGAAACGTAAACGTCCTCAGGCCCGCGCCCTCCGCTGCTGCGGGCGGAGCATCACCGCGATGACCATCCCCGCCAGCAACCACCCCACCACCACCTCGCCAACCAATGGCGTTGCCTCGGCAAGCGAGAACTCGGCCCAGCGCCCCCCGGGCAACAGCATCGCACAAGCCGCAAACACGCCGAGCAACACCGCCACCATCACCCGGTCGGCAAACGCTTTCTGTTTCCCACCGGTCAGCGACATAAGAAGCGCTGCCAACGTTGCCGCCAGACACGCGACGCCGAGCCCCTGCACCACCGCGAACGGGTCGAGCGATGCGGCGTGGTTCTGTGCCGCCGCCCCGGGTGCTGCCGCCTGCTTGACGGCAGAGAAATCGCCTTGCTCGGCTGCTCCAGCCTCGGCCGGCCCCAGCGGGATGTACCCGCGCAGATCACCAAGTCGTTGCTCGAGCACACCGGCAAGCGCCGAACCCCCAACGCCCCCGCTCGGCCCGCTGCCCACCGGCCCGACAGCCGCAAAGACCGCGCTCCACACCACCAGCACCACACCCCCCACCAACCCTGCCATCAATACTCGGAGCATGGTTCCTCCCGCATCCCCCCCCAAAGCCGTCACCATCCGCGTAAGTCTGGGGATAACAGGCAATCTACAACACCCCATGTCGAACAACACTCCAGATTCCCCGGGGTGCGCACGCGAACCACCCGGCACAAGCCGTCCAAACCCAACAAAGATTCGACACCGGCGTCCCGCTATGCCGCTATAACCACGCCCGGAGTTCTGCCCCTTCGCACCCCAAACCAAGCCGGAGCGATTCCCCTGACTCTCGCACGAGCCAACCAGTGGCGGAGCGCCCTCGCCCTCGCCTGCGCAACAGCAATCGTCGCCGCGGCGCAGGACACGACTGCCCCCGCGCGGCCGGGCGTCTCGCTCGGTGCTGCGCTCGTCGAACACCCGCCCAAAATTGACGGCCTGCTCGACGACACCACCTGGCAGGACGCCCCGGTCATCGACGCCTTCACACAGATCAACCCCATCGACGGCAATCCGCCCTCAGAACGAACCGAGGTCCGCCTGCTCTACGACGCCGACACGCTCTATCTCGGCGTGCGCTGCTTTGACAACGAACCGAACCTCATCGTCGCCCGCTCGATGGCCCGCGACGCAAGCCATGACTCCGACGACCGCATCACCTTCACACTCGACACCTTCGCCGACCGACGCAACGGATACATCTTCGTGGTCAGCGCCGCTGGCGGCAAACGCGATGGCCTGATCGAGAGCACCCGCACCCGCTGGGAATGGGACGGCCTCTGGACCGCCAAGACCCGCGTCGACGACCTGGGGTGGACCGCCGAGATCGCCATCCCGATGAAGACACTCTCGTTTGACGACGCGGTCAGCGCGTGGGGGTTCAACATCGAGCGGTTTATCCGCCGCAAAAATGAGTCGGTCCGCTGGGCAACCCCGACCCGCAACTCCGGCGTTGCTGTCATGAACGACGCCGGCGAGATCAGAAACCTCGCCAACCTCGCCCAGGGCGTCGGCCTGACGATCAAGCCCTTTCTCACCGCCAAAGCCGATCTCAGTTCGGGCGATCTGAAGTTCGAGCCCGGCATCGACATCTTCTACAAAATCACCCCCTCGACCACCGCGGCCCTCACGATCAACACCGACTTTGCCGAAGCAGAAGTGGACCAACGCCGCGTCAACCTCACGCGCTTTCCGCTCTTCTTCCCCGAGAAACGGGCCTTCTTTCTCGAGGATTCGGGCATTTTTGAGTTCGGAGGCATCAACCAGTCGCCAAGGCCGTTCTTCAGCCGCCGCATCGGGATCGTCCGCGGCCAGCAGCAAGACATCCTCGCGGGCATGCGCGTCACCGGCCGATCCGGCGGCCTGCGGTTCGGCGTCCTCGACGTGCAGATGAAAGACAGCCCCGACCTTGGAAAGAAAAACCTCGGCGTGCTCCGCCTCAAGCACGACGTCGGCGACGAGTCGTCGGTCGGTCTGGTCGCCACCAACGGCGCGCCCGGCAATCGAGGCAACAACCAACTCCTGGGATTCGACTACAACTACGTCAACAGCGATGCGCTCGGCGGCCGCGTTGCCGCCGACCTCTGGGCAATGGCAACCCACGACGACCCCGCAGACACACAAGGCGAGAACGACAACCCCTACGCATTCGGCGGCCGCTTCAGCTGGAACGCCGACCCGTGGAGCCTCTTCGTCTTTGCCGCCGAAGTTGGCAAAGACTTCCAACCCAGGCTCGGCTTCGTCCAACGCCCCGGATCCCGCGAACTCGCCTCGCGCGGCAGCTACACCTGGCGGCCCGAAGACGGCGGCTGGATCCGCTCGATCGGCACCTCCTTCGGCGGCAGCGCCTTCACCACGCTCGGTAGCGAGATCCAGTCCGCGAGCTTCGACCTGCCCCGTGTCACACTCACCACCGATCCCGGCGACTCGTTCTTCGTCGTCGCGCTGGCCGATCGTGAGAAACTCGACAACCCCTTCGAGATCGTCGACGGCGTCACCATCCCGACCGGCAAATACGACAACGCCGGCTGGCGCGCCGGCTTTGCCACCTCAAACGCCCGGTGGCTCACACTCCAGGCAAACTACTCCCAGCGCGGGTTCTACAACGGCTCGCGCAAGGACACCTTCGTCAGCGCCACCTTCCGCCCCACCGCTGCGCTCGCGCTCTCGGGCGAGTACTTTCTCAACGAGATCGACCTCGACACCGGCAACTTCACCGTCCGCACCGCGCGCACCCGCGCGATACTCCAGTTCAGCCCCGAGCTGAGCTGGGACACCACACTGCAATGGGACAACCAGTCCGACCAGGCCGGGCTCAACAGCCGCGTCCGCTACGAGTTCCGCCCCGGGCAGGAGGTCTTCATCGTCTACAACGAAGGCTTCGACGTCGAGGACAACCAGTTCGAGTCACTCAACCGAGGTGTCACCGTCAAGCTCGGACTTACCTTCCGGTTCTAATCACCCCACAACACGAGCCCCGAGCGCAAGCTCGAGTGGCTCTGCGCCCGGCACAACCGGACTCACCCCTCAGCAAGCGCCAGCCGACACATCATCTCCACCCCGGTCACGATTGCGTCATCGTTAAAATCAAACTGCGACTGGTGCAGCTTGGGTGTCGTCGCGGGGTCGTCCCCCGGCGCGAGCAAACCCAGCAGAAAGAAGCACGCCGGGACGTGCCGCCCATAGTAACTAAAGTCCTCGCCCCCGAGCGACGGATGCTCGACCAAAGACACCCGCGCATCCCCCAACTCCTCACGCGCCAGCGAAAAGAAACGCTCGGTGAGTGCCGCGTCGTTGGTCGTCACCGGATAGCCCTCGTCCCAGCGGATTTCGGCGTGGCAGCCGTGCGCAGCAGCGGTCTGCTCGACCACCGCGAAGAACCGTTCCTTTGCCAAGCGCCGCGTCTCGGGAAGCAGCGTCCGCACCGTGCCGATGAACTCGACCTCGGTGGGGATCACGTTGTTGGCCGTCCCCCCCTTGACACACCCAACCGTCACAACAACCGAATCGGTCGGCCCGACATTCCGCGACGCAACGGTCTGCAGCGCGGTGATGACGTGCGCCGTCGCGACCACCGGGTCGCTTGCCATGTGCGGATATGCCGCGTGCCCACCGGTGCCGCGCACGCGGACGACAAAGTCGTCGGTTGCTGCGAGCAACGGGCCGGGCTTGGTCGCGACATGCCCGACCGGGATTTCCGGCCAGCCGTGCAACCCGAAGATACGCCCTACCCGAGGTCCCACGCCGCCGCCCTCATCGCCGAGCAGGCAGCCCTCCTCGCACATCCGCAGCCCGCCCGCGCCGCCTTCCTCCGCCGGCTGAAAGAGAAACGTCACCGGGTTGGGGCGGTGCTCCATCCGACACAGTGCCCGGGCGGTGCCGAGCAGAATCGTCGTGTGCCCGTCGTGGCCACAGGCGTGCATGACGCCCTCGGTTTCCGAGGCATACGCCCTCCCGGTGGTCTCTGTAAGAGGCAGCGCGTCCATGTCCGCGCGAAGCGCAACCGCCTCACACGCCGAGCTGTCCGTCGCCGGCAGGTGCGCAACAACCCCGGTCTGCGCCACGCCGCGCTTGTACGCGATGCCGAGCTTGTCGAGCTCTTCACACACCTTGGCGCTGGTGCGATCTTCCTGATAGCTCAGCTCGGGGTGGCGGTGCAGGTCGTGGCGAAACGCCACAAGCTCCGCGATATCCGTCGCAACAACATCATGCAGGCATTCGGTCTTCATGCGACGATCGTAGGGCCGGCGTCCCCCCGGACCCACGCCCACCCCGCGCCCGCTCAGGCCGCCCGACCAAGCAAGGCATCGTCGTCCTCGGCGTGCATCTGCTGCCGGATTTCATCAAACTCGCTCTGGATCGAGAGAAAGACGTCCGTGATCGTCGGGTCGAAGTGCGAACCCCGCCCCTCGGTGATGATCGCGACCGCGTTCTTGTGCGACATCGAGGCTTTGTACACCCGGCGGGAGGTCAGCGCGTCGTAGACATCGACCAACGCCACAATACGCGCCGGCAGCGCGATGTGCTCGCCCGCGAGCCCCAGCGGGTACCCCGAGCCGTCCCACTTCTCGTGGTGTTCACGCGCGATCTGGATGCTCATATCGAGCAGCTCGTCGTCGCCCAGCTCAGCGCGGATCGCGATGAGCGTGTCGGCACCGATGGTCGTGTGGACCTGCATCCGGCGGTGCTCCTCGGGGGTGTACCGCCCCGGCTTGAGCAGCAGCTCGTCGGGCACGCCCACCTTCCCGATGTCGTGCATGCTCGAAGCAAGCCGCAGCCGGTCGATCCAGGTGTCGTCGATCTCGCGGTGCGTCCCGGCGAGGTTCTTTGCGAGCAGACAACTGTACTGGCTGATGCGTTCCAGGTGCATCCCCGTCTCGTTGTCGCGGCAATCGGCGAGCTTGGCGAGCCCCATGATCAGCGCGTCACGAGCCCGCAGGTTCTCGTGTGTCCTTCGCTCGACCTCTTCTTCGAGCCCCTTGTTGATGCGCTCGAGCACATGGTCGTACCGCCGCATCACCCAGAGGGTGCTCAGCGCCGTGAGCGCCATGATCGACAGCGCCGCCGCGGCCGCGACCACACCCACCACAAACGTCGCCCGCGACGAGAGCGCCACCAATCCCGACTCGGGCTGATGCACCACAAGCCGCGCGCCAAGCTCGGGGATATACCGCGTCGCGACATAGTGCGTGCCGCCCGGAAAGAACCGAAGCTGCCCCGCGACGGTCTCGACGCGCGGCGCCTCCCCGAGCATCAGGTTGTCCTCACCCTCCCCGGTGGTCAACGACAAGTGTCCCATCACCTCTTTGCGCAGCGAAGGCGTGTTCCGAAGCTCGGGGTGGCAAAGCACCGCGCCGTCGTCATCGAGCAGGCAGGCAAACCCTTCACCCGGCAACTCCAGGGTCTCGATCCGCTCCTGCACCCGCTCCCAATCATCCGATTCGTACTCAAGTGTGGTGTCGATCCCGTCTGCGAGCTGCGCGCCGAGCCACCCGGCAACTCGGACGTTCTCGGCGAGCACAATGTCCTGCACCGCTTCGGAAGTCGCGTGACGCACCTGCCCAAACGTCACAACCCACCCGACACCCAGCACCACCGCCTGGAGCAGCAGGATCGCTGCGATCGCCCCCCGCTTGGTGCGGATACGCCCCTCACGGACTCGCCTGTATACCGATCCCTTGTGCATGCTCTGGATTTCGGGCACAGCACAAGACCGCCGCAACCAAACCGCCCGCACGATCTTGTTCGTATTTCCCGAACTGCCGTCCACCCCGTCCAGCCCGCGCAACTGCAACGCTACCAAACGGTTATGAGCCCCCACCACCCCCCACCCACTACCACACGCGATCGGGACGCGCCCGGTCCTGAAACTAGCCGCCACCCAGCACCGAATCGCACAACGCCATCGCTCGATCGTCGAGCGCCGCGACCGAAGCAAGGTCCGGGAGCCACCCGCCGGGCACCGCAAACTCAGCCAGGTCCGAAAACACTTCACGCCGCACCGGGATGTTGTGCGAGCTGCTCCTTGCGAGAATCTCCTCGGCCCTGCCGCCGAGGAGAAACTCGATCAGCCGGCGTGCCGACTCGGGATTCGGACCGTGCCGCACCATCGCCACCGTGTTGGGGATGAGCATCGGCCCGGCGCTCGGCAAGCCCTGCGCGCGCGCCGCGGTGTCGGCATCGCCACCGGCATCGGCCAGCTCGAACACCGCCCGCACCCGCCCGCCGGTGCGCTGCGAAGCCCAGACATCATCGGTGTCGGTCAGGCAGATGTCGATCTCGGCCTCGGACACCGCACGGACGACCGTCGAGTTGCCGTCGTAGATCTTCAGCCCGTTTGCGACCATCGCTTCGAGCCACCCGCGGAACACGGACTCCCCTGCCAGCTCCAGCAGCGCCGCCATGTGCCCCCGCGTGGTGCCGAACCGTGGCCGCGCCATGCCGACCCGGCCGCGAAACCTCGCGTGGGTCAGCTCGCGCAAACGACGCGGGATCTCTTCCTCATCAAAGCGCCCCTCCCGCACCGCCAGCACCCGCGCCCGCAGCCCGAACCCAAACCACGAACCATCCGCCGCGTCCAGCTTCCCCCGCAACAACGGATCAACCACCTCGGGCGGCGTCACACCCGCGGGCTCGAACAGCCCCATCCCCGCCAGCCGGATCGTGCCGAAAGGCTCGCTCGACCACCACACGTCGGCGCGGGGCTCGTCGCGCTCAGCGACCAATCGCTCAATCAGGCCCGTCGTTTTGGTTGCTTCGGTATCGCCGAGCAGCCGCACCGAGATACCGGTTGCGCGCTCAAAGTCGCGCACCACGTCCCTCAGCACAAAGTCATCGACCGAGCTGTAGAGCACGACCTCGCCCGCCCCGTCTGCTCCGCCGTCGCCCCGTCGCCCGCACCCGCCCCCGCCCAGTGCGAGACCGGCTGCGCCCAACGCCGCCGCCCCGATCGTTCGGACAGCCTCCCGCCGAGGCATCGGCCGTGTTGCACCATCCCCCATGTCGCGCGCTCCAACGTGTACGTTGCTCTAGAGCAATCGTGGCTTTCTCGGATTGTGTGCCACGGCTCTGTGAGCCGTGTGAACAGGTATCCGTGGCGTTTGCACGGCCACAATGGCCGTGGCACACAAGAATACTCGCTACGTCTTGGTTGAGGTCGCTCTAGTCCTCGCCGTCGTCGGCGGTCTCGCTTTCTGTCGAATCCTCTTTGGCTGGCTGCGTCGTGGCCCGTTCGGCCTTCACCCGCTCGCCCAGACGTCCGTAGTAATGTTTCACCGCGCTGCGGAACTGCGGATCGACGTTCATGTTGGCGATCTCCTCAGCCGCCTGCTCGGCCGCCAACTCGATCGCGGCGCTGAACTCAGCCCGCGCCTCGCCCTTGACCTGCTCCTCAAAGACATACCGCGACGCGATGACCGCGCCGCCCTGGTTCTGCACGTTGGCCTTCTCGCCCTTGAAGAAAAAGTCGGCGCTCTCACCGTCTGGCCCGGCCCCGTTGCCCTTGCCCGGGCCGCCCGAGCCCGAGCCCATCGACATCGAGCTGCCCTCCGAAAACTTCCCGGTCATCCCCGGCTTGTTCGCACCCTGCGCCCAGCCACTTCCCGACCCGCCGTTGCACTCACCGAGTGCCGCCATCTGACTCTGGCACTGGCCCATCGCGTCGGAGATCCCCTGCATCTCGGCCTGCATCTGCTCCATCGCCGAGAGCTGGCCGCTCATCGCGTCCATCGCCTCCTGCCCGCCCTCGCCGCTCTGCTGCGACATGCTCGACGCCATCTGCGACATCGCCTGGCTCATCCCCTGAGACTGCGACGCGGCCTGCTGCATCGCGTTTGCCATCTGCTGAAGCTGCTGCTTCTGGGCGTCGTTCAGGTTCGGGTTGTTCTCGAGTGCCTGCTGCATCGCCTGCGGGTTGGACGCGAGCTGCTTGGCCTGTTCGGGCGAGACGCCCGCTTGCTGGAGCGCCTGCTCGAGCGCACCCTGCTGCTCGGAAAGATTCTGCATCTGCTCTGCCAGGTTCTTCATTTGCTCGGTGAGTTTCTCTTTCTGCTCTTCGGAAAGCTCCCCGTTCTGGAGCTTCTGGTTGAGCGACTCGAGTTCCTGCCGCGCCTTGTCAAAGTTGCCCCGCGAGAGCTGGCGGGCAAACTCCGACAGCTCTCCCTGCCCGGGCGTCGTCAAGCGCCGCATCAGGTCCTTGACCGCTTCGAGGCTCTTAGCTTCGTCGGACTGCATCTGCTTGCCGAGCTTCTCGTTGAGGTCGGTCAGCTTGCGGATCGCCTGCTTGCGGATATCTTCGGGCGTCTTGGGCTTGGTCAGGTCGGCATCGAGCTCGGCGTCGGACACGTTCTCGTCTTCACCCAGCCCGGTCCGCAGCATGATCTCGCGGATCTGCACCTCGGTGTCGCGCGCGTCCTGCACGGCTGCCTCGATCTCCTGCCGCGCCTCGGCCGCGGCCTGCGCGTCGGCCCGCTTGCCCCGCAGATCGAGCGGGGGCATCAGAAAGAACGTCAGGATCAGCACCACGATCGCCCCGGTCGGCACCCGCCACGCCCGCGGGCCGTCGATCGGGATCGCGTCCCGCACGACCACCCGCTTTGCTTTGTCCGACGCGGACTCGACCACCGCGCGGGACCATGGGTCACTCTCGCGCTCAACACACAGCGCGGTCGAGAGCGACTCGCGGAGCCCCGCGCGTTCGTCCACAACACGAGCGACCCCCGCCTCGCGCAGCCGGGTCAGCAAAGACCACACCGCGCCCGCGCCAAGCGCCAGCACCAGCGAACCAATCCCCACCCACGCCATCGTCGGCATCGAACGCCACGACGATTCGCCCAGCCCAAGCGCCAACGCGCGATCAACCACGATCACCAGCACCACCGCCGCGATCGCAAACGTGATCGTCCACGCCCAGCTCTCAAACAGCCGCACCACCAGAAGGCGACGCCCAGCACGTTGAAGCACACGTCGGATGTCCTGCATCACCAATCTCCTTGGAGGCACGCTCTGCCCCACATGACCACCAACAGGAGGGCGGGCTTTCCCGTCCGGCCCGCGGCAGGAGGGCGGGCTTTCCAGCCCGCGTCCCCCGCACATCCACACCCCGCCAGCGGTCACACCAGCATACTTCGGTCAGACGCCTCGACTCGGGGCATTGTTCAGCTATTCCCGCCGAAAGTTGCACTATGATACTCTATTTATGTTAGGTATTCGGCCCATTTCCTTGCGATACATCGGTTGCAGAAGCCAACTCTCGACCGGATCATGCCCCTGTGCCCCAACCCGATTCTGCAAAAAACGATCCTCCCCAGCCCCAGCCCAACGCCGTCCAACCCCGGCGGTGGTGGCGGGTCACTCCCGGCCGCGTCGACGCAGCCTTTGCCGAGCAACGGCGGATCGACCCCCTCGGCCACACCGTCCACGCCTGGCTCGGGGCGCTGGCCTGCGCTTCGATCGCTGCGCCGACGACCGCGGTTGAACTCGGAGCCATCGGCGTTGTCGCCGCGATGCTCATCCGCATCCACCGCCACTGGCGGACCATGCCGCTCTTCTTCATGCAGCCGCTGATGCTCGTCGTGCTCGCGTGGGCGCTCCTCGGCCTGGCGAGCCGCCTGTGGACGCTCGGCCCGCACACCGCGTGGGTCCACGAGTTCGGCGTGCTCCGCTTCGGCATCCTCGCCGCAGCACTCTGGCCCGTCGCCGACCGCCGTGCCCTGCTGCTCGGCGCGCTCGTCGTCGGCTTTGCAGCCGCCCAGATTTCCCAACTCTCCCACGCGATCGGCACCGCCCTCGATATCGACGCCCTCACCTGGGACCGACTCCCCGGGCGCAACAGCGGCTGGCTCGACCCCGTCGTCGGCGGCTCCATCCTCACCGCCGCCCTCGGGCTGCACCTGCCGGCTGCCCTCTGGGGGCGCGGCACGTGGAAACTCCTCGGCGCGCTCGGCTCGGGGCTCACCCTCGTCGGCATCCTCGCCACCGGCACCCGCGGCGCGTGGCTCGCCGCCGCTGCGCTCGTCGCGATCGCGTGCGTCGTCGCGATTGCCAAGATCAAACCCCGCGCCCGCCTCGTGCGCACAGGGCTTGTCCTGCTCGCGGTGCTGACGATCGGCGCAACCGTCGCGTGGCTCACCGTCGGCGAACAGCTCCGCTCCCGCTTCGACACCGGCCGCGACGAAGTCATCGGCGCGATCGAACGCGAAGAGTTCACCACCGACACCGGAGCAAGGCTGATGATGGGCTGGTGGGCGGTGCAAGCCCTCGCCGACCGCCCCCTCTCCGGCACCGGCCTGGGCGGCTACGAAGCATGGTCGCGCGCGCACGTCGCTGCGCAGGACATCGACCCCACCACCCGCCGTTTCCACGCCCACGCCCACAACGCCCTGCTCCACACCGCCGCCACGCTCGGCGTTCCCGGGCTCGTGCTCGCGCTGGCGTTTGTCACACTCGCCATCACCGGCAGCGCCCGCCGCCAGCCGGGCGACGGCCCGCCGGGATACGCCGACGGCCCCTGCTTTGCGATCGTCGGGCTGCTGCTGGTCAGCGCGTTCGACAGCATCCACGTCAACTCCCAAACCGCCGCGCTGCTCGCGGTGCTGCTGATCTTTGCGGTCAGACATCGGCCGAGTGCTTCCTGATCGCGACGCATGGTCCCCTCGCTTGCGCGAGGGGCTCTGTATTCTGAAAGCCGCTCTGTATTCTGAAAATAGAGCCCCTCGCGCAAGCGAGGGGACAACACGCCCGCAAGATGCTCTACTCCTCCGTCCTCGCCCCGTCCCGGATCACCCGAATCTCCACCGGCGTGTACCGCCTGCCCGAGTCCAGCCCGGGGCACGTCCCTTTGGCGCGGACCCAGTTGTCGCGCGACTGCAACAGCTCTTTCCAGAACGGCCACGTGTGGCACTGCTCCGGACGATCCTCATAAATCGAACACACCGCCTTGCCGGGCACTGTGCTGCGATCAAGAAACACGCAGTCGTAGCCGTGGATGGTCTTGATGTCGATCAGCGAACGCCCGCGCGAAGTGTCCTCGGTGAAGCGCTCAAGAAAGTCCGGCACAGACATCCCCAGCCGGGCCGCGATCGCGTCGGCCTCGGCGTCGGTAAACAGCACAAACCCGGGCGGCCCCGAACAACAGTTGCCGCACTGCGTGCAGCCGAACCGAAGCCCGGGCTCGCCGGTCTCGCGGTCGGGCTCGTCAAACCACTCCCGCTGCTGATCGGGAGTCTCGGATAAAGGATCGCGTTGAGGCATCGTTGACAAAGCGTAGAGCCCCTCGCGCACGCAAGGAAACAACCACGCCCACAGAGCCCCTCGCGCAAGCGAGGGGACAACACCGCCCATCTACAGAGCCCCTCGCGCGAGCGAGGGGACAACACCGCCCGAGCACGCCTCGCCCGACCGGATCGTCACCGCACCCGTCGCAGCGCCACGATCGTCTGGTCATCGTCACGCCCGAGCGATTTGGTGTGCTGGTACAGCGCCTTGTGCAACGAATCGACCACGCACTCGGGCTGCCCCGAACACCCGATGAGCGCCTCGTCGAGCCGATCGGTCCCGAACTGCTCGCGCCCCGGGTTGAATGCCTCGGTGATGCCATCGGTGTAGAGCACCAGCGTGTCGTGGATCCCGAGCGAGACCCGCCCGGTCTGGATGTCGTACTCGTCGGTGATCCCCAAGGGCAGCCCGGGTGCATCGTCGAGCACGATCACCCTGCCCGTGTCGCCGCGCTTGAGCCGGGGCGGGTTGTGCCCGGCGCGGGCGTAGGTGAACGTGTGCTCGCGTGGGTCGTAGACCGCAAAGAACGCGGTCACGAATGTCGCTTCGATGCGGTGCTGCCCGAGCCTCGCGTTGGCGTACCGCATCACGGCTGCGGGGTCAAACTCCGGCCCCTCGTACCCGTGCAGGATCGCGTGGAGCATCGCCATCACCGTCGCCGCCGCCGCCCCGTGCCCGGCGACATCGGCGATCAGCACGCCCCACCGGCCCTCGGGAAGCCGGAAGAAATCGTAATAATCGCCCCCGGCTTCCTGGCTGGTGAGATAGCTCGTCGAGATCGACAGATCAGGAATATCGGGGATCTCGATCGGCAAGAGCGCCTGCTGGACCCGCGCGACCGCTTCGAGCTGCGCCGTCAGCTGCCGGTTCAGTTCCTCCGCACGGTTCACCGCCAGCAGGTTCCGCGTCGCGGTGCCGACAAGATTGGCGGTCAGAAAGTGGTCCGCCAGGTCGTCGGCGGTGTAGCGGTCCGGGTCGCGGTGAAAAGAAAAGTTCCAGTTCAGCGCCTCGCCGCCGTCAAAGATCGGGCTCGCCATGCAGCTGCCCATCTCCGCGATGGTGTCGCCGAGCGCGGGGTCGTCGGTGATGCGCAGCTTGTTGAAAATCTGCGGCTCGGTCCGCGCCATTGCTGCACCGAGAAACCCTCCCGTCTGCACCCCGATCTTTGACCAGTCCCGCCACGGGTCGGGAGACTCTTCGCCCGGGCCGAGTTGCCCGGGCCTGAGCGAACGGGTGATCTTGTACTGCCCGTCAGCCAAGCCCCGGCAACTGGTCGAGACCATGTAATCCAGCGACCGGACCCGCCAGAAAAACCGCCCGAACCGGCTGAGCAACGCGACCGGCTCATTCACGCTGCTGATATCACGCAGCATCTCGGCGAGCAGACCGATCTCGTCCTTCACCTTGTTCTGTCCGGCTGTCTTCACGGGTTGCATGATCGCATAGTACGACCGCCTCCGCGTCGGCACCTACCCCCGGCAGGCTGCCTCGACCCGGGCAACAACCTCAACCGCCCCGACCAGCAACGAATCGCACTCGCTGGCGATCTGTGCCCGCACCGATTCGTCCTCGATCCCCGGCAGGTTCACCCGGACATTCCACGCTGCCGACCGCGTCGCGGCCTCGGAAAGAATGGCTGCGATCGCAAGATCGCTCAGCAAATACCGGTTCGTGATCCCCGGCAAGGGCTCGAGCACGCCGAGCACCCCAGCGCACGCCGCCATGCAGGCAAGCGGCACCCGGGCCGCTGCGACTGTCGCCTCGGGCAACCCCGACCGCCGATCGTCGCCCGCTGGCAAGCGTGAGAGTTCGTTGACCAGCCCGTACGCATCCTCGTCCTCAGCCGCCAGCTCGAGCAGCACCAGCCTCGCCCGCCCGAGCCTCGCCGACGCTTCACGGAGTTTCGGCTCGTGCTCGGCGAGGTTCTTTCTCCCGATGCTGTAGGCCAGCACCATGTCGCCGAGGGCTGTCCCCAGCGCCCCCACCGCCGACGCGACCGCCCCGCCGCCGGGTGTCGGGGTCTTCGCAGCGAGCTGATCGAGGAAATCGCCGAGGGTGCGGGTTGCGAGGATTGGGTTCATGCCTGAGGGTATCGCGCTCCACGCCGATGTACGACATCCTCCCAGGGACGCCGACGTTGAGCCTGCGAAGCGTCGGATCATCGCTCTCTCAGATACCACCCGACCCTTCGCAAAGCCTCAGAGTCGGCGTCCTCGGAAACCGCCGTACACTCCCGCCATGGCTTCTTCCTCTCGCCGCATCGTCATCACCGGCATGGGCTGGATCACCCCCCTCGGGCACGATGTCGATCGCGCCTGGGCAAGGCTCACCGCCGGCGAGGTCGCGATCGGGCCGGTCACCCGGTTCGACGCCGCCAGCTTTGCGACGAACTTTGCCGCAGAGGTCAAAGACTTCGCCCTCGCCGACCACCTCCCGCCGCCGCTGGCAGCACGGCACAGCCAAGCCGGCATCGGGACGCAGATGGCGCTCGCCGCGGCGACCCAGGCGTGGACCCAGGCCGGACTCGGCGCACCGGGCAGGCCGATCGAGGGCGCCGAGCCCCGCCGCGTCGGGCTCTATCTGGGCGGCGGCGAGGGCTCGCTGGACTACCAGGCCTTCTGGGCGACCAACCTCGCCGGGTGGGATGCCGAGACCCGCACCGTGGACGGCAAGCGCTGGGCAGCGGCTGCGTACAAAAACCTCGGCGCGGTCCGCGAACTCGAACAAGAGCCCAACGCCGCGCTCGCCCACCTTGCCTCGACCTTCCCCTGTCGCGGGCCGGCGTTCAACTGCATGACCGCCTGTGCTGCCGGGACCCAGTCGGTCGGCGAAGCCAGCGAGATCATCCGCCGGGGCGACGCCGACATCATGCTCGCCGGCGGTGCCCACTCGATGATCCACCCTCTCGGCATGACCGGGTTCATCCGCCTGACCGCGATGAGCACCCGCCGCGACGACCCCGCGACCGCCTCCCGCCCCTTCAGCCGCTCGCGCGACGGCTTCGTCATGGGCGAGGGCGCGGGCATCGTCGTCCTCGAAAGCCTCGAGAGCGCCGAGCGACGTGGCGCAACTCCCCTCGCCGAACTCGCGGGCTATGGGTCGTCGGCCGATGCCTTCCGCATCACCGACATGCAGCCCGACGGGCGAGGTGCCCAGACCGCCATGCTCGCTGCCCTCCGCCAGGCCGGGATCGACCCGACCGAGCCGCGCCAGGACGGCCGCCCGCCGGTGGACTACATCTCCGCCCACGGCACCGGCACCAAAGAAAACGACTCGATCGAGACCAAAGCAATCAAAGCCACGTTCGGCCCCCAAGCACCCCACATCGGGATCAGCTCGATCAAATCGATGATGGGACACCTCATCCAGGCCGCCGGCGTCGTCGAGTTGATGACCTGCATCCAGGCGATCCGCACGGGAGTGTTGCCCCCCACGGTCAACCTCCACGACCCGGACCCCGACCTCGACCTCGACTACATCCCCAACACCGCCCGCGACCTGTCAGATTCCGGCGGCGTCCACACCTGCCTCTCCAACAGCTTCGGCTTCGGCGGCCAGAACGACTCGGTCGTCGTCAAACGGTTCACCTGACGACAACACCCCACCCCCCACCCCCCCATCCCACCTACGCCCGGGATGAGAGAGCGAAGCGACCGAATCCCGGGATTTGGGGTGTACCTATCCCGGGATTCGAGCACGTGGTGCTCTCATCCCGGGCGTGATCTCCACACCTCCCACACCCATACGACATATCCCGTCCCCGCACGGAAGCGTTCTTCGCACGCACTGAACCGACGAGCATCTTCTTCTGTTTTATGTCATGGCTCCCCTGCCGCCGATGACAAACCAGGAGGCTCTCCCACCATGCCCGTTGCCACACTCACCCGCACCATCTCGACCTCGATCATGCTCGCGGTGTTTGCCGGGGCTGCCCTGCTGGGCTACCAGTACATCCGTGCCGGGGCCGCCGCCGAGATTTATCGGACCAGACTCGCCGAACTGGCCGGTGAGTACGAAGGCCTCCGCACCACCTACAACGAAGCCATCCGCAAGTCGGCCGTCACCGAACTCGCCGTCGAAAATGGCACCCTCGCCGTGCTGGTCGTCTCCGACGCCGGGGTCATCCGCCGCGTCGAGACCCCCTACGACCCGGCCGGGGAAATCTACGTGGACTACATCGTCCGCGACAGCCGCCTCTGGATCCGCCGCGTCTTCGACGCCGACACACCACCCAGCCAGGGCGTCGTCATCGACCCCAACCTCGGCCCCATCCTCTGGGGCGAGGGCCAAGGCGAGGCCCGCATGGGCAAGGCGGTCTACCGCGAACTCGGCGACGGCCGCTGGGTCGTCAGCGTCACCGGCAGCGGCTCGCTCGGGCTGGTCCGCGTCTCCGACACCGCCGCGGTTGACCTGATCCCAACACCGACGATCGCCGAGTACGCCACCGTCACCGTCGAGGCCGACCGCGATGTCGAGTCCATCGGCGTCGGCGAAGTCTGGGGCCGACTGATCCACCGCACGCCCTGACCGGCCCGTACTCCCCCCCACCCCCCACCCCCCCCCCCCCACCCCCCACTACCCCTGCGAAAGAGGCGCAACGCGCAAGCGTGCGCTCGTGTCGAGTCAACCCGTCCGTGCCGTATCCGAGCCAAGCCGATTGCCCGTTTCAGCGGAACCCCACGCTTGCGCGTTGGGGCTCTTTCCTTGCACATGGCGGCTGGTCTGAGCCGGCCGGGCGTCTCCCCTACCATCCCCCCTCACCCGCGAAGGAGCACCCGCCGATGACCGACAACGCCGACAAGTCCATGGACGACATCGTTTCGCTCTGCAAACGCCGGGGGTTCGTCTACCCGGCTTCCGAAATCTACGGCGGGATCAACGGCTTCTGGGACTACGGCCCCCTCGGCACCCAACTCAAAAACAACCTCCGCGATGCCTGGTGGGAAGCGATGGTCCTCAACCCGCCCAAAGGCCCCGACGGCGAACGACTCCAGATCGTCGGCCTCGACAGCTCCATCATCCAGAACCCGAAGGTGTGGGAAGCGAGCGGGCACCTCGCCGGGTTTGCTGATCCGATGCGAAAGTGTGCCGGGTGTGGGCACTTTGTCCGCGCAGATCAACTCTGGGAGATGCTCGCAACAAGCTCAGAGTGGGTCGATTCGCTGCTTCAGGTATTCACGCCAATCTCCGGCGATATCGACACGCCGAGACTGATGGATTGGGCCCGGAAAAAAGGCAAGAAGCTCGCGCCCAACCTTGCCCTTGTCCGCAACCCCGAGGTCACACTCTCGTGGCTTGCCCAGCGGGTGAATGGACAACCCGACGCTCCTGTCGAGATGAAGGAGTTCATGCGGCATGTCGCGACCGAGCAGCTGAACGCAACCGGCCTGCAGGAACCATGCCCCCGCTGCGGTGGTGAGTTGGGCGAACCCGCGCCATTCAAACTTATGTTTGAGACGTGGGCCGGCATGGTCCAGAACGACGACAACAAAACTTACCTCCGCCCCGAGACTGCCCAGGGCATCTTCATCAACTTCAAGAATGTCGTCGATACCACCCGCGTCAAGGTCCCCTTCGGCATCGCCCAGGTCGGCAAGGCGTTCCGCAACGAGGTCACGCCTCGCAACTTCATCTTCCGCTCGCGCGAGTTTGAGCAGATGGAGATGGAGTGGTTCTGCCACAAGGACGACGCGAAGAAATGGTACAAGTTCTGGCAAACCGAGCGCAAGCGCTGGTGGGAGTCCCTCGGCCTCACCTCCGACAACCTCATCATGCGCGAGCACGACAAGGACGAACTCTCCCACTACGCCAAGGAGGGCGCGGGCACGGCCGACGTCGAGTACCGCTACCCCTTCACCGCCCCGGGCTTTGGCGAGCTCGAAGGCATCGCCCACCGCTCCAACTTCGACCTCACCCAGCACGAGAACCACTCGCGCACCAAACTCAAATACTTTGACTCCACCCGCGGAGAGCTCGCCAAGAACGGCCAACCCAAGGGCGAGCACTACCTGCCCGACGTGATCGAACCCGCCGCCGGCCTGACCCGCGGCGTGCTGGCGCTGCTGTGCGAAGCCTACACCCGCGACGATTCGCGCCCGAGCCCCGAGTTCCTCAAGCTCCACCCGCGCCTGGCGCCGATCAAGGCAGCCGTCTTCCCGCTGGTCAAAAAGGACGGCATGCCCGAGGTGGCTGAGAAGCTCCACGACGAGCTGCAACAAAGGTTCGGCCGCACCGGCTTCATCGAGACCGACGCCAAGCAATCCATCGGCAAGCGCTACGCCCGCATGGACGAAGCCGGGTGCCCATGGTGCTTCACCATCGACGGCGACACCCTCACCGAACACACCGTCACCGCCCGCGACCGCGACACCGGCGAACAACAACGCATCGCAATCGCACAGGTCGGCGACTTCCTGCACAACGCGCTCAACATCTAAACCCTTCCCCTCCCCCACCCCGTCCCCCACCCGCGAGCCGGACCCTGTGGGTCCGGTCTCTCGCAGCGCTGTCCGAAATCAACCCCATTCCACCCAAACACCCTGACTTCCCCCGGCGTACACTTGCTCTGAACCAGTTTCTGCACAAGAACCCCCATATCGGAGGCTTCGCATGAAACTGCACCGCCCCGTTCCCGGAACAAGGCAAGACCGCACGCCCGAACCTGGCCGCGTGGCATGATCGGTACCGCAACAGACGAAGGGATTGGGTGTGCGTAAGGGTGTCATTCTCATCGGAGGTCTCGTCGTCGTTGTCGCGCTCCTGGGCGGCGGCGGCTACGTCCTCACCCAGACCGCTGCGGGCGAACAGTTCCGCGAAGGGCTCAAGAAAAAAGAAAAACCCACCACCGTCCGTGTCCAGGCTGCCGGGCGGAACGACATCACCCGCAGCGTCAGCGCACCCGGCCTTGTCGAACCTCGCAAGAAAGTTGAGATCAGCGCCCAGGTCTCCGCGAGAATCGTCGCGCTGCCCTTTGACGAGGGCGGCATCGTGCGGGCGGGGGACGTCGTCGTCCGCCTCGATGCCGAGGGCCTCACCGCCCGCCTCGAAGCGGCAAAGGCGCGACGCATGGCTCAGGAAGCCCGGTTCCGAGGGGCCAAGGCAGACCTCGCGGTGGCGCTCAGCGACTTCGGCCGCAAGCGCGAGCTGCACGACACCGGCGATATTTCGGATGTCGTCCTCGAGCAGGCTGAGAACCGCTACAACCAGGCGGTCGCGACCGTCGAGATGGCGACCGCCGACGTCGAGATCGCCCGCGCCCAGATCATCGAAGCCGAACGCGACCTGGCGTACGCGGTCATCTCCAGCCCCATCGACGGCATCATCACCACGCTCAACGCCGAGGTCGGCGAGCTGGTCGTCGTCGGCACACTCAACAACGCCGGGTCGATCATCCTCGAGATCGCTGACCTCTCCGACATGCTGCTGATGGCCCGCGTGGATGAGTCCAACGTCGCAAAGGTCAAAGAGCAGCAGGAAGCAACCGTTTTCATCAACGCCTACCGCGACGAACCCTTCCTCGGCGTTGTCGAACGCATCGGGCTCGAACGCAAACGCTGGGAGGACGGCAGCCACTACTACGAAGCCGAGATTAAGCTCGAGGAAGAGGCAGACCGCCCGCTGCTCTCGGGCTTCAGCGCCACCGCCGAGATCACCGTCCAGCACCTCCGCGATGTGCTGGTCGTGCCCAGTCAGGCGGTGCTCGACCGACGTATCGACGAGCTGCCCAAGGCCACCATCGACGCCGCTGGGGGGATCGTCGACACCCGCAAGACCTTCGCGTCGGTGGTCTACACCATCGTCGATGGCAAGACCCACGCCACCCCTGTCGACATCGGCCCCAGCGACCTGGCCGAGACGGTCATCCTCGCCGGGCTCGACGAGGGGCAGCGGGTCATCACCGGCCCCTTCAAGACACTTATCGACATGAAGGACGACATGCTCGTCAAAGACGAAGCCGAGATCGAGGCCGAAGCGCAAGCCGAAGCAGCAGCAAAAGAAGAAGAAAAGGACGAAGAAGAACAAGAATCCGACGACAGCGCCTCAACCCAAGCCGAGACAGACCGAAACCCGGACTCCTGATCCTCCATGACCATCCGCATCCGCCAGCTCACCAAGACCTACAAGCTCGGCGTCGAGCGCATTCATGCGCTCGCGGGTGTGGACCTCGACATCGCGCAGAACGAGTTTGTCGCCATCATGGGCGCGTCAGGCTCGGGCAAGTCCACACTCATGCACATCCTCGGCTGTCTCGACCGACCCACCACCGGCAGCTACGACCTCAACGACAAACCCATGCACAAAATGGGCTCGGCCCGCCTTGCCCGTGTCCGCAACGAAGAGATCGGCTTCATCTTCCAGAGCTTCGAGCTGCTCAACCGCGCCAGCGCGCTCAAGAATGTCATGCTCCCCATGATCTACTCCCGCAAGCACTGGCTCACCGCGCGCAGCCGCGCCAAGCGCGCGCTCGAACGGGTCAACCTCGCCGACCGCATGGGGCACAAGCCCAACCAGCTCTCGGGAGGTCAGCGGCAGCGCGTCGCCATCGCCCGCGCACTCGTCAACGAGCCCTCGATCCTGCTCGCCGACGAACCCACCGGCAACCTTGACTCCACCACCACCAACGAGATCATCGACCTCTTCAAACAGCTTCACGCCGAGGGACAAACCATCGTCATCGTCACCCACGAAGAAGAGGTTGCTTCCCACGCCCAGCGGATCGTCCGCCTCCGTGACGGCATCGTCGAGAGCGACCACCCGACAGCCGAGGACCCCATCCACCGCCGCTGGCTCGCCGGGGCCGCAGCCGCGGCGCAGGAAGCCGCAGACAACACCGAGCCGCGCCCAAGCCAAGGCCACGACACCCCCGCCACCGGAGCCCAGGCATGATCCTCTTCCGGATCGCACTCCAGACCTTCGGCCTTGCCCTCGGGCAGATATGGTCCAACAAGGTCCGGTCCCTCCTCACCACCCTCGGCGTCATCATCGGCGTTGCGAGTGTCGTCGCCGTCATCGCGGCGCTGCAAGGCCTCAAGACCACCGTCCTCGACGAGTTCGAGAAGCTCGGCGCCAACCGTGTCTACATCGACGGCCAGCTCCCCCGCTCGATGTGGGCCACCGGCAGCTGGCGCGATGTGCAGCTCAAAATGCCCGAGATCAACGCGATTCGCGATCGCTGCGAGTCGATCACCAGCATCACCCCCGTACTCTGGCGGAGCTACGCGACCGAATACGGCGACCGCAAAATCGACAGCGTCCCCACCGTCGGCATCTGGCCGACCTGGCACGATATCGTCGGCCGCCAGATCATCCAGGGCAGGCCGTTCATCCCCATCGACGAGAGCGACCGCCGCTTTGTCTGCATCATCAACGACAAAGCGATCGAAGAGCTCGACCTGCCCCGCGAACCCGTCGGCGAGTACCTCCGCATCGCGGGCAAACGCTTCCTCATCGTCGGTGTCGTCGAGACCGTCACCCTCAACCTCTTCGGCGGCGGCGACTCCAGCGCCGAGGTCTTCATCCCCTTCGGCACCGCGCAGGTCCTCGCCCCGCGAGCCTCGATCAGCTACGCCTGGGGATCGCTCTCGAGCCCCGAGCATGTCGATGACGCCAAAGCCGAGATCGCGTTTGTCCTCCGCAAGATGCGCGAGCTGACCGCAGAAGACGAAGACACCTTCCAGATCGAGGTCATCCAGCAGTTCATCGACCAGTTCAACGCGATGGCAAAGGGCATCACCGCCGGCGCCAGCGGCATCGTCGGGATCAGCCTCCTGGTCGGCGGCATCGGGATCATGAACATCATGCTCGTCAGCGTGAGTGAACGCACCCGCGAGATCGGCCTGCGCAAAGCGATCGGCGCCCGCCCCGGCGTCATCCTCGTCCAGTTCCTCGTCGAGTCGGTCACGCTCTGCCTCGCGGGCGGCGCGATCGGGCTGGCAACCGGGCAGGGGCTCATCAGCCTCATCCGCTCCATCCCCGAAAGCCCGCTCAAAGACGCGAGCGTCCCGGCGTGGGCGGTTATCCTCGCGGTCGGGTTCAGCGCCAGCACCGGCGTGATCTTCGGCATGTTCCCGGCGATCAAAGCCGCCAGGCTCGACCCCATCGAAGCCCTCCGTCACGACTAACCGCTCTTTCCATAACCTTAGAACCGCAACCACCCTCGAACATAAATACCCGCCGAACCCGCACACCGCAAGGACCAGCACATGCCAGCACCGCGTCGCCATCTGCCCCACGGCCCACGACACCCCGCGTCGGTGCTGATGTGTTGCGGGTGCGCGGCACTCCTGTTCTCTCCGCTGCCGGGGTGTTCGCGCAATCCGTTATTTGCGCACAAATCCGACTACGCGCCCGACCTCTCGCTCGAACGGGTCCGCCGTATCGAAGCCGCCCCGATCGAGCACTACCGGGTTGATTCCCCGCCGCCCACGGTCCAGGACGCCCGCACTGCGCAGCACCGGTTCGAGGGGGTCGAGCGTGTCGAGCTCTCGATCGCCGAATGCCGCGCCGCTGCGCTCGAGCACAACCTCGACCTCCAGGTCGCGCTGCTCAGCCCGGCACTCGCTGCCGAGCGGATCGCCGAGGAAGAGGGCCGTTTCGATTCGGTCTTCACGCTCAACGCCCAGTGGTCCGAGACCGACGCCCCGACCGCCTCGACGCTCGACAGCGCCCAGGCAAAGTTTCAGCGCATCGAGCCGGGCGTGCGAATCCCCCTCCGCACCGGCGGCACCGCCACCGTCACCCTGCCCTTCAACCGCAACGAAACCAACAACCGGTTCAGCACGCTCAACCCCGCCTACACCAGCGACCTCGTACTCTCGATCAGCCAGCCACTCCTGCGCAACGCCGGCCGCCGCGCCTCGACCTACGCCATCACCATCGCGTCCTACGACCGCCAGCTCTCCGAGGTCCAGACCAAAGCCGAGGTGATCCGCCAGCTCGCCGCGGTCGATCGCGCCTACTGGCGGCTCTACGGCGCGCGCGCCGCGCTCGACGTCCGCCTCCGCTCGCTCGAACTCGCCCAAGCCCAGCTCGAACAAGCCGAGCGACGCTACGACGCGGGGGATGTCGCCGAGATCGAAGTGCTGCGCGCCCAAGCCGGTGTTGCCGAGCAACTCGACAGCATCATCCGCGCCCAGAACCTGCTCATCACCCGCCAGCGCGAGCTCAAGCGCATCATCAACATGCCCGGGCTCGATATTGCGACCGAGACCCAGGTCGTGCCCGCCTCACCGCCCGATCCGGTTCGTTATGAGTTCGACACCGAGACGCTCACCCAGGCCGCGATTGACAGCCGTATGGAGATGCTCGAGTTCGAGCTCCGGCTCGCGGCCGACCTGGTCACCGCCGACTGGTCGCGCAACCAGGCGCTCCCGCTGCTCGCGCTCGACTACACCTACCGCATGAACGGTCTCGGCGGCAGCCTCAGCCAATCGGTCGATCTCATGCAGGAAAACCGCTTCGCCGACTGGTCGATCGGCCTCCGCGGCGAGGTCCCCCTGGGCAACGAACAACGCGAAGCAGCGGTCCGCAGATCGCTCCTCACCCGCCTCCAACGCCTCGCGAGCCGGGACGCACGAGAACAGACCATCCGCCGCGAGGTGCTCGACGCGGTCGACCAGATCGACTCGGCATGGCAGCGCATCTTCGCTGCGCGGCAGAGCGTGATCCTCAACACCCGCACGCTGCAAGCAGAGCAGCGGCAGTTCGACGTCGGCCAGTCCACCTCGACCGACGTACTCAACTCGAACACCCGCCTCAGCGATGCGCAGCTGCAAGAGATCAACGCCGTCGTCGAGTACCAGATCGCTCAGGTCGATCTCGCGTTTGCCACCGGCACGCTGCTCGGTGCGTCGCGTGTCGAGTTCCAACCCGCCGACCCGCTGGGCACAACATCAGAACGCGCCGGACAACCGGGGTGGGCAGACACCGACGCAACCTTAGAACCGGCATCAGAACCAACACCAGAATCCGAGGCGCTCGACTGACCGCTCAGCACCCCGCGGCGTAGGCGCTCAGGAATGCAATAACATCTTGTGTATCGACCACCCCGTCGCCGTTGAAATCGGCTCCTGCCGAGCCGCTGCTCCACTGGTTGAGGAACAGGATCACGTCTTGGGTGTCCACAACCCCATCGTTGTTCCGATCGGCCGGGCACGAAATCGTGAGCGATGCGAACACCTCCTCGAGCTGATCGTCCGCCAGCGCAAAGGGGACCGCTTCGACCGCGTGCCACCACATCGCGTCCGGCCCGAGCCGAACCCGCCCGGGAGTGATCGAGGAGGAAATCTCCATGAGCCTGGGCTCGGAGCCGCCAACCGAATAGTCAAGCCGGGTCCGCCCGTCCTCGACCCGCACCACACACACCACCGGGCTGCCCCGCAGCCAGTAGAGCGTCCGCACGTTCCGCGTCTCGCGGGGGGTCGAGCCGTCGTCAACCAGCAGCCGAATCCCCTCGGCCGGGGGGTCGGCCAGCACCCGCACGTGCTCGCTGCCGTCGTCGTTCTCGATCGCAAACAGTTGAGGCAGGTGCCCGGTCGCGGTCTTGCTGCTGCCCTGGCCCGAGCCGCCCACCCGGTTGTCCCACTGATCGTTCGGCAGCATCCCCACCAACAGCATCGTCCACTCGTCGCCGAGGTCGAGCCCGTCGATTGTCGCCCGCTCGACCGAACCCATCCCCTGCGGCCCGAGCCCGTGTCCCTGCGCGGTCAGCGCGTCCGGGTACACACCCTCCCACGCGATCAGGAATCGGAACGGCGCCTCGACTTGGCCAAACCTCTTCGCGCGCAGCGTAACAGACGGCCGCCACATCCTGTCCGGTCCGTTGCCGATGCTGTCCAGCCCGTTCCACGATCCCCACAGCGTGAACGGCGTCCACGCACCCGCGTCAAAGTCCAGACGCCCCGACATAACATCCAGCCGTTCACCCTCGTCGTCCGCAAAGCGTATCGCAAGCTGCGCCGTCGTACTCGGATCGTTGGCATCGTCCGGCCCGAGCGCATAGACCCACGCCCGCAGCAGCGCAGACCTTTGCGGCGCAGGCACATCGACAAAGTCTGACCCCAGCCGCCACAGACCCATCCGCCCGCCCGTCGAGCGGTTGTCAATAGAGAACACGTTGCCCGCCTCACACGGCGGCAACGGCACACCCTCGGGCAGGTCGTCGGGCGCGTTCAGCCGGGTGATCGTCACGCCCGAATCGACCCCGGTCGCCGGCGCGGGGACCACCTCGCGGAGCAGGTTGTCGGTCGAGGGACTCAGCATCAACGGCCGGGCAACCACCGAGACCGGCTCCTCGATCCGGCGGAACCCCGCCGCGTCGTTGGTCAGGTTCCCGATATAGCCGACCTGCCCGTGGATCACCGCCTGCCTCGAGCCCGAGGTCCCCGCGACCATGCACTGGCCCCACAGCTCGCCGTCGGGTGAATACAGAATCCGTGTCTCGCGCTGCCCCGCCTGCCACGGCGCGGTCGCCGCCGCGTCGATGCGCCCAAAGTACGGCCCCCCGGGCGTGCCCTGCATGCTGAAGTTCAACACCCCATCGCTCGGCCAACTCGTCACCGACGGCAGATACACCGTGTCCCACGCCGGGGTCTGCGTGTCCGGGTCGTAGGTGAGCGACAGCACCGCTGCCCCGGTCTCGTCGGTGCCGCAGAGCAGCATCGAAAGCTCCGGATCGGCCGCGATCATCGAGATCGCCTGGTTGTGCCGGAGTGAAGGGCCGGTCCCGACTCCGCCCCAGACCGTCGCAACATCGGTCCACGCACCCGAAGGCTCGAACACGCGACTGCGGTCGTCGATCCCCGTGTCGGGGATCGGGATCGGCGACGCCCACGCCCCGCCGAACGCCATGGTCCGCGCCAGCACCCGGTTGTCGGCGACACCGTCGCCGATAGAGATCAGCACGGACTCTCGCCCGTCGGGGTGCTTGATGTACCCGCCGCAGTGCCAGTGCTCGGTCTGCATCGGGGACTCAGACTCGGCGATGCGGATCGTGCTCGGGCTCCACTCACCGCCCGAGCCGCGCACAAACCGCGTCGCGTAGCCAAGCCCGCCGGTCTTGGTCGGCGAGCGGTAGTCGGTCCAGACCGCGACAAACTCGTCGGGCCCGACCGGGAACGCCGAGTAGGACCAGGGTGATCCGCGCCGCGTATCGAGTTCACTGGTCGGCGCACCCATCGCCGCGATGATCCACGGGCTGCTCTTCTGCAGACGATCAACTGTCGTGTACGCCAGCGCCGCACGCCGGCTGACCCACGCTTCGCCTGCGGGCTCGTAGACATCGCACGCGACAACGATCAGCCCGTTGTGGATCGAGCCGCCGTTGGTCAGCGTGAACGCGTAGCCGGGCATGCTCGCCGAGCCGCCGTTGGCGCCGGTCTGCCGCACCAACAAGTTGGACATGCCACCCATGTCCTCGTCGCGGATGGGCATGACATACGCGGCCGACCAGTTGCCGTCGCGGAACGCCCGCTCGACCGAGCCCTCCCCGAGGTGGATGCTGAGCCTCTGAAATGTTGACGTGTTGACGAGGTACACCGGCTCGCCGGCGGTGGAGCTGCCCGCCGCGATCGCGTTGATCGCGAGCCCGACCGCGAGGGTCTCGCTTGTCGCTCTGCCACAGAACAAAGTCGGCGGCGCATACCGAGGCTGCCCGGCCTCGAACACCTCGCCGAACGAGCCGAACACCGTCGTCGGCCGATCAAACCCGAACGACAAACCCGGGCTGGTCGTCACGCCGTTGTCGAACCGGACCCAGTCTTTCTGCGCAAGCGCCGGCCACGTCGCCAACGCCACCACGCCCGCAATGAGGATCCAACCAAAGCTCTTTCGTGGGCAAATCATGTGCTCCCCCTCAAGTCCCCGCACACAGTTGAGCAGGTCAATCCCCAACAATCAAGACAGTTTACTCCGTTTTATACTGCGTATCACCCGCGCCCATCCGACGGCCTCAGATCGTCGATCCAAGCCGCAAAGGCGAACAAACCCCGGTCCAAATGCACGAAAATCATCTTGACCACAACAGATCATCCGCTATGCTCGTCCCAAGCATCAAGAGTCCCGGGTTTGCCAAACGCCCGGGCGGCAACCGAGCAGCTTTTCACAAAGCTCGCCGCGGTGCCGAGGCGAGCCCCTGCGTGGGGAGCGATGCGGCCGGGACGGCGGGCAACAGGCCCAACGCCGATTCTCAGCAAAAACGGGAGCGATGTTCGCCCCCGACCCACGCACAGCTTGCCCGCGTTGATGCCGTGAGGAGGTTCACGGCCATGGGTCACACCGATCCCACCACCACGGGCACGAGCACCACAGCCATCCACGGCGGACCGCGGCACGACCCGCAGACCGGCGCGCTGGTCACACCGCTCGTGCAGTCCACCACGTTTGTCAACGAAGCGGTCGGCAAGAGCCGGGGGCACGCCTACTCCCGTGTCTCCAACCCCACCGTCTCGGCGCTGGAAGCCCAGCTCGGCGCGCTCGAAGACGCACCGCCCGCGGTCACGTTCGGCACCGGGCTCGGCGCAGAAACAGCCCTCTTCTTTGCACTGCTCAAAGCCGGGGACCACGTCGTCCTCGGCGACGCGATCTACGGCGGCACCGTCCGCCTCGTCCAACAAGTCCTCGCCAACCTCGGCATCGAGGCCACGTTCGTCGATTCCTCGATCGCGGCAAACGTCCGGGCTGCGCTCCGCACCAACACCCGGCTCATCTTCATCGAGTCCCCCGCCAACCCGACGCTCAAGCTCACCCATATCCGCGCCATCGCCGAGATCGGCCGCGAGGCAGGGATCAAGGTCGCAGTCGACAACACCTTCCTCACCCCCGTCGTCCAACGCCCCCTCGACCTCGGCGTCGATGTCTGCGTCTATTCCACGACCAAACACATCGAAGGACACTCCACCTCGCTCGGCGGCTCCGTGCTCAGCCGCAACGAAGAGCTCCTCGAACGGGTCCGCTTCATCCGCAAATGCACCGGCGGCATCCAGGCACCCTTCCAGGCGTGGCTCACCGCACGCGGCGCCAAGACCCTCCCGCTCCGCATCCGCCAGCACTCGAAAAACGCCCTCGAAGTCGCCAAAGCGCTCCGCACAAACCCGCATGTTGCAGCGGTCAACTATCCCGGGCTCGAAACCCACCCCCAGCACCAACTCGCCTGCCAACAACACCTCGGCGGCATCCACGGCGGGGTCCTCTCCTTCGAGGTCGTCGGCGGCACCGACGCCGCGGTTGACGTCCTCAACAACGCCCAGCTCTGCGCGCTCGTCGAACACCTCGGCGGCCTCGAAACCCTGCTCACCCACCCCGTCACCATGACCCACGCCGACGTCCCCCGCGAGCACAGGCTCGCGGTCGGCATCACCGACGGCCTGATCCGCATCAGCGTCGGCCTCGAGGACGCTCCCGACATCATCGCCGACCTCGAACGCGCGATATCGCTCGCCCACCAGCACACCAACGACGACACCAAGAGCCCTAAGCGTCAGCGCCGGGCCGACTCCACTGACGTCCCAACCACCCCGGTGGTGCCCGCATGACCACCACCCTCATCGTCCTCAAGTTCGGCGGCTCGGTCCTCCGCGACGATCTCCACGTCCGGGCCGCAGCCGACGAAGTCGCCGCGTTCGTCCGCCGGGGCGCGCGCGTCGTCGCGGTCGTCTCAGCACTCGAAGGCACCACCGACGCGCTGCTCGCGCGGGCAAAGACCTACGCGCCCCAGCCGCACCCCTTCGCCACCGCCCAACTCCTGGCGACCGGCGAGCTTGCCTCCGCAGCGTACCTCGGGCTGGCGCTCGACAGCATCGGCGTTCGGGCTGAAACACTCGACACCGCCCGCGCCGGCCTGCGCACCCAAGGCGACCCGCTCGACGCGACGCCCGTCGAATGCGAGCTGCCCGGCGTGGTCGAGGCGCTCGGGCGGGCGCGCGCGGTGGTCGTCCCCGGGTTCGCCGGCCGCGACCAGCACGGTCGAACCACGCTCCTCGGCCGCGGCGGGTCGGACCTGACCGCGCTCTTTCTCGCCCAACGCCTCGGGGCCGCGTGCCGACTCGTCAAAGACGTGGACGGCCTCTACGAATGGGACCCCTCGCGCCCCGGGAAACGCCCGCGCCGCTTTGCGACACTGCCCTGGAACGCCGCCCTCGAACTCGACGGCACCATCGTCCAGCACAAAGCCGTCCGCTGGGCACGCGAGCACCAACTCGCGTTCGAGGTCGGATCGCTCGGCACACACGACGCGACGCGCGTCGGCGACTTCGACCCTGTCTATTCCAGCGAAGAAACCTCGCACCCGGAGCCCCACCATGCCGCATGAGGGAAGGGACAGTTCTGCGCGCAGGAACTGTGTCGCGGTCGTCGGCGCAACCGGAGCGGTCGGCCGCGAGCTGCTCGGCATCCTCGCCGCACGCGGAATCGCCCGCGAGCAGGTCCGGGCGATCGCGTCCTCCCGTTCTGCGGGCAGCACCATCGAGTACGGCGCCGGTCCGATCAATATCCTCCCTCTCGACGACACCTCTTTCGCACAGTGCTTGGTTGCGATCTTCGCTGTCGGCGCGGAAACATCGCGCAGGTACGCACCGATCGCAGCTGCTTCGGGCGCAGTGGTGATCGACAACTCCTCGGCGTTCCGGCTCGATCCCGGCGTGCCGCTGATCGTGCCGGAAGTACACGGGTGGCACGGCATTCCGACCCCTGTCCGACTTCAAGAGCACGCAACCAGTGAATCCCGGCTCGGAGAGCCGGCCCACCGGTCAGGCATCGTCGCCAATCCCAACTGCACCACGATCATCCTGGTTACCGCGCTGGAACCACTCCGCCGGGCGTTCGGGATCGAGGCGATCGACATCGCAACCTATCAAGCGGTCTCGGGCGCGGGGGCTGCTGCGATCGACGAGCTGCTCGACACCACCCGCAGAGCCCTCGGCATCGAGTCACACCGGTCCGATGCGCGGGTGTCGATCTTCCCCGAGCCCTGTGCCTTCAACGTCTTCAGCCACGACTCGGCGGTCGATCCCGACACCGGCATCAACGGCGAAGAGCAAAAGATCATCGACGAAACCCGCAAGATATGGCACGACCCGACGCTCCGCATCACGCCGACGTGTGTTCGTGTCCCTGTGCTGCGGGCACACACCGAGGCGATCACCGTCACGCTCGATGAGCCCGCCACGGAACATGATGTCCGTGCTGCCCTCGCCGCCGGGAAGGGGTTGCAGCTCGTCGACGACCGTGCAGCCAACCGCTTCCCCACCCCCCGCAACGCCGATGGACGGGACGAAGTCCTCGTCGGACGACTCCGGGCGGACCCCGGCGAAATGCCCGACACGCAAGGTCGGCGCCGGCGCTGGTGCCTGCTGGCGTGCGGCGACCAACTCCGCAAGGGTGCAGCACTCAACGCGGTCCAGATCGCCGAGGGGCTCGGGGTGCTGCCCGAGGCTCAAATCCTGCACCCGCTCGCGCCGGTCTGACAAGTGGCGACTGTCTCCCTATCCTCGCTCTCCCCCCTCGCCGGCTCGACCGGATCAGCCCGGGAGGGGGCTCGCTTCGATCGCTCACCAACGCAGGAGTCGCTGTCATGTCGCAGAAAGTCCAGATCGCCCTCGCCCCGGGGGACGGCATCGGCTCCGAGATCATGGACGCGTGCCTCAGCGTCTTCGAGGCTGCGGGAGTCCACGAACACATCGAGTTCATCCCCGTCGAGATGGGCAGCCGGGTCTTTGCGGCCGGCGACAGCCGCGGCTTTACCGACGAAGCGGTCGAATCCATCGAGCGGACCGGCCTGCTCTACAAGGGGCCGATGGGCACCCCGATCGGGGGCGGGGGCAAGTCGATCAACGTCACCCTCCGCAAAACCTTCGGCGCGTTCGCCAACCTCCGCCACTTCCAGAGCCTGCCCGGCGTGGACACCGTCTTCAGCCGCGCCGGCGTGCCAGTCGATATCTACGTTGTCCGTGAAAATATCGAGGACACCTACGGCGGCATCGAACACCGGCTCACCAACGACGTCGTCGAGTGCAAACGGCTGATCTCGGCGCCCGGGTGCGACCAGGTCCACCGCTTCGCGTTCAAGGCGGCTGCGCGGTTCGGGATCAAAAAGATCCACTGCGCCCACAAAGCCAACATCATGAAAATGACCGACGGCCTGTTCCTCGACCGCTTCCACGCCGAGGCAAAGCACTTCCCGGATATCGAGACCGCCGACGTCATCATCGATGCCCTCTGCATGAACCTCGTGCTCCGCCCCGAGGAGTACCAGATGATCGTCCTGACCAACCTCCAGGGCGACATCGTTTCCGACCTCGCTGCCGGGCTCGTTGGCGGGCTCGGGTTTGCGCCCTCAGCAAACATCGGCGACCAGATCTCCATCTTCGAGGCGGTCCACGGCACGGCCCCCGACATCGCTGGCAAGGGTGTCGCCAACCCGACCAGCCTCCTGCTCAGCGGCCTCATGATGCTGCGACACATCGGGATGCTCAAACAAGCCGCCACCATCGAGAACGCTCTGCTTGCTGCTCTCGAAGACGGCGTCCACACCGGCGACGTCCGCAGCAGCACCGACCCGGTCGGCACCAACGACTTTGCCAGCGCCATCACGTCGCGCCTGGGCAGCCTGCCGTCGGGCAAAGAAGCCCGCCCGGTGCCCGAAGAATCCACGCCCCACTTCACACCCCCGACCCGCCCCAGCGTCAACCGGCTCATCCGCACCTTCGAGACCGTCGAGAGCGCCGTCTCGGGCTGCGACATCTATATCGGCACGACCATCACCCCGCTCGAACTCGCCCAACGCCTCGAACGCCTCGTCGAGGGAACCGCGTTCAAGCTCACCATGATCTCCAACCGAGGCACCCAGGTCTGGCCGACCGGGAGCCCCTACACCGAGATCGTCGATTACTTCCGGGTGCGGCTCGAGCTGCGCGATCCGGCGGTGGTGCTTGGGCAGATGGGGCAGATGCCGACCATCTATCTGCTCGCCAAGATCGCCGAGAAGTTCCAGATCATCGACTTCCAACCGCTCAAATACTTCGACGGCAAGCCGGGCTACAGCCTCGCCCAAGGCCAGTAAACACCTCGCGCAAACCGCACGCAAGAAAAGCACAACGCCCCGCGACACAGCTGCCGCGGGGCGTTGGTGGATATCAGAACACAAGCCACACTGAAACGCACGGCTGTGCGGGCTCAGTTGCTCATCCAGTGCACCTTCCCGGTCGCTATGTCGTACCAGGCGCCGACGACCTTGAGGTCCCCGCTCGCGACCATCTCGGCGATCACCGGGCTCCGCTGCTGAATGTCACGGACCGTGACGCGAACATTCTCGACGACAACACGCTGGACAAACGCCGGGTCTTTGCCCGAGCGGCCGGGCATCGAGGCTGTCGCGACGGCAACCGCCGGCTGAATGTTCTCCAGCGTGGCGGTCAGGTTGCCCAGCTGGGCGTTGGCGATCGCGCCCTTCACCGCGCCGCACGAACTGTGCCCGAGCACGACGATCACCTTTGACCCCGCGAGCTTGGTGCTGAACTCCATGCTGCCGAGCATGTCCACGTTCTCGAAGTTGCCCGCCACGCGGCCGACAAAGAGATCGCCGATCCCCTGATCGAACACAACCTCGACCGGCACGCGAGAATCAACACAACCCAGCACGATCGCCTTGGGATACTGCCCGTCACGCGCGGTTGCCTCGGCCTGGGCAAGCCAGTCCTGATCCGTGACCCTCCCGCGAACGAAACGCGCATTCCCGGCCTTGAGATCGGCAAGCACCGCGTCGGGCGTCATCGCCTGCTGCATCGGTTGGGTGATCACTTGGCTGCTCATCGTGCCCGACGACCCGCTCTGCTGCGCACAACCTGCCAAAGCCAACGCGCCAACAACGGCTCCAACAACGACCGCACCATTCGATTTCATGCCACGCATGTCTGGACCACCTTTCAAAAAACTTGCTGTTCCGGATTCTCGTGTGCAAGGATCGGCACCCGGTCCATTCCAGGCAAGGGCGCAGCCTCAGAAATCGGCACCGGGCACCAAAATCAATACCAGACAAACAAGACCTGTAAACAGGATTTGGGAACGCTCCCTCGCCGGCTTTTTGTGCGAAAGCCCAGCCGCTCGTCCTTCCTCAACGGCGCGGGTGGGATTCGAACCCACGAGACCCTTTCGGGTCTGCACGATTTCAAGTCGTGTGCCTTCAACCGCTCGGCCACCGCGCCCGGGACGCAAAGCATAGCCCGAACACCCCGCCCCCAGATCGTGCTCGCCACCCGGAATGATGACAAGTGGGAACATTCTTTCGGGCGGATGAAATACTGGCATACTCGCGTCAGTATAATAGTGTATGAAACCGACACCCTCTCCCACTCCGCCACCCGCATCCCCCCGCCATGCCGCCCGCAAGAAGGCCGCGATCGACCGGATGCTCGACCCCGAGCTCTTCAAGGCCCTCTCGGACCCGACCCGCCTCAAACTCCTGGCGTGCGTGCTCAAGTGCTGCCGCGGGTGTTCGGTCACCGAGGTTGCCGCGTGTTGCTCGGTCGATTTCTCTGTTGTCGCCCGTCACCTGTCGGTCCTCGCCCGGGCCGGGCTGCTCAGCGCCACAAAGGACGGCCGGACCGTCTGGTACGCACCCCAAGGCAACGCCCTCGCCGAGCGGTTTCGCCGACTCGCCGACGCGATCGACGAATGGACACCCGCCCAATGTTGCAATCCCTCGACAAAGCCCAAACGCACCGGCCCTCGCGGGTGCTGCTGACCTGTAACTCACACAACACCACCACCACGCCACCCACCGAAAGGAATCACCAATGACCAACGACAACTGCTGCAACACCGGACGCTGCAACGACACCGGCGCATCGCCGAAGACCAACGCCGCCGAGACCCGCGACCGGGTCCGCGAAGCCTACAGCGAAATCGCCCGTTCGGGGGTGTGGTCCGGCGTTGCCGCGGCCGCGGCCAACACCGGTGCCGCCTGCTGCGGCGGAGAGAAAGACGGCGAGGACGAACCCGGCGGCGGCGGCTGTTGCGGCCCGACCACCCTCACCCCGGGCCAGGTCGCCGAAGCGGTCGGCTATTCACGCCAAGACCTCGCCGCGCTGCCCGACGGCGCCAACATGGGTCTCTCCTGCGGCAACCCCACCGCGCTGGCATCACTCAAACCCGGCGAAACCGTCCTCGACCTCGGCTCAGGCGGCGGGTTTGACTGCTTCCTCGCCGGGCCCCGCGTCGGCGCAGCCGGCCGAGTCATCGGTGTAGACATGACACCCGAGATGCTCAGCAAAGCACGCAAGAATCTCGACGCCTACCGCAAGTCCAGCAGCCTCGACAACGTCGAGTTCCGCCTCGGCGAGATCGAACACCTCCCGCTGGCTGACCACTCCATCGACGTGGTCATCTCCAACTGCGTGCTCAACCTTTCGCCCGAAAAAGCCGGGGTCTGGCGCGAAATCGCCCGCGTCCTCAAGCCCGGCGGCCGGGTCGCGGTCTCGGACCTCGCCCTCCTCCAGCCGCTCCCCGACGTCATCTGCGATGACCTCGAAGCACTCGTCGGCTGCATCGCCGGGGCGGTTCTCATCACCGAGACCGAACGCGACGCAAAGAACGCCGGGCTCGTCGACATCACGCTCGCCCAACAATCAGACTACATCGACGCCATGACAAGCTGGGACGACCCGCTCTACATCAAGATGCGCGAGTCTCTGCCGGAGGGCGCAACCCTCGCCGACTACATCACGAGCCTCGAAATCACCGCGCGTAAACCCGACCACCGCTGACGCACACCGGGCACTGCTTCGCCACTACACCACCACGATGCGCCCGTCGGCTTCTGTCGCTTCGCCCCGCACGAGCACCGAGTCGATCGCCTCGGCCATCGCTTCCCGGGTCTTCGTGGTCGCTCTCGAGAACCCCAGCAACCTCGCCGACTCGCGTTCGAGCTCCTCGCGCGGCAGCGCGATCTGCGCCCCCAGCACCTGCCGCACCGCAGCCGCCCGCTCGACCAGAGGCACCCACTCGACGTCCCGCTGCGAATCGTCGTCATCGCCGGGGGTGCGGACCTTGTCGAACCGCTCGGGGTGCGCGCCCGCCGCCCAGAACGCATCCCCCCTGGCAAACAGCACCCGCGCCGCCGCCGCCCGACCGAGGATCTCCTGGAACCTCTCGCGGTACCGATCGGTAATCCGCGACACACCAAACCACTCGGCGAGCCTTCGCAACGCCAGCTCGGGAACGATCGGTCCTTCCGCTTCGACGATCGCCGCCAGCGCACGCACCGCTAGGTCGTCGGTGCGGCTCGCGTAAATATCCGAACGCGAACTCACCCCCCGCGGTCGCTTCGCCGGGCGGTATGTGTCGGCCGCCGCAGACGATTCGTCACCCCCGCTCGCCTCGAACTGCTCCCCCTCTGATTTCGAGGCACTGGTCAGGACGCCCGGCGCGGGTTGCAACCCCGGCTCGGGCTCATCTGCACCTCCCGTTCCGTCGCGCTCGGCGTTCGCTTGCGCAATCGCGTCCTCGATCTGCCCGATACACCCCTCCGGGTCCAGCCGCCACGCGGTGGACCACACCCGCACCAGCCGCCACCCGAGTCCGCCGAGCACGCTCGACCGGGTCCGGTCGCGGTCGCGCGCGGTGTTGGCGTTGCGGTACATCGGGCCGTCGCACTCGATGCCGATGAGAAACTCCCCCTCGCGCTCGGGGTCGTTGATCGCCAGGTCCACGCGATACCCCGCGAGCCCTATCCGTGATTCGACGCTCCACTCTCGTGCTTCGAGTGATGCGCGCACCGCCGATTCGAGTTCGCTCGGCGTGCTCGCCCCGGTGTGCGCCGCCGCCGACTCAGCCATTGCGCCCGGCCCGCGCTGGGCATACTTCAAAAACTGCTTGAAATGATGCACACCCGTCGCCCGCGTCCGCGACAGGTCGATCGCCTCGGGCTGCATGGAACAAAACACCAGCAACCGATACCGCGACCGCGTGACCGCGACGTTCAGCCTCCGCTCACCCCCCTCGACATTCAAAGGCCCAAAGTTCATGCTCATCCGGCCGTCGTCGTCTGGCCCGTACCCGACGCTGAAGATGATCGTGTCGCGCTCGTCACCCTGCACGTTCTCGAGGTTCTTGACAAACACAGGCTCCTCAACGCCGGCAAAGAATGGCTCGATCTCGGGATGCTCCCGCCGCGCCTCGTCGAAGAGGTCCTCGATGAGCCCCTGTTGCGGCGCGTTGAACGTCACCACGCCGATGCTCCCGGTCGCGCCTGGTTCATCGAGCCGTCGCACCACCTCCGCGACGACCGCCTCGGCCTCGACCCGGTTGGTCCGGCTGCCGCCGCGCTCGTAGACCGCGCCCTCGACAAGGTGGAAACTCACACCCAGCTCGGGCGAGTGCGCAACCGGCGAAGGAAACGTGTGCAGCTCGTCGTTGTAATAATGATGGTTCGAGAACGCGATCAGGCTCTCGTGCCGCGAGCGGTAGTGCCACCGTAGCCGAAGCCCCGGTACTCCCGACGCGTTGCACTCCTGCAGAATGCTCTCCAGCTCGTCGTCCACCGGCACGACCAAGCTGTCGTCATCATCTCCAGAGTCCACGGTGCCGAAGAAGTTGGTCGGCGGCAACTGCTTGGAATCACCAACAATAATCACGTCCGTGCCCCGCGCGATCGAACCGATCGCGTCCCACGCAGGGATCTGCGACGCCTCGTCAAACACCACAAGATCAAACGCCGGCTGCTCGGGATCGAGATACTGCGCCACCGACAACGGGCTCATCAAGAAGCACGGCTTGAGGCGGGGAAGTAAGTTTGGCAGCGCTTCGATCAGCCGCCGCGTCGGCATATGCCGCGAACGCTTCTCCAACTCCCGACGCAGAATCCCGACCTCCGAACTCGACGACACGCTCGCCACAGCACCCGGCAATCGCTCGGCAAGCCCCGCAACCACGACCTGCCGCGTCAGCCGGATCACTTCCTTGTCGAGCTCACGGAATCGTTCGATCGCCGACGTGTGTGTGCGGGCGTTGAACCCTCGTATCGGCTCGCTCGCGTCGGCCGATTGCACAAGCCACCGCTCCCCGAACGACCGCTCGAAGACCGTCAGCAGCCCGCGGCGCTCGACGCGCCCCTGCTCGTAGGCATTGACCAAAGCGCCCAGCCCGCTCGCGCACGCCGCCTCCCGTTCACGCCGCCACGCGCACCAGTCGTTCAGGCGACGGACACTCTCGGTCCAACGCCCCATCGCCTCGCCCGCGCGCCCGATCCACCCGGGCGAGGCGTCCCCATTCCACGCGAGTTCCTTGTCGATTTCCAACAGCTCGTGCACACGACACCACGCCCCCGCCCACACACGCTGCGCGTTGACCAACGCCGCCGCTGCGATCCCGACCCCTGAGTCACCGATCGGCGCAAGCGACTTCTCACACGCTACATCCGCCAGCGCCCCGCACAACCGGCGTCCACCCTCCGACGACAGCAAACCTCGGCAGGCGTGCCGAAATCGCACCGACCACTCAAGCACACGATCCAGCTCGTCCCAGTCTGTCTCGCCGCTGCGCCACTGCGCCCCAAAGCACCGCGCGGCTTCAGAATCCGGCCGCGAGAGTTCGCGCCGTTCGGCCGCGACCGAGAGCGCCTCCTCAAGGTCGGCAACCATCGCCCCGAGCGCACCGGGAGACCCCGTGCAGTACGGCCGCACCCGCTTCCGCGCCTTGCCCGCAAAGAACCACCGCACGATCCCCGGCTTCTGATGCGCATGCTTTGCTGCATCGAGCATGCCGAGCAGGTCCGCATCGAACAACTCGGGGCGGTACCGATCGAGCAACGCATCCGCCCTCGACGCGACCTGCCGCCCACGTGAAATCCACTCGCCCAACACCGCTGCCGATTCTTCACTCGCCGCCGCATCGAGCACCCCGCGAAGCGGGAACGGGCACCCGCCGAGTTGCTCTGCGCACGCACCGAGCGCACCAACTTCTGCCTCAGAAAGGCCCGCAACGATCGCTTCGGCGGCTGCTGCCCCGTCCGGCTTCTCGGTCGCCTTCTCATCCAAGCAGGCGAGCAACTCAGCCGCAAACCGCTCGGCCGCAGATCGGAGCGCCTCGAGCGCAGCAGCCGCAGCCCCGAGCACCGCCCGCGCCTCGTCGGGCAGTGCGAACGACCATTCCGCCCGGCCGATACCCCGCAGTGGATGCTCCCAAACCGGATCAACCGCCCCGGCAACATCGGCCAGTGTCGAGACGCGGGTTCTCCACTCTTGCAACTGCCCAGCCGAAACACCCGCACAATCCGCGATCCCGAGATCGACCCGTTCCCCTTCGCCGAGCGCACTGAGTCGCCCGATCATCTGGTACACGCTCTCACCGCTCTCGCGCAGCTCGTGCAGCTCTCGGACATACATGTTCAACCGCTGCCGCACCTGCTGCAACGCTTCGCACGCGCCCGCCCAACCTGATGGCACGTCAAGCCGCGCCGCATCGAGCGCCTCCCCGAGCTGCCGCAGCACCTCCTTCTTTGACGCCCGCGCCGAGTGCAGCTCGAGACAGAAGGGCCCGAGCCCGTCGCGACCCAGCCGCCGCCGCACCACCGAGAGTGCTGCCATTTTCTCGGCGACAAACAACACCCGCTTCCCGTTGCCCAGCGCATCGGCGATGATGTTGGCGATCGTCTGGCTCTTGCCTGTCCCGGGAGGCCCTTCGAGTACGAACGTCCGCCCCTCCCGCGCCGCACGCACCGCGACCAGCTGCGACGAATCGGCGTCCCGTGTGCAGAGCAGATCTCCCGGTGCAAACGCCTCGTCCAGCTGCGCGGGGTCGGGAAACGCCCCGCCCGCGTCCGCCTCCGCCGGCCGCAACAGTCGCCCGAGCAGCTTCTGCTTGCTTATCGCACCCCCCATGTGTTGCAGGTCGTGCCACATGAGAAACTTGCTGAAGGAGAACAGGCCGAGGTGTGCGGTCTCCTCGATCTCCCACCCTTTCGCGTCGCGGATCGCCTGGCGAAACCGCCGCAGGATCATCGGCACGTCGAGCCCGCGGTCGTCCTCGGGCATGTCGTCGAGTGCGCGCACGTCGAACCCGAAATCCACCCGCAGCTTCTCGATCAACGTAATGTTCGGCCGCAAGGGCTCGCTCGTCAGCTCCACCCGGTAGCGGTACCCACCGCCCGGCGACCGACGCACCAGTGTCACCGGCAACAAAATCAACGGCGACCGCCGCGGCTTCTCGGCTGTCGGCGTCTCCAGCCAACGCAGCATCCCCAGCGCGATGTACAGCACGTTCGCGCCCGTCTCCTCGATACTCGACCGCGACGCTCGGTAGATCTCCAGCAGCCGACGCGAGGTCTCCGCCTCGGTCAGCGTCGTAAACAGACGACCCTCAGCCAGCTCTGCCTCACGAAACGCACGCTCGGCATCCTCGGCTGTCCCGTGCTCTGCGCCCCGACGGTCCGACCGCGGCAGCACATCAAACGACGCCCCATCGGCGAGGCGATCCTCCAGCATCGCGATGTCCGGCACCGACAACTCAACGACCCGCTTGGTCTCACGGAAGTTCAGCAACCGGTTCCGCAGCGACAAATCAAGCAGCTTGCGCTTCCAACGATCCACACGATTGCCCGGCTCTGCGGCACGCTCCGACCCAGCCCCACCCGCGTCATCGCCCAGCCCCGCGCGCTCGGCAAGCTCGACCGCATCGAGCGACGCCGGCAAAGCCTCGCGCGCCCCCGCGTCAACCGCCTCCGGGTCCAGCGTCGTCTCGTCCTGCTCGACCCGCAACGGCAACGGCCGCACCCCCAGCCGCCGCGCTGTCCGAATGTCAACCGCGCACACCTCACCCGCCGCGTCCAGTTTCCGGTTCGCCGCTTCGACCGCAGCTGCAAACGTCCCGCCGCGCTGGGTCAGCACCGTCGACTCCACAACCACCAGCTCGCCGAGCCCCACACCCTTGCGCAGCCGCTCGGGCTCGTCGATCGCCGGCTCGGGAAAGTGCTCGTCGCGGGTCCAGAACGCCGGCAGCGCGTGGTCCTCGAACAACACGATCAACGGGTTGAGCCCCGCCTGTTCCCAGAGCCCCGCGAGCAAGAGCGAGAGGTCCAGACACGTCCCCAGACCCTCGCGAAAGACCCGATCGGCGAGACGAATCCGCTGCCCGGACCGCTCGAAACTCGCCGGCGGGTTGATATACCCGATGTCCCGCCCAGCCAGCGAAACAAAGCACACCTCCGCCAGCCGCACCGCCCGCGATCGGCTCGCGGCCTGGTACCCGTCGATCGCGTCACGCTCGCCGGCGCCCTGCAACACCTCACGCGCACCCCGCAACACCGCAGGCAACGCCGGATGGTTCGGCGTCACAAACGCTGCCAGAAGTTCCGGGCACGGCGAAAGCCCCCCCCAGTGATCGAACGGCAACAAATCAATCTCAACGCGACGGCTTGCTTCTGCCTTTGCACCCGGCGCAGCATCGACACCCCCACCCCCACACGCACCCCCACACGCACCCCCACACGCGCCCCCACACGCAACACGCACGATCAGTTCAGTCCGTTCACGCTCGGTCCGTGCAGCAAGCAACGCGCCCGCAAGCCGGGGCCCGGTCGGCTCAAGGTTATAAGTCTCCCCCGGCCCGATCCGGCTGATGATCTCTTCGCTCGGCTCGGCTTCACCATTCGCCAGCGAGAGCTGCACGCGCAGGTCGGCGAGCGCCTCATCCCCTGTGTTGGTCAGAGACAGCCTCGAAACCAGCCGCACCCGGTTCTGGTGCAACGCAAAGTTCACACGCTCGGCGTGCTCGATCTCGATATCAAGCGGCAGGAGTTGCACAGCAGAAGACTCTGGCGGGGGCGATGTCATACCCGGATCGTAACCGACACAACCGCCGAGCCGCCCGGGACGTTATTCCTGACTCTGCGACGACTTGCCCTGCGTGTCCTCGACCGGTTTCTCAATCGTGGTCACCACCTCGGCGGGCTCGGTGCTCGCTTCTTTCGCGGTCTCGACCGCGTTCTCAGCGGCTGCCTCTGCCCCCTTGGCGGCCGAGTCCTCGCTGCCCTCTGCCCCTCCGGCCGTGTGCGACGCCCCGCTCTTGGGCTTCCCGCTCGGCCGCGACTTGGCACCCGCCGCGTCGCCCGAACGCTGCATCGCCCGCATCATGTCCATCCGCCCGCGGCGGGCCTGGACCGGATTCCCGTCCTCGTCCACTGTCACGCCGACCGCCTCGAGCGCCGTGCGGTCCCATGCCGCGGTGACCACCTCGCCGCTGCCGGGCTCGCGCAAAAGCACCCGGTCGCCGAGCTCGAGCCCGCCGACGATCTCCGCCGAGTTGTCGCTCATACGCCCAACCCGCACCGGCACCCGGGCAAACTTCGCGCCCCGCGGCGCATAGATATACTTCACCGGGCCTTCGGTAAACACCGCCTGCACCGGCACGATCATCGACTCCTCGACCGCGCCGAGCATGATCTCCGCCTCGGCCCGCATCGAAGGCTTGAGCACGCCTTCGGAGTTGTCGTACTCGAGCCCGATCCGGACCTTGTACTCACGCCGGTTCGGGTCGCGCCACCCGCCGCTCTCAGCGAGCACGCCGATCGACTCGACCACGCCCATAAACGTCTGCCCCTCGATCGCGTCGATCTTCAGCGACACCCGGAGCCCCGGCCGCACCCGACCTGCGAGCGACTCGTGCACCCGCACGCTCGCCACCATGCTCGAAGTATCGGGCAAAATCAGCAGCATCTCGTTGGGACGCACCTCGCGCCCGACCTGCAACGGCCCGTCGCCGCCCATCATGATCATGTCCCGGCCCCGACCGATACTCGTCGCATACACCACAAGCCCGTCGGTCGGCGCGGTGATAGTCGCCAGCATGACCTGCTCGGTCAGTTTCTCGAGCCGCTCCTTCTTGAGTTCGTACTGCCGCCGCGTTGTCGTCAAGGACGATTCCTTCGCCCCCGCGTTGATCGTGTTCTGCGTGCGGATGCGGTCAAGGTCGGCCTTGGCTTCCTCGACATCCGAAATCTTCGTCTTCTCATCACGCGGGAACTGGTACTCCTCGTAGGTCTGCTTGTCGAGCTCCGCGGTCTCCAGCCGCGCCACCGCGTCGATCCACCTGATCTCGTCGGTGTCGTGCTCATCCTGGCTCAAAAAGCCCTCCGCCAGCAGCTCCTTGGACCGCTCAAACTTCTCCTTGAGCCGCTTGAGGTCCCGCTGCGCCTGCTCGATCTCCAGCGTCTGCTTCGAGCGCGTCTTCACCACCTCGCCCTTGCGCCACTGCGCCAGCGCAAGCTCGGCAAGCTCAACCTTGAGCTGCCCCGCACGGTCCCGCGAGTCGTTCTCGCTCATCTGAATCTTCAGCGAGTTCTCCGCTGCGGTCACATCCGCAAACGCCCGCTCGACCTCGAGGGTCTGCTGGTCGATCTGCACCTGCAGCTGCTCGGTGTTGAGCTTGATAAGCACGTCGCCCTTTTTGACCACGATGCCCTCAGCGACAATCTCCACGATGTCCGCCCGGGTGTCCAGCTCGGACCGAAGCTCGATCTGGTTGCGGGCTTCGAGCTCCCCCATCGCGGTCGTCGTGATGCTGAACGAGCCGGTCTCGACCTTTGCCATGTCCAGATTCGCAGCCTCGCTCATCGAGCCGCCGCCCGAAGCACCCCGGCTGACCGCCCAGATCCCCCCCGCGACCACCAGCAGCACCGCTGCGCTGACACCCACGACACGGACAAGCCCCGCACCCCGGGCCCAGCGGCACGGTCCAGAGGCAAAGACACCAGTACGCGTCTGCGTAGCTTTCATATGAACAACTCCCTGTGTACACACAGATGCACGAACAGCACTCCCCCGTCATTCCCGCCAACTATTCAGGAGGCTGTAAAGAGTAGTACCGGCACGATGCTCAAAGGTTCACCAATAATCGCCCTTGTTCTTTCCCGACCGGGCCTTTGCCCGAGCTATGCTCGGTCTATGACCGGGGAACCCCCGCGCACACACGTCTACCGCAAGCGACACCGCCTCACCCTGGCCGCCGAATATCGGACGGCCTACCGCCACGGCACCCGCCGCTCCTCCGGCCCGGTCACCATCTACATGCTCCCCAACGACCTCCCCGAGCACCGCCTCGGGCTCAGCGTCGGCCGCCGCATGGGCAACGCCGTCGCCCGCAACCGCTTCAAACGACTCCTCCGCGAAGCATTCCGCCTCGAACGCCCCACCCTCCCCGTCTCCAGCACCGGCACCTTCGACATCGTCGTTGCTCTCCGCCCCCATCCTCCGATGCCCTTGGAGGCCTACCGAACCACCCTCGCCACCCTTGCTGCCAAGGCAGCCGCCGAGATCGCTCGCCGGGAGGCCCCCGATGCCCCGCGCTGACACCATCTTCGGCGAGGCCCACCTCGGCCCCCTCGCCCGCGCCGGCAACGTGCCCTTTGTGCTGGTCATCCTGCTCTACCGGGTCACCCTTTCACCCTTTCTGGGTCGGCAGTGCAGGTTCGAGCCCACCTGCTCCCACTTCGGGCTCGACGCCTACCGCCGCTTCGGCCCGGTCCGAGGCACCCTGATGACCACCGGCCGCATCTGCCGTTGCAACCCCTTCAACAAGGGAGGCTACGACCCGGTCCCCGTCCCCGTCACCCACCCCGTCCCCGTCCCGATTCCACCGCACCCAAGCGATCAGCCCAAACACCCTGTACACTGTGAAACTGGGGAACCGGATGGGGAACCAGACGGCGGGCAGGCCGGGGGGTCAGGGGGAGAATCTGGGGACGAGGTTCAGCCGGGCACCGCCCGGCGCGGGAAGGGTGACCATTGAAGGAAGAGCCAAGCGACACCCCGGGCGGGGCAAAGAGGCGCATGAGCAGACTCCCCGCAGCCAAACGACGGGCCCAGCTGCTCGACTGTGCCGCCGAGCTCTTTGCCGAGCGTGGATATGCCCGCGCCACCACCGCCGAGCTGGCCCGGGCCGCCGGCGTCACCGAGCCGATCATCTACCGCCACTTCAAGTCCAAACGCGACCTCTTCATCGCCCTCATCGAACGCACCGGCAAGCAGACCATCGAGCTGTGGCGCGAGGACCTGGCCAACGCCGCCGACCCCGCCCAGCGGCTCAAGACCCTCATCGGCGACAACCCGATGGTCAGTCAGCAGGGCCGCGACGCCTACCGCGTCTTCCTGCAGGCGATCACCGAGGTCGACGACGAAGAGATCCACAAAGCCTGGAACACCCACATCCACTCGCTCCACCAGTTCCTCGCGATGGAGCTCGCCCGCGCCCAGGAAAACCGCCGCGTCACCCGGCATATCCCCGCCGAACTCATCGCGTGGCTGCTGATCGACATCGGCCTGGGCTACGGCGTCCTCAGCGCGATGCGCGTCGAACACCACAACTTCGACGCCTCGGGCAACCTCCACGTCCAACAGATCATCACGCGGATTCTGGTGGGCAAAGCCGCCGAGACCCAGGACGGTGAGCAGGGGAGCTAGCGCAGCCTCAACCAAGACGTAGCGAGTATTCTTGTGTGCCACGGCCATTTGGGCCGTGCCGATGGTCCCGCACGGCTGCCGTAAGTTCTTGTACCTTTGGCGGCATGTTGTACCGCCCGCTCTTCAGTCCGCAGGACTGTTCTTCCATAGCCGGGGGTGGAGTCCTGCGCAGCGGACGACACCCCCGGAAGTGTGTTGGCCATCGCCTTGCACCCCGGCAGGGGTGCTCGTGGCGGCCGCGTAGGCACGCGGACCCCTTGCGGGGTCCAAAGGCGAGAGCCGGGTGCCCTGCCCTCGGCTCTGGGTGGACAGGATCGACAAGGGTCGATTCATGGCCACCCGTCTTGTATCAACCGACAGTTTTTAGGTACAATCATAGTGTGTCCCTGCCCATTCGCCGGTACGATGGGCTGCACAGGGACTAACTTTGGTTGGTTAGGCCACGAACAGCGCAAGGGAGAACTACCAATGTGGATCCGCCGGATCGGTGCAGTCGTCGCGATCGTGCTGAGTGCGTCGGCGATAGCCGTAGAGGACACGCTTGAGCTCAAAGACGGCCGCGTACTCTCCGGAAAGGTACTTCAGCAGCGCGACGGGCTTGTTTGGTTCGAGCATCTTGAACACAGTATCCCTCGCACTGATACCTTCCTCGACGCGGATATTGTCCGCATCGTCATCGACCCGGTGCAAGAAGTTCCAACAGCTGCACCGGCCGCGGCGGAACCTGTCGAGGTGGTGAGAAAAATAGATGTCGCAGATGAGCCAGCACCACTGGTCATCCCGGCCGACGACGTGGCAATGGTCCGGCGTGACTTCTTCTCCCTCGCTCCGTTCCTGTCCATGGATCATCAGGTCGAGCTCGAGATTCTGAACGCCGCGAGAACCGCCGAAAAAGTACTCCGCATCCACACCTACGCGACTTGGAAATTTGACACGCACCCGCTCCTGTCCCGTGTCGGCAGAGCACACATGCGGTATCTGGTTGAATCCGAAGCCAGGATTATTCCTGTCTTTCGGGCAGAAGAACTCGACCCCGAAGCGATGCTCATGGAGTTGTTCTCGAGAATCGGCGAGAACCAGGTGGTTCGGATCTGGCAACGAGAGATGGAATCAAAGTGCCGCGCCGCGTATCACGAGTTGCTCCCCCTCGCGGCAGCCCTCGCGGCGGCTCCGGATGCGGATGACTATGAACGGTTCCAGCTCACAGACAAACGCGGCAAACTGTCCCTCGTGAACCGCTCAGGCACTGAACTGACAAACGCAACACTCGCGGTAACGTTTATTTCACCGTCGAACCAGCGCGACACCGCGTACTACTTTGTGCCCACCTGGCCGGCCGGTACCAGTTATTGGCTCCGACCCCCTCTCGATTGGAACGTCCAGAACGGTCCGATACCAATGCGGCTTTCGGTCCGAGTGCTCAGCGACCAATGGAGCACCACAAGAGCGGATGTCGACCTCCCAGACAACGGCCGCCGCGCAATCAACCACGAGCTTGACCGGATCGAACTGCTGTCATCACGGTACCCCAACCAGGCGGTCGTTCTGCTCAAGGGGCTCAAGGATCATCTCCCCGCGGACTCATCGTTGCACAAACGCTACCGCACCCTTCATCAGCAAGCGCGGATCAGCCTGAATCAAGAGATCAAATCTCTCAACGAAACGCTCAAGAAGCAACGGTCACGTCTCATCGATCTTCGCAAGCAGGCGAGATCATCGGGAACGTCCGACTTCTACAAGAACATGTACCAACGGAACATCGCCGCACTGGAGCGACAGATCAGCGAGACCGAGTCCCGCCTGACCGAACTCCGTGTCGCACGACAACGGTGGTAGCGCCCGACGCAACTGCCATCGCGCACCCCCACCATCCCCCTACTTCTTCTTCCGGTCCGGCCGATAGTCCTTCTTCCGCTTGTCGCGTGACTTGCTCTTGTTGCTCCGGCGTTGCGAGCCGGTCATGCCGCCAAAGCCCGCGCCCTTGCCCCCGCCGAGCCCGCCGAAGTCGCCGCCCCCGCCGAGCTTCGGCAAGACCTCTTTCCGCTTGCCGGCCGCCCTGCCCTCAGCATCGGCGATCGTAAAGTTCATCTGCCGCTTGGCGAGGTCGATCTCGAGGATCCGCACCCGCACCAGGTGCCCGGTGTTATAACTCCGCCCGCTGTTGGCGTCGACCAGCGCCCCGGTCCGCTGGTCGATCCGCCACTTGGGCGGCTGCTTCGACCGCGTCACGTCACCCGGCAGGTCCGTCGTCTTCACCATCCCCTCCGCGAGATACTTATCAATCTGCACATAGATCCCCCGCGGCGCGACCCCCGTCACCACCGCGTCAAACGTTTCGTCCATTTTCGTCATCAACAGCTGCATCACCAGGAAGCTCCGCAGCTCGCGCTCGGCGCTCTCGGCGTTGCCCTCCCGCGTCGAACAGTGCCGCCCGATCTCCACCAGCTTCTCATTATCCGGGCAGACCTCGGCCAGCTCGCGCCCCAGCTTGTCCCACCCCGCGTCGTTCTTCGGCGCGGCCTTCCCGTTGTCGGTGCGGCGCAGAAACTCGGCCATCGCCCGGTGGACCGTCAGGTCCGGGTACCGCCGGATCGGACTCGTAAAGTGCGCATACGCCTTGCTCGCCAGCGCAAAGTGCCCGATGAGCGCCGGCGAATACTCGGCCTTGGTCAGCGTCCGCAGCACCGCCATATGCACCGCCCGGGCCGCGGTCGTCCCCCGCGTCGCGTCGAGCAAGCCTTGCAGCTCCTCCCGCGTCGGGTGCTTGGGCACGGTAAACCCCGCGACCTTCGCCGCCCGTTGCATGTGCTCGGTCTCGCCGGGCGTCGGCTCAGGGTGCACCCGCCGCAACAACGGCACGCTCAGCTTCTCGAACAACCGCGCCAGCACCTCGTTGGCCTCGACCATGAACATCTCGATGATCGTGTGCGTGAACGCGTCGTCCTCCTGCTCGGCATCGATCACCCGACCGTGCTCATCAAAGATCAGCTCGACATCCGGCAACTCCAGCGAGATCATCCCCTGCCGCTTTCTGCGCCCCTGGATCAGCCGCGCCAGCCTGTCCATCTCCCTGACCGTCTCGCGCAGCTTGGGCGTATACGCCGTGTCGGTCTTGGCGTGCTTCTTGGCCTCCTCATCGTCACCATCGATCAACGCCTGCGCTTCGAGATACGTCATCCGCTTGGCGCTCTTGATGAGCGTCTGCGCCACCCGCTCGCTGCGCACGTTCCCCTGCTTGTCGTACCGGATAAACGCGCTCTTGGCGTACCGAGGCACACCCTCCTGCAACGAGCAAATACCATTGCTCAAGATCTCCGGCAGCATCGGGATCACCAGCCGAGGCAGGTACACCGAGTTGGCCCGGTCCGCCGCCTCGACATCCAGCGTCGAGCCCGGCTCGATAAAGTGCGCCACGTCCGCGATGTGGATCCCCAGCTCCCACCCGCCGTCGTCGAGCCTCTTGAGTGAGATCGCGTCGTCATAATCCTTCGCGTCCGGCGGGTCGATCGTCGTGATAAACTCGCCGGTCAGGTCCTGCCGACCCTTGAGCGCCGCTGCGCCGTTGCGCTCCCACTCGGCGATCTCGGCGTCGTAGGTCCGCGTCGCCTGCCGCGCCTGCTCCTGACACGCTTCGGGAAACTCGCCCGGCAGCCCGAACGCCGCGATCACCGCCTGCGTCTCGACGTCCGGCTGCCCCGCCTCACCCAGCACCCGGCTGATCACGCCCTCGGCGAGCGAGTTGCCCTCGGGATATTCGATGACCTCGACCACCACCTTGTCGCCGACGTTCACGTTCTTGCTCGCGGCATCGCGGATCACGATCGCGTCGCGCATCTCCCGCCCGTCCGGCTGCACCAGCCACAGCGGCCCCTGCTTGAACATCTCGCCCGTAAAGCAGCTCCGCTTGCGCTCGACGACCTCGACCACTTCACCGGTAAACCGCGGCCCGTCGCCGTCGCCCGGCCGCGGCCGCCGCGTGTCCCGGCTGATCGCCACCCGCACCCGGTCGCCGGTCATCGCGTTGAGCGTCGAGCCCGGCGGGACAAAAATATCCCCCTCGCGCATCATGCTCTCGGTGCGCACAAACCCGAACCCCCGTTCGTTCCCGCGAAACTCGCCGAACACCTCGCCCCCCATCGACCCCACCGAAGGCAGCCGCAGCCGTCCCTCCGAGTCCGTGTCGATGTCCCCGGCCTCGACCATCGCCTTGACCTCATCGGCAAAGACAGCCGGGTCGTCGATCCGCAACTCCTCGACAAGCCCCTCAACCCCCTTGGGGTCGTAGGTGTCGTGCTTGAGGTGCTGTATGAGGCGGCGCTTGTAGCGCAAAGCCATGGTGAATCCTTTCAGAGGCGCGAGAAAGTAAGCCCAGAGCTTAGCGCCTCATACGACATTGTATTTCTTCGGCCGTGGTGGTTGATCTTGTCCCCTCGCTCGCGCGAGGGGCTCTGTTCTCCACATGAGCGCACTTCATAGAGCCCCTCGCGCAAGCGAGGGGACAACACACCCATCAACGTACAGGGAAACGCCACAATCCGAAGTGCTCAAACGAACCGCCCCTACATCCCCCCCAGATACCCCGCCGCAGCCTCGCGGAACCCCGCTGGAGCAAGCTCCAGATGCTCCCGCGCTTTGGTCGTCGGCGAGACACTGTCTGCCGCGCCCATCTTCGCCATCCCCTCATCAAACGGCAACAACGCCCCCACGCCCAGCAGCCCCGCACCCTTGGCCTTCATCGCTGCGAGATCGCCGGGGATCCCCACCGCCTTGATCCCCTGCCGCGCCAGCGTCACGTTGTCGCGCACAAACTCCAAAAGCTCCGGCCACTCCAACGTCTCGCCCCCGGCCAGCGGGTACACCTCACCCACCGCGACCTCGCGCTCGAGGCACTCGGCGATCGCGCTGGCGACATCCTCCACCGCGATCGGCTGCACCAGCGGCGACGCAAAGCCCGGCCTGGGGAAACTGCCCGTCATCTTCGAGAAGTACGGCATAAACAGGAACGGCGCGATACGACCCCGCGCCCACTCCACCGCCAGCTTTGTGAACTCCCCATCACGACCATGAATCAGCCCCGGCCGCAGGATCGTCCAACGGACCCCCGCACTGCGGATCAACCGCTCGCCCTCGAACTTGCTCTTGCCATAGCCGGTCTTCGCCGCCTCGCTCACACTGAGCGCCGAGACGTGCACAATCCGGTCGCACCCGGCCGACGCCATCGCTTCGAGCAGCTTACGGACCGCCACCACATGCAGCTTCTGGAACGTCTGCCCATTGCTCTCGCGGATGATGCCCACGGTGTTGACCACCGCGACACACCCAGACAGCAACTCGCCGAGCGTCTTGGTGTCGCACGCATCGCCGCACACCAGCTCGAGCCGTTCGTGCGTGCCCAGCACCTCGGCCGCTTTGCCCGGGTCCCGCACCAACCCCCGCACGCCGAAGCCGCGCCCGAGCAGCTCGCGCACCGCGTGCCGCCCGACAAACCCCGTCGCACCTGTCACCGCTATCGTCCCTGAAACGCTCATCGCCGCACCTCCGCACTAGGGCAAGAGGCACTGTAGGGGCGCGTACCATCGACCCGACGATGACGCTCACCGCTGCCAACCTCACCTTCGCCTACCGCCACGGCCGCGCCGCCCGGCCGGTCTTCAAGGACCTCTCCGCCACCTTCGAGCCCGGGCTCGTCACCGCCGTCCTCGGGCCCAACGGCTCGGGCAAGTCAACTCTCCTCCGCTGCCTCCTCGGCCTGCTCACCCCCCAGCACGGCCGGGTCACCCTCGACAGCCGCACCGTCCACGACCTCACCGAACCTCAGCGGGCCCGGGCGATGGCGTACGTCCCCCAACGACCCTCTGTGGCCCTGGGGTTTACTGTGGCAAATATCGTTGCCCTGGGTGCTGGCGCACAAACGCCCGGCCCCCTCGCCCGGGCCGCCGCGATGCGGGCGCTCACCACCCTCGACCTCGCCGACCGGGCCGACGAACCGTTCTGCGAACTCAGCCACGGCCAGCAACAGCGGGCCGTCCTCGCCCGAGCCCTGGCCCAGTTCGACACCGCCCGAGCCTCGAAATCCGGTGATTCTGCCGGTTCACAACCCGCCCCCCTTGCCCTTCTCGCCGACGAGCCCACCAGCGCGATGGACCCCCGCCACGCGGTCGAAGCGATGGGCATCCTCCGCCAGCAGGCTTCGCTTGGGTGTGTGGTGGTGGTGGTGCTTCACGACCTCACCGCTGCTCTTCGCTCGGCCGATCGGGTACTCCTGCTCGACGACCACGGCCGTCCCGCCGCGACCGGTCCACCCGCCCAAGCCCTCACCTGCGAGACCCTGCGAGAGGTGTACCACATCGATTTCGTCGACGTAACCGATCCCGAATCGCAACGCATCGGCCTGGTCCCGGCTGTCCCCTCTTCGAGCCGATAGAATGCTCCGTCATGGGAAGCTGGTTCAATCTTGTCATCATCCTTGTCGCAATCGGCGGCCCGGTCCTCGGCCGCGTCCTGCAGGAGGTGGACAAGAAGCGCAAAGCCCGCCAGAAGCAGAAAGACGCCGAGGCCCGCGAGCTCGAATCCCTCCGTACCGGCCGGGTCTCCACCGAGGTCCGCGCCGGCGCGATCAGCCCCCCCCGGGCGTCCACCCAGCCCCGCCGCACCCAATCCGCTCGGACACAACCCACCAGCCCCACCAGCCCCACCACGCCAGCCGCCCGCAATGCCACCCAACGCATGCAGGAACTCGCGAAGAAACGGCAGGAACAGCTCAACGAACTCCGCCGCCGCCAACAAGCCGCGCGACAACGGGCCGCGGGCAAGCCGCCGACCCCCGCCGGCCAACCCGCCAGCCGCCAGCGAACCACCCAACCCAGGCCAACCGCCGCGCCCGCACAGAAACACACGCCGCTGGCGCAGAAGAGCAGCGGTTTGCGCCCTCGAAACCAGAGCCCGTCGCACAAATCAACACCCCGCGAAAGCTCCATCCACGAGCTGTCCGTCAGCGACCGTGTCCTCCACCCGACGACCGAGCCCGCCCATGTCCCGGCCAAACCCGTCAAACTCCTCGGCAAGCCGATGACCCCCGCCGACTGGCGCCGCTTCATCGTCGCCCGCGAGCTGCTCGACCCGCCGCTGGCGCTCCGCCAAAATCAGAGCGGCTCCCCGATGTAGCGCCCCGCACCCGATCGCTCGTACACTCCACCCGATGCTCCGACCACGCACCGCACTCGTCGCACTCTCGCTCGCCACCATGCTCGGCTGCGGCGGAGACGAGTCCATGCGCGGCGCGACCAGCCTCCTGCAACTCTCCCAGGGCGCCACTCCCGAACAAGCCGCAAGGATGGCGATCGACCCCTGGGACGCCGACGCCCGCGCCAAGGGCACCATGCTCCTTGCCAACGGCTTCTTCGGCGGCGAGCCCCCCTACCGCGCCCTCTACCTCGACCGCACCGGCGACACCGATCCCAACGTCAGAGCCGCCGCCCTCCGCGGCCTGGCGCTCCACGGCCAGCCCGAAGATGTCCCCGTCATCGTCGAGCTCCTCGCCGACGAAAGCACACGGGTCCGACTCGAAGCCGCCCGCGCACTCCAACGTGTCCACAACCCAGTCGCGATCGACGCGCTCATCCTTTCCACGCAGATCCCCGTCCCGACAAGCCCCGAGCGCACCGGCGAGCCCGAGCCGATCGTCCGTGCCGAAGCCGCCCACGCCCTCGGGCAGTACGCCGAGACCCGCGTCGTCGTCCCACTCATCAGCGCCCTTGACGACCGCTTCCTGGCGGTCAACCGTGCCGCCCGCGCCGCGCTCCACACCCTCACCGGCCAGGACCTCGGCCTCGACCGCAAAGCCTGGTTCGCCTGGTACGGCAAAAACAAAGCCCCCTTCGCCGGCCGCACCGCGTATGTCTACCCCGTCTTCGAGCGGGACAGATTCTTCTGGGAGTACATCCCCTTTATCCCCCAGCCGCCCAACGAAACGACGAGCACCCCCGCCGGGTTCCCGCCCGAGATCTCCCGCCGCGACGACAACCCCGCGGGCTGACGCTCAGCCACTCGGGCAAGAGTTCCCGGACTTCCCTGCATCGCACCTGCGATCCAACCGATGACACCTCAGGCAGCCCCACACCCGCGATGGCTGCGCGCACATGAGGAGTCCCCGCGTGAAAGCGATCCGCTCACACAACCGAAAAGCCATCCTCGACCCAGACACCCCCGAGCCCGTGCCCGCACCGGGCGAAGCACTCGTCACGCCCACGCGCCTCGCGATCGACGCCGACAACGCCACCGCCGCGACCAACACCCAAAGCGACTTCTCAGGAATCCTCGGCCACGAGTTTGTCGGCGTCGTCGAGCGGGTCAACCTGCCGACGGACGATCCGCTCGCGACGCGACTCACCGGTGTCCGGGTCGTCGGCTCATCCCACGCCCCCTGCGGCACGTGCGAACGCTGCCGCGCCGGGCTCAGCCTCCACTGCCCCAACGCCACCACACTCGGGCTCGACCAACGCGACGGGTGCTTCGCGCAGCGGTTCACGATCCCCGCCACGAGCCTCGTCCCCATCCCCGACAAACTCGACGACGAACGCGCCGTCTTTGCCAGCTCGCTCGGCCGTGTGCTCCACGCCGCCCAAATGCTCAGGCTCGAAGGCAAAACCTACGTCAGCGTCCTGGGCGACGGCCCGATCGCGCTCCTGGCGGCGCAGGTCATGGTCAAGCGCAACGCCTCGGTCCGCCTGCTCGGCACCCACGAAGCAAACCTCGAGCTCTGCACCAAGTGGGGCGTCAAACACCGCCAGCAGCACGAGGTCGGCCGCCGGCAGGATCAGGACATCGTCTTTGACTGCACCGGCTCGGACGAGTCGGTCGCGCTGGCTGCGGCACTCGTGCGCCCGCGCGGGTCGGTCGTCCTCATGCGCGCCCGCCAGCACACCGCCACCATCTCCGCGGCTACGGTCATCCGCGACGAGCTGCACATCCTCGGCTCGCGCGGCTGCGCGATCGCCGAGGCCGTCGCCGAACTCACTGCCGACCGCGTGGACGTGCTCAGTCTCATCGCCCGACGCCTCCGCTTTGAGGACGCCCCCCAGGCCATGGTCGCGGCGCGCGAGCCGGGCACGCTCAAGATCCTGTTCGACGCGGCGTGACGTGCGTGTTCCCTCGCTTGCGCGAGGGGCTCTACTTGAACATGCCTTTATTTACAGTGCATAGAGCCCCTCGCGCAAGCGAGGGGACAGGTGCCTTATGAAGCCCCTCGCGCAAGCGAGGGAACATCCAAGCCCGCCGCCAAAATCACCACAACACCCGCGTCCGGATCGTCTCCTCGATGCTGCGCAAACCCGTGAGCGCCGCTTCGGATGCGCTGGGGTCAACATCGAGCACCACATACCCCACCTCGCTGTCGGTCTGCAACGACTGCGAACGCACGTTCACACCCTCGCTCGCCAGCGCCGAGTTGATCTTGCTCAAAACACCCGGCACGTTCTTGTGAAAGTGCAGCACCCGGTGCGGCCGCTCGATCTCTCCCACACTCGCCTGCACCGGTAGCTCGACCTGAGGCACGTTCACCGCGCCGGTTGTCGAACCCACGTTCACAAACTTCACCAGCTTGCCCGCCACGTCCCGCGCGATCGCTTCCTGTGCTTCGAGCGTGCTGCCCCCGATGTGCGGCGTGAGGATCACGTTCGCCAACCCGCGCAGCTCACTCTCGAACGCCTCGCCCCGCGACCGGGGCTCCTGCGGGAAGACATCAAACGCCCCGCCGGACAGGTGCCCCGACTCGATCGCCGCCCGCGCGGCTGCAAGATCAACCACGTTCCCCCGCGCGTTATTTATGACGATCGCACCCCGGCGCAGTTTCGCAAACTCGGCCTCCCCCAGCAGCTCGGCGGTCGAAGCGCTCGCCGGAACGTGCACCGTCACCACGTCGGCCTGCGCCAGCAACGCATCGAGCGATTCGGATTGCGTTGCGTTGCCCAACGGCAGCTTGGGAATCACGTCAAAGAACACCACACGCATCCCCATCGCCTCAGCCAGCACCGACACCTGCGACCCGATATGCCCGTAGCCGACGATCCCGAGCGTCCGCCCGCGCACCTCTCGCGCACCCAGGGCCGACTTGTCCCACACCCCCGCGTGCATCATCGTGCTCTTCTCGAACACACGCCGGCACAAAATCACCACCTCGGCGATGGTCAGCTCCGCCACCGACCGCGTGTTGCCGAAGGGGGAGTTGAAGACGGGGATGCCCGCTCGCCGCGCCGCGGTCAGCTCGACCTGATCGGTCCCGATACAGAAACACCCCACCGCCAGCAGCCGCCCTGCGCCTGCCAGTTGCGCTCCGCGCAGTTGTGTCTTTGAGCGCACACCAACCAAATGCGCATCGGCGAGCAATGCTGCCAGCTCATCGGCCGATGGCGAACCCGCGACCCGCTCGACCCCGAACCCCTCGCTCTCGAGCAGCTCCGCCCCGGCGTCATGCACCCCCTCAAGCAGCACCGCCTTGATCTTGCCCTTGGGGAAGGATGTTCTCATCTGCGCGCCTCATCGGCGCGCAAGCCCGGTTGCTGCGCAGTCTCTTCGGCACCGAAACGAGCCCCGAGCGCAAGCTCGGGAACCTCTTCGACACCGAGCACTCCCACCTCGTGCTCCACGCTCGCGGCCGGCGGCTCGATCCGCACCACACCCGCCAGGATCAACCCCCCCAGCACCGCGCTCAGCGCCAGCCGATACCACCCGAACGGCGCCAGGCCGTGCTTGTTGAGAAACCCGACGAGCCACTTGACCGCGAACGCTGACGAGATGGTCGCGACCACGATCCCGATCGCAACCGCGGGGCCGCCGATGACCTCGAAGAGGTTGGGCGTGCCCGCCTCGTGCGATTGCTTGAGGTTCTTGAAGAGCTTGTAGACGCACGCCCCGCCGAGCGTGGGCAGCCCGAGCAGAAAGCTGAACTCGGCTGCGGCTCTGGGTTTGAGCCCGACCAGCACGCCGCCGGTGATCGTCATCATCGACCGGCTCGTGCCCGGCCACATCGCGATGCACTGGAGGAAGCCGATGAAGACCGCCTTCATCGGCGTCACCGCGTCGATCTCCTGCTGCATGTCCTCAGCATCGCCCGCGCTCACTTTGCGCGCCCGCCAGCGGTCGAGCAAAATCATGTACACCCCGCCGACCGCCAGCGCGGTCAGCACCGGGCCGGTCGAGAACAGCCGCGCCTCGATAATGTCGTCAAGCATCACCCCCAGCACGGCTGCGGGCAAAAACGCGAGAAAGAGGTTGATCCCCAGCCGAAGCCCCGCCGGGTCGCCCGGCCCGATCTTCACCAGCCCGAGCCCGCCCACCACGATCTGCCTCACCCGCTCGCGGTAGAGCCCCAGCACCGCGAGGATCGCCCCGCCCTGAATCACCACGTTGAACGCATCGACCGCGCTCTTCATCTCGGGCGTCTTGTCCAACCCCAGCAGCGACGAGACCAGAATCAGATGCCCCGTCGAACTGATCGGGAGATATTCGGTGATCCCCTCGACCAATCCCAGAATCACCGCGTGCCACCATTCCATGTGCTGTCTCCGGGTTGCCCGCGGCTCGGTCTGTCCGTGCCCCGGCACACCAGTGCGGGGCGGGAGTGTAGTGTGACGCACCATGACTTCGGCACACCGACACCCGAGCCTGAACACGATCACGATCACCAGCCTCGATGCCTGCGATCCCGGCGAGTTGCTCGACCCTTATCGCAACCAGAAAGACGCCTGGCTGCGCGCGCAAGCCTCGGGGGGCACCGGGATCGAAGGCCAGCCGGGCGACGGCCTCTTCATGGCTGAGGGCGAGTTGGTCGTCGGCTCGCTCCTCGAGAGCGCCCACCGGGTCGTCTCGGTGCTGTGTACGCCCCGTCGGCTGGAGACCATGCGGGAGCGGTTCGGGTCACTGCCGACCGGGACGCCGATTCTCGTCGCCGAGCGGCCGGTGGTCGAGCAGATCGTCGGCTTTGACCTGCACCGGGGGGTGCTGGCGCTCGGGCAGCGGACCGACCCTCCTGCCGCGACCGATCTGCTCGAAACTGCCCGGCTGCTGGTGCTCTGTGAAGGCCTCGCCAACCACGACAACATCGGGGCGGTCTTCCGCAATGTCGCCTGCCTGGCTGGGGCGGGGGGCGGGGTGGGGGGCGGGGTGGGAGCTGCGGTGCTGTTGAGCCCGGATTGCTGCGACCCGCTCTACCGCAAGAGCCTGCGGGTCTCGATGGGGCACGCCCTCCGGCTGCCTTTCGCGCGGCTGGACCCCTGGGCCGAGGGGCTCGAGGCCGTCCGGACGGCGGGTTTCGAGACCATCGCCCTCACGCCCGACCCGGCGGCCGAAGATATTCGACATTACAAACAAACACCAAATACAAAGCCCGCCCTGTTGCTCGGGGCCGAGGGGCCGGGGTTGGAAGAGGGCACGCTGGCCGGGGCGTCGAGGCGGGTGCGGATCCCGATGGCAGCAGGCGCTGATTCGTTGAACGTGGCGACCGCGCTGGCCGTCGCGCTCTCGCATCTGGTCGGCGTTTGACTGATTCTCATGCCCCTTCCCACACGCCGGAACCCACAATCCTCCCCGGCGTCGTATAACTAGGAACAGAATCCTTCACGAGGCCGACCCGCTGTCGGCCCATTGTTCATGCAGGAGAGCCTCGATGCCTCGACGCCACACGACCCTCATCCTCGCCGCGCTGCTCTCGATCGCGGGCCACGCGGCTGCCCAGCAGGACGCGACCATCCTCCGCGAAGCCACCGGCGACCGGGCGGCGACACTGACCGAGATGGAGATGCAGCCGTTCGACTCGACGCTGTGGTCGCTGCTCGACACCTGGACCAACGGCGACGCGCTCGACGCGGCTGCGACCGAGGGGCGGGTTGTGCTGGTGATGACCTGGGCAACGTGGAACCCCGCCTCGACCCGCGTGCTCCCGATGGTGCAGAAGCTCAAGGAAACCTACGAGGACGACGGGCTGCTGATCGTCGGCGTCCATCACCAGCAGGGGTGGGACAACGCCGAGCAGACCCTGACCCAGCGGCGGTCAGACATCCTCGCGGCCCACGACGCTGAGGGCGAGTTCCGAGAGGCGATTCATGCCGATCAGGACCCTGATTTCTACGTGATCGACCGGGCGGGGCAGCTGCGGTTTGCTGACATCCGCACCGAGTCGGTGCAGAACGCGGTCAAGATGTTGCTCGCTGAAGACGTCTCGGCGGCGTCCTCGATCAACGCGAGGCTCGCGGCGCAGGCAGCCAAGGCCGACGCGGCGCTCCGCAAGCCCCGGACGATCCAGGGCGGGCTTGATATGCGAGCGATGCCCGAGGTGCCGTTCCTGCCGCCGTCTGAAACGCTCTATGCGAGGGCGGACTGGCCGAAGCCTCCCAAGGACGACAACAACAGCAACCGGAACAACAACGACGGCCCCCGGGCTCGCCCGGTGCCCGAGAGCGGTTGGATCTCCGGGGTGAAACCCAAAACCGACGGTCGCGCCGTGGTGTACTACGCGTGGCGGCTCGACGACCCCCGATCGGCGGAGATCGCCCGCCGGATGGAACGCCTCCAGACCCAGCTCGGGCGTGATGTGGTGATCGCCGGCGTCTGCACCGGAGTCCAGTCCAAAGACCGCAGCAGCCGCAACGACCAGCAGATCGACGCCGAGGTCTTTCTCCACCGCATCGAGCGGTTCCGCAGGTCCCACGGCCTGACCCACCCGATGCTCGCCGACCTCGGCGGCAACCTGTTCAACAGCAACAACAACCGTCGTGGTTCGGACGAAGACTACGTCGCGCTGGTCGTCAGCTCTGACTCGATCTCCCGGTGGGACGGGGCGGTCGCCGACCCCGCGTTCCGGGCGGCACTCGACCGGGTGATCGACGTGGACCCCGGCGTGCAGGCACGGCGGGCGGCCGAGCAGGCGTTCATCCGGGCGCGGGGCGGATGAGCCCTCTCCTGCACGTGGTCCTCCACGAGCCGGAGATCCCCAACAACACCGGCAACATCGGTCGAACCTGCGTCGCGCTCGACTGCGCGCTCCACCTGATCCACCCGCTGGGGTTCAGCCTCGACGAGAAGGCCTGCCGTCGGGCGGGGCTTGATTACTGGCCGAGGCTCGATGTCCGCGAGCACGACTCGCTCGAGCGCTACCTTGAGACACACGCCGACGCCCGCGTCTGGGCGCTGTCGACCAAAGCGACCCGCCCGGTCTGGGACGCGGACTTTTTGCCGGGCGACCACCTGCTCTTTGGCAAAGAAACCAAAGGCCTGCCCCCCGACCTGCTCGACCGGTTCGCCGATCGGCTGGTGACGCTGCCGATGGTCGAGACCGAGCGTTCGCTCAACCTGGCGACGGCGGTGTGTACCGTGGCGTACGAAGCAGTACGGCAGTTGGTAGGTTCTGGGAGCGCCCGTGTGGATGCGCGGGGGAAACTTCAGCCCGGTTGTGGATAGAACATCTTTGCGTCGTCTGCAATCCTGTATGCGTGCTTGGCACTTGTCCCCTCGCTTGCGCGAGGGGCTCTGTTGGGCACATGGTTCCCAGCACAAAAGAGCCCCTCGCGCAAGCGAGGGGACAGGGCACCCCCTTGAAAGACCAAGAGCACCAAAGCCCAACCCTCCGCGCGCCGGAAATCACAGGATTCGGCAAGGCGTTCAATCTCCCGCAGCAGCAGCGTGTGTGGCGCGGTAGACTCCGACTTGCAGGAGGCTTTGCTGCCATGATCCGCCGACTGAAACACACCCGCCACAGACCACGCCGCACCCTCCGGTTCGTGGGTCTCGCTTTGCTGGCAACGTCCGGATTTGCAGCCCTCTCGGGGTGTGTTGATCCGTTGCTCTCGCCGAACGACCCGCGCAGCCAGTACAGCCGCTACGACTTGGTGCGTGGTCGCTTTGCACCGCAATATGTGGAAGACGAGTTCGGGCGTCGCAAGCCCAACCTGAGCGGCCGGCTGATCCTGCCCGAATAAGTCTCGGACCGAGAAACATACGAACAAACCGGCCGGGCGAATGGTGCGAAGAAGTATCTGACGAAACGTCTCTGTTTTGGCAAGAAATACGGGGGCGACACCCGATCGATTGATATTGTAAGAGGACCACAGTCAAGGACACGACTTTCATGCCCCAGGCCGCCCGCTCAGCTTCGAACGATCGCACCCAGAAAGTGGGGCGTCGCGCCAAGGTTGTCTGGGCATCGTTGGTCGGGTCGATGACCGCGGTCACCGCGCTGCTGATGGCGCTGGACCACGGCGCACCGACCCGGCTCGACGGGCTGGCGCTGCCGGCGATGGCTGCCACCCAGAGCAGCGTCTCGATCGAAGCGGTCTTTCAGACCCGCGTCCCGGTCGAGGCGGACCAGTGGCTGGCGATCGTGATCGACCACACCGGCGCGCCCTTCGGGACCCCGGCCTCGATCGACGCGGCCCACCGGCAGATGGGGCTCCGTAGCCTCGGCGCCGACTTTGTCATCGGCAACGGGCAGGGCATGGGCGACGGCGAGATCCACGTCGGCGAGCGTTGGCTCGAGCAGCAGCCCGGGGCCCACACCGCCGGCCCCGACGGCGACTGGTACAACCGCCACGCGATCGGGATCACCCTGGTCGGCGACGGCACCCGCCGGGGGTTCAGCCAGATCCAGATGACCCGTTTGCTCGATCTGGTGTCAGCCTTGGCGCGGGAGTACGACATCCCGCCCGAGCGGATCGTGCTCCACAGCGATGTCGCACCCGTCGCCGGGCCCGGCCGCTACTTCCCGGCCGCCTCACTCCGCGAGCAGGTCGACAGCTGGCGCTGACGCCGCCCGGTTCCCTCAACATGGTTCCGGCTGCCGATGGCCATACCAGGCCAATCTTGGCCTGTCTTTTGCGCGCGGGGGGCGGGCTCCCGGGCTATCATCCCCTCCACGCGACAGACAGCGATGTCGCGGCTGATGGACCGTTCCAAAGCCCCGGGAGGCCGATCGAGGCATGTGCTGTCTCGCCAAGCTGCATGTGTTCCCCGGCGGATCTCGTTTGAGGACGACGGGCCGGGTGCCGATAGACTGATTGACCGGCGGACGCGGTGTCCGGCCGCTGCGAACGAGGCGAGGAACATCGTGCCGATCAAGAAGAAGGGCGATGTTGTCGAGGGCTTCCGGGTCATGTCCGAGATCGGACGCGGCGCGGCCTCGGTGATCTATCTCGTCCAGGACGTCAAGAACAACCAGATCTGGGCGCTCAAACAGGTCGAGAAGCACACCGACAAGGACCAGCGGTTCCTCGACCAGGCTGAGCAAGAGGCCAAGGTCGCCAAAGCGGTCAACCACCCCAACCTCCGCAAGGTCAAAAAGGTCATCAAGAAAGGCTCCTTCCTCGCGGTCAAGGAGCTGTTCCTGGTCATGGAGTTTGTCGACGGGATCAGCCTCGAAAAACACCCCCCAGCGACGTTCGAGGCTGCCGTCGAGATCTTCGAGCAGACCGCCGACGCCCTCGCGGCGATGCACGAAGCCGGGTACATCCACGCGGACATGAAGCCCAACAACATCGTCATCACCGAGGGCGGCGGCGTGAAGGTGATCGACCTGGGGCAGAGCTGTTCCAACGGCACGGTCAAGCCTCGGATCCAGGGGACTCCCGACTACATCGCGCCCGAGCAGGTCCACCGCCGCCCGATCACCCCCAAGACCGACATCTACAACTTTGGCGCGACGATGTACTGGGTGCTCACCCGGCAGCACGTGCCCACCGCGCTGGCAAAGGGCGACTCGCTCGTCGGGTCGCTCGACGACAACCTGATCGCCAAGCCCACACCCACCGTCGAGCTCAACGCGCGGGTGCCGACCAAGCTCGACGAACTGGTGATGCACTGCGTCGAGGTCGATGCCGAGAAACGGCCGCACAGCATGCGCGAGGTCACCGATCGGCTCAATCTCATCCTCGGGATCGTCCGCGCCAAGAGCGAATCCACCCGGGCCGGGCTCCCGGCTGTGACAGACGAGTCGGACTGAGCTGCCATGCCGGGCGTGAATATCCAGAATGCCGAGCAGGTCATCGACCTCTTTCACGACGCCGCCCGCGCCAGCCGCGAGGCCGAGTGCCGCGAGGGGTCTGTCGAAGTGATCCGAGGCCCGGGGACACTGATCGCGACCGGCGACCTGCACGACAACCCGTTTCACCTGAAGCAACTGCTCGAGCTGTGCGGGCTTGAGGGCGGTGCGGCGTGTCCCCCCGCTCGCGCGGGGGGCTCTATAAAACCCGCTTGCGCGGGGGGCTCTACAGAACCCGCGGGCGAGGGGGGTTCTTCAGAGCCGGACAACGGGACGCCCGGCGCAGTGTCTGCCGAGCCGCCGGTGCATATCACGTTTCACGAGGTGATCCATTCTGATCGGCTGCTCAACGGGCTTGACCTTTCGTATCGGGCGCTGGCGCGGATCGCCGAGGCCAAGGTTTGTGCGCCCGAGCGGGTCCATACGCTGCTCGCCAACCACGAGCTGGCGCAGATCGTCGGTGCGGGGATCGTCAAGGACGGCGTCCGTTGCGTCGAGGCGTTCAACGACGGGCTCGGGTACGTGTTCGGTGACAACTGGGAGCGGGTGGCTGAGGCATTGGGGGAGTTCATCCGTGCGATGCCTCTGGCGCTGCGGTGCGTGACGCCTCGGGGCGATATTTTGTGTGCCCACTCGCTGCCCTCGCCGGGGGTGATGGGCAGGTTTGATACGACGATCCTCTCCCGCGACCTGACCGACGACGACTTTGCCCCCCGGCTGGGGTCTGCCCACCTGATGGTGTGGGGCAGGGGCTACGACGCCGAGCAGCTCGAGGACCTGGTCGAACGCTGGGGGGTCAACATGTTCATCCTCGGGCACGAAAAAGCTGACAACGGCTGCCTGGTGATCCCCCCCTGCGCGATCGTCCTCAACAGCGACCACGAGCGGGGGGTCTACCTGCCTCTGGACCTGGATCACCCCCCGTCGTTTGCCGAGGTGCCCGGGCTGGTTCGGCCGTTGGGCGGTATGGCTGGAGGAGCGGCAACCGGGCTTTGATCCTGAATCTGGCGTACGCCCGCCCCTGATTCTGAACCGGTTCCGGCCTACCATCCCGACCCATGGGCAAGACTCGCGAAATCCAGAAACGCATCAAAGCGGTCGGCAACATCAAGCGGATCACCCGCACGATGCAGATGATCGCCACCGCCAAGTTCAGCCAGGCGCTCCAGCGGGCGACCGCCGGGAAGCCCTACTCCAAGGCGCTCTTCGAGCTGGTCGGCGAACTCGCGGCGACCGCGGGCGATGAGCTGAACCACCCGCTGCTGCAACACGGCGGCGAGGGCAAAGCCCTCACGCTCGTCCTCACCAGCGACCGCGGGCTCTGCGGCCCGTTCAACGGCTCGGTGCTCCGGACCTCCATGCACCACTTCCGAACCGCTGAGGGTGCCCGCGAGGGGTACGTCGAAGTGGTCGGCAAAAAAGGCGTGGGGTTCTACAAGTTCAACGGCATCGAGGTCACCCGCCACCACACCCAGTTTGGCGACAAGCCCGCCTACGACGAGGTCGACCGCCTCGCGCAGGATTTCATCGACCGCTTCATTGCTGGCGAGATCAGCCGGGTCAACGTCGTGTTCACGCGCTTCATCTCGGCTGGCAAGCAGGTGCCCGAGGTGATGCAGCTCCTGCCCTTCGAGACGCCCGAAGCAACCGAGGGTGAGAGCGAAGACGCGATCAACCAGATCTACGAGTTCAGCCCCGACGGCCCCGGGCTGCTCGACGAGATCCTGCCCGCCGCGATCAAGGCGGTGCTCTTCCAGACGTTCAACGACGCGATCGTCAGCGAGCACGTGGCCCGGATGATCGCGATGAAGTCGGCGACCGACAACGCCGGGAAGATGGGCAAACAACTCAGCCGCACCTACAACCGCGCCCGGCAAGCCCAGATCACCACCGAACTCACCGAGATCATCTCGGGAGCAGCGGCGCTGGAGTAGTTGCAGCAAACGAGCCGGGACTGAGAGACCGTACCCGCCGACGAACAGAGCCCCTCGCGCAAGCGAGGGGTTTTTCTATTTTCCGCACCCGACCCGCTCATACGAATCCTGCAAAGTTCTTGTGCTTCATTCACTCAAGGTTGTGCAAGAACGGGAGCATCAAGAACAAAGACACCCTCCCCCCAACCCCCTCCCGCGGGGCGCGGGAGGGGGAGCAGGAGAGGACAGAGCCCGAGTTCTAAAAGGGAATCCGCTCACAGCTTTTTGATCGCATCTCACAACTTCTTGAGCGCATCCACCAGTGTGTCGATGTGCGCAGTGGTGTGCGCAGCCGACATCTGGATCCGCAGCCGCGCGGTGCCCTCGGGCACCACCGGGTACCCAAAGCCGATGACGAACACGCCGAGCTCGAGCAGGCGTTTGCTCATGCCGATCGCTTTGGCGGTGTCGCCGACGATGATGGGGCAGATCGCGGTGGGCGATTCGAGAATCTCGAACCCGGCTGCGCCAATCTTCTCGCGGGCGTAGGCGACGTTGTCGCGCAGCTGTTGCACCCGCTCGGGCTCGCGCATGACGATCTCGATCGCTTTGTTGGCGCTGCACGCGACCGTCACCGGCAGGGCGTTGCTAAAGAGCGTCGGACGGCCGCGCTGGATCACCAGCTCGGTCCCGCGCTTGGGACCAGCAAGGAAGCCGCCCGCGCCGCCGCCGAGCCCTTTGCCGAGTGTTCCTGTGAAGTAATCGACCAGCCCCGCGTCGCCTCCGGGCACCATGCCGTAGTGCTCGTGGGTGCCGCGGCCGGTCTTGCCCATGACGCCGTGGGCGTGGGAATCGTCGACCACCAGCTTGGCGTCGTAGGCATCGCACAGCTTGCGCAGCCCGGGGAGGTTGGCGATGTCGCCTTCCATGCTGAAAACGCCGTCGGTCACGACCCAGATCTGGCCGGTGATGTCGGCGTTGTCTCGGGCTTCCTGCAAACGGGTTTCGAGGTGTTCGAGGTCGGAGTGTTTGTAGACGCCCTTGAAGACGCCCTTTTTGATCACGGAAGTCAGGCGGATCGAGTCGATGATGCAGGCGTGGTTGAGCGCGTCGGAGATGACAATGTCGCCGGCCTCGCAGAACGTGGGGAAGAGCGTTTCGGTCGCGTTCCAGCAGCTGACAAACGTGTAGCTGCTCTCGGTGCCCATGTACCTGGCGATGGTGGCTTCGAGCTGTTCGTGCGGCTCGAAGGTGCCGCAGATAAAGCGGACGCTCGCGGTGCCGGCGCCGTATTTCCGCAGCCCCTCGATCCCGGCTTCGACGACCTCGGGGTGGTTGGCGAGCCCGAGGTAGTTGTTCGAGCAGAAGCACAGCACGTCGATCTCTTTGCCCTCGGCAGTCCGCATCCTGATCTCGGCGTCCATCGGCGAGAGGATCGTCTGGAGGTGCTTGTACTGCCCGCCGGCATCGAGCGTGCTGAGGGCCTCGTCGGTGCGAGCATCAAACGGCTGGGCGATTGTCGTGGGCATGGAAGCTCTCCCGAAAGGTCGTGGGGTGGTTCGGGAGAAAGCGTAGTCGGGCAGCACCAAACGCGGTTGGCAAACCTCGCCCCGGGTGTGCGTTTGTCCCCGCGCTCGCGCGAGGGGCTCTATAGAGCAAAGAGCTCGCGCGAGGGGCTCTCCGCGCGGAGGCTTCTACCCCGCGAGTTCTTCTGCGGGAATCGCGATCATCGCGCTCTGGGCTTTGTGGACATCGAACTCATCGGCCGTCTCGGGCTCGAACAAGTCGCCAGCAACAAACTGCCCCTCGGCCTCGGCGATGTGCAGCGCGCGGGACTTGCTCAGGTCGATCTGTTCGCCGGGTTCCTCGAAGCGGGCGGGGTCCAGCGCGAACCGGTCGAGCGCCGCCACCACAGGTCGGCACGGGTCGAGCGGATCCCACGAGACCACCACGGCGCGCTGCCCGTCGCTGAGGGTCACGACGCTGCCGGGCGGGAACGCGGGCACCGCGTGCACCAGCGCCCGCAGCACGATCGGGTCAAACCATGCTGCCATGTCGGTCCGCAGCATCTGCTTGAGCACTCGGACAATGGGGACGGGCTCGGGCTCGGGCGCACCGGGCTCAACCGGCGCTGGGTGGCGCAACCGGTCGAACACGTCGGCGACCGCGATGAGCCGCGCGAAGATATGGATGTCGGTCCCCGAGATCGCCTGTGCACGGCCTTGCAGGTTGAGACGGTCGGGGAATCCAGAGCCGTCGAACCGTTGGTGGTGGTTGAGGACCGCAGCGGCGGCGGAAGGCTCAAGATCGCCGCGGACCATGTCGTATCCGAGCGTCACGTGTTCGCGCCACGCGGGGTCGACCGAATCGCTTGCTGCGCGCCAGCGCCAGCGCTGGTCGGGCTCGAGTTGGGTCACGCCGACATCGCGCAGCAGCGCGCCCATGCCGAGGTTCGAGACGTCCCGCGAGAGCACACCAAGCCGCGAGCGGGTGAGCATCAGGTATGTTTCGAGCTTGAGCCCCAGCACCAGCGACAGGAAGCACCCGTGCCCGGCCGACCTCGAGAGCGGGATCTGCGAGCTGGCGAGATCGACGATCAGGGTCCGGGCTTTGGGCGAAGCCATGAGCCGTTCCATGAGTTCGCTGATCGCGCGGCGGAAGGGGCTGTAGTCCATTTCGGCTTTGCCGCCGGGAAGAATCTCCCCGAACGCTTTGCCGATCGCACCGCTCAACCGCTGCCCGGCTGCAAGAATCCTCGGGCACAACTGGTCGCCGACGAAGTCCATGCCCGGGTAGGCGATCCAGATACTCTTGGCGCGCAGCTCGCACAGCCGCGAGATCGTCTTCTCGTCGAGCGTGAACCCCGAGCGCAGCAGCACCGTCTCGGGATTGGTCGGATGGGTGACAGGCACCGCCAGTTCCATGCCCGGCCTGGCGTCGGCCAACTCGACTCGCAGCATAGAGACTCCCTCCCCCTCCACTATCGGTTTGGCCGGTCGTCGCGGCGATGAGAACGCAGCAAGCAAGCCGTCCGCGCACACCGGCCGGACGCTCCCCCGGCACAAACCAACCAGATTCACACCACCCCGCGCTTACCGGACGCGGCGCTACCATCGAGCATGGACACCCCATCTGTTGCTGCCCAAAGCCAAGCACGACACCTCGATTGGCTGCTCGCGCTCACCGACATCCCCACCGTCGCCGGCGGCGAACACCGCGTCGTTCGCTGGATCAACACCTGGCTCGCCGAACGCCCTGACCTCATAATGACAGAAGACGAGCACGGCAACCTTACCGTGCGCTTCGCCGACGAACCCGCGTCCGATGCGCCGCTCTACCTCACCGCCCACCTCGACCACCCGGCGTTTGTCGTGGACCGTGTCGTGAGCCCCAGCGTCGTCGAGCTGGCGTTCCGAGGCGGGGTCATGGACGACTACTTCAAGGACGCGCGGGTCGTCCTCATCGACCGAGACGACCACACCATCCGAGGCACCCTCGCCGAGCGGGTGGACGGCGCCAACCCCAAGTTCAAGACGTTCCTGTGCGAGCTCGACCGCGACGACGGCAGCCTGCGCCCGGGCGACATCGCGCGGTGGGAGCTGCCCGAAGCAGAGATCACCACGATCGACGGCGTCGAGTGTGCTGCGACGTTTGCCTGCGACGACCTCGCCGCACTCGCGGCGGCGCTCGCGGCGATCGACGAGCTGCGCAGGCTGCGGGCTGCGGGCGAGGCGGCCGGTGATGTACGCCTGCTGATGACCCGGGCTGAAGAGGTCGGCTTTATCGGCGCAATCGGCGCGTGCAAGAGCGGCACCATCGAACCGGGCGCAAGGCTCATCGCGCTGGAGAACTCACGCAGCTTCCCGGACTCACCAATCGGCGGCGGACCGATCGTCAGGGTCGGCGACCGCATCACGATCTTTACACCCGAGCTGACCGCGGCGGTTGCGCAGGTCGCGGAGAAAGTCTCGGGCGCACCCGCCCAGCCGACAGCTGCGCAAAAGCAGAGCGAGATGCCCAAGTGGCGCTGGCAGCGGAAACTGATGGCCGGGGGTGCGTGCGAAGCGAGCGTGTTCTGCGCGTTCGGGCATTCGTCAACGTGCGTGTGCCTGCCGCTGGGCAACTACCACAACATGGCCGACCTGACGGCTGCCCAGGCCGGGACCAACACCGAGCCGCTGCGGGTCGGGCGCGAGTACATCGCGGTCTCAGACTACCACGGCCTGGTGGACCTGCTCCTGGCGTGCTGTATCGAGCTGGCCGACCCTGCCAGAGCACGGATGTCGAGCTTCCGATCGCGTGTCGATTCGCTGTGGGACGAGCTGCGGTTTGTGCTGAAATAAAGCCGGGAGTTGTCACGGCAGACCGCTTTCCACAGCTGTCCTACCATCGTCGCCCGGAGGTCAACATGCCAAAATCGCCCGCGTTGCACATCGAAAAGCTGCGGTTCCGTTACAGCCCGCGCGACCCGCTCGTGATCGATATCGACTCGCTCGATGTTGCTGCCGGCGAGCAGGTGCTGCTGACCGGTACCTCGGGCCGGGGCAAGAGCACGCTGCTCTATCTCGTCGCCGGCCTGATGGAACCGACCGGCGGCCGGATCCTCGTGAACGGGCAGAACATCCACGCGATGTCCGGCCACACCCGCGACCGGTTCCGGGGCACCTCGATCGGGATGATCTTCCAGACGTTCAATCTGCTGCCCGGGTTCTCGGCGGCTGAGAACGTGATGCTCGCGCTGATGTTCAGTGACGTGCCCCGCCGCGAACACCGCGACCGTGCGCTCGCGCTGCTCGAAACACTCGGCGTCGAACGCCCCAACGCCGCGGCCGACGAGCTCTCGATCGGGCAACAGCAGCGCGTCGCGGTCGCCAGAGCGATCGCCTGCCGCCCGGCGCTGGTGCTGGCGGATGAACCGACCGCGAGCCTTGATCCTGACAACGCCGCCGCCGCGATGGACCTGATCCAGAACGCTTGCACCGAGAGCGGCGCAGCCCTGCTCTGCGTGAGTCACGACCCCGCGATGGCCGACCGGTTCGCACGCCGGGCAAGCCTGCACGAGTTGTCCGCCAGCACTGCCTGAACCCGTACATACCGTCACGCGACCTGCCGATCCCGCCACCTCAAACCTCAACGCCGCGGAGCCACGCTCGATGTCAATCACCGATTTCACGATCATCCGCCGCAGCCTGACCAGTCGCATGTTCTCGACGGTGACCACCGCGTTCACTGTTGCGATCGCGGTCGGGATGCTGCTGGTGCTGCTGGCGATGATGGACGCGGGCAAGCAGGCGTTCCGTCGCGGCTCGGGCGATATGCACCTGCTCGTCACCAAAGAGCCCAGCGCCCTGGTCAGCGTGCTCAACGGCATCTTCTACGCCGGCGCTCCGGCGGCCCCGATCTCGCACGCCCAGTTGCAACGCATCCAGTCCGACCCTCGGGTCGCGATGGCGATCCCCAACCAGCAAGGCGACAGCTACGCCGGGCTGCCGGTGATGGCGACCACCGCTGCGTTCTTTGCCGACTTTGCCCCCACACCCGACGAGCCCTGGCGGTTCGCGGCGGGGCGCACATTTGAACAACCCTTCGAGGTTGTGCTCGGCGCCAAGGCCGCCGACATCACCGGGCTTCGGCTCGGCGACACGCTCGAACTCAGCCACGGCCGCGCCGGTACCGAGACGCACACCCATAACGAGTTTCACTACACCGTTGTCGGCATTCTTGAATCCACGGGCTCGCCGCACGACCGCACGGTGTTTGCCGATCTTGTCGGCGCGTGGACCGTCCACGCCCACGACCGCCGCGTGCGCAACGATCCCGACGCTGCGCACACCACACCCGACGACATCACCGACGACGACCGCAAGGTGACCGGGGTCTACGTGCGTGCCGCCTCACGGCGCGGGTCCAACGCCAGCGCTGCGCTTGGGCCGCTGGCCTATCAGCTGCGCCAGGAGGGCTTTATGGTCGCCGAGCCGACCAAGGAGATCATCAAGCTCTTCAAGATCGTCGGCAACATCAACGTGATCTTCATCGCGATGGCGGCCGTCGTGATGGTCTCGAGCGCTGTCTCGATCATGGTCGCGCTGTACAACTCGATGGAGCAACGCAAGCGTCAGATCGCGGTGCTCCGCGTGCTGGGCGCGAGCCGTGGGCGCGTGTTCGGCCTCGTGCTCACCGAGTCGGCGATGCTCGGCCTGCTGGGCGCGATCGGGGGCGTGCTGCTGGCGCTCGTCGGCGGGTTCGCGGTCGCCGAGGCACTCCGCAAAACCCTCGGCATTGTGGTCACGCCCATCTATCCGCCCGAGTGGATCATGCTCGTGGTCGTCAGTGCCGTCACCCTCGCGGCACTCGCTGGCATCGTCCCGGCGATGATGGCCTACCGCATCAGCGTGGCGAAAAGCCTGCGCCCAGCGGCCTGACCGAACTCCCTGTGGCGTCGGGCGGGTGCTCGTGGCGAGCGCACCACACGAAAAGACCGACCTCGTGTTGCCACGCGGCCGGTCCATAAGGAGAAATGCGCGAGAGCAGGTCTCGCGGTGTGGGTCTCTAGTCGAGCATCGTTGCCACGTCGTCGGCCGATTCGGCAAGCCGCTCTTTCAATCCCGCCAGGCTCTCGGTGGTCAGTTTCAAGACCTCGAGCACACCCTCGTCGATATCGAGCGTCTGCAAATCAAGCCGGTAGGGTTTCTCGCCGAGCTCGGTCACCAGGTGGTCGGCAAGATACACGACTGCCGGCAGTGTGCGGCTGTCGCGGTCGGCGCTCATCGGGTTGTGGTGGAATGCTGTCACCAACTCGAGGCAACGCGGGAACTTCCATTTCTTGCACAATCCCTCACCAAAGTTGCAGTGGTTGGCGCCGAAGACCCGCTCCTCGGTCTCGAGCATGTCCTCGAGAGGCACCCCCGCCGCGTTGATCCCGAGCGACTCGATCACCTCGATCAGCTTCTCCCGATCGGCCTGCATCTCGACCATGATCCCGATGTCGTGCATCAGCCCGGCGAGAAACGCCTCGTCGCTGAGGCCCATCTTGAGCGTGTCGGCGATGATCTTCGAAGCCGCCGCGGTCGCGTTAGAGTGTTCCCACAGGTCCTTGGCGCTAAAGCGGGGTGTCAGGTCGCCGCCGCGAAAGAGCTTCGACAGGCTGGCTGCGATCGCGATGTTTTTCACCGCGTTGAGCCCGAGCAGCACGATCGCCCGGTTGATCGACGCGATCTGGCCGGGCAACCCATAGAACGACGAGTTGACCACCTTCAGAATGCGGCTCGAGAGCGCCGGGTCGCCGGAGATCACCTCGTGCAGGTCAGACGCGGTGGACTTGGGGTCCTCCACCATCTGAATAATCTGCATGGTCACTTCCGGCAGTGTGGCGATGTGGCTGATCTCGCGGATCGCCTTGGTAACAACTTGCTCGCGCTGCTCGGTGGTGATGCTCATCCCGTTTGCTCCGTATGCGTTGGTCTATCCCCCTCACGCATCGGACGGTCTTGCTGCGGACTTTCCCCCTGCCCGGCTGTAGGCCAAAAATCGCTCGCATCGACCCATCAATACGCGCAGCACTTGCGCGTCAGGCCCGATGTGTGCGGGTTGACCGCCGCGAGAATCTCCGCGATCCGCACCCCCGCCCGCCCATCGCCGAAGGGGTGTTCCAGCCCGCGCAGGTCAAGCCCGCGCGCCCGAGTCACCGCCGCCGCAACGTCCGCTGTGAGTTCTCGCGCGACATCCACCACGTTGCCCGCCCGCTCGCGCCCGGTCTGGCGCGTGCCGATATTCACCGTCGGCACGCCCAGCACCGCCGCCTCGATCAGCCCCGCCGAGCTGTTGCCCACAAGTACGCCGCCGGGCGCACCCTCCGACCCCGCCAGCCTTTGCAGCACCGCGACGAACCGCTCCCGAGGCATGTGCTCCATCGCGGTCACCCGGTCGTGCGCCGCTACTGCCGCTTCGATCGCCCGCACGATCCCCGCCCGGCCTGGGTCGCGGTTTGGCGCAAGGCACAGCACGCTGCCCTCGACCGCCGCGAGCACCCCTTCGATTGCTGCGGTCGCCGCCGCTTCCTCTTCCTCAGCGTGCCTCCCGAGCGGGTGCATCAGTAGCACGGCCTCGGGGCTCCCCAGCTCTTGCCACGCCCGATCTTCGGCCGGTGGTGTCGCCGCGAGCCCGTCCACCGCCGGCGAACCAACGACGTGGACCGAGTCTGGGCGTTCGCCCATCCGTCTGATCCGCTCGGCGCTCTGTTCGGTCGCTGCGAAATGCAGGTGGGCGAGTTTGGTGATCGCGTGCCTCATCGCTTCGTCAGCGATGCCCTCGGCCCGGTCGCCGCCGTGGACGTGCGCGAGCGGGATGCCCCCCACGCTCGCCGCCGACGCTGCGGCAAACGCTTCGATCCGGTCGCCGAGCACCACGACCCAGTCGGGGCGAACACCGGCAAACGAGCGCGCAAACCGTGACACGCCGCGCCCGAGCGCCTCGGCGTCGTCGAGCCGGGTCGCCGGGCCGGGCCGTTGCATCGGGATCGAATCGGTGACCGGGAACGCCTTCTTCACGTCGCGGAACGTCTCGGCGGGGGGGATCAGGTGCGACCCGGCCGCGATGACCGCGAGCTCGAGCCCCTCGCAAGCCTGCACCGCCTCCATCACCGGGCGCAGCAAGCCGAACTCGGCCCGCGAGCCTGTGACCACCGCCACCCGGCGTATGCCGCGCGCACCAGCAGCCCCAGCGTCAAACTCCCCCGGTCTCACCGAAGGATCACCATCCCAGCCGTCTCCGATCATGCGGACACTCTAGCAGGTTGGACCATTGTGTTTCTTTGGACCGCTCGGGTGTTGTTGTCCCCTCGCTCGCGCGAGGGGCTCTGTGGAAGTGTGTACACACCAGAGAAAAGAGCCCCTCGCGCAAGCGAGGGGACAACGCCGACCGAAAGACAACCGGGTACACTCACTTCGTCCACTCCAACACCGCCAGCACCGGCCGATGATCCGACGCGACCTCCTCAGCAAGCACCTCGACCCCGCCCACAAACGCGAACGCCGGCCGGTGCATCACAAAGTCAATCCGTTTCGTCGGGAGGTCGGCTGGAAACGTCAAGCCGTTGCCCACCGTCGGCTGTGCGATCGCATAGCCCGCGTCCTCGAACGCGCGGATCGTCCGCGAATCGGGCGTGTCGTTGAAGTCTCCCGCGAGGATCACTCCGTCCTCACTGTCGAGCGCCGCGAGCAGTGCCTCGGCCTGGGCAAACCGCTCGGCATCGCCCTCCAGCCAGTCAAAGTGCAAACACACAATCGTCAGCCGAGGCTTCCCCGCAGGCGCAACCTCCACCGCCAGCGCCGCCCTCGGCTCGTGCTTGCCCGGCGGCAACGCAATCACTCGCACCGAGACGATCGGGTGCTTCGACAGCACCGCGAGCCCGTACTGGCCGCCCTGAAAGTCCATGAAGGGAGCGAAGGCGTGGTGCATCCCCGTGAGCGAACCCAGCGTCGCAGCCTGATCGACACTGCCAGTCCGCGAGGCACCGTTGTCAACCTCCTGCAACGCGACCAGATCGGGCGTTGCGTCGGTGATCACCCGCGCGATCCGCTCCAGATCGAGCACGCCGTCGGTGCCTGCGCCGTGGTGGATGTTGTAGGTCAACACGCGCAGGACATCGTCACCAGCCGTCGTCGGCGCACGAGCCGGTGGCGCTGTGCCCGAATCACGTACACACCCAACGCCCGACAACAGCAAGACCACACACACCATCACGCCGAGGTATCGCATCGCAGCAGTCTACAGGATCGGGCGTCGCGCGGGAGTCAGCTTCACAGGCCCGCGAGAATCGCAAGCGTGATATCCGATGCTGTCAACAGCACATCGCCCTCGACATCTCGCACCAGCCGCTGTCCAACCACTTCCTCCAGCCGCCAGGGCTCGATTCCCGTGCCCGGGCGCTTGACCGTCAGGTCGTTTGCGGTCAGCACATGCCCCGCGGGCAGCGCCCGCCGCGTGGTCAGCGACTGTCTGGAAACCGCTCGCACGTCGCGCTCGCAATCGAGCAAACGCTTTTCGCCAGCCGTCGTTGCTGCGCCTCGCGTTGCCGCTTTCGCCCGCGAGACATACTCGGCAAACGCCCCCGGTTCGAGCGACGCGGCGTGGTCCGGCCCGGCTGCGCGCACGTGGTAGGTCAGGTGCTTCTCGAGCAGGCACGCCCCATGCTCGACCGCCCGCGCTCCCGACCTCACGCCCGGCGTGTGGTCGCTGTAGCCGGTGGGCAGCCCGGTCGCGCGGGCGATCGCCGCGATGCCTGCGAGTGCCGCGTCCGGCGCTGGATAGCTGCTCACACACTGCAAAAACGCGAGCCGATCCCGCGCCGCTTCGAGCCACCCCGCCGCCCGCAGCACCTCGTCGATTGTGCTGGCCCCGGTGCTCACGATCATCGGCCGGCCGGTGCTCGCCATCGCGTCGAGCAGCGGCCGATGGATAATGTCCGGGCTCGCGCTCTTGTACGCATCCCACGCGAGCGTCTCTGCGCCCGCCACCAGTTCGGTGCTGAACACTGTGACGATCGCGTGGATGCCCAGCCGGTGCGCACGATCAACGACGAGCGCCATGTCAGCAAGCGAGAGCTCCAGCCGTCGCAGCATCGCCAGCGGATCGGTCTCGCCGGCCGCTGTCTGATAGGCCGCGAGCTTTGCCGCTTTACCCATGAGCAGGTCGGTCGCAAAGAGCTGGAGTTTCACCGCATCGGCCCCCGCGGCTGCCGCGGCGTCGGTCAACTCGAGCGCCCGCGCGACCGAGCCGTCGTGGTTGACGCCGATCTCGGCGATGACATACGTCTCGGTATCGTCGCCGATCGCGCGTGCCGCTGCGTGCTGCGTTGTTGCACCACTACCGATGTGCATAGCGCTCCTTTAGAACCGCCGCGGCAACCACCAGGTCGAGCGGCGAGTCGATGTCGATCACGCTGCCTTCTTCGTTCACCACCGCGCGGTGGTCGCAACCAAGAAAGGCGTGCGGGTGCGACGGATCGAGCCCGGCGATCTCGTGAAAGAGCGCACGCCTGGACACCACCAGCACGCCCCCGTCGGGCACAAAGCTCGACGGCAGTTCCTGCCTGCGGTACACACCCCCGAACAGCCGATCGCCCTCCCAAGGCTTCACACTCCCGTCGGCCTCGATGCGCACCTGCCACCACGGGTGATACTTCCCTACACCCACGTAGCTCTGCACCGAATCGCACCCGGTCTCCTGCCAGAGCGCAACTGCGCGACCGACCAACCCCGGTGGGCGCACCGGCACGTTGCCATAGAGCAGCACGACGCCGTCGATCTCGGTAGTGTGTTGCGGTTCCTTCGCTCCACCTGCGCGCGCGCCTTCCCACCACCCGACCGCCTCCCGCAGCGCGTCGTCCACGCGGGCGGTGTCGCTGGCGAGCGAATCGCTCCGGCGGTGCGCACTCACGCCCATCTCGGCCGCGATCGCGAGTATCTCCGGACTGTCGCTCGACACCACCACGTCTTCCAGCAACGGCGCGTCCTTGGCGTGCTCGATCGTCCACGCCACGCACGGCTTGCCCGCAACACTCGCGGTGTTCTTGCCGGGCACGCCCTTGCTCCCCGCGCGCGCGACCACGACCGCCATGACCCGCTCACGTTTACAAAGCTCGGCGTGCATGGGTTCTCTCTCTGCTCAAGCCGCGACCGGCGCGCCGCGTTGCTCGCCACCCCGCACCGTCTCGCGGACTTTCTCTTGCCTGCAGCGTGCGCGCAGCACCCGCTGCCACGCGCCGATCAGCCCTTCAGTGTGCGCATTGCCAGCACTCTTGCCCCCCCACCGCTGCGGGAGCAGCAGCGCATCGCCGTCGCTGAGCACCGCCATCTCGCTGATCGTCCGACGCCACACCGCGCCCAAGGGCTCGGGCAATCGTTCGATCCGATCGCCCGCGACCCGGCGCGGCAACGGGTCAATCACGCACGCCTGCGCCATCCGCAGCCAGCGGTCGTAGAACGGCTCGATCTCCTCGTACACCCGGTCGCACCGCGTGATCCGAGGCACCACCCACACGTCCGGCATCCGCCCGCCGATGCGGGCCGAACGGGATTCGAGCATCGCGATCAGGTTGTCCCGCGCGTGCGCAAACGACGAAGCCCCCGCCATCGTGCGGTACGCCTCGGCGGTGTCCGCCAGCAAGTCGATACTCACCACACCCGCGCCGCTCTCGAGCAGCGCCATCGCGGTATCGCGCTCGCATTGCAGGTCCGACCGCACATGGACCGCGAGCCCGGCGTCGGTCGCTGCGCCGACAACCTCGCGCCATGCACTGTGCATGAGCGGATCGCCCGCGCCGCCGATGGTCACCGCCGCGTCGGGGCGGACCGATGCCAGCTCTTCGACAAGCCGTACCGCCTCGGCGACACCCATCGGCTCGCGATCAATCCCGCGCTTTGTCCCCGCCAGCAACTGTGCGAGCAGGCCGCCGGTCCGCCGACCCGGGCACAACTCAAGCGTCAGGTGCGACGGCCCGCGCGTTGCCAGTTCCATCGCCGCGGCGCGGAGATCATCGCCTATGTCTGCAGCAGAAACCGTGGTCGCGTCACGCCCGCCGAACGCCCGGCCCAGCACCGCGCACCGCCACGCCGAGTCCGCGATCACGCGCACGCCGATGTCCCTGACCTCCGGCCCGACCCGCACGCAACCGGGCTTGGCGAGCGGATCGAGAATCGGCGAGTCGGGCACATATCCGAGCAGCCCGCCGATGCTGGCAAACCCGCCCGCACGATCGGTGCCCGCTGCCAGTTCGTCCACCAGCGACCGATCGAGCACGCAGGGTGAGACGCCCGGCGACGCCTGAGTGAATGTCAACCGCCGCCGCGCCGGGTCTTCGCGGTATCGCTCGATGACCTCGCCAGCGAGCCCGGGGTCAACCATCGCCCAGTCGCAGCCGACGATGACCGCGCCGTCGATCCCGAGGCGGTCCATGACCTGCGCGGTTGTGGTCGGGTCGAACGCTTCGTCCCAGACGGTCATGCCGCAGAGCCCACCGCGCCAGCAGTCGGGCGCAAACGCTCGTGCGCGAGCAACCCCCCGTCGCCGTTCGCCGAGCGGGTGCTGCGCTGTACGTTCGATCTGCACCTCCACCGGGTGCGGGGCTCCGTTGTGCAATCGCGCCACATCGCCGACGATCGCCCGCACACGGTCGGGTTCTTCTGTCAGCAGCACCACGCGGTCGAGCCCACCGCTCTGCACGAGCCTCGCGATCGTCAGTTGCAGGGCGTTCATGCCGTTGGCGATCGGCGCGGCGAGGTCCCGCGACGTACCCAGCGCTCCGGCATCGGCATCAACCGCGATGATCGCCGCGACAACGGTGCGGCTTGGGCTACCTTGCTCGACCGACTCTGGACGTGTCGTGCCGTGCTCTTCGGCGTCACGCGTGAGTTTCGGTGCCGAACCCCGCATCGCCCGTGCAGCCGATTCGAGCAGTTTGCCCAGCTGCGCCGCCGCCTCGGCGATCCACTCGACGTTGACGATGTCGCGTTCGATCTCCTGCCGTTGCCGCTCGAGCGCCGAGAGTGATTCGTCGAGGTGCATTTTCCGATCGGCGCGGAACCGTTTGAACTGCCCGGTCTGATTGAGGTACTGCGCCAGCTCGTAGGCCGGTTCGATCCGCCGTACTTTCTCGCCGACCGTCTGCACCTTGCCGATGAGTGTGTTGACCTTTGTGTGGTTGCCGTGGACCTCGAGCATCTCGTGCAGGAAACCGGCCGCGTCCCGGCTCAGCGCCTTCACGCGCCCCACGTCGTGCCCGAGCCGATCAAGCCGCTCGGCAACCCGCGGTGCGGTGAGCGCCCGAAGGTCTGCGCTCGGCGCGGTTTCTGGCAACGGCGCTTCCAAGGAGCTCTCTTTCGCGTAGGTCTCGAGCGCCTCGGCCAACGGCATCGTCTGTGTGCTGCGCTTGGCAACGCCGCCCTCGGTCGCGTCGATGATGGTCCGCCCCAGCGCCGCATCGGCCTCGAAAACACGCTCAAACTGCACCAGATACGCCGACATCTGCTCATCGGAATAGACCTTGCGGCCGAGATGGTCGGTTGCCTCGCACAGGTGGGCGCGGTTGCGGACGATCCGCTGCCATTCCATGGTTTCGAGCGTGTTGAACTCGTTGAGCTCGCCGGCCCACACGTCGTGGATCGCTGCGCCGGGTGCGTAGTACTGCCCGTCGGTAAAGCCCAGGTCCTGCCCGATCAGGAGCACCGGCTCGCACCCCAGGTGCCGCGCAAAGGAGTACGCCATGTGCGCCACCGTCGCGCCGGGCGCGATGCCGCACCCGTCGTGGGCGAACCCGTTGCCGAGCACCTGACTCAGTATCTCGTCGTGAACGCACCGGATCGCGCCGGGGTAGATATCAAGAATCGCCGGGTTGGCTTTGGGCTCGACGATCAGCGTGACACCCTCGACGTCGGCCGCGGTCAACCCTTCGTAAAACCGACGGCTGATCTCGTGATGATCGAGCGCCGTCACAAAGTGCGGCTTGATTCCCGCCGCCAGCAACTGCCGGAGCACCGTCTGCACCGCGACAATCACCACCCGGTCGCGCACGCCCGGCTTGGCGAGCAGCTGCATGTTCCGCGCCAGGCTCGGACCCGCGCTCACCACCACCGCCGGCTTGCCCTCTGCGCACGAGGTCAGCCCCGCGATGCCCGGCACGCTGGCGTACCAATCGAGATTCATCAGCCCATTGCGCAGCGATGTCTCGGTCTGCATGAGTGTCGTCACCACCGCGGCTCGGACCGCCCGCACCGTCGTGGTGAACGCCTCGGCAAACCGCGCCCCGCGCTCACCCAGCCTCGGCCCGCTCGGCCCGTGCTCGAGCACCTTCACACCCAGCGAAACCGCGACCTCTGCCCCCTGCAACGCCTCGGAGATCGCCCCGCTGTCGGCCCTGGTGAGAATCGCGATGTTCGAGCCGTCCATCGCATCCACCATGTCCACACGCTCGAGCACCGCCCGCAGCAGCGCGACATCCGGCTCGAACACCACCACCACCCCGGTCCGCCCGAGCTTCTCGGCAACCGCCCGGACGTGGTGCCCGAGCCCGAAGCCCAGCACCACCGCCACCCCGGTCTCGGCGGTCACAAAGCGTTCGGCGAGCTTGGCTGCCTCGTCGAGCGGTCGCCTGCCGCTGGCGAGCCTTCGCGCCCCGACACCGGTGCCGAGAGACCCGGTCAGGCCACCATCGGGTGCAATCTCGAACACCACACCTGTCTCGGGCGCGGTTTCGCCGATCAGCTGTGCTGTCTGCGGCGAACAGCGTGCCAGCGCCCGCAGGTTCCGCTCCAGCACGCTTTGGTCCGCAGCAACCACACCCGCCTGCTGCTGCCCGGTGCTCGGCGTTGCCCCGTTCTGATCTGACTGCTCATCCATTGCTCGCACCCATCCGCGGGGCTTCCCGCCCGAGAGCACCCGCAGCCGCCGGTGTGCGTACAAACACAAGGCCGGCGCGGGACGTCTGCCAAAGGAGCATCGGCCGTTGGCGCACCAGACCTCCAGATTGCAACCCACACCACCACAGGGGCGCGGGCTTTCCAGCCCGCGTCAGACGCACCAAACCTCCAGACTGCGACACCCACCATCGGCCGCTGCCGGATGGCGGGTGCCCGTTTTCCTGGCCTGCCTCGCATTCCTGCCCGCACCCAAAGCCGCGCTGGCCCAACTCGAACTCCTCCAGCCGCCCCCCGACCTGCCCGGGCTCGCGAACCCCCCGATACTCCAGCACGCCCTTTTCGAGAATCCCGTCCCCCTCGTGATCTTCGCGCTTCTGGTTGCTCTGGCTGCCTACGCCATTGCTGCCCGACTCGATCGGCGGAAGGTCGGCCTCGGCGTTGCTGGCGGGGCGATCCTGCTAGGCGCGACAGGGGTTCTGCTCGCCAGCCTCGTCCAGACCGACCGCGAGGCCGTCCAGCAACGCACCCGCGAGACTGTCGCCGCGATTGCCGAGGCAGACACCCGAACCCTCGACACCATCTTCGACCCCGGCGTCCGGCTGTACTACACCGGCCTCAACGTCGGGTGGAACGAAGGACGCATCCTCCGCTTTGTCGATACGTACCTGTTGCCCGGCAGCCAGTACCAACTCGAATCGCACCGCGTCCGCGATATCCAGTCCCAGATCGGGCCGGGCGAGTTCACCGCGCGCACCCGAGCCACCGTCGTCGTCACACCCGTCGGCACCGGCGCACCCACACAGGTTATCTGCCTGATGAGTTGGAGGCAGGACCCCGACCGCTCGGGGCCAGCGAGCTGGACCCTGACCGAGATTCAGCCGCTGTGGGTGCAGGGCTTTGGCGAGATCACCAGCCGCCGGATGCCGCGGGGATTTTAGAGCACCTTACATCAATGTGTTTTGTTGTTGTGGCTGGGCGTCGTTGTCCCCTCGCTTGCGCGAGGGGCTCTACAAAGCCGTTACATATTTCTACGGAAGTGCGGTGTACATATGGAAGTGCGGTGTACATATGAAAGTGCTGTGTACATGAAGAAAAGAGCCCCTCGCGCAAGCGAGGGGACAACCGCCGACCAGCATCTCCGCACACACGCAACGGCCCAAGACGCCAATATCCCGGTATCTCTCAGCCCGGCACCGCCACCAGCATGCTCGATTGCAGCCGGAACGAGCTTCGCTTGTCGTCCTTGGTGCCGGGGATTCGCTCGCGGATCCCCTTGCCGTTGAGCAGATTGAGCGGGTGGCGTTCCCTCGCCTGCATCAGTTCGTAGCCCTCGATCCCCTGACGATGGAGCGGGTCGTATTCGTCCTGGCCGAAGACGCCGACGGTCACCATGCTCCGCTCGGCAGCATGGTAATAGAACGCCAGGTCGCCATCGCGGCGGAGCAGCACCGCTGCCTGCTCGGCGGCTTTGCGAAACTCGGCGACTTCGTCGGGGCTCGAGCGTGACCGGTCGCCCCGGCCGTAGATCGCGACCTGGAGCGTGTACAGCGCCCGGTCCTTGCCGAAGAGCTCTTTGGCGTTTCGCAGGTCGAGCTCGGGGAGACTGCCCTTGAGGTGGCTGGGGTCCGGGGGCGCGAGCAGCGCCGACTCGAACGGCCGCTGCCCGCCGACGCGCATCGTGCGCAACCGCTCCAGGTCAGCGATCGCCGTCGGATCGTTCGGCCCCTCGTACCGGCCATAGGCGATGACCGTCGCGCGGTCGCGCTTCTCGACGAACGCCCCGGTCAACCCCGCTTCGGTGACGACCTTCGCCAGGCCGAGCTCGGCGTTCTCAGCCTGCGTGTCGCCAGCAAACGCGACCAGGACGATCGACCAGTACGCCGCGGTGTCGGCATTTGCACCTCGCGGGCTCCCCGCGGTCAGCGGCGCGAGCACGTCGGCGGCCTCGTCTCTGAACCGCTCCAGGTCGCGCTGGCGGGCCGGCGTTTGCTTCTTGTCATCCTTCGGCCGGACATTGAACTGGCCGAGGGCTCCGGTGGTGCTCAGCGTGATCGCGAGGACCCCAAGGAATACCCGACGTTGTGTCATCGTTGTCAGCACAGTGCACCTCCTACATAAGGACAGTACCGGGACGGTACCCGAGTGGTGCCGACAAATCGAGCAATATGTGCCGACCCACTCTTGAACAAATGGTGCGGGAGTTGTGAAAAAACTTGAGTGTCCAGCCTTGGGTTATCGCATGCAAACATATTCTGGACCTCTACTTAGGCACAAAACAGATAACTTTCTCTCTATTGGAGAACCTTTCGGTTTCCTTCCGATATCGAGAGTGGACACGAGAGAGAGATCAGGGCCGGAGCGATCCGGCCACCGAGCACAACCGGGCTGGGAGGCCCGTTCAAGTTTGGGAGGTGTGCGGCATGACTGAGATTGGACCCATCGGTGGGGGGGCTTCGGCGCAACGCGCGTCGAGGCCTCATCTTGAAGCAGAAGCCAGAGTTGGCGAAACCCGGCCGGGCGATCGCGCCCAGACCCGATCCGCGCGGCGTGGGGCCGACCGGGTCGAGGTTTCGAGCCTTGCCCGGGAGCTGTCTCAACAGCAGGAACCGGTCCGCCAGGACCTTATCGACCGAGTCCGCGCCGAGATCGACTCGGGCTCATTCGAGACCGACCGCCGTGTCGACGGCGCGATCGACCGCATCATGGATGACCTCGGCCCCGGCCGCTGAGCATCCGCCTGCAGTACCTCTTCTTCGCCGAGGCCCGCTCATCCAGAGCGGGCTTCGTGCTTTTTCGGACCAAGAAGCTCGAACCGAGCGAGCGTCCTGTACACTCGACAAATGGGCGTAAGTGCATTCGGAGACAATCTTTACGCCGATCGTGCGGATCGCGCCGTGTCGGGAGCCTCGGTTGCACACCCGCTGCCGATCTTCGTATCCTGCGCACGCTCGCGCGGCCGATGACAGCTCTGCCTGTTGCAGTATCACCTGTGCTGATCTCTCCGGGAGACCCGCCCTTTGCAAACCGACCCGAACCACTTCGAGCACCTCGAGTCGCGCGTCCTGCTCGCCGCGGGGAGCCCGGATCCGATCACCGACGACCACCCCCTGTGGGCGGTGCCTCAGGGTGCTGCGGTCATCGACGGCATCCTCGACGACAACGAGTGGGGCAACGCCTTCTCCACCACCCGCACCCTCGCCTACAACGAGAACATCGTCGCCACGGTCTCGCTGATGTACAGCGAGCAGGGGCTGTACATGGGCGTCCGCGTCCTCGACCGCTACCTCTGGGCCGACGGCAACGGCAACGGCGCGGGCAACCGCTGGAACATGGAGCAGGACGATTCGGTCCTCTTCTACTTCGACCAGGACCGCTCGCAAGACATCTACTTCCAGCCGGAGGACCGGGCGTTCGGGTTCAACATCGGCAACTTTGACGACCCCAAGAGCGCAACAGAAGGACCCGTGCGGCGGTACAAGTTCGTCCAGGGCGACGGCGCAGGAGGCGCGCCCGACGTCGGGTTCTTCGGCGACGACTGGAACCAGATCATCCAGGACGGCGGCGATACCGACGACTACTTCCTCCCCACCGGCGCGATGTTTGCCTCCACCTACCAAGGCACACTCAACGACGACTCGGACATCGACATCGGATGGACCAGCGAAGCCTTCATGCCCTGGAGCGGGCTCAACATGACCACCCCTGCCCACGGCGAAACGATCGGGATGAACTGGGACGTCATCCTCGACGACACCGGAGGCACCCGCGACACCGTCAACCGCCGTCACTCCGACGCCCGATGGGAAGGCATCTACGTCCCCGACGACCACCTCACCGGCTCACAAAGCAGCTACAGCTCCGGCCAACCCGGCATCAACGGCCCGGTCGGGTACGCCGAGGTCATGTTCGTCGACACCACCGCCAACGCGACCGTGCCCGCGATCGCCGACCTCACCACCGCCAACACCACCGGGTACAGCTCGCGGCTGCGCTTCACCGCGCCGGCCGCGACAACGACCGGGCTCGGGTTTGTCAGCGAATACCAGATCCGCTACTCCTCGAACCCGATCGACTCAGACCGCGACTGGCTCAACGCCACCGTCTTTGCCAACCGTTATCTGCCTCGCGGCGCCGGGCTGGCTGAAGACCTGCGCCTGATCGGGCTCACCCCTTCGACGACCTACGCCGTCGCGATCCGCCCGGTTGACGCGGCAGGAAACCTCGGCGGTGTCGCCACAACGACCATCACCACCCAGAGCACAACGCAAGACATCAGCGGCGGGATGCGGATCGTGCCCGCCCCCCTCGGGCGGCTGCTGATGACCGAAGCCGGCGAACCGTTCTTCGCGGTCGGCGACCACCTCGGCCTCAGCTGGGCGTACACCCGCCAGCTCTTCCCCGGTGATGTCTGGGACGCGGCCAACAACATCTACCAGAACTTCTACGAGAACGAGCCCATCGAGGGGCCGGTCTCGGACTACTTCGACGAACTCGAAGCCCGAGGCGTCAACACGATGCGGGTCTTTATCGAACAGCCCAGCACCCAGAACCCCCCCGGGCTGCCGGCAGATCCCAACGGCGCGTACTGGCTCGAACACAACGTCGGGCAGTACAACCCGGACATGCGCGCGTTTCTGGACAACGTGCTCGAGCAGGCCGACGCACGCGGGATGTACATCGTGGTCTCGGCGTTCTCGACCTACTACTACCCCGAGAGTGTCTACACCGAAGGGCCGTGGCTCACCGACTTCGGCGGGCCGTTGGAATCCCACAACGACTTCTTCCAGGAGCCCGCGACGCTCCAGATCGCCAAAGACCGCATGGCCGAGGTGACCAGGTGGGTGAAAGAAAGCCCCTACGCCTCTCGGGTCATCGGGTACGAGATCATCAACGAATGGCACGCCAAGCGGTGGACCCGCAACGCTGAAGGAGAGGGATTTCCCGACCGCGCGCCCGAGGTCATCCGTCGGGCGCAGTGGATCGGCGAGCTGGCGCGGTATGTCAAGAGCATCGACCCCGAGCGGCTGGTCATCAACGCGCCGGTGCTCGAAGAGGTCCGCGGCGCGATCGCACGTTCCACGCTCTACAGCCGCGACTTCGATATGGTCATGCCCCACTTCTACACACTGGGCAACGAGGAACCGATCAACAACCCCTCGACCGACCGCTCGGTCGCCCCGGCGATCGAACAAGCGAGGCTCACCGCGTCGTGGATGCTCCAGGCCGACGACCGCCGACCCATCCTCAACGGCGAGTGGGGATTGGTCCGCGCCCTGTGGCCGAGCGGTGAGACCTACTACTCCGACCAGACCTATGTCTGGGGCACGCCCCCCGCAACCCCCTCGTTCACACTCGCTGAGGATGAGGCACTGTTCTCGAGCGTCCTCTGGGCGGGGATCGCGACCGGGCAGGCCGGCACGCCCATGCGCATGGGCAACGAAGCGTTGAACTTCATCACCGGCGTCAACCGCAACGGGCGCTCACTCAAACAGGGGCTCCTGCTCACCGACAACATGCGCGCCACCCAACAGCTCGTCGCCCTCTGGCACAGCACAAGCTCCATCGGGTTTGACTGGGCGACCTACTCCCCCGATCCGCTCAGCGGGCTCGTCTCGGTTTCCTCGGCCGCCGGATACTCGCTCTACGCGATGGGCGGCTCAGACGGCGCACAAGGTGTCGTCTACATCCACCAGGACCGCGACGCCAAAGACGGCACCGTCGCCGACGCCCGCCTGTCCCTCGCAGGGCTCGACAAAGACTCGCTCTACGACATCGAAATCTGGAGCACCGACATCGGCACCACCGGCCCGATGGCTGTCCTCCGCAACCGCTTCAGCCCCGACGGCACGCTCGCGTTCAACATCCCCGCGTTCGACCGCAGCGTGGTCGTGCGCTTCCGGACCAATCCCCTGGTCGGCGACTTCGAGAACATCGTCGCGGTCAAAGCCGGCAGCAAGACCGTGTCCTTCTCCCTCGGCCTCGATGAGCAACCGGTCGCAACCATCTTCGACAGCTCCACGCAGACCACCACCGTCGTGGACATCGCCTCGCTTGTCGGCTTCCGTGGGCGGGCGGTCGATCTGACCTCCTACACCACCACCAACGGCATCGTCCACCTCGCGTTCACCGACGAGCGCCGCCACCTCTGGGTCATCAACGGCAACCTCGACACCAACACCTGGACCGCCCGCGACCTGACCAACGGGATCGGGGCGCCGGGGCTCACCGGCGACCTCACGGTTTACCAGCCCACCTGGGGCGCAGTCCACATCGGCGGGCTCGACACCCGAGGCAACGCCGTCAACTACTGGTGGTCGCCCGGCCGTGCCGATTGGGAGTTCTCCGACCTTACCGCGATCCTCGACGGCCCAACCATGAGCGGCGGGCTGACCAGCTGGGTCGCGCCGTGGGGCGCGCTCAACCTCGCCGGGCTCAACGACGCCGGCGAGATCGTCGTCTATTGGTGGGTGCCCGGGGGCACGTGGTCCAACCTCAACATGACCACCCAGTTCGACGGCCCTGCGCTCGAGGGACAGCTCGCCGCGTTCGTCACGCCGTGGGGTGCGATGAATATCCTCGGGCTCAACAACGCCGGCAACGCGGTCGCGTACTGGTGGGTCCCCGGCGCCAAGGGCTGGAACGTCTCTGACCTCACCGCCATCACCCTCACCTCGCCCTTTGCCCGGGGGCTCTCGACCACACTCTCGACCGACGGCGGGATCAACGTCTTCGGGCTCGATGCTGCCGATCGGCTCAACGTGCTGCGCTGGACACCCAACAGCGGCCGGTGGGCGGACACCGACATCACCACCTCGGTCGCCGCACCGCCAGTGGACTTTCCCGTCGGGGCTGCGTCGGCCGGTGGGTACATGACCGTGCTTGCCCGCAGCACCGACGACGACGCGAGACTGCTGCTGCACGTGCTCGACCTTGGCGACGACGTGTGGAGCTGGCAGTACGGACCCGGGCTCGGCAACGGGATGTAGCACATCGTGCCGATCGAACCCGGCGTCTCAACGAGCCCTGTGCGCGAGCACAGGTTCAGATTCGCCCGTGGCACCGACCAGCCGTAATGCGGCTCCCATGGAGCTCTCGTATCTTGGTGGCATGCTGTGTCCGCTCTTTCTTCAGTCCGTAGGACTGCTCTTCAATAGCCGGGGGTGGAGTCCCGCGCAGCGGACGACACCCCCGGAAGTCTGTCGGCGAACGCCTTGCACCCCGGCCGGGTGCTCGTGGCATTTGAATATGCGCGGACCCCGTGCGGGGTCCAAAGGCGAGAGCGAGAGGATCGAGACCGGGGGTGTCGCGTTGCTCCACCCCCGGCTATTGAAGATCACCCCTCTCGGGGTGCAAGAACGGAATCGGCTTACGCACGGGAACGAAACGAGAGCCGTAGAAGCCCGAGCTCGCGCTCGGCGCTCGGCGCTCGGGGCTCGGGGCTCGGGGCTCGGGGCTCGTCATAATCCACAAGTACAGACGCAACAAGCGTATCTATGCGCCGCCCGATCCCCCCAGCCGATCGGCCGCGAGCATCGCGGCCCCGATGAGCCCGGCGTCGTCGAGCAGCGTGCTGGCGACCACCTCGACATCCTTGCACTTGGCGGGGAACGCGATCTCGCGGGTCGCGGTGCGGACCCGTTCCACGAAGGGCTCGCCGATCGCTTCGGTGAGGCCGCCCCCGAGCACAACCTTCTCGAGGCTCAGGAGCGTCACGATGCCGCCGATCGAACCGCCGAGCAGCTCGGCGGCATCGTCGACGACCTCCCGCGTCAGCTCGTCGCCGTCAAGATACGCCGTCGCGAGAGCTCTGCTCTTGACCTTGTCGTAGCGTTCGTTGGTGATCTCGCTCAGGCTCGACGTGCGGTTGGCGAGGATCAGCCGCACGATGCGGGTGACCACGGTGGTGCGTGAGCAGTTGTGCTCGACGGTCCTGGTGCCGGGCGGGTTGCGGGGGAACATCAGCATGTGCCCGAACTCGCCAGCGGTCAGGTTGTGCCCGCGGTAGAGCTGGCCGTTCAGGATCAGCGCCCCGCCGATGCCGGTGCCCACCCAGACGCCGAGCACTTCCTGTGCGCCCTGCGCCGCGCCCAGCACCCACTCGCCGTAGAGCGCTGCGTTGACGTCGTTGTCCACGACCGTGGGCACACCGAAGCGTTCGGTGAGAATCTGCGCCAGAGGCAGGTCGGTCCAACGCAGGTTGACCGCTTCGTGGACCACGCCGGTGTTCGGATCGACCGCGCCGGGCGCCCCGATCCCGACGCCGCCGAGGTCTGCGATCCTGACTCCCGCGTCCTCGCAGGCCCGCTCGACCGCGGTGAACAGGCGGTCGATGATCGCGTCAAACCCGTCGGCAGCCTTGGTTTTCTGGCGGTAGGTGCCGAGGATCGCGCCGGCCGCTCCGGTCTCGCGGGCGTCGGCGCGCACGACACCGACCTGCATGTTGGTGCCGCCGAGGTCGATGCCGACAATCGGCTGTTGCGTCGTCATGGTTCGCTCCCTTGCGTGTGCATCCGTTGCCTGTCGGGTCCGGCTCGTCCCGAGTGTACCCGTCAGCACAGTCTGGTGGTGCGTGCTGCGAGGCTCGGCACCGCGTCGCGCACTGTTGCTGCCATGTGCTGTGCCTCCCCGGCCTGCGCGACCGCGAACATCGCGCTGCCGCTGCCGGTGATGTGGACCGGGCACCCCAGCGCCGCGCTCGCCCGCCGGCGCAAGTCGGCGAGTTCGGGCCGAACCGCGCACGCCGGATCGGCAAGATCGTTCCAGAGCGATGCAGAATCAACCGCTCCTGCCCGGGCCAGCGCGAGCACGCGGGCCTCGTCGAGCGTCCCGGCTTTCCCCGCACCGACCGCGTCGTCAAACGCCCGGTAGACCGCCCCGGTCGGGCACCCGAACCCGGGCACCATCAGCACCAGCTCGGCGCTCGCTCTGGGCGTGCGTTCGATGGTCTCGCCAAAGCCCCCCACCACCGCCGGCCGGGGCGGGCCCCCACCGGTACCGCTGCCACTGCCGCTGTCGGTCTGGTCCACAAAGAACGGCACGTCGCTGCCGAGCGTTGCGCCAAGCTCCTGCAACACCCCGACGCCGAGCCCCAGCCCCCACGCCCGGTCGAGTGCCAAGAGCGTCGCCCCCGCGTCGGCCGACCCGCCGCCGAGCCCTGCGCCGGTGGGGATGCGTTTGGTCAGCACAATCCGTGTCGGCAGCCGCTGCCCGACCCGATTCTCGACCGCCCGCAGCGCCCGCCACGCCAGGTCTTGCTCGACCGGCCAGTCGATCAGGCTCGGCCTCACCGCGTCGGATGCCCACCGGGCGCTCCAAGTCGAAACACCCCCCGGCACCGGCTCGATCAGCACCTCGTCGGCCAGGTCGATCGCGTGCATCCACGTGCTGATCCGGTGCCACCCCGCCCGGGAGGACCCCGCCGGCTCGGGCTGTGCGAGCGACATCGCGAGATTTATCTTGGCGTGCGCCGCAACGCAAATCTTCTTCATGACTACGACCTTATCATCCCCCGGAGGCACACATGCTCGTACACGATCTCGTCAATGCTATGGACCGTATCGCCCCGCTCCGCTACGCCGAGCCTTGGGACAAGGTCGGGCTCCAGGTCGGCTCGATGGACGCGATGCTCACCGGCCCGGTGCTGCTGACTATCGATCTCACCGAGCGCGTCATCGCCGAGGCAGCCGCGATGCACGCCGCCGCGATCGTCAGCTACCACCCGCCGATCTTCAGCCCGCTCGACGCGGTCACCGACGCGACCCCCAAGCAACGGATCATCCTGCACGCCGCCCGCGCGGGGATCGCGATTTATTCACCCCACACCGCCCTCGACGCGGCACCCGGAGGCATGACCGACTGGCTCTGCGAGGGGCTCAGCGGCGGCACACACGACTCGACCGAGGAGGGCAAGATCGCCGGCGACTGCCGCGCCCTGCAGCCGCACTCCAACCCCACCGCCCAAAGCGACGATACCGCAAAGACAAAGATCGTCACCTTTGTCCCCGAGGACCACGTCGAGAAGGTCCGCAACGCGCTGGCCTCAGCGGGTGCCGGGCGTATCGGCGAGTACTCCCTCGTTTCGTTTGAGAGCACCGGCACCGGCACGTTCCTGGGCTCGGCCGCGACCGTGCCCGTTGTGGGACAAGCCGAACGATTCGAGCGTGTGCCCGAGCGTCGCCTGGAGATGATCTGCCCCCGCCCCGCGGTCGCGCTCGCGCTCGAGACCCTCCACCGATTCCACCCCTACGAGGTGCCCGTCGTCGACGTCTACGACCTCGAGCCCCAGCCGGTGCGGAACGCCGGCGCCGGACGTCGGCTCGTGCTCGATCAACCCGTCACACCCCGCGAGCTCGGCGCCCGCCTCCGCAGCTTTCTGTGCAACTCCCGCGTACAGCTCGGGCTCACCGCCGACAACGACTCCCCGGTCCAGACCATCGGCGTGGTGCCCGGAGCGGGCGAATCGCTCGTCTCCCTGGCGGTGCGCGAGGGGTGCGACCTGTTCGTCACCGGCGAGATGCGGCACCACAACGTGCTCTCCGCGATGCACGACGGCATCCACGTCCTGCTCGCCGGGCACACCAACACCGAACGCGGCTATCTGCCCAGACTGGCAGCAAAGATCGCCGAAGAGCTGCCGGGTGTCGAGGCACGAATCGCCGAGAGCGATCGGGACCCGCTGGTGGTGATGTAGCGCATCCCGCGTTGGTGTGCTGCGGACTTGACGGCGGTTGTTGTCCCCTCGCTTGCGCGAGGGGCTCTACCGCAAGACGTTTCCACAAAACAGAGCCCCTCGCGCAAGCGAGGGGACAAGCCATAGAGCCCCTCGCGCAAGCGAGGGGACAAGCCGACACCGACCGCGCGGCTCACCCCGCCGCCGACGCCTCGGGCTCTGGCATCGTGATGACCAGCGACACCTCATCCACATAGCCGTCGTTGCCCGCGCCCGATCCACGGACACACTCGATCTCGACCTCCGCCCACCGCGCCATGCTCGGCGGCGTGCCCGTCGTCTCGCGGCGGAAGAGCCCGGTCTGGTTCTCCCGCTCGCTCGCGGTCACCGGACCAAGCCGCGACACGCCGAGCAGCTGCATGTCCCGATCGAGCCAGCGCACCCGCACCGTCGCGCGGTCGCCCTGCGTGGTGTACCCGCCAAGATACGCCGAGAGGGTGAAGACCGCTCTGGTCGAATCGACCGCCTCGGCAAGCAGCGAGAGGTCGATCCGCTGTGTCGCGGTGCTGCTCTCGCTCGCGCCGCCACAGAAAAAGTTCCGCCCGCGATTGCTCGGCCCCGGGTCGGTCTCGCTCGGATAGCCGTCGGACGAGCCGTACTCGATGACCGTCACTCCGTAGGGCCCGGGGTTGTTCCACCCGGCGAGGTTCTGATGGATGTGCTGATCGTGCATCCCCCGGTCCATCTCGGCCCCGCTGTTGTAGACCAGGTTGGTCCCCAGCGCCACCTCGACCGATTCGGGAAAGTCCAGACCGACCACCCTCCCATCGAGCTGCATCTCGGGCGTGATCGGGACGCCCATGTGCGCCAGTGCGGTGGTGACACCGTCAACATTGCGCGGCGCCGGGAACGGCTCGACCTGCACCACGTCGCGCCCGCTCACCAGGAACGGGATCGTCCGTTTCTCCGGCGTGTTGCCCGAGTGCCCCTTGTCCATCGACCCGCCGTGGTCGGTCGTCAGGATCACCAGCCAGTTCTCATCGAGAATCTCGGCCCGGTCGCGCATCGCGTCGAGCACCTGCCCCACCTGCCCGTCGGCGACCGAGATCGCTTCGAGATAGTCGTGCTGCTCTGGATGAAACCCGTGCGCGTGCCCGGCATTGTCCACGTCGGCGATATAGAGAAACATCGCGTCGACATCGGTATCGGGATAGTCCGGGTGCGTCCCGGCGAGCAACGCCGCGGCAGCAGCAGCGGCTTTCTGGTCGCCGCCCTCGGAATACTCGTAGAAAATATCGATATCCGCACCCGTCGGCTGAAACTTGTAGATCGCGTCCCAGGTCGTGATCCGCACGGTGGTCCACTCAGGGTTGTGCCGTTCGAGCCACTCGAAGAGGTCGGGATAGTCCGCCAGCGAGCTGCGGCGGTAGTCGTTGGTCGTGACGGTGTGCCTGTCGCGGTGGACGCCGTGGAGGATGGTCGACCAGTTCGGGCCGCTGAAGGTCAGGTCTTCGCAACGGGCGTTGGTCGAGAGCACCCCCCGCTCGATGAGCGAGTCGATCGCGGGGGTGCCGGCCGCGAGCAGCGCATCGGGGCGCACGCCATCGATCCCGATGAACAGCAGCTTGGGCGCCCCCTGCGCTGCGCACACCGAGGCCGTCCAAGCCAAAGCAAGCAGCGACAGAAGATGATGGAAACGGCGGTGAGATTCGACGGGCATGGACAATCCTTCGCGTGCTTGTGCCGGGCGACGCCGGCCGTGATGGGGAACCCGACTCTCGACGACGGGAACCTCTGGACACATCCGAGCCACCCGGTTTTTCTCCGCATTGGCGCTGCGCCAACGCGGGCTGGAAAGCCCGCCCCCCTGATTGTGCAGAGGTCTGATGCCCACCATGGTACCCACTTTCCCGGGCGGCAAGCCGTAGGTAACACTGGGCTCAGGAGAGAAAGCAGCCGGAAATGGCACAGAGTGAGCCGCCCGCCTTGACGCCGGGCCGGGCTTGCGGGACACTCTGCCCCCGGCCCGGGTCTCCCGGATCCGGGGCGGCCGGTCAGGCGTATGGCCGGACGAAGCCGACGGTGGGTCGGCCGGGGCGCTCTGATTGCGCCCCTACGCTCTCGGCAACGTGCCGAGCGGCGCGATCACTCGCAGCGTGCAGGACGGCCACGTGCCCCCGGCTGCGAATCGACATGACAGCAAACCAGGACTTGGGTCTAAAGCGGAGAGTGCACGATGGCAGGACGAGGCAGCACCGGGGTCGGCATCATGGTGACAATCACCGTTCTCGGCTTGCTGAGCCTGGGACTGTTCGTGAGCACGATCGTGTTCTACGGCAATCTCAACAAAGCCGAGGGCGAACTCGCCGCGGCCCAGCAAGGGCTCAGCGAATACATCAACGCCCAGGAACGCCAGGACCCGCGCATCTCGACGATCGCCGATGCTGCGCGGGATAAGAACAAAACCGTCGTTGGCTATCTCCACGACGACCTCCGCCAGGCGGTCTCCACCATCACCAGCCGCGCCGACCGAGGCACGTTCGCCAGCGCCAAAGCCCGGCTCGACGGCGTGCAGTTCGACGGCATCGCCGCGGCGACCGGATGGAGCGGGCAGGGCACACCCCCGAGCCTCGGACAGCTCACCAGCAGCAGTTCCTTTGAGGACCTACTCCGCCAGGTCGACGGCAACATCGACCTGCTCAACAGCCGCATCACCTCGGCCGAAACCGCGAAGAATGTCGCCGAGAACGACCTCCGCAACGAGCAGGACCGCAGCCGGGCCCGCGACGCCCAGCACCGCGAGACCCTCGCCGCGATCAACGGAGAGCTCGCGCTCTACCGGTCCGAGGTCGAGCAGTACCGCACCGGGATCGATCAGCACCGCACCGATCTGGACAGCCACGTCGCCAGCATCAGAGCCGCCGCCGAATCCAAGGAAGAGCAACTGCTCGACCGGATCGCCTCGCTCGAAGAGAAGTCGCTCGACCTGCTCGACCAGGTCGACCGCCTCCGCGGCGACCGCAAAGACGACCTGCTCGAGGGCCGTCCCGAAGAATCGCTCGTCGACGGCCGTGTCGTCGCGGTTGATCCCGCCGAACGCACCGCCACCATCGACCTGGGCAGCGACGACAAAATCCGCGTCGGCCTGACCTTCGCGGTCTACGAAGAGCCCTCCGCGATCCGCCCCGACGCCGACGGCAACTACCCGCGTGGCAAGGCATCGCTCGAGGTCATCCGCATCAACGACATGTCCGCGATCTGCCGCGTCACCAGCGAACGAGCGGGCAACCCCGTCGTCAAGGGTGACGTCCTCGCCAACGCGGTCTACGACCCCAAAAAGATCTACAAGTTCATGGTCGTCGGCAACTTCGACGTCAACCGCGACGGGATCGCCACCGAAGCCGAACGCATCGCGATCGCCGCCCTCATCGGCGAGTGGGGCGGCGTGGTCTCCGAAGAGCTTTCCGGCGATGTCGACTTCCTCGTGATGGGCGCCCGTCCGACCCTGCCACCCCCGCCGCCGCTGGACGCTCCGATCCCCGTGGTCGAGCAGTTTGTCCAAGCCCAGCAGGTGATCGCCCGGTACGACGAGCTGTTCCAGCAAGCGGCTGCCACGTCGCTGCCCGTCCTCAACCAGAACCGCCTGCGGACCCTCATCGGCGGGCTCTGATTCCTCTCACGCTGCTCTCTGGAGGCACCCCGTGGGGGCCAAGCTCCCTCAGGCGTTTCATACACCGATGTTCTGGCTCTTGCGCAGCGGGCTGTCGCTGCCGTTGGTTGCCGGTCCGCGCCCGTCGCTCGAAGTCGCCCGCACACTCGGGCGCACCTTCGCCCAACTGCCCAGCAACCGCAAAAGGATCGAACGGGCGGCCGGGCACCTCGAGCTGGCGTGCCCCCACTTCTCCGCTGACGAGCGCCGCGAGCACGCGATCCGGTCGTATGAACACCTCTTCATGCTCGGTGTCGAGATCGTCTTCGCCCCTCGGCTGATGAATGAGGACGCCTGGACCCGTCACATCGAGCTCGACAACATCGCCTCGTGCATGCAGGCAGTCTTTGCCGACCGACCCGCGATCATGATCACCGGGCACTGCGGCAACTGGGAACTCACCGCCTACACCCTCGCGCTGCTCGGCTTCCCCATGCACGCGGTCTACCGCCCGCTCGACAACAAACCCGTCGACCAGTGGGTCCGCAGCACCCGAGGCCGCCGCGGGCTGGTGCTGCTCGACAAGTTCGGCGCGGTCCGCGCCATCCCCCCCCTCCTCGAAGCCCGCTCCCCCGTCGGATTCGTCGCCGACCAGAACGCTGGTGATCGCGGGCTGTTTGTCCCCTTCTTCGGCCGCCTCGCCAGCACCTACAAGTCGATCGGCATCGCCGCCTACCAGCACCGGGCCTCGATCATCGTCGGCCAAGCCCGCCGGCTCGGGTGGAACGCCCGCGACGACCGCGCGGTCAAGTACGGGTTCGCCGCGCCCAACTCCGGCAGCAGCATCCGCTACCGCATCGAGATCGAGGACGTCTTCCACCCCGAGGACTGGGAAAGCCAGCCCGACCCGCTCTACTACATCGCTGCGCGGTACCGCCGGGGGCTCGAACGGCTGATCCTCCGGGCGCCCGAACAGTACCTCTGGATGCACCGGATGTGGAAGAGCAGACCCAGGCACGAACGCCTCAACCGCCCGTTCCCCGATACCCTCCGGCGGAAGCTCGAATCGCTTCCCTGGATGACCCAGACCGAACTCGAACAGATCGTGAACCGCTCGGAAATGGACCGCGCGTACCTCGCCGAGAACAACCTCACCCGGCTGCCATAAACTCCCGAGGACAGGATCGCGCCGGCGGCACCGGCTCAACACACACCGCGACGCTGCCCACCGCAGCGACCGCCCAGAGGCGAGAGCCCAAACCCATGAACGAACCACCCGCCGGCCGACTCGATGATGTCCGCGTGCTGATCGTCGACGACGACCAGGACGTGCTCGAATCCATGCAGGCCGCGTTCCAGGCCGAGGGCGCGCTGACCCTCGCGGTCGGCGACGGCAACTCGGCGGTCGACGCCTGCAACGACGACCCGCCGCCGGACCTGGTCATCCTCGACATGATGCTGCCCGGGCGCTCGGGCTTTCTCGCGCTCGAACGCATCAAGGGCAACGAGGACAGCCCCGCTGTCATCATGGTCACCGCCAACGAGGGCAAGCGGCACCAGGCGTATGCTGAGAGCCTCGGCGTGGACGGCTACATGCTCAAGCCCATCCCGCTCACCCGCCTGCTCGATGCTGCGGTCGCCGTGATGCACGCCCGCGACGAAGAAGACAACGATGATGCCGACGGGAACGAGGACTAACCCCGTGGCAACGCGCAGCCGAATGATGGTCCTCAGCAGACGCTCCGAGCAGGGAGACGAGCCCGAACCCCTGGGCACGATCGAAGAGATCAAAGACATGCTCGCTGTCTTCAACACCGCGTCCGACGACAGCACCAACAACTCGCTCGGGCTCGAACGCCTCCACGGCCCCGGGTTCGTCCTCGACCTGCCCACCAGCATCGACAAACCCATGCAGATGATGGCATCAGTCAACGACGCCGAAACCGCCTGGCCGGTGCTCAGCCGCATCTGCCGAAACCTGACGTGGTCGATGACCGACGGCGAGACGGGGCAGACGTTTATCTGATTCGGTCTCGTGGTCGGAAGTTCGTTCGCGTACCGCAGGTATTGTCGAGTAGGCTCACCGATATGGGAATACGACTTGACAGATCTCTGCACTGGGTGAAGCTCGCGGCGATAGCCCTGCTCTGCAGTGCAGCCACTCAGGTATCGATCGTGTTTCTATCGGAGTATCTCTGGCGGCACAGCAATGGGTCAAACACAGTTCATGCGAGCCGCACCGTTGTACAACAGGATGATGTCTACTGGACAGTAACCGTCGTGACGCATCGCGGGGCGAGAACGCATGTCTACGCAATCCCACAGCGAAACTGGTACGCAGTTGATATCGAACTGGCCAGATTCGATCTCACCCTCTCACAACTTGACGAGTTACATTCCCCATGGAGCCCCATGGCTCTGCCCTCGACACAAATCCCCTCTTGGGCCAGCTATCCCAACATTTCGGTGCCGAAACCGGGGCCCATCCGCGTAAACGAACCTCGCTTCGGAGGCATTCATGAATGGGCGAGCGGGTGGCCTTGGAGAGCGGTCCGAACCACCACCCAAGATCTAACCGTCTTGCTTGTGTCCACAGACGGCACGAGCCTAACCATGAACGAAGTTCGAACTCGGCAGGGCATGGCCAGCCTTCCTTTGCTCGGTGACATCCCCACCATCCCCATCTGGCCCGGCCTCCTACTCAATCTCATCACCCTTGCCATTCCCTTTCTCGCGTTGCAATGGGCATTCGGCTGGATACGCACCATCCGCCGCTCTCACCGCTGCCGCTGCCTCGCCTGCAACTACGACCTCAACGCCACACCCTCCGACATGCCCTGCCCCGAGTGCGGCTACATGACGACTGGCTGTGCAGCAGCCGCTCGATCCGGACTGTCGTCAACCAGTGAATGATCCGCATACCCTCCCCCATGCCCACCTACGTCTACGAAACCATCGACACCAAAGGCAACGGCACCGGCGAGTGCTTCGAGGTCATCCAGGCCATGAGCGAGGACGCGCTCACCAAACATCCCGAGACCGGCGAGCCTGTCCGCCGCGTGCCTCAGGTGCCCAATATCGCTGGCAAGTGGTCGGATATGAAAGGCAAAAGTCAGCTCTCGAACAAAAACCTCGACCGCATGGGCATGACCCGATACGAAAAACGCGGCGACGGCTACTACGAAAAGACCGCCGGCAAAGGCCCAAACACCATCCACCGCCCGACGGACTGACCCGTCTCCCCCACCGGCCCACACACCACACACCGACCCGCGTGTGCCACGGCTCTGTGAGCCGTGCGGGCCGACCGACCCCGCCGGCTCAACCATGCCAGACACGCCCCCACCACCCGACGCCGACCCGCGCACGCCCGCCCGCGCATGGCTCGCCGCCGCTCTCGATCCCCAGATCTCCGGCGAACTCGAACTGGTCTACGAACACATCGCCCGCGCGGTCGACACCCGCAAGCCTGTCTGCAACTCCTCCGGCCGTTGCTGCAACTTCGACGCATGGGGGCACCGGCTCTATGTCACCGGCCTCGAAGCCGCGTACCTCTTCACCCGCCTCGACGAACACCGCGACAAGCCGTTGACCGCTGCCGACATCGCAGCCGCCCGCACCGCCGGCGGCTGCCCGTTCCAGCACGCCCTGCTCTGCACAGTCCACCCGATCCGCCCGCTCGGCTGCCGGACCTACTACTGCGACGAATCCTCGCAACAGTGGCAGCACGACCTCACCGAAGATCAGCTCCGCGAAGTGCGAGCGATCCACGATCGGCACGAACTCGATTACCAATACGGCGAGTGGCGCAGCATGCTCGAACAACTGCTCGGCACCCAAGAGCCCTGAGCGTCAGCGCCGGGCCGCACCAGAGCCCGACGCGCAAGCGAGGGGCCTTTGCACCTGATAAGCCAGAAGACCCCCTCCCCAACCCTCCCCCACGAGGCGCGGGAGAGGGAGCAAGACAGAGAGCCCTAAGCGTCAGCGCCGGGCCGCACCAGAGCCCGACGCGCAAGCGAGGAGCCCCAGACCATTCTTACACCTTTATTGTCTTCCCCACCGCAGCCGCATCAACCTCCGCCACGCCCGCCCGTCCGGCCGCACGCTCCGCGGCAACGGCGGCTTCGGCGTGCCCCACCCCTCCGCCGCCCCGCATAGCGTCGCCCACTGCCGCGACGCCGAGAAGCCGCTGAGTTTGTGCGCCCACGCCCACCCGGCCAGCGCACCGATCATCCCGCTCATACCCCGCCCGTGCCTTCGTGCAAGCCATATCCAGTTCCGCGTCGCAAGACGGCACCACCGGGCGCTCTTCCTCGCCGCAGCGGGTGAATCGTGCTCGCACCGCCACGCCGGGTTGCAATGCACCCCGAGCCCTGCGCCGAGAATCTTCATCGCGAGATCGGTGTCGTTGCGGTAAAGAAAGAACCGTTCTTCGTACCCCCCCACCGCGCGCCAGACCGACCGCCGCACAAGGTTGCAGCACCCCATCACCGGCCAGTCATCGCACGGCGAGGTCATCCGATCGGCAAACGGCCACTCGCTCTTCCCCGTCTTCGGATGCACCGGCACCAGCGTGACCGCGCCCAGGTCGGGCCGCGCGCCGAGCAACTCGACCGCCTGTGTGATCGCCTTTGGGTCCGGCCGCGCGTCGTCGTCAAGAATGAGCACCAGCTCGCCAGTCGCCGCCTCGACGCCACGGTTGAACCCCGCGATCGCCTCGTTCCCGTCGCGCGTGAGCAGCGTCACCCAGGGCATGTGCTCGCGGACCGCCCCGGCCGAGCCGTCGGTCGAGGCGTTATCGACGACGATGACCTCCGCGTCGCTCGCCGAGCCGGTGCAATCTTCCCCGCCGCGCAGGCGTGTCAGCGTTTCCAGCAACGCCTCCTTGCGGTTGTAACTCAGCACAACGACCGACATTCCGAGGCTGCCGATCTCGCCCGGTGTGCGCTCCACCGGTGCCAACGCCGCGGCCGCCTCGACCCCGGGCAACACCGACCGTCTTGCACCCCGCACGCCAAGCCGCAGCGAATACCAGCCGCCGCGCACCATGATCCCGACACACCGCGCCATCGCACCGAAGCGCGAGACACGCCGCACCACGAAGCCGCCGCCCGCGCACTCGATCATCGTTCGGCCCACAAACCAGTGCGCCGGCGAACCCTTGGCGGGCACAATCGCCACGCCGAACCGAGGGCCGGCGACCGCCCGCCGCAGCATCGCCGCGATACTCCGCGTCGGTGCCCGGGAAGCCTTCTCGGTGTCGTAGCCTCGCGCTTGCAATGCCTCGAGCACGCACACACGATCGGCCGCGCTCAGCTCCTTGCTCCAGTCGATCAGCAGCCCGCCGTCGCGCGCGCCCGTCTCGGGCAGCGCTTCCGCGAGCGTGTCGAACGGCCGCATCCCCTCGGTCTTGGGCAGGTCGCTCGGCAGCCCGCTGACCAGGCCCCGCACCGCGTCGCGCAGCCCCCGCATGTGCAACGCCACGATATCCGACCGCCCCATCAGCTCCTGATTCACCGCCCGCAACACTTCCCGCGCTGCGCGCCGGAACCGCACCTTCCACCCCAGCCCCAGCGCATCGATCGGCCCGAACGCATTGCGCGCACCAAAGTACCGAGGCAACGTCGAGAACCGATCAAACCGCGGGTGGCTCGCGACCGCATCAACCAGCACCGCCACACGCCCGCCGCCCTCACGCGCCAGCCGCATGCACCACTCCACGTCGTCAGCATTGAGAAACACCTCGGGCATCAGCCCGACCCGGCGCACCGTCCCGGCCCGAACCAGCACGCAACACGCCGCGACGTACGCACAATCAACCGTGCGCAAACCCTCACAGCCGTCGGCATCATCCCCACGCGCCGGCTCGGGCACCCGCTCGTGCAACGCGCTATAGCGACCGCGCAATCGATCAAACTTGCCGCCGACCTCCTGCACCTCTCCCGACTCGGTGTCGCGCAACACCGGCCCGAGCGCAACCAGCGAATCATCAGTCTCCATCGCTCCGAGCAGCTTGGCGAGCGTGTCCGGCTCGACCCGCGCGTCGCTATCGACAAGCCACAAATACTCCGGCCCGCACCCATTCTGCTCATCAACGCACGCAAGCGCCATCGCCATCCCCGCGTTGTATCCGCCCGACCCGCCGGTGTTGACCGCAAGCCGCACCACGCGCACGCCGATCTTGCTGCCAAGGTCCGGAGCCTCCAAAGGCTGCGCCGACGCGTTGTCCACGATCACCACCGACAGCTCGATCCGCACCCGCTCGGCAGCCGCCGCGCCGCGGTCACCCCGGCGCCCGACCTCTGCTTCTAACGCGCACGCCGCCAGGTCCGTCGCCAGCGTCGTCAGATCATCCGGCCGGTTGAAGCAAGGGACCACCGCCGCCACCCGCACCGTGCGCAGCCCGACCTCGACCCGCACCGGCCGAGCCACCCCGCCGGTTGTCATTGACTGTGCTCCGTCCATCGCCAAGTGTAGAACCGCCCGCCCACATCAGCATGATCAGAAAAAAGAGGCTCTACGCGCAAGCGTGAGCTTTCGCCCAACGAGCAATCCACCCCGCTTTCTCCGATACGCACAGACCATCCGCGACCACTCTCGCAGACCCGTACCTCTTGCACCACGCACAGAAGCTCATGCTTGCGCATAGAGCCTCCTTCTCTTGCACGATTGGGTGGCATCTGGCATACTTTCCGCCATGGCCGTACCGCTCGCCTATCTCCTCACCTGGACAACCCACGGCACATGGCTCCATGGCGACCGGCGCGGCTCAGCAGACCACACCGGAGACCACCAGCACGGCCGACCCTACATCCCCCACCAACCCAACCGGGTTGCTTTCGAGCGCGCAGAAATGACCACCGACCCGGTCCTCCTTGACCAACCCCAGCGTGCGATTGTCGAACAGACCATCCGCGACCACTTGGCCTTCCGCAAGTGGCAACTGCTCGCGCTCCATGTCCGAACCAACCACATCCACCTCATTGCAGCCGCCCCGGTTCCTCCCGAGAGGATCATGGACCAGTGCAAAGCGTGGTGTACCCGCCGACTCCGCCAAGCTGACCTCGCCAGTCAGCACGCCAAAGTCTGGACCCGTCACGGCTCCACCCGGTATCTCTTCACCCAGGACGCTGTCAATCGCACCATCCACTATGTCCTCCACGAGCAAGGAACAGACCTCCGACAATAAATCCAAACTCACCGCGCCCCGCGCAAAGAGGCTCTACGCGCAAGCGTGAGCTTTCGCCCAACAAGCAATCCACCCCGCTTTCTCCGATACGCACAGACCATCCGCGACCACTCTCGCAGACCCGTACCCATTGCACCACGCACAAAAGCTCACGCTTGCGCGTAGAGCCTCTTTCCCAAAACCGCTCGCACGATGCGGATGCGCCCTCCCTATTGTTCACCATGCCCGAGCCAACCAACCAGTACGACACCTACACCTCCCCCCTCGCCGCGCGGAACGCCAGCCCGGAGATGTGCCGACTCTGGTCGCCCCGCCACAAGTTCAACACCTGGCGCAAGATTTGGCTCGCGGTTGCTGAGGCGCAGCACGAGCTGGGGCTGCCGGTGAACGAAGAACAGGTCGAAGAACTCCGTGCCGTCGTCAACCGCACAAACCCCGACGGATCAGTTGGCATCACCGACGAGGAGATGCACGCCGCCGAGGCCTACGAACGCGACCTCCGCCACGATGTCATGGCCCATGTCCACGCCCTCGGCGACTCCTGCCCCAAGGCCCGGCCGATCATCCACCTGGGGATGACGAGTCAGGATGTGGTGTGTAATGCGGATATGTTGACCCTGATCGGTTCCGCAGCCTTGCTCTCGGTCAAGATCGCACGAACAGCCATCAAGCTTTCGGAATTCGCTCGGCGATGGGTTGCAACACCAACATTGGGCTTCACACATTATCAGCCAGCACAACCGCTAACCGTTGGCCGTCGAGCTGCACTCTGGGCCCATGATCTTCATTTGTGCGAGTCGCGCCTCGCAGATCATGCCTCCGTCGAATCAATGGTGCCTCTGTTCCGCGGGCTCAGGGGCGCAACAGGCACACAAGCCTCGTTCATGGAACTCTGCGGGGGAGATGGCATCACGGTTGACCTTCTCGAAGCTGGTGTCCTTGAACGACTGACGAACTATCCCCGCTGGGTGCCCAAGCACAAACTCACAGGCCAAACCTACCCTCGCGTCGTCGATACCTTCATCCTCGCCGACCTCGCCTCCACCGCTGCTGTCCTCCACAAGATCGCCACAGACATCCGCCTCCTCTCCAATCGCAAAGAGCTCGACGAGCCCTTCGAAGCCAAACAAATCGGCTCCTCGGCCATGCCCTACAAGCGCAACCCCATGCGTTGCGAGCGGATCTGTGGCCTTACGCGCTTTGTCATGAACCTCGTCGGCAACGCCTACGACACCGCCGCCACCCAATGGCTCGAACGAACACTCGACGACTCCTCCAACCGCCGACTCAGCCTGCCCGAGGCCTTCCTCGCCCTCGATGGCTCCCTCGACCTCATGCACAATGTCGCGTCCGGCCTCGTCGTCCACAAAGCAACCATCCGCAAAAACCTCATGGCCGAGCTGCCCTTCATGGCGACCGAAAACATCCTCATGGCGTGCGTCAAACTCGGGGCCGATCGGCAGGACTATCACGAACGCATCCGCCTCCACGCCCAGGAGGCCGGTATGCGCGTCAAACAACAAGCCCTCGACAACGACCTCCTCGACCGCCTCCGCACCGACCCTGCATTCCAAAGTAAGAAACAAGGGGGCCTGCTCGATGGCGAACTCGATTGGGACGACATGATGAACCCCATGCACTACATCGGCCGTTCCGTCGAACAGACCGAACGCTTCATCGAAGAGGTCGTCGAACCCCTCCGCGAGCAATACGCCGACGCGATCGACAACCTCGGCGACAGTGGCCCCCGCGTCTGACCTCGCTCAACAGAGCCCTAAGCGTCAGCGCCGGGCCAGCGAAGAGTCCTCAAAAAAAACGCCCGGGACCAAAGCCCCGGGCGTGCGCTGCATCAGTTTGTCTTCTTCAACGTGTCTCCCCGAACACCCCGTCTCAGCAGCCCGCGTTCCAGGCGTTCAGGAAGTCGAGCACGTCGATGGTGTTCACATCACCGTCATTGTTGAAGTCCGCGCTCGAGTCGCCCGCAACCCAGGCGTTGAGGAAGTCGAGCACGTCGATGGTGTTGACATCACCGTCGCCGTTGAAGTCAGCCGCGCAGCCGTCGTCGGCCACAACGCCCCAGATCTCGACGTCGTCGATATTCCATCCCGAGAACAGCCACGAGCTGTCGGTCGTGCCCTGCGTCCAACGGACGTAGACCGTTGCCTCGCCGTCGGCAAACGCGGAGATGTCGTACTCGACGGGCCGCCACGAGTTGTCGGTGATCTCGCCACCGTTGGCCCAGATCTCGTTCCACGTCGAGCCGTCGGTCGAGACTCGGATGTACGCACGGTCGTACGCCGGCTGCTCGACGTTGAGGTAGCGCTGGAACCGCAGGCTGGTGCGCGAAAGGCCCGAGCAATCAATCGCCATCGTGGTCATGTCGCGTTCGGGCATGTTGTTGGTGTAGTCGCCGTTGAGGTTGTACCCCATGACGTTGTTGCCGGTCGCGCCCGATGTCGGGTCACGATTGCCGTACTCACCGCCGCCGCCGGTCGGCGAACCAAACGCCCACTGCGCCTCGGTACTCCAGCCCGGGTCCGTGTCCATGTTCCAGCCGTAGACCGGCTCGGGAACACCCACAAACAGCTGCGCCCCGCGGCTGGTATCACCATCGCCGTCGGTGGTGTTGGCAAAGTCGATCGTCGCCGCGTACCCGCCGTTGGCAAACCCGTCGGCCGTGCCGTTGATGGACACCGTCACGAACGCAGAACCGCCCGCAATGATCGTCCCGACGCCATTGGAAACATCGAGCCAGCCCGCCGCCGTGCTCACCATGTACCCGATCGAGAAATCACTCGAGTTGCTCAGCGTGTAAACCTGCGCCTCCGGCACAAACGGCCCGCCCTGCGGCCCCTCGGCGACAAACGTCCCGCCCGGGCTCACACGCAGCCCCGAATCCGACGGCCACAGCGTGTCAACGGTTGTCGCGCCCGAGTTGATCGGATCGAGCCAGTCGCGCAATCGGTTGCTCGACGAGCTCCCGTTCCACGAAACGCTGAACCGCCCGTACCAGTCGGCCAGGTCGTTGCCGCACGCCGCGTACCCGCCGTGCAACTGCCCGATCACGCGATGATTCTCATCAAACAGCGGCGAACCCGACGACCCGGGCTCGGTCGTCCCGATGTCCCAATCGAGCACGCGCACGTGCGTCCCGTCGCCGGGCACCGAGTTGCCGAGATAACTTGTTGTGACGGTGGGATCGAACTCGAAACTGATCCGTTTCTCGTCGACCGCGGGGTGGTGGATCGCGATCGCACCGGGAGTATCAACCCCCGTCGCGTCCCAGCCAGCAAAGGACACTTCCCACGCCGGGTCGGGTGCCTCATCGAGCTCGACAAGCGTGAAGTCGCTCGCCACCCGGCTCGAACGGTAAAACGAACCGGTCTGGAAATCGTCCAGCGACCCATCCGGCGTGCCGTCGCACTCGCTCGTCTCGTAGTTCCAGAACACCACCAACGACGCCGCGTTGCTCGACCTGATGCCGCAATGCTCCGCCGTCATAAAGTACGGCGTCTCATCCTGCGCAGTATTGTTCACCATAAAGCCCGTGCAGAATCGCGAGCCGCCCGTCGAGATCACCGCGACCGACGCGATCTCGCCGCGCCACCCGTCGCCCTCAGGACACACCACATCCACGTTGCACGCGCCCGACCGGCCGCCAAAGACCTCGCCGAACCCGCGGTACCCCATGTTGATCACACCCAGGTGCAGCTCAAGCTCTTCGACCGCCTTGATCGGGAGCACAAGTTCAAGAATCACATCGTTGCCCACCGTCGGCGGCGTCCACAGCTCGTTGTGTGCCGCGTTGTCCCGCGCGGTGAACGGCCGGATCGCCTCGTCACCCATCGTCTCGTACACAAACAACCGGCTCGCCTCGGGCATCGAATAGCTGTCAAACGCAAAGTTCAACGACAACGCGTTCTCGCTCTTCACCCGCAGCCGCCACGCGATCATGCTCTCGGAAACCTGCTCCCACACGCCGTGGGTGTCGGGCGAAATATCCACCTCGATCGGCACCGCGTACCGCGGCGCGAGACCCGCCGCCGCGTCCTCCGCTTCGAGCTGCGCCACAACATCCCAGTCGATGTCCGGCAACTGAAACACCGGCACCGCAAGCCGCGGCGAGATGCCCTCGATCGAATCCACCGGGTCCGGCAGCGGCCTGTCCTGCTGTGCCGCAGCACCCGCCACGACACACCCCACCGCCAACACCGAACACCAAAGCTTTCTCTTCACCTGCATGAAAAACTCCTCTACCCGCCGAGAAACTGGTCCTACCCATACCAAATGGGCGTTCAGCCAGCGTACCGGCCCATTCGCAGGATCACGACACAGAACACCTGAACAACGCCATTTTTGCCGTTTTTGCTGTGAATCGGCCCGGGTCCGAGAAGCCGGCCCCCATCCGATCACGCCGACAACGCGCGGTCCAGCAACACCTCAGCCGCAGCTTTCGCGTCCCGCGCCACCCCCGCCTCCCCCGTCACATACGCCCGCGCGATCGCCCCCTCAAAGAGCAGCATCAACTGCGCAGCAAACCCCTCGGCATCGGACACCCCCGCCGCAGCCGACAACTCACAAAGCTGCCCCAGCACCCACGCCTTGTGGGCCGCGATCGCCTCCCGACCGGCACACCCCGTCTCGGTCAGTTCCGCAGCGGCATTCAGAAACAAACACCCCCGAAAGTCCGGCCGCTCAAACCACTTCTCCAGCGCATCAAACACGCCCAGCAGCCGCGCCCTCGGCCCCTGCCTCGACCCGACCATCGCCAGAAATGTCTCGCGGAACAGCTCGTCCTTGCGCTCGAGCGCCGCGACAATCAACTCGTCCTTGCCCCGAAAGTGCTTGTACAAACTCATCTTCGCGACGCCGGCTTCCGCGAGAATCCGGTCAATCCCCGCAGCCCGAATCCCCACCCGGCAAAACAGGTCCATCGCCGCCTCGATCAGCCGCTCCCGGGCCCCGGGCTTTGCAACGTTCCCCGCTCCGCCCGATCGGGGTGTATTCTGCACTTCACTCATGAACCACCTCATTACGGTTTGACATCAAGAGTATACAGAACATTCCACCCAGCACAACTGTCCGATAAAACCAGCCGGGATTCCCAGAATAAATCGACACCATCATGGAATAGACAGACTGGTCTAGCTATTGATTCTGCAAAGCCGGGCCGAACGGATGACCCAGCCGACCAACAGACAACCCCGAGAAGCAGGAGATTCACCATGCCTCGCATCCACCCCCTCAAGCACGAACACGCCCAAGGCAAAGCCAAAGAACTGCTCGACGTCGTCAAGCAGAAGCTCGGCGGCACCCCCAACATTCTCACCACCATGGCGAACAGCCCGGCTGCCCTCGAGAGCTATCTCAACTTCAGTGGCGCCCTGGGCAACGGCACCTTCCCGGCCGGGCTCCGCGAGCAGATCGCCCTGGCGGTCGCCGGCACCAGCTCATGCGAGTACTGCGCCGCCGCCCACACCGCGATCGGCAAAGGTGCTGGCGTCCCCGAGGAAGAGCTTGCCCTCGCTCTCGATGGCCAGCCCACCGACCCCAAAGCCGCAGCCGCCGTCCGCTTCGCCCGCACCATGGTCCAAAAACGCGGCTGGGTCAGCGACGAGGACATCGAGGCCTTCAAAGCCGCCGGCTTTGACGACGGCCAGGTCATGGAAATCGTCGCCGTGATCTCGCTCAACATCTACACCAACTTCATCAACCACGTCGCCCAGACCGACATCGACTTCCCCAAAGTCGCGGTCCCCCAGCAGGCCTGATTCGGCATCGGAACCACACGCAGACCAACGCCGCAGGCCCCCACCGGGGCTTGTGGTGCTTATTGCGCATCGTGTGAAGACCGTGCTTCCCGGATATCTGAAACGTTGGTCTCTACCTCTTTCGTACTTTGCGGCGTTGCCTTGTCCCCTCGCTCGCGCGAGGGGCTCTATGTTTGCTTTGCTGCCTTGCCCCCTCGCTCGCGCAAGGGGCTCTATGTTTGCTTTGCAGAGCCCCTCGCGCGAGCGAGGGGACAACTGCACCCAAACGGTCCAATGAGATACAACAGCGCAAGGCGCAAGAGCGCCTCTTTTGTCATGCCTGTTCTTCGCGGGCTCGGAGTTGTCCAGTACCATCACGCCGCCGCAACCGCCCCGCCCCCATCGCACACGCGAGCCCGAGCACCGCGAGCGTACCGGGCGTGGGGATGACCCTTACCGCGATGTTGTCGATGAACGTACTCTGCAGGAACGGGTCTTCGCCGCCTCGAAACTTGATCGACCAGATCTCTTCGCCCGGCTCGGCGGTAAAGGTCAGCCGGGTCGAGCCGTCCCAGCGCATGTCGTTGTCGCCCATCTCCGCCGAGGCATACCCGATCTGATCGCCCTCCAAATGCTCCTGGTCGTAGGCATAGATTTCCACGAGGTCGCGGTCTTCGCCATAATCCCCGAACTCGATCGTCACCTCGCTCATCGGCTCGACAAAGCTCATCACGAGATAGTCGTCGATCACAAAGTTGAACACCGGCGAGAGGTGCTTGCGCCCCCAAGACTCGGGCACGTCCTGCCCGCCCGAGTCCCACACGGTGAACCGCTCGAGGCTGGTCCTGTAAATCAGTGCCGCCACCCCACCAGCCTCGACACTGAGCGTCGTGTAATCACCCGCTCGGTTGTCCGGGTTTCCTTCAAACGACTCAAAGTCGAAGACCACATCCCCCTGCGCCGTCGCAGCAGCAGACATGCCACCAAGAAAGAGACCCGCCGCCGCCGCCAATGCAAGATTGTGCATCGCAGAACCTCCGTCACCCCACACCAGCCGCAACAGCCCGCAATCCCACCGGCTGCCTGTACGCCGCGGCCCCACGTCCGATACGTCCGGGCTCCCTCCCGGGTTGCCACCCAGATTAGCAGAACTGCTTACCCAAGTCACCCGTATTTCCAGGATTTACACCCCAGTTTCTCATTCTGCCGCCGCCCCACCCGCACGACGGCTCCGCACAGCCTCCACCGCTGTCCCGATCGCCCGTTCCAGATCGTCGTTCACAACGAACAAATCATAAACACCGCTCTCTCGGGCGGTCGCGATCTCCCGTTTGGCCTCGGCAAACCGCCGTTGGATCGCCTCTTCGCTCTCGCGCTTGCGGCTCTGGAGCCGCTGCAACAGCACCTCCTCGCTCGGCGGCAACACAAAGACCGCGAACGCCTCGGGCAGCTTTGTCTTGACCTGCTTTGCCCCCTCCACGTCGATCTCGACAATCACCAGCCGCCCCCGCCGGAGCTGCTCGAGCACCCACTCCCGGGGCGTCCCGTAACGCTTGCCGAAGACACTCGCCCATTCCAACAGCTCGTCACCTTCGAGAAGGCTGTCAAACTCGGCCTCGGTCGCAAAGTGGTAGTCCACGCCCTCGACGTCCGCTTCGGTCTGGGCGCGGGTTGTCACCGAGACGCTGAACACGCTGTCAGCAATCGACCGCTCGACACCCCGGGTGATCGTTGTTTTCCCGACCCCGCTGGGGCCGCTGATAATCAGCAACAGCCCGTCGGCGGTATCGGTCGGTAATCGGTGCTCGCACTCGGCAGGATGATCGGACATACGCCCACAGCGTAGACGCGAGCGCCCGGCGCGTCCGGGAACCCCGCGTATCCGCGCCCGATCACGCCCGATCACCACCACGACAGCCCGGGCTGCACACCCACTCCGCACCACCCTCCCACACCCGCGCCGATCAGCCGCGCCAACCCGCACCGGTTCGCTGACCGGCTCTGCGCTCAACACCGGCCGTGCCGACTGTTCCGGCAGATGGCTGGCAGAGCCCGCCAACTCGGTGCATACTCGATCGGAAGATGACGATGTCTGCCTCCGCGGCCACAGCCGTTCCCCCTCGCACGACTCGGCACTCTTGCCGACGGCTGCGGAGGGATCAATCCGTGTGACCAGGAGGGAGCCGTTATGACCAATATGCCACATGAGCCCGAAGCCTTTGCCCAGCACGTCGCCGAGATGCTCCGCGATATCAAGCCCGAGTGCCAGATCGAGCTTACCGGGCCAAGCGAACTTCTCGTCAACGGCCGCCGTCTCGACCTGCAAAACGTGCTGCGGATGGTCCTCACCGAACCCGACCGAGGCTCGGAGATCATTCGCCACTATCTCGGGCAACTCTTTGCCCCCGAAGCCGAATCGGTTTCTACCATGGACCTCGATTTCGCACGCCCCCGCATCATGCCCCGCATCCAGCCGGTCAGCATCTTCGAACACCTCGACGAACAAATGGTCGCCCATGTGCCGTTCGTCAACGACACGGTCGTCGTCTTCGTCACCGACCTGCCACAGATGACCGTCAGCATCACCACCGAGCAGCTCCTCCGCTGGAACGTCGAGATCGAGGAAGTCGAAGAGTTCGCCCTCGAGAATCTCAACAACTACACGCCCGAGCTCGAGATCCAGTTTGTCGAGAGCAAAGAGGGCGGCCGCGCCGCGATCATCAGCGAACAGGACGGGTACGACGCCGCCAGGCTCCTGCTCCCCAGCCTCTACCGCAAACTCGCCCCCCAGCTCAACGGCAACTTCTTCGTCGCCACCCCCGCCCGCGACATGTTCGTCGCGATCTCCGACACCCCAAACGAGTTCCTCCAGAGGGTCTCCGAGCGCGTCGAACAAGACTACGACCGCCTCCCCTACCCCATCAGCAAAGACTTCTTCTACCTCACCCTCGACGGCGTCGCCGGGAAAGTCCGCGGGATCGCGGCGTAGAAACACACCCGCAGCAATCCCTCCCGGGATCCGCCGATGACAACCAGACCGCACCCACGATCCACCCCGCCGCGGGTGGATCGTGTCGTTCACGGGATGCCTCTATCATCCCCCCATGACCCGCCGCGCCCCGGTCACACTCTGGAAGTACGTCGCCGCCGATCTCTGGCGGCTGTTGTTGCTCACTGTCGCGGTGCTCGTCACCGTCATCGCGTTTGCCGCAGCGGTCAAGCCCCTCGCCGACGGCAAGCTCGGACCGGTCGAAGCCATCAAGTTCATGGTCCTCGCGGTGCCCCCGATGCTCGCCTACGCCCTGCCGTTCAGTGCCGGGTTTGCAGCCACCCTCGCCTACCACCGCATGGCCCAGGACAACGAGCTGCTCGCGGCTCATGCTGGGGGGATCGCCCACCGCTCGCTGCTGATGCCGGCACTCGCGACCGGCGCCGCCCTCTTCATCTCGCTGGCTGCGCTCAACGAGTACATAATCCCCCGCTTCCTCCAGTCCATGGAACGGCTCATCGCCCAAGACCTCACCAAGCTCATGGTCAGCTCGATCGAACGCGGACACGCCATCGAGCAGAACGGGCTCATGGTCGCCGCCGACGACGTGCTCGTCCCCACCGCCGACCAGCTCGCCGCACTTCGTGAGCAAGGCATCGCCAACGCACTCGAGCTCCGCAGCGTGGTCTTTGTCGATACCGACAGTGAAGGCCGTATCAAAAACAGCCTCGTCACCTCCAAAGCCGAGGTCTACGTCATCCCCTCCTCCACAGCCGACGGCCGCAGCCAGCGCGTCGCGTCCATCATCGTCAGCGAAGGTTTCGGCACCAAAGAAAACGGCGACTCGGGCTGGTTCGAGCAGCTCCCCACCATCGCGCTGCCCATCCCCGACGCCTTCAAGGACGACCCCAAGTTCCTCACCTGGGGCGAACTCCGCGACCTCCGCAACCACCCCGACCGCATGGACTTTGTCAAAACCAAAAGCACCGAGCTTGCTTACTACCTCGCCCGACGCGCCACCACCGGCGCCATGCTCGCCGACCTCCGCGCCAGCGGTAAAACCAACCTCAAGACCCGAGCCGACGAACAGTTCGTCATCCGCGCCAGCAGCATCCGCTGGGACGGGAACGCCGAGGTCTGGGTCGTCGCGCCCCTTCCCGGCACGCAAACCATCGACATCGAATGGTGGCGCAACGACGACCAAGGCACCCCCGGCGGCGCAGGAATCACCCGTATCAGCGCCAAAGCCGCGACTTTCCGGGCCTCCATCGCCGGGCAAGGCGAAGGCCGCGAGCTGACCATCAACCTCGAACTCCGCGATGCCCGCGTGCAGAACTCGGGCACCGAAATCGGCTCCGATATCGACGCCCAGCCCGGGAGCGCCCGCGAGCTGTTTGCTATCCACGGCCTGCGGCTCTCCTACGACCCACTCAGCGAATACACCGCGATGGACGCACACCAACTCCTCGCGATCGCCGAGCCCCGTGTCAACCGAGACACCAACCCCGACACAGTCATGGCCCGCCCGACCCACCGTCTCCGCAACGAAATCGACAAGCTCCAACGTGAGATCACCTCCAAGCAAAATGAACGCTGGGCGCTCGCCTCGGCGTGCCTTATCATGGTCATCACCGGCGCGGTCATGGCGATCAAACTCCGTGACGCCCAGCCGCTCCACGTCTACCTCTGGAGCTTCTTCCCCGCACTTGCCTCGATCATCACCATCATGAGCGGCCAACAACTCACCCACAAATCCGGCGACATCGGCCTGCTCCTGCTCTGGGCGGGCGTCGCCGGGCTCGCGGCGTTCACCTTCGGCACGTTCCTCTCGATCAGGAAACACTGACCGTGCCCAGCCCCGATCCCGAACGCCCCCAACCGGCTGCACAACCGCGCAGCACCCGTTCGCTCTGGGCGTCCGGCCTTGCCCTCATTGTCCTGGTCACCCTTGCGCGGCTCGCCTATCTCGCGTGGTTTTCCCCATACACCCTCATCGAGGACGAAGCCCACTACTGGGAATGGTCGCGCCGGCTCGAACTCTCCTACTACTCGAAGGGACCGGGCATCGCCTGGGTCATTCGGGCCGCGACCGAACTGTTCGGCACCAGCGAATGGGCGATCCGCCTGCCCGCGGTTGTTTCCAGCGCGATCGGGGCCTTCTGCGTCGCCGGCCTTGCCCGCGATATCTGCAACCACCCCGACAGCGGGCGTTCCAGCCCGGCACAACAGGAACGCGGACGTCCCAGCCCAACACAACAGGAGGGCGGGCTTTCCAGCCCGCGAAACAACGCCGGCCTCTACGCCGCGACCATCTACCTCGCCATGCCCGCCTTCTGGGTGCTCGGCATCATCATCACCATCGACGGCCCCTACCTCGCCAGTTGGGCGGCTGCCTGCTGGGCTGCATGGCGCGCGCTCAACACCAACGCACCCCGCGCATGGGCGGCCCTCGGCTTGGCGCTCGCGCTGGGATTCACGTTCAAGTACACCATCCTTCTGCTCCTGCCCGGCCTCGCACTCGCCGCGTGGCTCGCCCGCCGCGACACAAGAGCCCCAAGCGTCAGCGCCGGACCACAACCGAGCCCGAAGCGCAAGCGAGGAGCCTCCGTACCCGACCTGCAAGACACCCCCTCCCCAACCCTCCCCCACGGGGCGCGGGGGAGGGAGCAGGACGGAGCCCTAAGCGTCAGCGCCGGGTTGTCTTCTGATTCACCCCGCCGCCAAAAATACCCGTCGCTGACGCTCAGGGCTCTCTTCCGCAGACGCGCCCTCACCGGCCCCCTTCTCGCCATCGCCATCGCCTCGCTCGGCCTTCTCCCCGTCATCCTCTGGAACATCCAGCACGACTGGATCACCGTCCAGCACCTCCTCGGCCACCTCGGCGTCAAAGGCGGCGACATCGCCCCCACCCCCGGCGAAAGCTGGACCCCGCTCTGGACACTCGAACTCCTCGGCATCCAGCTCGGGCTCGCCGGGCCCGCCATCCTGCTGGCTGTCTACTCCTTCATCTGCGCACGCCGCGAACGAAACGAGCACCCCGACACCTGGCACGCCGCCCGGTTCCTCGCCTGCTGCGGCCTGCCCATCCTCGGCTTCTACTTCCTCGTCTCCCTCATCGCCGAGCCCGAGGGCAACTGGCCGCTGGCTGCCTGGGTCAGTGCCGCCCCGCTCGGCGCGATCGGCCTGGTCCGCGTCTTCCCCGAATACCGCCGCCGCGTCGCCGCGTGGCGCGACAACGGCTCCCCCGGCGTCCGCCCCCACATGCACCGCGTGATGATGTGGCGCTGGACCGTCGGCCTGGGCATCATCGTCGCGCTCGGCTTTGCCCGCGCCGACTGGCTCGTCCGCCTGCCGATCATCGGCCCGCTGGTCCCCCAAGGCCGACTCATGTTCGCCGACGTGCGCGCAGCCGACGCCGCCCGCATCCTCACCGACCTGCGCACCGAGACCGGGCTCGAGCCATTCGTCATGGCCCAGCACTACGGCCGCACCAGCCAGCTCGCCTACTACCTCCCCGGCCAACCAACCGTCTACTGCGCCGGGGCCTACATGGACGGCCCCAAAAAACAGTACGACCTCTGGGCCGAGACCAACCTCGCCAATCCAGAGACCCACGCCCGCCTCGCCGGCCGACCCGCCCTCCTCGTCGGCGGCCGCTTCGAGCAGTGGGTCCCCGCCTTCGAGCGCGTCGTCGAGATCGGCCAACTCCGGGACGAGCACAAAAAAGGTCGGCTCATCTACCTCGGGTACAACTATCAGGGATTCCCGGAAACCCGACCGGCCGACCCCTCGCTTGCGCAAAGGGCTCTGTCCTGCTCCCTCCCCCGCGCCCCGCGGGGGAGGGCTGGGGAGGGGGTGCCTTCCAGCATCGGCAGCGACGACTCCTCGCTCGCGCTTCGGGCTCAGTTTGCGCTTCGGGCTCTGTTCTGCTCCCTCCCCCGCGCCCCGCGGGGGAGGGCTGGGGAGGGGGTGCCTTCCAGCATCGGCAGCGACGACTCCTCGCTCGCGCTTCGGGCTCAGTTTGCGCTTCGGGCTCGGCGATCGGGAACGCATCCATGAAGTGCCCGATCCGCATCCTGGTGTTCGGCACAATCGCATTCATCGCCGGCTTTGTGTTGCTCACCTTTCTCGACGAACCCATCTACCACGCGATCGACCCCACCCTCGCCTCGCGCGAACGCCTCGACAGCTCGTGGTGGTACCTCATCCTCCGCCACACCGGCTCGCTCTGGACCTGGCTCGCGATCGCCACAGCAGTGCTCGCACTCGACGTTGTCCGCGCCCGCGCACACCTCCCCCGCGCGCGCGCCGTGTGGAGCCGCGGCCTCTTCATCACTCTCTCGGCCGCGGCCGGCGGGCTCGGGGCCGAGCTTGCCAAGCTCATCATCGCCCGCGAACGCCCCGCGACCATCCAGACCCTCGAAAGCGGCGCAGACGCGCTGGTCTATCAGGGGTACCACTTCCGCGGGCTCTTCACCGGGTTTCTCGACGGCTCAAACCTCGGCCTGCCCAGCTCCCACGCCGCGACCGCCGCCGGGGGAGCGATCGCCCTGACCCTGCTCTTTCCAAGGCTCGGCATCATCGCGATCCCCCTCGCGCTCGGCTGCGGCATCAGCCGCCTGCTCACCGGTGCCCACTTCGCCACCGACGTCTTTGCGGGGTTTGTGCTCGCGGGTATCCTCGTGCTCCTGCTCCGCCGGGCGCTGGGACTTACCATCTCCGAACCACCCCCGCACAACGCGACGAGGGAATCAGCCGCTTGAAGACGCTCGACCGCTACATCGCCAAGCTCTACCTGACCAACGTCATCGCGCTGATGGTCATTCTCGCCTGCTTTGTCGTCACGATCGACTTTGCCCTCAACGTCGACCGGTTTGTGGGTCGCGCCCAGGAAATCGCCAACGAACAGGGGCAGGAGCCCTCCACACTCCGCACAGGTGTCATCACTGTGCTGCTGGTCGCCGACCTGTGGTGGCCGCGGCTGCTCCAGCTCTTCAGCTTTGTTCTCGGGCTCATCATGGCCGGGGCGATGGGGTTCACCGTCACACAGCTCGTCCGCCATCGCGAGCTGATCGCCATGCTCGCCAGCGGGCAGAGCCTCTTCCGGGCCGCTGCACCCATCCTCGTCGTTGCGCTTGGGCTCACCGGTGTGCAGGCGTTGAATCAGGAGTTTGTCCTGCCGCACCTGGCGCCGCTGCTCACCCGCGACCAGGGAGAAGCCGGCACCCACCAGCTCGGCGAAGCGAACGTCCCCCTCACCCGCGACGGGCTGGGCAGGGTGTGGTACGCCCGCTCTTTCGACGCCGACGCCGGCACGCTCGCCGACATCACGGTCTGGGAGCGCGACGCCCAGGGTCGCCCGACCATGATCTACACCGCCGACCACGCCACTTGGGCCGGCGACGGGTGGAACCTCGAGAACGGCCTCGCCGAGCCCATCGCCACAACACGCCAACCCACCCATCAAATCACCCATATTGCCACCAATCTCGACCCCACCCAGCTCCGTGTCCGCCGGTTCCAAGGCTACAGCCAGAGCCTCTCCTGGAGGCAGCTGGGCGAAATGCTCCGCGCCGTCGAGAGCCTCGACCCCGACTCCCCCCGCTCTAAAGCCGACCGCGACCGCCTCGAACGCATCCGCTGGGGGCGGATCTCGGTCATGGTCGCCAATCTGCTCTCGCTGGTTATCACCCTGCCGTTCTTCCTGCAAAAGACACCGGGCAACCCCATCCTCCGTGCGCTCCGCTGCGCCCCGGTCGCGATCATCGCCCTCATGGGTGGCGTGCTGGGCTCCTCAGCACCCATCCCGGGCATTTCGCCAGCAATCGGCGTCTTCCTCCCGGTGCTCATCCTCCTGCCCATCGCGGTCGCGGCGGTTGCGTCGACCAAGTCCTGATTTGCACACAACACTTCCGCCCGACACCCAAACTTGATATCATCCCAGCAGCCATCGGCGACACCCGACGCGAGCCCCCTCACGACCATGCGTACCCCCCATCGCCATCGCGGCTTCTCGTTGCTCGAGCTGCTCGTCAGCCTGGTGATCGTTGCGCTCCTGGTCGCGTTGCTCCTGCCGGTGCTCTCCCAAGCCCAACGCCTCGCCCACCGTGCCGCCTGCTCGAGCAACCTCAGGCAGATCGGCTTTGCCTGGCAGGCGTATATGAACGACACCGAGCAGCTCCCCCAGCACACCACCGAGCCTGACTGGGCCTACGGCGGCGTCCGCTTTGTCGGCCCTGACAACGACGCCGTCGCCGACGATGCCCGTCCTATCAATACGTACCTCGACTCCAACCAAGCGATCCATGGCAACCTCGCGCTCGGCATCTTCCGCGACGCGGCCGACTTCGGCATCACCGAACGCGGCCGCCCGCTCGAGAGCGTCCTGCCCGACGGCGAGACCTGCTATCAGACCTTCGGCACCAGCTACCGCGCCAACATGTTCCTGCTCAACTCGACCACCGCCGGCATCGACGCACTCCGCCGCCCGCTCAAGGTTGCCGAGATCACCGCCCAGCCCAGCCGCCTGCTGCTGGTGGGCGATCCCCTCTGGTACTACGCGATCCAGGACCCCGACTCCTCGCAGTACGCCTTCGACGCCCGCTGGCACGACCGGGATTCCTCGTCAGGCAACATGGCTGCCTTCGACGGCTCGGTGCGCTGGGTCCGCTTTGGTGCCCTGCCCAACAACGACTTCACCATCGCCCCCCGCGCCGGCTCGATCAGCCGCTGAACCACCAACATCCGAAGCCTCTGAACAACCGTGGGGCGAAATATCCAGCCCACCACCACCGGAGAGCGGGCTTTCCAGCCCGCATTCGAGCATTTTGCAGCACATGCCTCTGTGTCCTGATGGTTGCGTTGTCCCCTCGCTCGCGCGAGGGGCTCTATTGAAGAGACGCCACGGGGACCAGGAGCATCCAGGCTTGTGTTGCAGAGCCCCTCGCGCGAGCGAGGGGGCGACTGTACCCGAGCGATCCGAAGAAACACGATGGGGCAAGATGTTCGAGAAGCATGATTCTGCAAAGCACTGTGTACCACGGTGCCAGTTCCGCCGTGCGCACGGCTTACAGAGCCGTGGCACACAAGACAACCTTCACCGCGCTACTCAAAATCGCCCGCCTCGTCCTCGGCTGTCTCCACCATCGGCACCGCCTCAAGCTCGCTGCGCATCACCCCCGCGCGTTCGAGCAACCCCGCTTCGAGTGCATCGCGCGAGAGTGTCGATTCAAGCGAAGGCTCGAGCACAAAGTGCCACCGCTGCACGTTCTCGATCTGCATCGGCAGCATCTCGGCGAAGAGATCGAGCGGCGCGTGCTCGTAGATCGGCGGGGACGCCTCTGCTTCGGTCACGAGCGGCTCAAACCCATCCAGCCGCAGCCTCACGTCGTACACGCCGTGATAGAGAAACGACGCCTGCGTCGGTGTCCGCCCCACCTGCTGATCGTTCACCCACACCAGCGCCCCCGGCGGCTCGCTGGTGATCTCGATCCGCCGCTCAACGCAGCCGACGCAGCACAAGACAAGCAAGATGGATACAAAGACACGGCCCATGCCCCAAGCCTAAAGAGCCAGACCCCAAAGGGCAAGCCCGCCCGAATACAGAGCCCGAAGCGCAAGCGAGGAGCCTCTGCACCCGAACCTCAAAGCACCCCCTCCCCAGCCCTCCCCCACGAGGCGCGAGGGAGGGAGCAAAACAGAGCCCGAAGCGCAAGCGAGGAGCCCCCGCCGAGGAGCCCTCGCTCCTTCCTGCCTCACCCATCCCCGCTTCACCCATCCTTTGCACAGCACGAGGGCACCCCGGCTTGCGCTGTTGCGTCGCTCACCGTCCCGCTTGCCGCCTCGGTCACCCCCTCAGCCCCGAGCGGGCACTGGTCCTTGCAGACCTGCTCACCGGTAAGCGGGCAGGTGATCTTGCCGGGACAATCCGCCCGCTCGGCGCTCGGCTCACTGGCGAGGAAACGGGCGGCCGCCGCACCGATACTCCCGGCTGAAAGAACGAGGAACGAAGAAATCACCGCCTGGCGTCGAGTCAACATGGGGTTAGGCCTTTCGGTTTGTGGTGCGGAGAAACCGGGCGACACACCCAGACCCTCCGCAGCTGCGCCTTCTGTTGTGCAGTATCGCCTGTGCACCTACGTGACGGGTCAAGACAAATCTTATGTTTTTTCCGAAGAATCACGCCTCGGGTTCCGCGAGCCCTTCGAGCACCGCACACCCCCCGCTGCACGATCTCTCCCGGCAGGTATCGAGCCATCGCGTGAGTGTGGTTCTGGCCTGCTGGAGCGTTTCGATCCGCTCGGCGACATCGGCAAGACGGGCCTGGATGAGTTGCTGCACCTCGTTGCGGGCCGCATCCCCCGCTCCCTCTGCCGCCTCCAGCAACGCCTCGATGTTGGCGAGCGTAAAGCCCGCAGCCTTGGCTGCCCGGATAAACCGAAGGCGTTCGAGAGATTCCGCCGAGTACTGCCGATATCCAGAGCCGGTCCGGGCGTCAGGCACGAGCAGCCCCCGCCGCTCGTAGTAGCGGACCGAAGAGGTCGGCACCCCGGCCGCCCTCGCGAGCTGGCCGATCGTCAAAGCGTGTGCATCGGACATACCAGAGCGTACAACCTTGTACGTTGGTTGCATGTTCCATGGAGCGTCAGGAATCCGCACGCACCGATGCCAACGCCCCCGCTGCAGCCCCCCGGCACCTCATCAAGCATGCAGCGTCACGGCATGAGAAAGTACGAATACCGACTCGACGGCATCTCGGTCTCTTCGAACTCGATCTCGGTCAGACTGTACCGGCCATCAATCTCGATCTCCAGCACCGCCGATCCGGACGGCAACACGACCGGTTTGTCGAAGAGCACCCACGTCGGACCGACCTGGGCAAGCTCGAACCGCCGATCACCAATCCGGAGCGTGAGTCGAACAGTTGCCGAATAGCCGGTACTCTTGGGTGATGTGGGAATCGTGTGCATGAGCAAACTTTCTGAAATCGATCTGCGCGCCACTCGATACGCCGACCGCTATGACATTCGGCTGGATGGTCTGCTCGGCTCCGGAAAGGATGGTACCGTCTGGAACACAAATGCGCGCACCGCTCTCAAGGTATTCAAGCAGAAAAAGCTCTTTTGCCGTGAGCTTGCCGCGTACCTGCGACTGCGGCAACACCACGTGATCAACCTCTGCGGTCACCGCGTGCCCCAACTTCTCGAATCGGATGTCGAGTTGCACGCGATAGAGATGTCAATCGTGCAGCCACCGTTTGTTCTTGATTTCGCTTCTGTCCGCCTCGATCGGGAACGGGTGGAGTTCCCCCAACACGTCATGGACGATGAAGCCGAGCACAGGCGTGAGATGTTCGGAGAAGAGAGATTGCCAAAGATCGCCGCGATCCTCTCCAGCTTGCAACGGCTGGGCATCCACATGACCGACATTCACCCGGGCAATATCGCCTTTGAGAACCCAGCCAGCGCGTGAAAATGATCTGATGAATGGCGCGCCTCGCACTTAGCCTCGCACTTGGCTGGCCTTCTCTGCGCTCTTCCCCCCCGGGGGGGGCACCTCATCAAACTCATCCCCCCGGAACAGCGATCCGAGATACACCCTTCGCACCATCTCGTCATTAATCAGCTCGCGGGGCGGGCCCTCCGCAAACTTCTTGCCCGAGTCGATGATGTACGCCCGGTCGCACACCCGCAGCGTCTGCTGCACGTTGTGATCCGTAATCAGAAACGCGATCCCCTGCGACGCCAGCGACCGGATTTCTTTTTGCAGGTCTTCGACCGCGATCGGGTCCACGCCGCTGAAGGGCTCGTCCATCAGGATCAGCCTCGGCTCGGTCACCAGCGCCCGCGCGATCTCCAGCTTGCGACGCTCACCACCCGAGCAGGTCCGGGCCGCGTGCCTGGCTTTGTGCGTGAGCGCAAACCTTTCGAGAAGCTCGGCAGCCCTGGCTTTGCGTTCTTTCCGCCCCAGGGGCAGCGTCTCGAGAATCGCCAGCAGGTTCTGCTCGCACGTCAGCTTCTGGAAGACGCTCGGCTCCTGACTCAGGTAGCCCATCCCCAGCCGCGCCCGCTTGTACATCGGCAAGCCGGTCACGTCCTGCCCGTCAAAGAACACCCGCCCCGCGTCGGCATCAATCATACCGATCGTCATGCGGAAGCTGGTCGTCTTGCCCGCACCGTTCCGCCCGAGCAAACCCACGATCTCCGCCCGCTCGACATGCAGCGACATCCCGTCCACCACCATCCGGCCGGCGTAACTCTTCTGCAGGTTCTGGGCTTCAAGCAGGGGCATCGGGCAAGTGTAGCGGGACCACCCGCGCCCAACCCTTCGCGCTCACCCCACACACTCACCCCCGCACTCACCCCCCCAGAAACTCCCGCATGATCGCGGTCTTGTCGTACATCATCCCGCACTCGGGGCACACCCCCGCCCGGGGCAAGCCGCCGAGTGAATAGCCGCACTTGGGGCACAGCAGCATCAGCCGTTCGAGCACCGCCGCCTCGATCGGCGAATCGCTCTCCTCGTAGCACGCCTCGAGCGCCTCGGGTCCGTGGCGGTGCACGATCAGCTCAGCAACATCGACCACCGCCCCGCACGCCGGGCAACTCTCGACCCCCGCGTCCAGAGGCAACGTCTCGCCGCACGCCGGGCACGCCGGAGCCATCCCGGGATCAAGCGCAGCAAGGTTCGGCTGCGATTCGTCTTCGGTCGGCTCTTCTCCGCCCCTAAACCGCAGCCGCCACTCGCCCCGCGCGAGGTGCTCTTTGGCCTCCGCCCGCTGCGCGCCGTAGCAAACCATCACGTCGTAGGTCCGCGCCATGCCGACCCACCCGTCGGCGTGGTCGACCACCGCCGCGAGAATGCCCTGCGAGAGCAGGCAGTCGCGGGCCGCCTGGGCGACCAACGGATCGTGATGGCTGAGGACGACATTCAAGCAGCCAGAGCCTACCAGATCGGCAGCACGCCGCGCGATGTTCGAGCCGAACGATCACGCTCCCGGGTGGGCCTCGTCCACGCTGGCACGCATGAAAAGCGCCGGTCCCTTGATGATCTTCTGCCCGGGCTTGAGCGACCACGCGCCACCCCACCCTGCCAGCTCATCGAGCGAAGCCTTGAAGCCCGAGTTGGGATCGGCCGGGTCGCTCAACGGCGAACAGTCCCACGCCCGCCAGAGCTCGGCCATTTTGTTGGGGAGCGCGGGGAAGAGGAGAAGGGAGGCGATGCGAACGGCTTCAGCGCAGTTGTAGAGCACATGACCGAGCTGCTCTCGAACCCCGGCTTCGTCGATCTGCTTTGCCATCGAGAACGGGCGTGTGTCGTTGATGTAGCCGTCAACCGTACCGGCGAGCGCACTCCCGGCAAGCAGGCACTGGTAGAGACTGAAGTCGCTGAACATCGTGGTTGCACGTTGCACAAAGTCGCCTGTACTTTGCGGCCAGAAGTCCTTCGTTCGTTCTTCACCGCCGTCTGGTCTCCAGACAAAATCGTCGCCGAGAGCGGGGTCCGGCACCACCCCGCCAAAGTACTTCTCGATCATGTTCCCCACCCGGCTCGCGCAGTTCCCGATCCCATTTGCAAGGTCCGCGTTATAGACCTCCACAAACTTCGCGTGCGCAAAGTCCGCATCGTTCGCCCCCAGCGGCCCCTGCGTCGCGAGATACCACCGCACCGGGTCGATCCCCATCGGCCGCGCCTCGCGCCCCTCCTTCTCCGCCTGCTTGCGCTCGGACTCGACCACCCAGTTGCTGTACGCCTCGAGCCGATCGATCTCGATAAAGTTGCCCAGGCTCTTGGACATCTTCCGACCCTCAGCCACGAAATACGCGTGCGCATACACGACACCCGGCAACTCGCGCCCCATCGCCATCAGCATCGCCGGCCACACCACCGCGTGGAACCACAAAATGTCCTTCGCCATCACGTGCACCGCCGGCGGCCAGTACCTGCTGCGATCCCCCTCAGCATCCACCGTGCTCGGCGCAGCGGTGTTGTCCACCGCGCTGAGATAGTTGCACAACGCCTCGATCCACACGTACACCCGGTGCGTCGGATCGCCGGGCATCAGGATGCCCCAGTCGGCGTCCCCCTCCTTCACCGCCCGGCTCACCGGCACGTCATGCAACCCCTGCTTGAGCCGACCCAGCACCTCGTTCCGCCGGGCGTCGGGAAGGATGCGATAGCCACCCTCATCCCCCGCGTCCCCTTTTGCCAGCGCCTCGTGCAGCCGTGCTTCGTACTTGCTCAGCCGAAAGAAGTAGTTCTTCTCGACCCGCTCCTCCAGGGGCTTTCCGGTGACCGGGCTCTTGAAATCGTTCTCCTTGGCGACGGTCTCGGTGAGGTACTCCTCCTGCGATGGGTCGTACCAACCCTTGTAATCGCCGAGATAAATATCCCCCGAGTCCATGAGCTGTTTGATGTAGGCGCTCGCCCGGGCTTTGTGCCGCTCTTCGCTGGTGCGCATAAAGTCGTCGTAGTCGATCGACATGAGGTCGAACGCCTTGACAAACTCGGCCGCGTTGATATCCGCCCATTCCTGCGGCGAGTGCCCGTGCTCCCTCGCGGTCGTCACCACCTTCTCGGCGTGCTCGTCGGTCCCGGTCAGAAAGAACACGTCCCGCCCGAGCAGCCGGGCAAACCTCGCCGCGACGTCGGCGACCGTCGTCGTGTAGCAGTGCCCGATGTGCGGGCGGTCGTTGACGTAGTAAATCGGTGTCGTGATGTAGTAGGGCTTCTTCTCGTCGGGCATGACGGGAGTGTAGGGGCAGCAGAAACCCGCGCCGGGTGTGCCGCACCTCTTGAGCGCCCTTTGCCGCAGGGTCAGCCGCGTGGTACAACACCCGGATGCAAACTCCTCCCACCTCCCGCCGCTCCCTCCTCCTCGCCGGCTCGCTCGCCCTTGTCCCCGGCATCACCAGCTCGCGGGCCGTCGCCCGCACCCTTGCCGGCCGAGCCCTCACCGGACAACGCCGACCCGCCGACCCGCCGACCCCGCGATCCGCCTGGCCACCCTCACCGACATCCACTACGCCGACGCCGACCCGCGAGGCAACCGCTACTACCGCGACTCGATCCCCAAGGTCGTCCGCGCCGTCAACGCGATCAACGACGCCCACGCCGACTCGCCGCTGGCATTCTGCGCCATGCTGGGCGACCTCATCGACTCCCGAGGCACCCCCATCCAAGAGGGTGGCCTCGAAGAGGAGATCGGCTCTCTCCAGACCATCGAGACCCAACTCGCCAGGCTCAACACCGACCGCCACTACGTCTTCGGCAACCACTGCGTCCACACCCTCACCAAGCGCGAGTTTGCCGACCACTCGGCCGCCCAACCCTCGTTCTACTCGTTCGACCGCCCCTTCACCACCGGCTCGGGGTCGCTCCACGTCGTCGTGCTCGACGCCTGCTTCACCGCCGACAGCACGCCCTACAGCCGCCGCAACTTCCACTGGACCGACACCAACCTCCCCGACCACGAACTCCGCTGGCTCGAAGCCGACCTGGCGGCGACGACCTCGCCCACCATCGTCCTCACCCACCAGCGCCTCGACGGCGACGGCTCGACCACCATCCGCAACGCCCCAGCCGCCCGCACAATCCTCGAACAGTCGGGCAAGATCGTCGCGGTGATCCAAGGCCACCACCACGAGAACAACCTCGCGATGATCGAAGGCATCCCCTATCTCGTCATGCGGGCGGTCGTCGAGGGGCCGGGCGTTGAGAACCACGCCTTCAGCCTCATCGAGGTCCACGCCGACCACTCTGTGCTGGTTCGAGGGTTCGGGACGCAGGCCGACCACAAGATCGGCGGCTAGAGCGTCTTGCGCCTGTTTGATCGGGTATAAGCATGTGCCGTTGCCCCCTCCTTGCCCCCTCGCTCGCGCGAGGGGCTCTGTTTTTTTCGTGTTGCGCCCGTTGAGTCCCAGTTTATTCTTCATAGAGCCTCTTGCGTCTTTATAGAGCCCCTCGCGCGAGCGAGGGGACGACGTTTCACGGACTCCACGCCATCTGACCCGGCGAAGAAGCCCCCCTCCTGCACCCCCGATTCCGCTCGCTTTCGGCACACCGCCCCGATACGCTCACAGGCACCAGAGCCGGGATTTCTGCCGCCCGCAAGCGGCCATCCGTCTCCTCTTCCCGATTGAGGCCCGCCCGAATGGAGAAAGCCGAGTTCGAGAAACTCGCCCTTGAGCACCTCGACTCGGTGTATCGGCTCGCGTTGCGCCTCACCCGCAACGGCGAGCGGGCGGAAGACCTCGTTCAGGACACCTTCGCCCGCGCCCTCCGGCCGCACACCGTCGAGCGGTTTGACCCTGCCTCGGCCCGCCCGGGCGCATCCCCCAGCGAAGGCATGCGGGCGTGGCTGTTCACCATCTGCCACAACCTTTTCTACTCCCAGATCAAACGCGAATCCAAAGCCCCCTCAGCCGTCGAGGAGTTCTTCACCGAATCGTCCGACACCCGCCTGCCCGACGAGCCGCCCCCGGCGTGGAACCAGGCCAGTTTCGACTGGGAACAGGTGGACGGCCGCCTCCGCAAGATCGTCGAAGAGCTCAAGGACGAGTACCGCGAGATCTTGCTGATGTGGGGCGTGGACGGGCTCAAGTACCGAGAAATCGGCCAGATTCTGGAGATCCCGATCGGGACGGTGATGAGCCGCCTCCACCGGGCCCGCAAGATCGTTGCCGACCAACTGATGGAAGACCCCGACACCGCCCAGGAGCTAGGGCTCAACACGAGAAATCGCGGGGAAGCGAGGTCGGCCTCGGGGCCGGACAGCACCTGAAACGGGTGAACTTGGGGAAAGCTGCTGCTCTGTGCGGGCAGGGGAAGAAAGACAGGACCAAAATACCGCTCGTGACCGCCCAGGCGGGAACACTGCGCGGCATGAAAGAGTTAGGTTGGTGATGATGGAACCGGAAGGGAACAACCAGGTCTCGATCGCGACGCTGCTCCGGCTCGCAGCCGACGGCGAGCTCTCGACCCAACAGGAAGCCGAACTGCGCGCCCACCTCGAGACCAACCCCGAGGACAACGCCCGGATCGATTTCGACCGCAAGCTCCGCCAGGCGTGCAGCTGCGCCTGCGCGCCGGACTGCTGCGCCCCAGAAAGCCTCCGCCAGCGGGTCCTCGCCTGCTGCTGCGAATCCTCGGGCGAACACGCCGAACAGACTGTCCTCGCTGACAACCTTGCTGCCCGGGCCGAGCAGACCCGATCCCGCAGCTTCTGGGCCGGCCGGGTTCTCGCCCGTTTCGGCACGGTCGCTGCGCTGATCGCGCTGATCGGCGCCGTCGCGTACATGGTCGGGCGGACCTCGCCCGGGTCGGCCCCCTTTGGTGATACGAACAACCCCACCGTCCGCACCGCCGCCGACCGGATCGCCTCGTTTGTCCGCAAAGAGCACGACCGCTGCGCCAGCGGCCTCCCCGAGATCGGGGCCAAGTTCGATATCACCAACCCCGCAGAGGTCCCCGCCGCCTTCGAGGCAATCGTCGGCAAGTCCTTCTCTCTCGAATCTGTCCTCGATGCCGATGCCCACGGCCTCCGCTTTATCGACGCCGGGCTCTGCCACCCGCCCGGTGGAGACGCCCTCCATATCCGCTTTGACACCGGTGAAGAAGACGCAACCCCCGTCAGCCTCTGGATCCAGGCCGACGACGAATCACTCCCCATCGAGGACGGCGTCACCTACACCAAGGGCGACGGGTGCGAATGCGTCCGGTTCTGGCGGGTTGACGGCGTGCGATACATCCTCATCGGTTCACATGCCGATGCCGGCCCATTTGCCAGCCTCGCCCTCCACTCGCCACAGAAGGTCAAGCCCTTCTAAGCCCGAGCCCCCACGAACCCCCACGTGCCCCCCACGAGCCCATCGGCAAGAACTCGATGAACCCTCGCGCTCTTGGTTGCGTCTGACTCCTGACGCGGCCGATAGAATGTTCTGGGAGTTCAACCATGCGCAATCACCACGTCCGATATCTCACCTCGCTCGCTCTCGTGCTGCTCACCGGGCAGGCCACCGTCGCGTCGGCCCAGAACGCTGTCGGCAACGGGCGCGCCCTCGAAAAATCGCTCCAGACAATCCAGCCAGGAATCCCCCTCGCACGCCCCCGTTCCTTCTCGCGTGAGCTGGCGTTCCGCGAAGCAATCGTCACCGGCACCGCACCGGGCGGGTTCTCCTTCCGCGGGTCCACCCTCCCCAGCCAGTTCGAGTTCCGTGGCGAGCTCGGTGAGGACGCCCTCTTCGCCTTCCGCCGCGACAGCCTCTTCTCCGGGCTCTCCGGCCGGGGCATCCGAGGCACCGAAGCCCTCCAGTACCAGTTCGCACTCTCCGTCGGGGGCCAAGTCCCCACGTCGCTCGCCGGCCCGATCGCCTTCGGTCGCACCGGCAGCACCGAACGCGGCATCAACCCCGATCGCCCCTTTGACCGTGACCTGACCAACCCCAGCCAAGGCCCACACCGCGCAAACCCCGACGACTACAACGATCTCATCTCCGCGGTCGACCTCAGCTCACCCCTCGTCCAGCCGTTGCGGTCGATCTCGACCTTCACCGCCAACCGCGGCCTTCAACCCACGCTCGTCGGCATCATGCAGAACCGCGAGACCCAACAAAGCGCCGGCCAGACCGCCTCCCCCCTGCTCGGCGTCCAGGTGGTCCCCGTCGGCAAACTCCGCAACCCCCGCCCCATGCCCACAAACCCGGCCCGGGCCAACCCCGCCATCGCTAACCCCGCCATCGCCAACCCCGCGAGTGCCAACCCCACCAGCGCCAACCCCGGGCTCGTCCCCGGAACGCAGACACGACTTGCAACGTCCCCGCCCGCCGGCACCGGGCCCCGCATCCGGACTGCCTACGACAGCATGATGGACCGGTTCCGCTCGGTCTCGGGCGTGGTCGATATCAACGCCGCCCCGCCCGCCGGCTCGACGCCCGACTGGGCCCGCGACCTGATCGACCTCCGCCGCGTTCTCCGCGGGCTTCCCTCCTCGACCGCCAAGGCGCTCGGGCTCACCCCCGAGGTGATCGAGCCCCGCGATATCACCGACGCCGTCGGGCGACCCGACAACCCGCTCCTCGACGGCACCACCGACCGCAACGCCCAACCGACCTTCGACGCCGAGGTCCTCCGCCGCGTCCGCGAAGCCGGAGGATTCTCAGACACGCTCATCGCCACCGACATCCCGATCATCGATATGTACACCGCCCACATGCGCGGCGGCGAGCAGCTCCTCATCAAGAACCGCTACTTCGACGCCGAGGAACGCTTCATCAGCGCCATGAGCTCTCGCCCGGGAGATGTCAACGCACAGATCGGCCGAATCCACGCCCAGATCGGGGCCGGGCTCTATCTCTCGGCCGCCCTCAACGTCCGCCAACTCCTCATCGGCAGCCCCGAAACCAGCGGCATGAAGTTCAGCGCCTCGCTTCTCCCCGAACAAAAGCGCCTCGACGAGGTCATCCCGGTGCTCCGCGCCGGGCTCACCAGCCTCTCGAGCGGGTCCGACAGCGGGCTGCTCCTGGCCTACCTCGGCCACCAGCTCGACCGCCCGGGCGACATCCGCGACGGGCTCGCGGCACTGCGCGAGCACGGCGAAGATGCCGAGCAACGCCTCGCCGATCTTCTGCAGGGTGTCTGGTTGGATGCAGCAGCCCCGACCGGGGATGATTCCCCGGCCGACGACGGCTGACCCCATGCACGACCACCGCGCCCACGACATCCACCCCAACGTACACGACGCGCTGACGCTGCGCGACTTTCTCACCGACGGCTCGCTCGCCCGCCTCTGCATCGAGCTCGGCACCATCGCCGGCACCACCATCGAACTCCGCGACGAACGCGACCGCCTCGTCACCCCCGACACCAAAGGCTGGCACATCGGGAGCACCGACGAGGGTCTCCCAAAACAAGACCGCGTCCGCACCGAGCCGCTGATCATCGGCGACTCCCACATCGGCGCGATCGTCGCCGGCCCGAGCGAAACCTCACTCGACCGCCTGCTCCCGCTTATCGCCAAAACCGCGATCGAGTGGTGCCACGGCTTTCTCGAACTCCGCCACGCCGTCGACGAGCTTGGCGTTCTGATCGAGCTCTCCTCGCTGCTGGTCGGGGCCGAGGACGTCTCCCGCGTTGTCGAACGCGCCCTCGACTCGGTCCTCCGCGTCCTTTCGCTTGACGCCGGGTCGGTCGTCCTCTTGCCCGAGGACGCCGACGGGATCATCTCCGACGACGAGGCCGACCTCCGGCTCTGCGCCTCGCGCGGGCTGACTGACTCATGGCTGCACAACCCCGAGAGCCTCAGCCGCGGCCGCGTCTTTGACGCCCTCGCCCTCGAAGGCGAGGTCGTCGCGGTCGAAGACCTCCTGCTCGACGACCGCGTCCGCAACGATGAACAGGTCCGCACCGAGCGCGTCCGAGGGTTCATGTGCGCCGGGCTCGTCTTCCGGGGCAAGCCCATCGGCGTGATGCGCGTCTACGCCGACACCCCGCGCGTCTTCAGCGAACTCGACAAACGCCTTCTCCGCTCGATCGCCCAGCAGGCCGCCGCCGCGGTGCAGCAGTCCAAGCTCATCCGCGACGGCCGCCGCGACCGCGAGATCGAACGCCAGCTCAAGCTCGCCGCCAACATCCAGCGTCGCATGTTGCCGCGCACGCTCCCCGACGACCCGCGCCACGATATCGCCGTCCACTACGAACCCAGCTTCGAGATCGGTGGCGACTTCTACGACCTCTTCAAGGTCAACAACAAACTCGCGATCGCCGTCGGTGACGTGGTCGGCAAGGGTGTCCCCGCCGCGATGCTCATGTCCCTAGTCCGCACCAGCTTCCGCGCCCACGCCGAACGCGGGGCACCGCCCGACGAGGTCCTCGCGTTGGTCAACCGTGACCTCGCCCGCGACTCACTCGACAGCGAGTTTGCCACCATGTGGTTCGGGCTGCTTGACGCCGACGACGGCTCGCTCGTCTGCGCCAGCGCCGGGCACGAACCCCCCATGATCGTCCGCGCCAAAGGAGGCTGCGACGAGCTCTCCATCGGCGGGCTCGTCGTCGGCATCGACCCCGACACCACCTACACCCTCCAACACACCACACTCGCACCCGGCGATGCACTTATCGCCTACACCGACGGCGTCACCGACGTCATGAGCTTCGAGTCCGAACGCTTCGGCAAACCACGCCTGCTCAACCTCCTCTCGCACATCAGCGAACAGAAACACCCGCACAGCGCCCACGACCTGCTCGGCAATATCCTCCGCGAGCTCCGCCAGTTCGGCGGTCTCGCCGTCCGCCAGGACGACTCAACACTCGTCGTCGTGCGCAGAATCTAACACGCCCCACAGGTTGCACGCTCAGAATCAGCATCCAGCGAACAAGAGCCGCGTAAGGGTGGATAAGAGAACCTCTGTCTTTCGTGACAGAGAAGGAGATTCCCATGACCAAGCTCGCCCTGCTGTTCTCTATGGCTCTCTGTTTCTGTGCCTCTCATACCACAGCTCAGACCGTTCGGGTCGCGGCCGAGTGGGAGGAACACGAGGCGACATGGATGCAATGGCCACGGAGCTTTGAGACTTCCTATCAACCGAACTTCGCCAACATCATCGGCGCTCTCCAGGCCTACGAAACGGTCAACATTCTCGTACGCAATGCGTCGTCGCGCACCCAGGCGGAGGGGTTCCTCCAAGCTGCCGGCGTGCCCCTGACAAACATCCGGTTTCACATCATGCCCTACAACTGGGCATGGATGCGCGACAACGGGCCGGTCTGGGTCGAGGTGGACGGCGAGATGACCGTTCAGGATTGGGGCTTTGACGGCTGGGGCGGGATCGCCACCCCATGGGGACTCGACGACGCCGTGCCGTGCCTCGTGGCAAGTGCGTTGGGCTTGGCATGCAACGATCACGCAGAACTCATCATGGAGCGCGGGTCCGTCGAGTTCAACGGTATCGGCACCGCGATCCTGTCGTGGCCGGTGCAGCGTGATCGAAACCCGGGATGGACCAAGGCACAAATGGAAGCCGTCTTTATGGACGCCTGGGGCGTCAGCAAAATCACGTGGCTGCTCAGTGCGCCCGAGGATGACGAGTTCACCGGCGGGCATGTCGACGGCATCGCCCGATTCATCAACCCCAACACCGTTGTCGTGGCGCGGCAGGCCGATCAGAACCACCCGGATGCGTGGGTCTATGACCAAGCGGCAGATATCATCGAGACCGACGGGTTTCAAGTGGTCAGGCTCGACATCCCCGGCATGGTTGTCTATCGCGGCGTCCCGATGTCTGCCAACCCCATCAACTGGCTGGTCGCCAACGGCGTGGTTGTCGTGCCCGGCTTCGATCACCCCGAATGGGACGCCCAAGCCAAAGCCCAAATCGAGGGCTTCTTTCCAGATCGGGATGTCAAGGTCGTCGAGGTCCTCGAGATCTGGTACTGGGGCGGCGGGGTCCACTGCGTCACCAACGATCAGCCCGCGCTCTCCAGCACAGAGTGCATCGCCGACTGGAACCAGGACGGCACGGTCAACACACAGGACTTTCTTGCATTCCTCAATGCATGGGCCGCGCAAGACGAATCCGCCGACCTTGATAATGACGGCACAACCGATATCAACGACCTCTTGCTCTATCTCAATCTCTGGGCGGCCGGCTGCTAGCCCGCGAAAGAACCCGTTTGGTGCAACACATGCTCTTCATGTTCGGATACTTTCGGCTGCCAAGCCCCGGTTCGAGAGCGTTTTCACTTCTCTCGTCTCGTGTGCCACGGCCATCTTGGCCGTGCTGGATTTCCGGCACGGCCAAAATGGCCGTGGCACACCAAGAGAACTCGCTACACCTTGATGCAAACTACTCTAGAACCCGAACATAGGAACCTCTGAACAAAGCCGAGCGACTCGGTTTTTTCCTGCTCGGAGTTGCACCAACGCGGGCTGGAAAGCCCCCCCCTGATTGTTCAGAGAGGGCCCGATCGGTGCAAGTCAGATCAACCAGCGCTCGCGCACAGGGCTCGCACAGACCATACAGGTCTTTCGTGATTGGTAGAGTCCGCCCGTCACTTCTCAAGCCGAACCACCGCCCACACCGCGAAGTGGTCCGACGGGTACCGCCCCTGGCTGCTCGTCTGGTCGATCCCCGCCTCCAGCACCTCGACCCCCGGCGAGATCAGCACATGGTCGATCTTCTCGCCGTCGGTCGCCCCGAGCCGAAACCCGCTGAACGTCCCGACCTCAGCCGCATCAGGATGCACCGCGCGGAACGTGTCCACCAGCCCCGGCGACGCCGCCGGCTCGTGCCCCGGCCACGCCGCCGCGTCGCTCGCCCGCTCGACCTCACCCAGCAAATACCGCACCGCCGGGTTGCGCTCCCCGGCGTTGAAATCCCCCATCACCACCACCGGCTCGTCGCCGTGCGCGCGCTCCGCGATCCTCGCCGCGATCAGCTCGACCCCACGCTCCCGCGACGGCTGACTCCGGTGGTCCATATGCACGTTGAACACATACACCCCCTGCCCGGTCGCCTTCTCCACCAGCCGCGCCCACGTGCAGACCCGCGTGATGCCGTTGCCCCAGTCGGCCGACCCGACGGCTTCGGGCGTCTCGCTCAGCCAGAACGTCCCGCTCGAATCCACCGAGAACCGCGCCGTCCGCACCAAAATCGCCGCGTACTCCCCCCGGGTCGCCCCGTCCTCGCGCCCCACCCCGATCTCGACATACCCCGGCAACGCCTCCCCGATCTCGTCGAGCTGAAACCGCAGCGCCTCCTGCACCCCCACCACATCGCCATCAAACTCGGCGAGCAGATCGGTCACCATCTCTCGCCGGTGCGGCCAGGCGTTGTCGCCGTCGTTGGCCGTGCCGTAGCGAATGTTGAAACTCACCAGTTTCAGCTCCGGACCCGCAGCACGCCCTGCCCCCGAGACCGGTTCATCCCCCGCGCCCGGGCTTGCCCCAAAAACCACTGGCACCGAGCACACCACCATCAAGACCACGCCCAAGAGTACCTGCCGCATCGAACACCTCCCGTGGCGTGTAGCGTATTCCAAACACCTCTCGACCACCCGCCCGAGTGTTCGCAAGCCCGGGGTTCGGTCCGGTCGATACAGAGAGACCGCCGCCTCACCTCACCCGAAGCCGCCGTCTGGAGCCGAGTTTGACCTGGGAGACCTGGTACACCCTGTCCGTTGTAGCGTTGCTGGTCGGGGCGATGGTCTCCAACCGCGTCGGGACCGACACCGCCATGCTCGGGGCGCTCACCCTGCTCATGGTCGCCGGGATCATCGATCCCGCCAAAGCCGTCCTGGGCTTCGCCGATCCCTCGGTCCTCATGATCGCCGCACTCTTCGTCGTCGCCTGCGGCCTCTCTGAAACCGGCGCCACCGCGGCCCTCGCCCACCGCCTGCTCGGGCGACCAAAGAACGGCATCAGCGCCCGGTTCCGCCTCATGATCCCCGTCGCCGCCATGTCGGCCTTTATGAACAACACCCCCATCGTCGCGATGTACCTCCCCATCGTTCACGACTGGGCCCGCAAGCTCCGCCTCAGCCCCAGCCGACTCTTCATGCCGCTCTCCTATGCCGCGATCATGGGCGGCGCCTGCACCCTCATCGGCACCAGCACCAACATCGCCGTCAACCAGCTCTACCTCAACGCCTTCGACGCCGACCCGACCTACTACATCGAGACCTTCGGCCTGGACCGCCCCTCGGCTGCCAAGCAGTTCTGGTGGATCGCCATCATCGGTGTCCCCACCACCATCATCGGCGTCGTCTTTGTCTCGATCGGCGCCAAGTGGCTGCTCCCAGAGCGGGTCCCGCCCGACTCTGGAGAGGTCGAACGCCGACGCTACACCCTCGAGATGGCGGTCGAGCCCGGAAGCCCAATCGTCGGCAAGAGCATCGAACAGGCCGGCCTCCGCCACCTGCCCGGCCTTTTCCTCACCGAGATCGCCCGCGACGGCAACCTCATCCAGGCGGTCGGCCCCGAAGAAATCCTCGAAGCCGGCGACGTGCTCCTCTTTGTCGGCGTCGTCGATTCGGTCGCCGACCTGCTCAAAATCCGCGGCCTCGTCCCCGCGACAGACCAGGTCAAAAAGGTCGACGCCGACCGACACACCCGCACACTCGTCGAAGCAGTCGTCAGCAACGCCTCGCCTCTGGTCCGACGCACCGTCCGCCAGAGCCAGTTCCGCACCCGCTACAACGCCGCGATCATCGCGGTCCACCGCGGCGGCGAGCGCGTCGGCGGCAAGGTCGGCGACATCCTCCTCCAGCCCGGCGACACACTCCTGCTCTCGACCCACGCCGGGTTTGTCCCCGCATACCGCAACAGCGACCACTTCTACCTCGTCTCCAGCGTCGAGGGTGCCCGCGAAGTCTTCCACGAACGCGCACGACTGGCCCTGGGCATCATGGCGCTCCTCGTGGTCCTCATGACCGCCCCCACCGCCGCCATCTTCACAAGCCTCAACACCCGATTCGGGTGGGACCTGCCCCCCAACGGCATCCCCCCTCTCACCGCCGCGTTTGTTGGCGCCACACTCATGGTCTGGACCCGATGCTGCACCGGGACCACCGCAAGACGCAGCATCAACTGGCAGGTCCTCATCGTCATCGGGGCCGCGATCGGGGTCGGAAAGGCGATGGATGTCAGCGGCACCGCGCAGGTCCTCGCCGACCTGCTCTTCGCAGCAGCCGGCGGGCTCGGACCCCACGGGCTCCTCTTTGCCTTCAGCCTCCTCACCGCCATCCTCTGCCAGATGGTCACCAACAAAGGGGCCGCGATCCTCATGTTCCCCATCGCGATAGCGCTCGCCGCCGACGCCAACGGCGGCAACGGGTTCAACCCAGAACCCTTCATCCTCACACTCATGGCGTCAGCCGCCAGCAGCTACATGACCCCCGTCGGATTCGTCACCAACCTCATGGTCTACGGCCCCGGAGGCTACCGATTTACCGACTACTTCCGCCTGGGAATCCCCCTGACCCTCCTGGTCGCCTGCCTCTGTACACTCATCGCTCCACTGGCCTTCCCCTTCCAGGGCAACCTCTAACACCCCTTTCCAGCCCGGTTTACACCATCTCCAGCGAACCCCACCACGCCCCGAGCCGATACAGGTACACTCCAACCCGAGTCGCGCGGCACGGGGTCCGAAAAGCGATGTGCAGAAAACGGGTCTAGCGGAAGGGACGCACGCCAGTGAAGGTGCTCGTGACGGGTGGTTCTGGGTTCATCGGCTCGTACTTCGTCGAGCGGCTCGCCGACGAAGGGCGCGAGCTTGTCATTCTCGACCTTGTCACCCCCCCCGACTGGTACCCAAACCACACCTACATCCACGGTGATGTCCGCGACCCCGCCGCTGTCAAACGCGCACTCGTCGGCTGCGACCGCGTCGTCCACCTCGCCGCCGCACACCACGACTTCGGCATCGAGCACGACACCTATTACTCCGTCAACGAGCACGGCACCAAAGTCCTCTGCGACGCCATGGACGAAATCGGCGTCCGCGATGTCACCTTCTACTCCACCGTCGCCACCTACGGCGACGCCCCCGAACCGCACCACGAAGAAGCCGAAACCAAACCAAACTCCCCCTACGGCGGCAGCAAACTCAAGGGCGAAGCCGTCCTCCGCGAGTGGACAGAACAAGGCGACGCCCGCCGCGCCCTGGTCATCCGCCCCACCGTCACCTTCGGCATGCGCAACTTTGCGAACATGTACTCGCTCATCCGCCAGATCGCCAGCGGCAAGTACCTCGAGTTCGGCCCGGGCGTCAACATCAAAAGCCTCAGCTACGTCGAGAACATCGTTGACGCGACGATCTTCCTGCTCGAAAAACCCGTGGGTGAGCTGCAACCCTTCGAGATATTCAACTACATCGACAAACCCGACCTCACCAGCAAGCAGATCTCCCACGCGGTCTTCAAGTCGCTGGGCAAAAAGCCGCCGAGTGTTGTGCTGCCGTTGTGGATCGGACTGGTGCTCGCGCTCCCCTTCGATATCGTCATCGCGCTCACCGGCAAGAACCTGCCCATCTCGAGCGCCCGCCTCAAGAAGTTGTTCCAGACCCAGACCAAGTTCGAGGCTGACAAACTCGCCGCCGCCGGCTACACGCCGCACGTGCCGCTGACCGAAGGCATCGACCGCATGGTCAAGTGGTACCTCGCCGAAGGCAGCAAACAGACCGCCGAATGGCACCAGCCGCCGAAGGATGTGGTGGTGGTCGAGGAGACCAACTAACGAGCCCCGAGCGCAAGCTCGGTATCAAACCTTGGCACCCGCACCATCAACCAACTCCCCCACCGTCACCCACCTAAAGTCACTCAACAAACTTGCAAACCGCGCTTCGCATCGGCCGAGGTTGTTGTAATGCCGGAACGTATGGCTCCGCTTGAGCCCCAACATCCGAGGCTGCCCGGGGTCGATCTCCCACGGGTGGATATAAAACACATACGGCCCGCCCGATCGTAATATCTTCGCCACGCCCCGCTTGAAGACCGGATACGGGATCAACCGAAAATACCCACCCCCACCCCAAGGCACGCCGCGCGATCCGAGTTGCAGCGTCGAGACGCAAACCTCCTTGAACCCCTCACGAATCTCAACAATCGGCGTGCCCGCGTCCATGCCGCTGAGCTTGCCGTAGCGGTCGTGGGCGACAGTCGGGAACGCCGAGCTGTCGTAGGTGAAACCCTCTTCCTGGAGAATATCGATCGCCCAATCGGTGATCGAAAAGCTCGGCGCCCGATAGCCCATGATGTGCGCACCGGTCAGGTCTTCGACCAACGCCTTGGCGCGGCGGATGTCTTCCCGAAACTCGTCGTGACTGAGGTTGTAAATAAGATCGTGCCCATAGCCGTGGCTCGCGATCTCGTGCCCGGCCTCGGCGATCCGCTTGATAAGCCCCGGACACTTGTCCGCCACCCATCCAAGAATAAAGCAGGTGCAGGTCACACCCCGCGCAGCCATCAGTTCGAGCATCCGCTCGGTGTTCCGCTCGACCCGCAGTTCGCGCTCGTCCCACGAATCCTTCGCAACCACCGCCCGCAGGTTCTCGACCTGGAACCAGTCCTCGACATCGATCGACATCGCAGCCAGAGAACCCGACGGATTGGAAGCGGTTGTTTTCACCATAACCCACACACTCTACAGCATCCGGTGCCCGCGCTTGCGGAACTCCTTGACATCCTTCGCCTTGGGGAAACTAAAGTACTTCTTCCCCGTCATATCCAAAGGCGGCACCTCGACCTCGCCCGCAGCAAACCGCTGCAACACCTCGATCATCAGCCTCGCGCTCTCCTGCTTGGTTCCCACGATCACCCGGTCGAGGCTGTCCCGCTCGCGCAAACCAAACTCCCGCGTCTGAATAATCCCCCCCGCGTCGAGTTTCTCAGCCATCTCGTGCACCGTCAGCGTCGCCACCGACTCCCCGTGGAGCAACTGCCAGAAGTTCGGCATCATCCCCCGATAGATCGGCAACCTGCCGCAATGAATGTTAATACACCGCCGCTTGGCCGCGCCGAGGATGCCCTTCCTGAATATCTCCGGAGCCGCGACCGAAACAATCACATCCGGCTGCAACTCATCCCGCACTCGCGTAACATATGCCTCGTCGTTGACCGACCCGGTCTCAACCATCGGCACGCCCGCCTCGCGGGCCAGCTTCCCGATGTTATATCCCCGTAGCTTGACGCCCACAAACCGGAAGCACAGCCGTACAAAGTCGATCGGACCATAAAACCCGAGCATCCGCCGCGCCGTCTTCCAGATCGGTTCGTGAAAAGCCTCGCTGATGGTGATCCCGATCAGCTCGATCTCCTCACGCGGATACTCCGCAAAGAACACCTCAAAGAACTTCACCACATAGAGAGGATCGTCTTCGGTGATAAGCAACACCCGGAGCTTGTTCGTCCCGGGATCTGATTGCTCCGACACATTCGTCATACGTTCTGCACCTCCACCGCCGCGCCCGCCGCCAAGTCGCGCTCCAGCTGCGCCCGCAGGATGTCACGCTCTTCGGGCGTCCGACTCGGATCGGCCAGCCGCAACACATCGGCGTACTTGGCCGCACAAATCTCCCGGGTGTACCCGTGCTCGAACGTCGAACGCGCGTTCGTGCCAAGCCGCGCAGCCAGCGCCGGGTCGTGGATCAACTCTCGAAGTTTCGCCGCAAGCCCCGCGGCGTCCCCCAGCTCACACCACACGCCGCACTCGTTACGCTCGACAATCTCCCGAAGCTCTGATCTCGACTCACTCAAACCCACGATCGGCTTCCCCACCGCCAGCGATGTATACAGCTTGCTTGGGAAACTAATACCCTCGATGCCCTTGGCGATCGTCACCAGCGACGCATCACAGGCATTCAACGATTCATTCAGTTTCTCGAACGGCTGATAGGGCAGTGTGATCGTGTTCGTCAAGCCGCGGCGTTCGATCTCTTCCTCGATCCACTTCTTCTTGCCACCACCACCAACCAGCACAAGCTTGAACGGCTCGTCACGCAACAGCTCCGCAGCTGCGAGCACAGTCTCGAACTCATAATACAGCCCCATATTCCCCGAATACAGCAGCACAAAGTCGTCTAGGAATCCCTGCTCGTGGGCAACCGCCGACTCACCCTTCTCCATCGGGAACAGGTCCTCGCCGTCGGCCCAGTTGGGAATAACGTGGATGTGGCTCTCGGGCACCTCATACGTCTCGTGTACCAGTTTCTTGGCCGCTTTGCACAACACGATCGTCTCACGGCTCCGGTTGTACTTCCGCCGATTGAGCCACGACCACGCACGCTCGATCAGACTCCCTTGCTTGAACGTCCCCACCCACACGCCCAGCTGCGGGTGCGCATCGTGCAACAGCGTCACATAATGATGCTCCCGGAACAAACGCACGAACGCACCGATCACCCCCAGGAACGGCGGGTTGGTCGTATAAAGATACACCGTGTCGCGGCGGCTCTTGAAAATCATGCTCAAGATCATCGGCACCACGAACGTAAGATAGTTGATCACCCGCCCGGGAAGAAAGTTCTTGTCAAACCTCGCAACCTTAAACCGACGGATCTTCACCCCGTCAGCAGTCTCCCGGAGCGGACAATCCTGCCAGGTGTTCGGCGGGCCGTACGACGGCCGCCCCGTCAGCACCTCCACCTCAAACCCAAGTTTCACCAGCTCGACCGCCAGCTCGTGCAGCAGGTGCCCGGTCGCCGCGACATCAGGGATATAATACTGATTCAGAATCAGCACCCGCGTTCTCGGCTTCTCATCCTTACCAACAGACCCCCGGGATTTTGCTTCGGCGCGGCTTACCACTCCTCGCTCCTCTCGTACCCGAACTCCACCAGAAACTCACCCAGCACCCGACGGTACACCTCGGTGACCCCCGGCGTAAAGTGGTTCTTCCAGTCCCCAGCCTTCCCTTTGCGCACAAAGCTCGACCCACTCTCCTGCCCGCGCTCCCGCCCGCCGCTCATTGCTTTAAAACTGTTCCGCGCCGCGATCACCCGCAGTTCCTCCTCCGACGCCGGAAGCTCAAACAGCCCCGCCATTTTCTGCAAACACCCCAGGTCGTCAGCCAACAACTCCTCGTACCGGAATACCAGACTCCGCTCGGGGTCCCGGTTGGCGTGCCAGCTCCGCACCCACTCGACATACGCCGGCAGCGTCCGCGCCGCGAACGTCACCAGCCCCTCCTCCACCGTCCGCCCGCGGTAGTGCCCATGCTCGGGGTGCCAAGGCGTGTTGCGCACATAAAAATAGTTGCTCACCGCCACGTCCCGCAGATCGCGGAACAGCACCACATACCGCACCCCCGCCCGCTGCAACACCTCGGCGTTATGCACAGACCCATGCACGTGCATTTTTGACAACACCAGCATCCCGTCGAACCGATCGAACATCCCCTCGGGAAGCTCGAAATCGTGACTCCCCCCGGTCGCCAGCTCGTGGGTCGCCACCTCGGGGATCAACAACTCGTGAAACCCCGGAAAGCTCGACAGCATTTTCTCGACCCACGTTGTCCCGCTCTTGGGAAGCCCAGCCACAAACAGCGACTGCTGCGGGTACCGATCGCCGTACTTGGCAAACCCCTCCCGGCACGCCTGCGCCTGCGACCGATACCGCGCACCCACCGCCAGCCGCTTGGCCAGCCTCGCCCCCGCCGGCGGCAAACACCGCCGGGTCATGTTCTCGAGCGTCCTGGTCAGGCCCATCGTCTTGCCTATCCCTCCCCAAAGCCCATCGAGGGCCGGAGCATACGCCCGCCCTGTGCCGATACACACGTTGTTCTCCCATCGGCAGTTCGGCAGAACCGCCCCAATCCCAGACCGGTACAGACCAGCGCAAACCACCGAAGACCGAAAGTTCCTCTCCCACACCACCCACCAAAGCACTGGGCATGACCAAAAATACCGAACAAAATCCTATTCAACAGCCCGCCCCGACCCCGCCACCACCAGCGCGGCGCTCGGTCTGGACCACCCGAGAAAAACTTGTCCGCCTCGCCTGGACCACCATCGCCCGCCCGGTCTGGCTGCTGATGCCCGGATCGCGCCCCGCCCTCATCCGCCTCTTCGGCGGCTCGGTCGGCACCGGCTGCACCTTTGCCGCCTCGGTCGAGGTCACCATCCCCTGGCACGTCCGCTGCGGCAACAACGTCCGCGTCGGCGAGCGGGTCATCCTCTACGGCCTCGGCCCCATCACCATCGGCGACAACACCATCCTCGACTACAAAGCCCACTGCTGTGCAGGCACACACGACATGACCGACTCCCGCTTCCCCCTCCTCAAAACCCCCATCACCATCGGCCGCGACTGCTTCATCGGGATCGACGCCTACATCGGGCCCGGCGTCCAGCTCGGCGACGGCTGCCGGGTCTGGCCTCGGGCAAGCGTCTACAAATCCGCCCCCCCACACACCACCCTCCAAGGCAACCCCGCCAAACCAATCAACCCCAACCCCGTGGGACCGGCTTCCAGCCGGTGTGCAGAACCCCAAGCACAAGCAAAGAACCCACACACCGAAAACCCCGCCCACCCATGACCCCTTCCACCTTCAAACAAACCCTCTGGCGCACCCTCGGCTCGCGCGTCTTCGCCCTCTCCCCCCACACCGCGCACAAGTTCCGCCGTCGTCTGCTCCGCTTCTTCGGCGCCTCCCTCACCGGCAACGTCAAAGTCCGCCGCAGCGTCCGCATCGACCGCCCCTGGAACCTCACCGCCGGGCACCTGACCATCTTCGGCGACGCCGCGGCCCTCCGCCTCTGCGCGCCCATCACCATCGGCGACCGCTGCGTCATCAGCCAGCACGCGATCCTCACCACCGAGATGCTCGACCCCGACACCCGCGAGCCGACCAGCGCCCCGATCACCATCGAGGACGACTGCTGGATCGCTGCCGACGCCCTCGTCCTGCCCGGCACAACCGTCCACGCGGGCACCGTCGTCGGCGCTCGCGCCCTGGTCGCGACCGACCTGCCCGGCTGGACCGTCGCGGTCGGTGAGCCGGCCCGCGCCATCAAACCACGCACCTTCGCCAACGCCCGATGAGCGCGCAACCTCCCATCCTCGTCCACCTGCACATCCCCAAAAACGCGGGCACCACGCTCAGCCGAATGCTCAAGCTCCGCACCCTCCTGCACCCCCCGACCAACATCTTCCACCGGGCTGCGGTCCTCGGCCAGTACCAGCACCCCACCGAGACCCGCCTGCCCGCGATCGCGGCGATGTCCGACCGCGACCAACGCCGCGTGCGCTTCTACGAAGAGCACTGCGGCTACGGCGTGCACGAGCACCTGCCCCGCGCCTGCACCTACCTCACCATGCTCCGCGACCCCATCGACCGCACCCTCTCGGTCTACGACTTTCTCCGCCAGGAAGGGCGCATCGCGGCCGACCAGCCGCTCGAAGCGTTTCTCGACAAGCCCACCATCCGCCGCGTCTGGTGGATCGACAACGCCCAGGTCCGCTACCTCGCCGGCGAGCAAGGCAACATCATCGACGCCCCGGTCGGGGAGTGCCCGCCAACGCTCCTCGATACCGCCAAGCGCCGTCTCGAACACGACATCGCCTGGTTCGGCCTACTCGAACGCTTCGACGAATCGCTCTTCCTGCTCTGCCGCACACTCGGCTGGCCGCACGCGGTCGCGGTCCGGTCCAACGTCACCAAAGCACGCTCGAGCACGAGATCGACCGTCGCGCCCGAGCTACTCGAACGCATTGCTGCGATGAACGCGCTCGACCTTGAACTCGACACCTTCGCCCGCGACCTGTTCCAGCAGCGCCTCGACGCGATCCCCGATGTCGAAGCAAAGCTCGAACGCCTGCGCGCCCGAAGCGCCAAGCGCCAGCGCTGGATCGCACCAGTGCAAAAGCTCGCGTTCACACTGCGCGATCGCATCGCACCCCGCAAACCTTCACGCCCGGGATGAGAGTACGAAACATTCCTACGCCCGGGATGAGAGTACGAAGTACTCGAATCCCGGGATACGGTTGCGCAAATCCCGGGATTCGCTCGCGTTGCTCACTCATCCCGGGCGTACAAAAGATTCACTCCGACTCCCCGCGTTCCTGCTCTTGCAGCTCGCGGACCTTGAACGTGATCATGCTCTCGTAGATCGCCTGCAGCCTCGCGTAGTCCATCCCCGCGCGCCCGTCCAGAAACGCCCGCCTCCAGAAGACGTAGTACGCCCACTTGATCTGGGGTCGAAACGGCAACCTGAAGAAAATGTCCTTCAGCGTCGCCCGCCGAGCCGTCGGATCGTGCGAGAGCACCCCCCGCAACGGCCTGCGCTTGCCGCCGAGCACCTTGAGCAGCTCCCGCGCCTCGAACGTCGAGTAGCTGTTGTGCCGCTCGAACCAGTGGCCGAGCCCCTTGGAGAACGGGTAGTGGATGATGTGCCCGCGCAGCTCGCCGGTCGGGCCGTCCACGTGCGCCACCGGGTTCACCAGCCGCTCGTAGCGAATCTTCTCCGGCCGGAACAACCGCACGAACCACGTCGGGTACAACTGGGCGTGCCGAAGCCACCTGCCCTGGAAAAAATCCTTCCGCCGCATCCGGAACGCCGACTCGGGGCTTTGGGGATCGGCCGCCGCCATGATCTCAGCCGCAAAGTCGGCCTCGATCCGCTCGTCAGCATCAACATAGAGCACCCACGGATGCTTGAACTCGATATGCCCCACCGCCCAGTTCTGGTGACTCGACCAGTTGTCGAACGGCCGCTCGACCACCCGCGTATTGCCAAAGCCCCGCGCGATCTCGGTCGTCCGGTCGTCGGAGATGCTGTCGAGCACGACAACATCGTCCGAGAACCCCAGGCACCCCAGGCACGCGCCGATGTTACGCTCCTCGTTCTTGGTCAGAACCAGCACCGACACAGGATGTTCAAGAGCTTCAGGCACAGCGGACCGATTCTACTCGTCTCTGCACACCACGCGACGGACACCCCACACACCACATCACACTCATGACCAGCCTCCCTCCACAAACCACCCCGACCCCAGCCGACGACCACGCCCTCGACGCGGGCTTTGCCCGAGCCAAGGTCAGCCCGTGGACCACCAGGGAGAAGATCGGCCGGGCGCTGTGGATGCTCCTGCGTCTGCCTCTGTTTCGGTGCAGTTGGCACAACTGGTACGCCTGGCGTCGGCTCGTCCTCCGCGCCTTTGGCGCAAAGATTGCTGCCGACTGCACCATCCGCCCCACCGTCCACATCGAGATCCCCTGGCTCCTCGAGATGGGCCGGGGCGCGACCCTCGGCGACCACGCCATCATCTACAACCTCGGCATGGTCCGTATCGGCACCCGCACCACCCTCAGCCAGTACGCCCACCTCTGCGCCGGAAGCCACGACATGACCCGCGCCGACCTGCCCCTGCTCCGCCCGCCCATCACCATCGGCGACGACTGCTGGATCGCCGCCGACGCCTTCGTCGGCCCGGGGGTCACCGTCGCCGATGGCACCGTCCTCGGCGCCCGGTCGAGCCTGTTCACCGACACCGAGCCCTGGGGTGTCTATCTCGGAAGCCCCGCCAAACGGGCACGCAGCCGCGAGAAGCCGGCACCAGCCAATCCCTCCTGACGCACCTGCTTTCGCCTCGTGTGCCACGGCTCTGTGAGCCGTGCGGGCGGTCGCCCGGAGCGTTCACACAGCCAAAATAGCCGTGGCACACCGGAGTCTTGCACCCCGAGAGGGGTGATCTTCAATAGCCGGGGGTGGAGCAATGCGACACCCCCGGTCTCGATCCTCTCGCTCTCGCCTTCGGACCCCGCAAGGGGTCCGCGTATATATAACTGCCACGAGCACCCGGCCGGGGTGCAAGGCGTTCGCCGACAATCTTCCGGGGGTGTCGGCCGCTGCGCGGGACTCCACCCCCGGCTATTGAAGACCAGTCCTTCGGACTGAAGAGTAAACGGACACAGAACGCCACCAAGGCACGAGAACTTTACGGGAGCCGTATCACTACGCTTTGGTCGAGGTTTCTCCAGCCCGCAACTCCCCGTGTCCTGCACACCCCAAACCGCCGATACGATCCCTCGCCATCCCCTTTCCCAGCCCCGTCCGCGGAGACCGCCGCCCGTGCCACCCGATCAGCCCACACCCCCGATCCTCCTGCTCGGCAACGTCCGCAGCGGGACGTCCATGGTCCAGGGCTTTTTCGAGCAATGCCCCGGCGTGGTCTCGTGGTTCGAGCCCCGCACCGTCTGGATGTACGCCGATCCAAGTCGCCGCCACGACCGCTTCACCGCTGAGGACGCCACGCCCAAGGTCAAAGCCTACATCCGCAAACGCTTCGCCAAACAGCAGCAGACCCTCGGCGGCAGGATCATGGAAAAGACCCCCTCCAACGTCATGCGCCTGCCCTACGTCCACGCGATTTTCCCCGAGTGCAAACTGATCTACATCGTCCGCGACCCGCTCGCCCAGGTCTCCAGCAGCGAGTTCCGCGCGCGCAACGCGATCAACCCCCGCCACGCCCGCCGCCGCGTTCTCGAAACCCCCAAAACGCAACTCCACCACTACCTCTGGCGGGCACTGGTCGACCACTTCCGCAAGAAGGTCCTCCGTCGCAAACACGTCAGCGTCTGGGGCGTGCGCTACGAGGGCATCTACGACGACCTCAAGCGCACGCCCCGCGAGGAGGTGCTCGCCAAGCAGTGGGCCGCGTGCTCGAAGCAGATGGCTGAGGACATCGCTGCTCTTCCCGAGGGGCTCGTCTATCAGGTCCGCTACGAGGACCTGGTCGCCGACCCGGCGACGCACTTTGTTGCGATGTGCGCGCACGTCGGGATCGAGCCGCCGCCCGAAGCCATCGAGCAGGTCCGCCAGACCGCCGACCCCACCCGGCAGGGCAAGTGGAAACGCATGGACCCGCAGCTCATCGAGGCGATCCTGCCCCACGTCGAGAGTGAGATGGCCCGGCACGGCTACTCGCCCCCGACCGATCTGCCCGACGACGCCGAGCGCGAGAGGCTCGCTGCCGACGCGACCAGTTTCTCCGGCCCCGGCTCAACCAGAAAGGGGCCGTGATGGGCGCGCTCGACATCATCAAACCCTTCGTCCGCACCGCAAAGCTGCGCGCGCTCAAACGCAAGGCAGAACGCCTCGCCAGGGTTCCCGTCGCGGCCGAGCACGGCGAGAGCCCGGACCTGCCCCCTCCCGCATTCATCGTCGCCTGCGGCCGCAGCGGCACGACCATCCTCGGCAAGCTCTTCGCCCGCCACCCCGAGGTCGCCTACCTCCGCGAGCCCTACCACTGCTGGGCTGCGATCGACCCAGCACTCGACGTGACCAACCTCCACGTCCGCACGCCGCCACGACTCTGGTGGGATGAGAGTCAGGCCACCGACGCGATCCGCACCCGATTCGCCCGCCTCATCCTCGGCGAACGGGCGCGGCAGGGCCGACGGGTGCTCATCGAAAAAACACCCCACAACATCTACCGCATCGGCCTGCTCGAAGCCCTGACCGCGGGCCGCGCACATTACATCCACATCGTCCGCGACGGCGTGGACGTCGCGCGGTCGATCGACCGGCTCGCGTCCAACCAGCCCTACAAAATGGCCGGGCGGTCGGACTACAACCAGTGGTGGGGCTCCAACGGCCTCAAGTGGCAACGCCTCGAAACCGAAGGGCCCGGCCTGGGACACTTCACGGTCGAAGAGGTCGCACAGCTCAAGACCAACCAGCAGAAGGGGGCCTACGAGTGGCTCACGAGCCTGGGCGAAGCCGACCGCTGGCGGCCGGTGCTTGAGGATCGACTCCTCGAGATCACCTACCGCCAGCTCACCGCCGAGCCCCGCGAGACGCTCGTCGCGCTGGCAAAGCACGTCGGCGCATCGACACCCGACGCCTGGCTCGACGAAGCCTGCGCCATGCTCAGCCCCGAACGCAGGAACAAAGGCAGCGAGTTGCTGCTGCCCGGCCGCCTGGCGACACAGTTCAATCTCTATCAGGAACACCACGGCTTCGAGAACCGCGCCACGCCGACCGAATATGGTGTCATGTAGTCCCGTGTTCACGTGCTCGTCTGTCCCCTTGCCTGTCCCCTCGCTTGCGCGAGGGGCTCTATAGAAAGGCAGTTCTCTCGAAAAGACGGATGTTCAGACGCAGAGCCCCTCGCGCAAGCGAGGGGACAACCACACCCCGACCATGAAAATCTTGCACTACAAACCAACGATCCGCCTCGAAGAGGGTGGTGTCGTGCGCGCGGTGCTCGACCTCTGCACCGAGATGGCAAACGCCGGGCACGAGGTCACCCTCGCGACCGGAGACGCGACCGACGCCCCCGCCGCCTGGAAAGAGGGTGAGCCCGGCTACCCCACACTCCTGCACACGCCACCCCGGGGAAGCCCGGCAAAGTCCGCCGAGTTGCTCCGAGCCATCGCGGACGCGGATGTGGTCCACCTGCACGCGGTGTGGCAGCCGGACAATCTCGCGCTCGCCCGCGCCTGTCATCGTGCGGGCACACCCTACGTCGTCAGCATCCACGGCATGCTCGACGACTGGACCATCGCCCAGAAACACGCCAAGAAACGCCTCTTCCTCGCCCTCGGCGGCAGCCGCTTTCTCGCAAGAGCAGCCGTCGTCCACGCCACCGCCGAGGCCGAACGCACCCAGGCGACCAAGTGGATCGGCGGCGCCCCGGCCGAGGTCGTGCCGTTGCTCTTTGACCTGTCCGACTTTGCCGACCTCCCCGGCACCGGGCCGGCGGTTGCCAGGTTCCCACAGCTTGACCGCGACGTGCCCCGGCTGCTCTTTCTGAGTCGTATCCACGAGAAAAAAGGCGTCGATCGCCTGCTCCGCGCCGCAGCCATCCTGCGCGATCGCGGCATCGCGTTCCAACTCCTGATCGCAGGCACCGGGGACGAGCCCTACGTCAGCCGCGTCCGGGCGCTGCGCGATCAGCTCGGCTTGCAGAACCACGCCGAGTTTCTCGGCTTTGTCAGCGGCATCGAGAAGGTCTCGCTCTACCAAGCGTCAACACTCTTCGTCCTGCCCACAAGCCAGGAGAACTTCGGCTTTGTCTACTTCGAGGCCCTCGCCTCGGGATGCCCGGTCGTGACCACCAAAGGCACCGACACCTGGCCGGAGATCGAACAGAGCGGCGGCGGCATCATCGCTCGCGGCGACCCCGAACCCTTCGCCGACGCGATCGCGGGGCTGCTGGCTGAAGGAGACGCCGCGATCGCCGAACGCGCCCGCTGCGCCCGCGAATGGACGCTCGAGTTCTTCCAACCCGCCCGCATCGTCGCGGCCTACGAAGCCCTCTACGCCAGAGCTGCCGGAAAGGAACGCCCATGAGCCTGCACCCACTCACCCCCTGGATGCGGCGGATCAGCAACCGCCTCACCCGGTGGACCGTCCTGCACCACGGCCGCGCCTTCCCGATCTACGTTATCGCTGAATATCCCAAAAGCGGCGGCACGTGGCTGGGGCGCATGGTCGCCGACACGCTCCGCCTGCCCTTCCCGCGCCACACCAATATGCCCATCGCGATGACCTCGGTCATCCACAACCACTGGAAGTACGACCCGAAACTGAACGAGCGCACGATCTATCTCTACCGCGACGGCCGGGACGTCATGACCAGCTTCTACTTCCACCGCATGCGCTGGATCGCCAACGGCGCAGCCCACTACCGCAAACGCGCGGCCCTCTACGAGGGGCTCTTCGGCAAGGGCTACGACCCCGCCGACAGCAAGAAGCACATGGCAACATTCATCGAGCACGAGTTTGCCAACCCCAGGGATTGCCGCCAGAACTGGCGCGACCACCTCTCCGAGTGGTTCGGGCCCGGCGACGACGCCACCGGCAGACCCGGCATCGCCTACGTCAGCTACGAGCAGCTCCGCGAGGACTGTGCCGGGCACCTGGCCCGGGTCTGCGAAAGGGTCTCGGGCAAAGCCCCCGACCCCTGGATCGTCGAGAAGGCGGTCGAGAGCTGGTCGATGGAGCGGGCCACCGGCCGCAAGCCCGGCGAGGAAAGCCGGGGGGAACTCGTCCGCAAGGGGGTCGTCGGCGACTGGGTCAACCACTTCAGCAAAGAGGCAGCCGAGCTTTTTGACCGGCTGGCGGGGGATGTCCTGGTCCGGCTCGGGTTTGAGGCAGACCGAAACTGGGTGGACCGCCACGAACTCTGACCCGAACCCCGATCCCGCATCAAGCCCGCCCGCCCCTTCGCCGATAACACCTGCGAACCCCCACGAACCCTCACGAGACCCGACGAACCCCGCTCGCCCGGGCCCGTAGTATCCCGCTCGCTCCGACCAGAATCCTTTCCTCCCTGACAGACACAGACCCCGGAACCGCATGGCAACCCTCGTTGGAATCTACCTCACGCTGTTGGCACTCTCGCTGGTCGGGCTGATGTACTTCCAGGCCCGCGCCGGCAAGGTCGACCTGCTCTGCACGCGGAACTTCTTCATCCTCGGGTTCATCATCTTCCAGCTCACCGGCGGGGCCGCGAGCCTCTTCTTCGACGAGTACGGCTACTTCCGCATCCAGAACTTCACCCTCACACCCGTGATCTACGCGATCATGTCTACCGTCTTCACGGTGCTCCTCCTGCTCTTCTACAGCAAGGGCTGGATCACCGCCAAACTCGCCCAAAGGTTCCGCCTCCAGCCCGTCGCAGCCGGGGCGGGCAGCCTGCTCACACTCGCGTGGGTGTTCATCGGCGTCGGCATCGCGTTCCGGTTCGGGTTTGTCTACATCCCCATCATCGGCGGCGGGTTCGACATGCTCGGCAACGGCATGCTCGCCGCGGCTGCGGGCATGGCGACCTGGGCTGCGGTCAGCCGACTCTCCAACCCCTTCGTCCTGCTCATCACGCTCGCGGTGATCGGCGTGGCGGGCATCGTGACCATCGCCGGCGACTTCGGACGCCGCGACCTCCTTGGCGTCATCGGGTGCATCGGGTGGGCCGCGTTCCACGGCTACTGGAAGCACCTCGGGTTCAAGGCCGCGTGGTGGCGCCTCGTGGTCGTCGGCTCGGCGGGGTTCCTTTTCCTCGCCGCGTTCACCGCGGCCCGCGAGGGCAACTTCCGCGACAAATCCGCAACCGACATCCTCGCGTCACTCCAGGGCGCCGACGTCGGCTCCGGCGCGTGGGACCTCATCACCGGACAGAACGCCGGTGCCAACAGCATGTGGATCATCGAGCAATACCCCAAGAACCGTGACTTCGACACCCTCCACACCCTCCGCAGCGTGCTCTACTTCCCGATCCCACGAACGTTCGCCCCTGACAAACCCATCGCGCTGGCCCTCTCCATGCCCAAAGACGCGGGAATCCGCAACAAACCAGAGAACTGGAACATCGGCCCGGGCATCATCGGGCACATCGCCCACGACAACGGCTGGATCGCGATGATCCCCTACGCACTCCTCATCGGGCTCTACCTCCGCTTCTTTGACGAGATCGTCCGCCAGAACCCGCTCAACCCGTTCGCCATCCTGCCTATGGGTGTCGCGCTCGGCCAGTTCATCGGCCTGCCGCGCGGTGAGTTTGCCCTCTTCTTTGTCCTCAGCATCGTCTATTCCTTCGGCACCTTCGCGGTCATGATGATCTGCTATCAAGGCATGAAGATCCTCGGCTGGACCATCCGCCCCGACACCGAAGCCGAGCTCTACGACGAACAACTCGCCGAGACCTACGGCGATGAGTCCCACTACGCCCACGACCCGCACGACCCCCACAACACCCACAACGCCTCCGAGCCCGCCGCCTGAATCCGCCCTTTCAAGAAACGGGACGCACGTGAACGCCGGGCTTATCCGTATCGCCAGCAACTACACCCGGCTCCTCACCACCCTCGCGCTGGGGCTGATCGTCGTCCCCTTCCTCATCGGGTGGCTCGGCGACGATGCGTTCGGCATCATCTCCCTGCTCGGCGCGTCGGTCGGCGTCGCGGCACTCTTCCGCGACCTCACCCACCGCTCCATGATCCGCGAACTCGGCGCGGCCTACCACAGCGGCGACGAACAACACTTCCTCCGCACCTACAACTCCTCGTTCCTCATCTCCGCCACCGTCGCTGTTGTCACGCTGCTCTCCTTCGGCCTGCTCCTGGCGATCTTCCCGAAGCTCAACATCCCCGACCACCTCCGCGGCCCGGCGATGGGATTCCTCCTCTGGCAAGCGAGCCACGCTGTCCTCATCGTGCTGCTCTCGCCGGCGTTCAACATGTACCTCGTCCAGCACCGGTTCATCAGCTACAACGGGTGGTACATCTGCATCCGGGCCGGGAATCTCGCCGCGGCGGTCCTGCTCAGCAACCTCTTCAGCGTGCCCGGCGATCCGCCCCCCCTCGCGCTCTACGGCTTTGTCTGGGCGACGCTCGACAACCTCGTCCTCTTTGCTGCCGTCGGGATCATCATGCTCCGCGATCGCCGCCTGCTCATCCGCCCGCGCTACATGGGACGGGCTGCGCTGCGCTCCATCCTCGGCACCTTCGGCTGGAACACCGGCGTCCAGGTCGCGATGGCGCTGATCGAAAAATCCCCGCCCTTCATCCTCAACATCATGGTCGGCCCGATCGCCAACACCATCTGGGGGATCGTCTACCGCCTCACCTCGTATGTCCGCATGGCAACCGTCGGCGTGCAGTTCGGGGCCGACTCGGTCAGCGCCAAGCTCTCGTCGGGCGATGACACCGACCTCGCCGCCCGCCGCGTCCGCAGCTTTATGACCACCCAGACCCGCCTCAACGCGCTGGTCGCGCTGCCGGTCGGGCTCATCATGATCGCGCTGGCCGGCCCGCTCCTCGACGCATGGATCGGGCACAAAATCGAAGACCCCGCCGCGATCATGGGCCCCGCGACACTCATGGTCCGCATCCTCGCGGTCGCGATCGTCACTCGCGCGGTCTCCGAAGGATGGGTCACCGTCCTCTACGGCGCAGGCTACGTCTCGCGCTACGCCCCGGTCATTTTCGTCGGCGGCGTGCTCGCCCCGGTCCTGGGCATCGTGCTCACCATGGTCCTCCCCGAAGACCTCCGCGTGCAAGGGCCCGCCCTCGCGTTCATGCTGGTGATGTCGAGTGTCTATCTGCTCGCCCTGCCGGTGGTCGGCGCCCGCTGCATCGGCGACAGCTACTTCCGCATGCTCGCGCCCGTCCTCCGCCCGCTGCTGATCGCCGCGGTCGCGGCCCCCGCCCTCTGGCTCGGCGTGTGGTTCCCAGACACCCTCGGCACCGGCTTTGTCGGTCAGGTCGTGATCCCCGCCGGGCTCTTCGGCTCGCTCTATGCCCCGCTCGCGTTCGCGATCGTCCTCACCGGGCAAGAACGCCGCCGCCTGCTCAACATCGCCCGCCGCCGCCCGCAGCAGCAGCAGCGCCCCGCGACCGGGTCAACGAACGAACCCGACCATCCGAGCGACGCAGAGGACTGATGCATGTCTTGCTCGATTTCCCTGCGTCGATCGGCTCCTTTTTTGCACCCCAGAGGGGTGATCTTCAGTAGCCGGGGGTGGAGCAACGCGACACCCCCGGCCTCGATCCTCTCTCGCCTTTGGACCCCGCAAGGGGTCCGCGTATGTACAACTGCCACGAACACCCCAGCCGGGGTGCAAGGCGCTGGCCAACAAACCTCCGGGGGTGTCGTCCGCTGCGCGGGACTCCACCCCCGGCTATTGAAGAGCAGTCCTGCGGACTGAAAAAAGAGAGCAAACACAGCATGCCATCAAGGCACGAGAACTTTGTAGGAGCCGTATAAGGCGGGCGATAGTGAATCGCAGCACCACAATGTGTGAGTGCCTTTCAGGATGCTCTCACCTCACCGTCTCAACTCGACCTCCACCGCCCGATGGTCCGAGCCCGGCACCTCGAGCGTCCGCCACGCCGCGACGCGCCACTCGTCGCTCACCCACACGTCATCAATCGCTGCCCGCAACGGCCAGGGCAACCACGCCGGGTACGTCCCGTCAAACACGAGCACCGGCTTGCTCCGCCTGACCCCCAGCCCCGAGACCAGCCGCCGGCTCCGCCCCCCGGTCGGCGTCGAGTTCAGGTCCGCCAGCACGATCAAAGGCTCGCCCGGCGCTCGCTCCCGAACCGTCTCGATCGCAACCTCCAGCAACTCGTTGCCCTGCCGCCACCGCGCCGGCGTGCGCGGCGATTGCGGATGCAGCACCAGCACCACAAACGGCCCATCCTCGTGCAACACCCGCACCAGCCGCAGTGCTCGCCTCGGATCGCCCGCCGGCAGGTCAGCACGCACAAGCAACGGCTCGAGCGGCCACGCGCTCAGGATCAGCCTTGTGTTGGTCAGCCGCCATGGGGGCACGTCGCGGTACGGGTACCGCAGCAACATCTCCGGATCGATCCTCAGCCGATCCAGCACGTCGCCCGACGCCTCGGTGAGCGCCACAACCCCCGCCCCGCGCTGCCGCAGGAGCGCCAGCACCTCGTCAGGCGTCGCGCCCCCGGTCTGCGCGTTGCACTGCAACACCCCCAGCACGCTCCCCCCGCGCTCCCCGAGACCGTCATCCCACGCCGCCCGCCCGGCCTGCATCCACCACCCGACCGCCCCAAGCTGCGCAACCGCCGCGACCGCCACCAGCAACCGGGCGCGTCGAGACCCCCAAAGCACCGCACACACCGCTGCCACGACCGGGAACACCACCGACCACGCAACAAAATTTGCAGCCAGATCACACCCCCAACACCACCCAGCCATCGGGACACTCGCCGCCCACACCAGCCCGGCTATGCTCAAGACACCCGCCAAGACCGAGCGGAAACGCCGTTTCTTTGTGCTCTTCTCTGACACCAACGGCTCCTGGAGCTGTCAAGCAATCTGCGCGGAATGATTGCACCCTCCGGCGGCACGTCCGCGCATCTCAACGTGAGCGTGCAAGAGCATACCGCGGCGCGTCACATCGACCCGCCCCCTTCAAGGAGCACACCGTGCAACGACGATCAACACTGCGGAGGGTTTTCTTCATGGCACGACGCACCGCAAGCATCACTCTGTCCGCCGCATTCCTGTTCGCAGCCGCGGGCTCGTTCCCGGGCTGCGCCCTGGGACAGTCCAGCCAAGGAGGCGGCGTGGTCAGCTCCACACCCGATGTCGCCAAAGACACCGGAGGAGGAGGAGGAGAAGACGACAACAACGACCGCAGCGACAACTCGAACGGCACCTACTCCACCCAGTACGACGGCACCATGCTCACGCTCACCTCCGACGCCACCGGCGAGCTGCTGATCGAACAACGCGCACGCGACTTTGCCAAAGCCCGCGTCGACGGTGCCCTCGCTCCCGAGATCGATGTCGAGATCACCGCCCAGGGCTACACCATCCACTACTCGTTCACCAACAACACCTCGTCAGCCAAACCCCTCCCCGACCTCCGCGTTGGCCCGATCTTCCTCAATGACAATGTCACCTATCAGGACACCCGCCGCAGCTGCGAGGACGTACGCACCAGCGCAGCCACGCACAAAACGCCCGGACACAACTACCCCATCAATATGTACGCCCCGATCTGGATTGTTCGCAACGCCGACCACGTCACCGGGGTCAGCCTCGAATACCCAATCATGGACTACAAGCACGACACCCGCTTCTACCTGAAATACCACTCAGGAACCGGCGGCTGGCTCGTCGATATCCGACTCTCCACCGAGTCTGAGTCCCTCGTCAACTCCGCGTCGGTCCCCCCGGGGCAGACCTGGAACTACACCCTCAACGTCCGCCTCGACGGCCGCAGCGAAGAGTGGGTACGCACGCTCCTGCCCTACCGCGACTTCTTCCGCGAGACCTACGGCGGTGTGCAATACACCCGCGAAACCAACCCCATCAACGCCGTCGGCCTCTCCCTGGGTGTGGCGCTCAGCGACGACAACCCCTACGGCTTCAGCCGTGAAGACCTCCGCCCGGACATCAACGGCTTCGGCCCATTCATCGACTACACCCTCGACCGCAAGGGCTGGCCCGAGCACATGATCATCACCCCATCGGGCATCCTCCAACGCAACCGCCACCTCAACTACCCCTTCCGCTTTACAAGCGAATGGCTCGCAACCGACAACTTCCAGACCGCGCTGGATCCCGACATCGGCTACCCCCGCATCGTGGACGCCGGCCGCAAACTCGGGTTCTGGTGGGGCAGAGCCGCCCAGGTCTCCTACGCATGGGACGACGGCGTCGGCGAACAACTCGACCCCAACTACTCTCGCCACACCACCGAAGCCTTCAAAGAGCTCGACCTGGCGATCCAGGCCGGCGCCACCACCATCGGCCTCGACACCTTCGGCTACCGCGCCATCCCGACGTGGGACGCCTCCCCCTGGCTCGACGCCATGCGCCAACGCTACCCCGACGTCAAGTTTGTCCTCGAACCCATGCCCGCCGACATCATGCACCGCCAAGCCGCCGGGTGGCTCCGCGGCTTCAACGACGGCCAGCCCGTCGACGACCTCGACGAGCTCAACTTCATCAAGGGGCCGCACATCCTTGCCGACTTCCTCCTCCCCGGGCACGAAACATGGGCCGCCTGGCGCTACAAAGGACACCGCAAGTACCTCGGTATCACCCCCACCCAGCAGATGGTCACCCAAGACGTCGAACGCTTCGCCCAGTGGGGATACCGACCCATGCTCTACACCGAGTTTGACCTCCGCACCGACGGCCGGGCTATGGAGAGCTGGACCTACACCATCCCCGTTGACCTCCAGATCCCCCCCGACGACGGCTCGAACAACGACCCGGCCGCCGACATGGGCGACGGTGACGAAGACAACCAGGGCAACAACGGTGCAGGCCGAGGCATCCGAGCCACCAGCAACGGCGCAAGCAAGTCCGGCGCGCCCTCCCGCCGCGTCTCCAGCAAGTCCGGCTCATCGAGCAAGCCCGACGTCGTCGGAGTCTCCGGAGCCGAAGCACACGAAGCGCTCGTCCGCGCTCGCAAACACCTCAAGCCCGTCAAGCCCCGCAAGTCCGACAGCGACAAGTAACCCCGCGACCAACCACTCACGCGCCATCACCCACACGCCCGAGGCCGCAACGCCTCGGGCGTTTCTTTCGCGCACCGATCTACGCACCCATCGCCGCCCACTGCCGCGCGAGCCCCTCGAGGCGATCCACCGACGGCGCATAATCAAGCTCGGCCCGGCTGCGCGCAAGGTCGGCCCACGTCCGCTCGACATCGCCCGGCGGCGGCGCTTCCCGCTCGACCCTCGGCTCCGCCCCCGTGACCTCGCCGATCTGCGCGATCAACGCATCAAGCCGCACCGGCCTGTCACTACCCAGGTTCCAGATGCGGTACCCGAACCGTTCGATACGATCGTGCGCCGCGAGCACGCCCCGCACGATGTCATCGATGTAGGTGTAGTCGCGGCTCATCGAACCGTCGCCGTACATCGTGATCGGCTTGCCCTCGCGGATCAGCCGCATGAACTTCGCGATCGCAAGGTCCGGCCGCTGCCCGGGCCCATACACCGTAAAGAACCGCAGGCACGCCGTCGGCATCCCGGTCAAATGGTGGTGCGCCGACGCGATCAGCTCGCAGCTGCGCTTGGTCGAGGCGTACGGGCTGATCGGGCGATCGACCGGATCGTCCTCCGCGAACGGCGTCTTCTCGTTGTTGCCGTACACCGAGCTGCTCGACGCCAACACCAGCCTCGCGCACCCCGCCCGCTCGGCCGCGCGCTGCACACTCGCGGTCCCCAGCACGTTCACCCGCGCATACCCGACCGGATCGGCCACGCTCGGACGCACGCCCGCGCGCGCAGCCAGATGAATGACCCCCGTCGGCCTGGCCCGCACAAACAGCTCTTCGAGCGCGCGCTCGTCGCAGATATCCACCTCGGCGCACTCGAACGAAGGAGACACTTCGCGCACCCGCGCCAGGTTCGCCTCTTTGATCGATCGGTCGTAGAACGGGTCGAAGTTGTCGACCCCCAGCACCCGGTCCCCCCGCGCCAGGAGCGCAGCCGCGACGTGCGAGCCGATAAACCCCGCCGCACCGGTGACCACAACTTTTGCATTCTCGCTGTGCATACCGCTCTCAACCTACGCCGCCAAACCCGGCCGTGTGCATCCAACTCGGCCGCCCCAAAAAATCAAGCAGGGCACCATCAGTTATGACAGTGCCCCGCTGGAGGAGAGAGAGATCGGGGTGAGTCTACTGCGTTATCGGTTCACATGTTGCCTTTTTCTTGAAACATTCAATCTACCCGAGCACCAAAGCCGCAACAACCTCGCCCGCTTTCACGCTCGCGGCACGCCGCACACACAGATTCACCACCCGCCGCGCATGAGTGAAATCACCGCTCCGCGGCCTGCATATGCACGATGTTGCATAAAACGTAGTACAGGTTTCCCCTCGCGTCTCGGCGACAAACCTACGAGAAACCCCGCATGTTCAGGCGCCGATCCGTCACACTCACCCGCCCGAGGGCTTGCCTTGCAAATCATGCAGCCACCGCGTAAGTGCCGCTGCCCGTTCGTCTTCTGGCAATCTCTCCAGCTTTTCGCGCAACCTCGCCGGCAACCGCTCCCACACCTGTTGGGGAATAGCACCCATCTCGACCGCCTTCAACAAACGCCCGATCATCGCGTCGTTGGCTTTCATCGCGTCTTTGAGCTGCGCCTTCCGCCGGGCGTCCGCATCCGCTGGCGACACCTTCTTTTTCCCGTCGGTCTGTCGCGGCCGATCCCGCTGCACGTCTGACCGGTTTTTTTGCGTCGCCGCCTCCCGGCGCTCGATATCCCGCTGCAGCCGCCGCGCCTCGTTCTGGGCTTTGGCTTCTGCGAGGTACCGCGTGAGCGACGCCCCGAACACCTCCTGCTGGGCCGGAGTAAGCGCGTCCCACACCCGGGTCTGCAGCCCGCCGACCGAAGGCACCACGCCGCGCAGCTCGATCAGCCGACCACGAGTATCCATCGCGCCATCCCGCATCCGGTCCTGCATCCGGTCCTGCACGCCGTCCTGCACGCCGTCCTGCACGCTGTCCTGCATCATCGGCGCACCACCGGACATGCTGTCCATCGGGTCATCGCCCGCAGCATCAATCCGGATGCGAAAGCCGCCGTCCTCCGACACAGCACCCTTCGTCTTGCCGTCCCGTGTCGAGGCCCGCGCATCGCGCGCTCTCGAACGCCGATCCCCAAACGCCCCGCCCGTGCGCTCGACCCGATCCAGCACCTGCACCATCCGCTCCACACTCCGCAGCTGCCCGGCCACCCTGCCGCGCTCGGCCTGAGGCAGCTCCGCGATCAGCCCGCGAATCTCGCCACCATGCACAGCCACAAACGCCCGCAACTCCGCGCCGAACTCGTGTACGTCGTCAAGAATGATCGTCCGCTGCTCGGGCGTCAGCCGCAGCTTCGCAGCCGCGCCCTCCCCGTCGAGCTCGCGCAGCGCCCCAAAGAACGAAGGCAACGGCACCATCTGCTCGGCCGCAAACGTCCGCGTCGCTCCGCCCGAGACATACTCGGCCCGCACACCCGGCACCTCACGCCGCTCCACCCGCGGCCCCGCAAGCGGCGCGTCCGAAACCTGCCCGCTCACAACACCAACCGGCCCGATCCCAAAGCCGAGCATACCAACGCACGCCAACACCCCCACGCGCCACTTCTGCCAACCAGTGTCCGTCCTGCCCATGATCTGCCTCCAATCGTTCACCCTGCACAACGAGCCCCGACGCCGCTCTATTGCCCGCTCCCTACCATCCTCTGCAACCATCGGCCGAACACCCCGGCCGCCCCAACGGAGATCCCCAGACCGTGCCAACCACCAAGGACATTATCCGCGATTCCCTCGCAACCCTCCGCACCCCCGGCCTCGACACGCCCCTGGGCGACGGGCTCGAGTGGATCGCCGAGTGCGACGGCTTTGTCAGCCTCAAGTTCCACGCGCCCGCCCTGGACACCCCCGACCGCCGCGCCGCCGCAGCCCGAGACGCCCGCGACGCCGTCGCCGCAGCCCTCGCCAGCACCGACACCCCGCCGGTGCGCTCGCTCATTGTCGAGTTTGTCGATCACGCCGGCACGGTCCTCCAGACCGAACGCCTCGGCCCGAGCAACGCCAAAGCCACCAACGCCAAGCCACAAAGCGCCCCACCGCCATCCACCAAAGCAGCGCCAGACACACGCACCCCCAACGCCCCCACAGCCCCGCCAACGCCCAACACCCAGTCCCCCGGCCACCGCCCCATCGCCGGCCTCGCCGACACCGCCGGCCAACCCGCCCACACCGACCCGCTCGACTCGATCAAACACATCATCGCTGTCGGCGCAGGCAAAGGCGGCGTCGGCAAGTCCACCATCGCCGTCAACCTCGCGGTCGGGCTCGCGCGCCAGGGACACGCCGTCGGGCTGCTCGACGGCGACATCTACGGCCCTTCCCTGCCCACCATGCTCGGACTCGACGCCCTCGAACAATCCGTCGTCGCCGGCAAGCTCCAGCCCCACACCGTTCACGGCATCAAAGCTATCACCATCGGCAAACTCGTCGAACCCGACAAACCGCTCATCTGGCGCGGACCCATGGCCCACGGCGCCTTCAAACAACTCGTCGAGCAAGCCTCGTGGGGCGAGCTCGACTACCTCATCATCGACCTGCCGCCGGGAACTGGCGACGTCTGCCTCACCATGGCCCAGACGCTCAAGCTCACCGGCGCGGTCCTCGTCTGCACGCCACAGAAAGTCGCTCAGGACGACGCGATCCGGGCCGCCCGCATGTTCCAGCAACTCAAGATCGACATCCTCGGCGTGATCGAAAATATGAGCTACTTCATCGGCGACGACCGCAAGGAATACGACATCTTCGGCCGCGGCGGCGCCGAGATCATGGCCCAACGCATGGGGCTCCCCTTCCTGGGCGCACTCCCCATCAACATCCCCCTCCGCGCCAACTCCGACTCGGGCAACCCCACCGCTAACTTCGACCCCGCAACCGCCGGCGGCGAAGCCCTGCCCCAGGCCCTCCGGTCACTGGTCACCACACTCGAAGGCCAGGTCGCGCTGGCCTCACTCCGGCAGGGGAAAGCCAAGCCGAGTTTGAGCATCCGTTGAGGTGCCTCTCTTCCCCAGAACGCCGGAGGCGTCTTCGTCAATAGCCGGGGGCGCAGCCCCCGGGACACGGCGGCCGTTGGCCCGGAACCCCAACAGGGGTTCTCGTACCAACCAAGACTTCGTATGCTCAACGTATGGCAACCACCTATACCTCGATCCTCCTCCACTGCATCTTCTCAACCAAGCACCGAGACCCTCTTCTCAGTCCTGCGATCGAACCCGACCTCTATGCCTACATCGGTGGCACCTGCCGTGCGAACAGTTCACCGCTGCTCGATGCAGGAGGAACCGATGACCATCTGCACCTGCTTATCAGCCTCGGCAAGACTGTGAACATCGCCGATCTCATGATGCAAGTGAAGCGCGATACCTCGGCATGGATCAAGAACAAAGGAGACGAGTTCGAGATGTTCCGATGGCAGGAAGGATACGCTGCGTTCTCGATCGGCCAGTCCCAGGTTGCCACGCTCAAGCGGTACATCGATCGACAAAGAGAGCACCACCGAGCCGTGTCGTTCCGTGAGGAACTCATCGAGTTCCTCCGCCGGTACCAGATACCATTCGAGGAACAGTACCTCGATTGACGACGACCCCTCTCGGGGTCAAAGAAATAAGACAAACCAACCTCCTCCGGGGGTGTCGCGTTGCTCTACCCCCGGCTATTGACGAGGAGCCCTACGGGCTCAGGCAAAGAGCGACACTCTCGGCAACTTGGCGTTTCAACGCGCGACCGAATCGACGAGCACAACCCGGTCCAACCGCAACACTTCCCCCACGCTCCACGCCTGGAACGGGCACCCCCGCGGCGTCCACGGCTCATCCCCATCCGCGATCTCGGCGATGTGCCCCAGCCCGTGCGCCGCGACACTCTCAACCAACGGCCGCACAAACCGCTCCCGCGCCTCACGCTTCGCCGACGCCTTCCCCCCGCGCACCCGCACCCACGCCTCGACGAACGGCCCGATCAACCAAGGCCAAACCGTGCCGTTGTGGTACGCCCCGTCGCGCTCCAGCGGCCCGCCGCCATAGGTCCCGATATACCCCGGCTCACCCGGCCCGAGCGTGCGCATCCCCATCGGCGTCAGCAACTCGCGCTCGCACAGGTCCACGATCGCGCGCCCACGCTTGCCCGAAACCACCGCGTGCGTCAGTCCGCCGACCGCGAACAACTGGTTCGGGCGCAAGCTGTCGTCCATCTCGCCCCTTGCGTGCCCGACATCCACAACGTCAAAGAGGCACCCTTTGTCCTTGTTCCAGAACCGCTCGGCAAACGCCGCCTCGGCCCGTGCTGCCAGCTGCGCCAGACGCGGCTCGTCGGCTGCCGCGAGCTTGAGCCCGTTGATCCACAGCGCCTGAATCTCGACCGGCTTGCCGACCCGGGGCGTCATCGCCTTGCCGTTCACCCGCGCGTCCATCCACGTCAGGCTCGAATCCCCCTCGCCGCACGCCAGCAACCCGTCAGCATCCATCCCGATGCCCAGCGCCGTACCCGCGGCATACGCCTCCAGCGCGCGCACACACGTCCGCCGGATCAGCTTCGCATCGCCCGACGAAAGCTCGAAACCCGCTGCGCCGACAGCCGATTGTGCCCTCGAATCCGCCGCCATCGCCAGGAAATCGTGCGCCGCCTGCACATACCAGAGCGCCGCGTCCACCGAATGAAACTCCGGCTCTTCGCCCGCGTCGGGAAAGCGGTTGGGCAGCAACCCGCCCACCTGCGCCCGCGACCACTCGATAAGAATCTGCCGCGCCGTCTCGAGCCGGCCCGTCGCCAGGCACAAGCCGCGCATCGCGATGAACGTGTCCCGCCCCCAGTCGGTAAACCACGGATACCCCGCGATGATCGACGAAGCAAGCCCGCGCTGTACGACATACGCATCGGCCGCGCGAGCGAGCCCAGCGGTCGACCACTGTGCCGACTCTGCCTCGGCGCTGCGTGCCTTGCGTGCTTTGCGTGTTGCGCGCCCACCTCCCGGCAACGCCCCCGGCAGCGCCCCCGGCAGCGCCTCACGCCGCGCCGCTTCCTGCGCGCGCAGCACCGCGACCACCTCGAGCGCCCCGCCCTCGGGCAGCGCCCGGTCCGGCGGCGTGTCGGTCGAAAAAACCAACGCGGCCTCGGGTTCGCCACGCTTCATCACAAACCGAAACTCGCCCGGCGACGCACAATCCTCGTTGGCATCGAGCCCCCGCTCGCGCTCCCGGCTGTAGAGAAACGACCGGAACCAGTCCGGGTTCGGCTCGTACGTCCCGCTGAACATCGCCCGCACCCGAGGCGTGCCCCAGTACGGATGCCACGTCACCCGCCCCTCGCCGACCTCAGCCAGGAACGAGAACGAGCCGTTCTCGGTGTGCAAATGGTGATACCCCCGCACCGTCAGCAAAGGACGCACCCGCAACGCAACCTCGCGCCCCTCGGTCAAGACCCGCCACGTGACGACACACGCCGCCCGGCCTCGGGGCACGAACACCTCGCAGCAAATCCGCGTCCGATCGTCCAGCTTGTACACCCACGTCGGCCACGGGTCGGGCGTGAAACTCTCGATCCACTTGAACCCGGTCGGATGAATCACGCCCGGCTCGTAGCTGTGCGCGCAGAGCGGGTACTCCACGCCGCCCGACTCGGCCCACACCTCGAGCCCGTTGACCAGCACAAACCGATCGGTCGGCGGCGTTCGCGCAGCCAGCAGCAGCGCGTGGTACCGCCGTGTGCGCACACCCGAAACCGTGCCCGAGGCAAAGCCCCCGAGCCCGTCGGGTTCCAACCACTCCGCCTCGCCGCCGAATACTCGTTCCATGGGTCGATAGCGTAGACAACCCCCAGCGCCACCGAACCACAACCACCCACACAGAGCCCGAAGCGCAAGCGAGGTGCCTTTCCCCGAATCCTCCCGCACGCCTCCCCATCGCCCGCGCTGCCCCCAGCATTCGGCTTTGGAATGCCCGGGCTCTGTGGTACGCTCGGTTGTAGCAAAAACCACACAGGGAGCCCTCGCCATGAGAAGCGACGCATTCGGAGCCTGGATCATCGCGGCCGCAGCCCTCGCGCTGCCCGCCAACGCCGACATCATGCACTGGTACTGGCAGGTCGAGGTCAACAGCCAGCCCGCCGACGCGAGCAAGCCGATCGTGGTGGGGGCGGGGGATGAGGTGGAGATCGAGCTGTGGGCGGAATGGTCACCGCAAGGGGCTGGATTTGCGTGGTCTTGGTTCTCGATTGCTACTGGCGATGCTTTCTTTGAAGCATCATCGGAGGTAAATATCAGCGAGTCGAGCGGATATGGCCGCAACCCATCGTTGTCGGTGCTTTCAAGCACGAATGGGACATTCACCGATACAGATGGTTCAGGAACTGCTGATCAAATCGATTGGATCGATGTTGGACAACTGTCGCGTCGCTTTGGACACTTCGATGATTCGCATCCGATGCTCATTTACTCATTTGCTTGGGTTCTTGGTGAGTCCATCAATGTCCCGGTAGTGATTGAGCGAACGGATGTATTCTTGCGTGACACGGACAGATTTCAGATTGTCTATACAGATGATTTGGGCAACCAATCTGAGTATGACCATATTGAAGAGTCGTTGATTTTTGTACCAGCCCCGTCGTCTGTACTGGCTCTCATGTGTGTTGTGCTATTGCGGAATAGAACCCGATGAAGAACTGGCCGACGGCACTGCTGCCACCCCTTGACCTGTGCCGCTGGGCAATCGCTCTGCATTGCGACTCGGACGCATCTCGGCAAGGCTCGGCAGAAGGAATGTGCAGCCCGGCGCTCACGCTGAGGGCTCTTGTTCCTGAACACAGAACCTAATACGTCCCCACCTTCGCCCGCGCCAGCGCCAGGTCATGCGCCGCGTGATAAGGTCGCCCGAGTTTGCTCCACTCAAAGCTCCAGCTCCGACGCTCCACCTCGTTCCGCACCGCGATGCGGCCGCGGCGGTCGAGCAGGCAGAACTCCCACATCCTTCGCGCCAGGATCTCCGACGATTCCTCGTCGCTGCGCCCGCGCCGGGGGACGATGTACATCCCCCACTTGTCGTGGTCGGGAAAGTTCTCCGCGACGTACCGCCCAAAGCCCGCAAGGTCGCTGGTGATCGCGGGCACGCCCAGCGCCACGCACTCAAGCGGCGTGTACCCCCACGGCTCGTACGCACTCGGGAACAAACCCAGGTGGCAGCCGCGCACGAACTGTTCGTACTCGATGCCCCACAGCGGGTTGGTCGTCGAGATAAAGTCCGGGTGGTAGACGATCTTGACCCGATCCTCCGGCCCATTCACCAGCCCGAGGCGGCGGATGATGCGGATCACCTCGTCGCTGTCCTCGTCCTCGAGCGTGTGCGTGACCACAGGGGGCAGGCGGCCCGTATGGAGGGCCGCCTGGGTGCGGCGGAGGCGCAGCTTCCAGTAGTCCTTGACCAGGTCGTCGAGCACCACCCGCTCGCCCGACGCGGTCTTGCGGAAGAGGTCCTCGCGCACGCTCTCGGTGATCTGTCGGCACACCTCGTGCAGCTCAGCGAGCACACCCCGCCCCTCGAGCGCCTCGGGGCGCAGGTGCCGGTGCGGCCGGCGGGTCACGATAAAGAGCACGACCGTCCGGTCCGACTCCTCCCGCCGCAGCCTCTCGTTGAGACGGGCGCACCCTTCCAGACAGATATCAAACCCCTTGTTTCGAGGCTCGAACCGGCCGCTGGTAAACATGTACGTTGTCTTCTCAAGATCGAACGAATAGCTCGGGAAAAAGTGCCCCATGACGAACTCGTGGATCTTTTCCTTGAACTGCGCGTGCAGCGTCTGAAACTCGTGCCCCACGTTGTAGTGCTCGATGTTCAGGCCGTTGGGCAGGATCAGGTCCGGCTTGCGACCCAGGAGCACCGCGCACTCCTCAGCCGTGATCGGCGAGATCGTCGTAAAGACGTGCGCCCCGTGGGCCGCGGCCCGTTCGTAATGATGCTGGGCAAGAATCCCGAACCGCTTTGCTTCGGCTTCGTGGTCAATCTTCGGCAGCCGTCCGTAAAAATCGCCCTCACTCGACGCGATGTACCGGCCCGTAATCGTCGCGTGCGTGGTAAAGACCACCGCCGCCCCGACCTGCTCGCGGCGGATCAGCGGGATCGCCAGCCCGCTCATCCACTCGTGAAAGTGCGCGAGCACCCGTCGATGCGTGCCCCGGCTCTCCCACACCGGGCAGAGGTGGACAAACAGCCTGCGCAGCGCCTCGGCAAACCCGACCACACTATCCACCAGCGGGTCGTCGCCGGGTGATTCGATCCCGTGGTCTTTCCAGATGCCGAACTTGATCTCGTCGATTTTCGCCGCCGAGAAGCTGTGCTCGAGCAGCAGCGCCCGCGGCCTCCCCTGCACGAGCCACCGTCCGGTGTGCGCTTTGATGCCGTCGGCAGCCAGCGCCTCGCACACCTGGGCAAGCCAGCCCGTCGGCCGCCGGGTGTCGAGCTCAAGGTCGCTCCGCTGGCCCATGTACGGCCCGACCATGATGTAGCGGTTCTGCCACCGCTCGACCATCGTGGGCGCTTTCGAGCGCAACACCTGATAGATCCCGCCGACCGGGTTGCAGACCTCCCACCCGACCTCGACCAAGAGCGACCCCGCCGGGGCGCGGTGGGCATCGACCTGCGGGGCGTGGCTGACCGCGTGGGGCAGAACAGACATGGCTCGGACAAACTCCTTCCGGTGGCGGGTGCGATTCTAGGGCCCGCCGCCGCGAGTACCATGCACAGACGAATCACACGTTCGCACCAACCATGACCACAACCCACCAGCCATCCCTCTCCGACGTTGACCTTCACCTCTTCAACGAAGGCACCCACGCCCACCTCGGGCACAAGCTCGGTGCCCACCGACTCCCCGACGGCTCGGCGACCCACTTCGCAGTCTGGGCGCCCTCCGCACAATCGGTCCACCTCGTCGGCGATTTCAACCACTGGGACATCAACGCCACCGCCATGAAGCCCCTCGGCTCATCCGGCGTCTGGGAGTGTGCGGTCGAAGGGGTCGAACAGGGCGCAGCCTACAAGTACGCGATCCGCTCCACCGTCACCGGCCACGAAGCGATCAAAGCCGACCCCGTCGCGATCCACGCCGAGACGCCGTCCAAATCCGCGTCCAAAGTCTGGACCCCAACCCATCAATGGCAAGACCACGACTGGCTCGCCAACCGCCAACGCGACGACTGGCACCGCCGACCCATGAGCACCTACGAAGTCCACCTCGGCTCGTGGCGACGCAACCCCGAGGACGACGACCGCCCGCTCAGCTATCGAGAGGCTGCCGAGCAACTCGCCGAATATGTCAACTGGCTCGGCTTCACCCACGTTGAGCTCATGCCCGTCATGGAGCACCCCTTCGACGGCTCGTGGGGCTACCAGTCCACCGGCTACTTCGCCCCCACCTCACGCTTCGGCTCGCCCGACGACTTCATGGCCTTCGTCGACACACTCCACCAAGCGGGCATCGGCGTCCTCCTCGACTGGGTCCCCTCCCACTTCGCAACCGACGGCCACGGGCTCAGCCTCTTCGACGGCACCCACCTCTACGAACACGCCGACCGACGCCAGGGCTTCCATCCCGACTGGGGGTCCTTCATCTTCAACTACGGCCGCAACGAAGTCCGCTCCTTCCTCCTCTCCAGCGCCAACCACTGGATCGACACCTTCCACGCCGACGGCATCCGCGTCGACGCCGTCGCCAGCATGCTCTATCTCGACTACTCACGCAAAGACGGCGAGTGGATCCCCAACCGATTCGGAGGCAAGGAAAACCTCGAAGCCATCGGCTTCCTCAAACAACTCAACACCACCCTCTATAGCGAACACCCCGGCGTCATCACCGTCGCCGAAGAATCCACCTCGTTCGCCGGCGTCTCCAAACCCGTCCACGACGGCGGCCTCGGCTTCGGCTTCAAGTGGGACATGGGTTGGATGAACGACACCCTCCGTTACTTCCGCCGCGAGCCCGCCCACCGCAAGTGGCACCACGACGAGCTCACCTTCCGCGCCCTGTACGCCTTTAGTGAAAACTTCGTCCTGCCGCTGAGCCACGACGAGGTCGTCCACGGCAAGGGCTCACTCCTCGACCAGATGCCCGGCGACGACTGGCAGAAGTTCGCCAACCTCCGCCTGCTGCTGGCCTACCAGTGGTGCTGCCCCGGCAAGAAACTCCTCTTCATGGGCGGCGAGTTTGCCCAGCGCGACGAGTGGAACGCCGAGAAAAGCCTCGACTGGCACCTCACCGCCTACGCCCCGCACTCGGGCGTCCAGGAACTCGTCCGCGCCCTCAACCGCCTCCACCGCGAACACGCCGCGATGCACCAGCTCGACTGCGACCCCCGCGGCTTCGAGTGGCTGCACTGCGACGACGCCGACAACTCGGTCCTCGCATTCTTCCGCCACGCCGACGACGGCTCGCCACCCGCGCTCTGCCTCTTCAACTTCACCCCGGTCCCCCGCGACAACTACCGCGTCGGCGTCGCCAGCGGCACCCGCTGGGCCAAGCTCCTCGACACCGACACCGACGACTTCGGCGGCTCGGGCTACACCTGGCAAGACTCGGCCCACACCGACCCCATCCCCATGCACGGCCGCGCCCGCTCCATCGCCGTCACGCTCCCGCCACTGGGGGCCGTGGTCTACAGCCCGGTCGAATAGACGCCGCTCAAGAGACGCCGCTCATTTGTTCCATGCCGCCTCCGGCTCCCTCTCCCACGCCCCGTGGGAGAGGGCTGGGGTGAGGGCTCCCCGCTCTTCCTCCTCTTCCCTCCTCCTTACTCTTCACGTCTTCAACAACGCCGACCCGACCCCCCGGGTCGGCGTTGTGAGAAGCAACCGTCGTGCTCTCGTGTTGTGTGCCACGGCTCTGTGAGCCGTGCGGCCCGTCGCCCGGACCGCCCGCACAGCCAAAATGGCCGTGGCACACGAGACGAGTTGCCCGCGGTTGCGCTCGTGCGCCAATCCGAGCCCCGCTACCCTTGCTTCATGCCCGACCCTCAGCCCTCCAAAGCCCGCAAGATCAAGCCCCCCCGAGGCACCCGAGACCTCTACGCCGCCGAAGCTGCACGCAGGCGATGGCTCATGGAACGCTGGCGCGAGGTCTCCATCCGCCACGGCTTCGAAGAAGTCGACGGCCCCACCTACGAACAAGCCGACCTCTACGCGGTCAAAAGCGGCGACGGCATCCTCGGCGAACTCTTCCAGGCCTTCAGCGGCAAAAGCCCCGAAGAGGTCGAACAGGTCAAACGCGACGGCCGCGCCCCCTACGCCCTCCGCCCCGAGTTCACCCCCACCCTCGCCCGAATGTACGCCGCCAAAGCAAACACACTGCCCAAACCCTGCAAGTGGTTTATGGCCGGGCCGTTCTTCCGCGCCGAACGGCCCCAACGCGGGAGGCTGCGGGAGTTTTTGCAGTGGAACTGCGACGTGCTGGGGCTCGATATTCCGCAGGAGAAGTGGTACGCGAAGGACGCGGAGAGCCGGGCGGAGGTCGCCGAGGCCAAGGCGCGGATGGATGCGGAGTGTATTGCGTGTTGTGTGGCGTTTCTTGAGCACCTCGGCCTCACACCTGCTGAATGCAAGGTAGCCGCATCACATCGCGGCATCTGGGAAGTCAACTTTGAAGTGTTTGACGTCCCAACCGACCAACGTGATCACTGGTTTTCTTGGATTGATTCATTCCAAAAGGGAAACCCCACAGAACGAGCTGCAACAGCCAAAAGGTTCGGCGGCTCAGAGGAGCATATATTCATTTTCTCCAACCTTTGCCAAGGACTTGAACCTGGCGTCGATAGCGAAACGAGACAAGAGTTACTTGAACTAGGGCGAAACGACATCATCAACGAAGCAGATAGGATGATTGCAGACGCGCATTCCCACCCTAGATTTGCACAGTCACTTGACGAGTGGAATCTAGTTGTTCAATATACCGCAGAGTTAGGACTGGGACCGTGGATGACATTTGATCCCCGCATCGTCCGCGGCCTCGCCTACTACACCGGCACCGTCTTCGAGGTCATCACCGACGGCGAACGCGCTGTCGCCGGCGGCGGGCGCTACGACAACCTCATCTCCCTCTTCGGCGGCCCGCCCACCCCCGCGGTCGGCTTTGCCATGGGCGATGTCGTTCTCAGTCTGCTGCTGCAAGATAAGGGCCTCATGCCCACCGACGACGAGCTCCTCGGCCTCACCGGCCAACACCCCGACGCCTTTGTCCTCAGCAACGGTTCAGAAGAAGCCGAGGCCAAGGTCCGCCCGGTCGTGGCGATGTTGAGGCGAGGAGAAGAGAGAGAAGAAGGAGCCCTCTCCCCAGCCCTCTCCCACGAGGCGCGGGAGAGGGAGCAAGGCGGCCTCCACGTCCGCCACTCCTACAAAGCCACAAAGAAGATCGACAAGCTCCTCAACGAAGCAAAGAAACAGCACGCCCGGTTCGCGGTCATCATCGAGGACGCCGACTCCTGCATCGTCAAAGACCTCCGCACCGGCGAGCAGTGGACCCAACCCGTCGCGCTCAACGACTTATACGCAAAGCTCGTCGCGGCGACGTAAAAGCAACACCCCTCATCACAGAGCCCCTCGCGCAAGCGAGGGGACACATGCACACCCGAAACTTATAAGCCCCGACGCTCGATGCGGTTCCCCTCGCTTGCGCGAGGGGCTCTATCCTCGCTCGCCACACGTGTTATTTGCTCTTTGTTCCTTCTACCCCCCCGCCTTCCTCCCGTGCAGCACCGGCATCTCCCGCAGATACTCCTGCGCCGGCTCGCAGTCGGCCCCTCCAAATCCCGCATACTCCCCGTCGTAACATATCTCCCCATGATGTAACATGACCACCCTCGGGCTCAGCCTGCGCAACAACTCCTTGTCGTGGGTCACGATGACCGTCGTGCGTTGTTCGCCGGTTGCCCGGGGGCGGTGGTGCATGTTCCAGATCAGCTCGTGGATGCTGCCGCTGACGACCGGATCGAGCCCCGTCGTCGGCTCGTCGTAAAACAGCACCGCCGGGTCGATCGCGATCGCCCGCGCGATCGCCACCCGCTTTGCCATGCCGCCGGAGAGCTCGTCGCGGTCTTTGTGCAGCACGTCGTCCACGTCAAGCGCGCACGCCCCGAGGCTCTCCCGCGCCCGCTGCATGATCGCCCGTTCGCTGAGTTTCGTGTGTTCGCGCAGCAGCAGCGCGATGTTCTCATAGACCGACCCGCTGAAGAGCGCGTTGCGTTGGAACACCACCGCCCAGTGCAGCCGAATCCGCTGGAGCACCCGTTCTTTGGCGCGGGTGATCTCGGTCAGCGGCGAGCCCGCCCGCCCGTGGTCAGCCGCAAAGACCCGCCCCCCCGAGACCTCCAGCAGCCGGACCATGCAATCGAGCAGCACCGTCTTGCCCGACCCCGACGCCCCGACGACCGCAACGATCTGCCCGCGGCAGACTTCCAGGTCCACGCCGCGCAGCACGACCTCATCCCCGAACGACTTGGCGAGCTGTTCGGTGCGCAGCTCGACCGGGCTGCTGGTCGTCTCGGTGTCCTCGCGCTTGCCCGGTGCTCCTGCCATCGCCCGCACGATAGCCGATCAGCCCGATGGAATACGATCAAACCCGATCCGCCCCCGGAGCGGGACACTCCGGGTCCCGAAGCATCGCGATACCCAGTCCTGACCGAACCCCCCCCATGATCTACCTCGACAACAACGCCACCACCCAGCCAAGCCCCGCGGTCGCCCAGGCGATCCACGTCGCCACCACCACCCTCTGGGCAAACCCCTCCAGCGTCCACCGCCCCGGCCAAGAGGCCCGCCACGCCCTCGAACTGGCCCGAAAAGAACTCGCCACCCTCCTCGGCGTGCCCCCCAGAGAGCTCGTCCTCACCAGCAGCGGCACCGAGTCGATCAACCTCGCCATCCGAGGCGTCCTCGAAACCCATACCACCCGACAGCAGAACACCCTCCCCAACCCGAATCCACGGGGAGGCGGACACTCCATACAGGGGGGCGGGCTTTCCACGCAGGGGGACGGGCTTTCCAGCCCGCGACACCGCACTCCCCTCCCCACCATCATCACCACCCGCCTCGAACACACCGCCGTCCGCGACCTCACGATCCACCTCGAGCGCCAGGGCCAAGCCGAGGTCCGCTGGCTCCCCCTCGATTCCCGAGGCATCGCCGACCCGGCCGCCCTCGACGCCCTCCTCGACGACCGCACCGCGCTGGTCAGCGTCCAGTGGGCCAACAACGAGACCGGCGTCATCCAGCCCGTCGAACGCCTCGCCGAGATCTGCCGCGCCAACGGTGTCCCGTTCCACTGCGACGCTGTGCAGTGGGTCGGCAAAATGCCCATGCCCGAAGCGATTCCCTGCGACCTGCTCACTTTTTCCGCCCACAAGTTTCACGGCCCCAAGGGCGTCGGCGGCCTCTGGGTCCGCCGAGGTGTCGGCCTCGTGCCCCAGACCATCGGCACCCAGGAAACCGACCGCCGCGGCGGCACCGAGAGCGTCGCTGCGATCGTCGGCGCAGGGGTCGCTGCCCGCGAAGCCGCCGCCTGGCTCGCCGACCCCGCCGCTCGGGCCAAAGTCGCTGCCCTGCGCGACCGCTTCGAGACCGAGATCATCCGCCGCACCCCCAGCGCCCCCAGCACCCCCGGCGCAACAATCAACAGCCGCGACTGCCCCCGCCTCTGGAACACCACCAGCATCGCCTTCCCCGCTCTCGAAGCCGAAGCCATGCTCATGCTCCTCTCCGAACGCGGCCTCGCCGCCTCGGCCGGGGCTGCGTGCTCCTCGGGCTCGCTCGACCCAAGCCCCGTCCTCCTGTCGATGGGCATCCCCGAGCCCCTCGCCCACGGCTCCATCCGCTTTAGCCTGAGCAGAAACACCACCGACGCCGAGATCAACGACGCGATCGAGATCGTCGTCGCCGCAGCAACCCAACTCGGACGCTCCTCCGAATCAACGCGCTAAACCAATCTCCACCCGTCTCCGATCAACTGCACCCGTCCCCGAGCCCCGGACTTCAGTCCGGACTTCTCTCCGCAATCTCTCTCTCTCCCTCGCAAAACGCCCCTCGACTGAAGTCGGGGGCTCGGGGTCCGGTTTACACCCGCCGCACGCTCCCCCTATCCTCTGCACAATGAATACCCAACCCGACCACAACCAGGCCCGCTTCGGCGACTTCGGTTCCGACGCCCCCGCCGCACAAGCCAAACCCGAACGCCTCAGCCTCATGGCGCTCTTCTCCACCATCACCGGCGGGCTCACCACGGTCGGCTGCTGCATCCCCGGCGTCGGCATCCTCCCCGTCCTGCTCGGCATCGGCGGCTTCATCGGCATCTCCCGCTCGCGCGGAGCTGTCCGAGGCAAGGGGCTCGCGATCGTCGGCTTCGCACTCGGGTTCATCTCGCTCCTGATCTCCTCGGCCGTCTGGATCGGCATCTCCTCGGGTGCCGCCCGCTTCGGCCCCGTCTATTCCCAGGTGTTCGATCCCGACCCCGACGTCGTCCGCACCGTCCTCACCTCGTCGGCCGCAGCCGACCTCACCGACGAACAGGTCCAGGCCTTCCAAACCGCACTCGCCGACGAAGGCATCACCACCGTCACCATCCCCAACGGGCTCAAGGGTCTCTGGGCGGGATACCGCGAAGCCGCCAACGACATGCAAGGGCTCGAGAATCTCCGCGACCCCTCCGAAGGCACGATCTTCCCCCTCCCGGCCGACACCGATGTCGGAACGATGATGGTCGTCGTCCTCATGGACCCCAACCAGCCGCTCGGCTCGGGGCTCCCCGGCCTTGTCGACGCCGCCGTCTGGACCTCCAGCGGCCGGGTCATCTGGCTGTTCGGCACGACTCCCTCTGCCACAAACACCCCGGGCTCCGACGCCGACCAAAGCCCGCCACCCGACCAGACCGATACAGAGGAAGACACCCCCCACGACACCCCCACTGACGATCCTTCAGCCGAAGATCCCGACAGCTAGCCCGGACGTACACCCGCTGTGAGCCTGACAACACCGAACACCAACCCGCAGGCCGCAACCCAAGGCACAAGCCTCCCCAGCACCCCCAGCGCCCCCGGCCCTGAACCCATCATCCGCTGCACCAACATCGCCAAACTCTTCGACGGCCGCACCGTCCTCGAAAATATCAACCTCGACATCTACCCCGGCGAGACCATGGTCATCATGGGAGGCTCAGGGTCAGGCAAGTCCACCAGCCTCCGACTCATGATCGGCAGCATGCGCCCCGAGCGAGGCACCATCGAGATGTTCGGCAAAGACATCTGCACGCTCTCGGAATCCCAACTCAACGACATCCGCAAACAGTTCGGCATCCTCTTCCAGTCCGGCGCACTCTTCAACTCGATGACCATCGCCGAAAATGTCGCACTGCCGCTGCAAGAGCACACCCGCCTCGACCAGGACATCATCGACATCCAGGTCAAAATCAAGCTCGAACTCGTCGGCCTCCGCGAACACGCCAACAAATACCCCTCCCAGATCTCCGGCGGCATGAAGAAACGCGCCGGCCTCGCCCGCGCACTCGCGCTCGATCCAAAGATCCTCTTCTACGACGAACCATCCGCCGGCCTCGACCCCGTCACCAGCGCCCAGATCGATCAGCTCATGCTCGCACTCACCAAACAACTCGGCGTCACCAGCGTCGTCGTCACCCACGAGATGGACTCGGCATTCACCATCGCCGACCGCATGGCGATGCTCGACAAAGGACGTATCCTCAAAGTCGAAACCCGCCAGTGGTACGAACGCCTCCGCGACATGCCCAAAGAACAGATCGCCGACCTCCCCGAAGACGAACAGCTCATCCGCCAGTTCCTCCGCGGCGACGCCGACGGCCCCATCACCGACCGCCGCGACCAGTCCGCCTTCACCGACGACCTCTTCAACTCCTGACCCCATGCACCACACACACACCAACACGCACACCAACACACGCACACCAACACCACCTACGCCCGGGATGAACACCCAAAGGGTGTAAATCCCGGGATCGCCGGACACCAAGGGGTCTCGATGAGCGCTCGATACAGCCAAAAAGCCAACCTCCTCGCCGGCACCTTCCTCCTGGGCAGCGTGTTCCTCGCCGTCGCGATCAGCTTCGTCCTCGCCGACATCAGCCTCACCCGCCACGCCGAATACACCATCCGCTTCAGCCTCAAGGACGGCGCCACCGGCCTCTCGCCCGACGCCTCGGTCCGAGTCGGCGGCCAGCAGGTCGGCAAGGTCCAGTCCATCCACGTCGAACACGACGAGGCGATCGACGACTACGCCATCCACGTCATTATCAAAATCCGTGCCGATATCGAGCTCTACGAGGACGCCTGGGCACACCTCGAAGTCCCCCTCCTGGGCACCGGCAGCACCATCAACATCCCCTACCTCGGCACCGGCAAAGACATCAAATCGCCACAAGGCACCTCGACCAGACTCGAACCCGGCGAGATGCTCATCGGCTCGATCGCCCCGCCGATCTTCCTGGCCAACGCCGGCTTCGGCCCGCAACAGCGCGAGCAGTTCCAGCGCATGCTCACCGACACCGAACGCGCCCTCGCTCAGTTTGCCGACGCGCTCGAAGCGATCCGCCCCAACGTGCAGCCAGTCGCCGACGACGCCGCCGCCACCGTCGCCGCCGCGCGACGGTCGATGGAATCGCTCGAGACCGACCTCGCCGACTGGCGCACCAACGTCACCACCACCCTCGACAACGCCGCCGTCGCCAGCGATCGCCTGCCCGCGATGGTCGACGACGCGAACATCATCCTCGCCGACGCCGGCGAGATCATCAAGACCGGCCGCGCCGTCGTCGACGACAACCGCCCCCGCATCGACAACATCCTCGCCAACACCGACACCATCACCGCCCGCCTCAACGAAGAGTGGATCCCCCGAGGGTCCGACCTCCTCGACTCGGCCCGCACCGGCATCCAGACCTATACCGACGCCGGCGCCCGCATCAACACCCTCATCGCCGAGCAACAGCCCGGCCTGGAACGCACCCTCGCCAACCTCCGCGTCGCCAGCGACCAGTTCAAGTTTCTCGCGATCGAAGCCCGCAGCCAGCCCTGGCGACTCCTCCACCGCCCTGACACCAAAGAGCTCGAAAACCAGCTCCTCTACGACTCGGCCCGCTCCTACGCCGTCGCGGTCGCCGACCTCCGTGCCGCGAGTGAATCCATGGAATCGATCATCGCCCGCACCGGCCTGACCGGGCAGCTCGACCTCGACCAGCTGCAAGCGATGCGGGCCAAACTCCAACAAGCCTTCGAGGGCTATGCCACCGCCGAGTCCGACTTGCTCGACCGCATGATCGACGCCAACGAATAGGTGCTCCAGGTGCCGCGACTCCCCGCCATCTTCATCGCCGCCGCCCTGTGCCTTGCCGCGATCGCTGCGCCGCTCTTGGCCCAATCGCAGAACGACCCCCCCACACCCTGGCGTGACGCGCTCGACCGCGTCGAGCGCAACCTCGACGACATCTTCGACGCCGTCACCGGCCTGGACCGCGTGCCCCCGCCCCAGGTCGGGCTCTATGTCCCCGCAAGCAACGCGCCCGAGGACGCCGCCGCCCCGCCCACCGACTGGGTGCCCCTCCTCGGCCAACACTCCGCGCACCCACCCCCCCGCCGCATGGTCCTCCTCGTCCACGGCCTCGACGAAGCCGGCGACATCTGGACCGAGCTCGCCCCCGCCCTCCTCAACGCCGGCCACAAGGTCGTCCGCTTCGAGTACCCAAACGACCAACGCATCCACGCCTCGGCCGAGCTGCTCCTCGAACACCTCCGCGCCGCCAGAGCCGCCGGCGTCGAAGAAATCGCCGTCGTCGCCCACTCCATGGGCGGCCTGGTCACCTTCGACGCCCTCACCCGACCCGACGGCTACGCCGCAAACACAACCTCCCCCACCGACTTCCCCCGCGTCACCCACTTCTTCTCGATCGGCACCCCATGGAACGGCTCCCCCTGGGCAAAGCTCCAAGCGATCGGCGAAGCCCACGAACAGGTCTCCCGCGTCCTCGCCGGCGACTCCTTCGATATCCGCCCGCTCCTCCAGTACCGCCGCGACGGGTCCGGGCAAGCTGGCGACGACCTCCTGCCCGATTCCGACCTCATCACCGAGCTCCGCGCCCGCCTGTGGCCCGACAACCTCCCCCTCACCATCGTCGCCGGCAAGATCACCAACCCCGACCCCGCCACCTACGACAGCATCGCCGACTCGCTGATCCTCCGCGAGCTGCTCGGCCCCGACCGCCTCGACGCCCTCGTCGCCGACTTCCGAGCCGCGACCGAAGACCTCGGCGACGGCGTCGTCTCCCTCACCTCCGCCTTCGCCCGCCAGACCGAAGACACCCACGTCTTCCCCGTCAACCACCGCGCCCTCCTCCACAACTCCCCCATCGACTTCATCACCGGCCAGGTCCCCCAAGGCCCCCCCGCGATCCCCATCATCCTCGACCGGCTCGAAAGCAACCGGCAATAGAAACCTTTGGACAGTCAGGGGGGCGGGCTTTCCAGCCCCCGTCGAGACGGCCTGAAGCCGTGAAGAGCAACTCTGCGCAGCACGAGACAGCTTCCGTCTCGAACCCGTTCTCTGCCTTCTCCTGCTCCCCCTCCCGCGCCCCGCGGGAGGGGGTTGGGGGGAGGGTGCCTTTGTTCCTGACGCTCCCGTTCTCAAACACCCTCGATGTTGAAGGAGCCCAAGAGCGTTGCGGGATTCGTACTATATTCAGAGGTTCCAATAGAAAATTCCCCGGCAGACCAACCCCGCTTTCCCTTCCATCGGGTTTGTGTTAGGCTCTCCCCATGGCCCAACGCCGCCACCATTACGAGCAGGCTTTCGAGGCCTACATCCGCCAGGAGCGCATCCCCTACGTTGCGGTCAACGAGGCGAAAAAAGCCCTCTTGCCCGCCGGGGCATCCCTCCGCCTCCTCCCCGCTGACCCCGAGAGCGGCATCCAGAGCCAGAGCCTCAAGAGCTTCGACTTCGTGGTCTATGGCAGCGGGCTCAACCTCCTCACCGAGATCAAGGGCCGCCGCCTCACCCCCCGCTCAAGCCGCGCCGCCCAGCTCCGCCCCACCACCCGCCGCCTCGAGTCCTGGGTCAACGCCGACGACGTCCGCTCGATGCTCCACTGGCAAGCCCTCTTCGGCCCAGATTTTCGGGCAGTGTTCGTGTTCCTCTACTGGTGCGACGAACTCCCCGCCGACGGCCTCTTCGAGGAGATCGTCGAGCACCGCGGCCGCTGGTACGCCCTCCGAGCTGTCGCCGTCGACGATTACGCCCGATTCATGCGCGTCCGAAGCCCGCGCTGGGGCACCGTCCACGTTGACGGCGCCACCTTCGCACGCATCAGCCACCCCTTCCGAGGCTCGCTCGCCGGCCGCGAAAGCCCGCTGGCGGGTGCAGGTGGGGTCGGGGGTGGGGGCAGCGGTGGGGGTTCGGCCGGCATCGGGCATCCCCCCCCAGCCCTGGAACCGATCGGCGCATAGGCACGGATCGTCAAGACCACCCGACGCCGCCCTTTACCATCCGCCCCGCCCCCTGTAGCATCATCCACTATGAACCACCGCGCCCGCCTGCTGCTCCCCTTGTTCCTGGCTCTTGCGACCCTCGTCGCGCTGCCCAGCACCGCTCCTGCCCAGGACACCCGCCCCAGAGCCCCGGTCCCAAGCAAAACCGGCGAGCCGCCCAAGATCCGCAACATGATCCTGCTTGTCGTCATCCTCGGCATCGGGCTCGGCGTCCAGTTCATCCCCTCCAAACGCGGCCACCAGGACTAGACCAACCCCACCGAACCCCCCACCGAGCCCCTCGCGCAAGCGAGGGGACAACAACACTGAGCCCCTCGCGCAAGCGAGGGGACATCGAACCGCCAACCGCCAACCGCAACCCACCACAAGAGGACTCCCCATGGCTCCCAGACGCCGACTGCTCCTCGCCACCAACCTCACCCTCGCTGCCGGCATCGCCATCGCCGCGGTCAGCCTCCCCGCCAACGGCACCCAGCAGCCCAGCCGCGCCCAAGGCCAGTACACCATGCTCGCCGGCGACGTCCGCTCCGGCGGCAACTCCAGCGTCGTCTACCTCATCGACTCGGTCAACGAAGAAATGATCGCTGTCCGCTGGGACGACAACCAGAACGCCCTCCAAGGCATCGACTACCGGAGCCTCGCCAAAGACGCCGAACCAAGGCAGGGAAGGTGAACACCATGACCACCCCCACCAACACCACCACCCCAAATACCCCCACCAACACCGCCACGCACCAAACCCGCCACACCGGCGAAGCCACCCTCACCGCCCTCGCCCTCGGGCTGGCGATGCTGCTGGGCGCGATGCTCTGGGGCGTCCTCAACCAACCCGCCCAGGCCGAGATGGTCACCGAAACCGGCCACCTCGTCGCGATGACCGCGCGTGGCGAAAACGAAGACATCCTCTTCCTCCTCGACAACCGCACCGAACAAATCATGCTCTACAGAGTTGCACAAAACAACACCATCGAGCTCCTCCAGAGCCTCGACCTCCCCGACCTCTTCCAGTCCGCCCGCGCCCGGCGCCTCGGCGGCAACTGACGTTCCCAAGCGGGTGCCTCAAGGCCCGCACGCACCATGACCCCTCCGCCGCCGCCGGGCCGACGGAGGGATTACCCCCCCTTGCCCGGTGTCAACTCAGCCTCGACCAGCGCCCCGCAGCGTGCGGGTGCGCCCACTCTGTGCGTGCCGGAGCCAAGTCCATGCCCATCACCCCCCTGCCTCAGTTCGAGGCCGATCTCCAGGAATACCGCGACCAGATCGCCGAAAAAGCCGCTGCCGACGCCGCCGAGCAGAAAACCCTCGTCGTCCGCTTCGGCGCGATGAAGCTCATCGGCGAGTACCGCTACGACGGCAAGGTCAAGCCCGGCTGCGGCTCCAAGGTCGTCGCCCGCACCCACCGGGGCACCGAACTCGGCGAACTCCTCACCGTCACCTGCAAAAACGGCGCCTGCGCCAAGAGCATCACCCGCAAAGAGATGCTCGGCTACATCGACATGTCCGGCGGCCGCGACTACCCGTTCTTCACCAAGGGCAAGGTCCTCCGCATCGCCACCATCGAAGACATGCACGCCCAGGAAGGCATCGCACAATCCCGCCACGAGCTGGTCCGCAAGGCACGCGACGCCGTCGCCGCCGCCGGCTCCTCGATCCGCGTCGTCGACGCCGAGCCCATCCTCGGCGGCGAGATCATGACCTACTACTTCCTCTCCGAAGAACGGGTCGATGCCCGCGACGCACACCGCGCACTCTCGGCCCTCCACAACTGCCGCGTCGAGTTCCGCCAGGTCGGCGCTCGCGACGAGGCCCGCCTCACCGCCGACTACGAACGCTGCGGCCAACACTGCTGCTGCAAAAACTTCCTCAAGGTCCTCAAGCCCGTCTCGATGCGCTCGGCAAAGGTCCAGAAAGCCACACTTGAACCGCTCAAAATCTCCGGCCGCTGCGGCCGCCTCATGTGCTGCCTCCGCTACGAGGACGAGACCTACGAAGAGCTCCGCAAGCGGCTGCCCCACCGCAAAAGCCGCGTCGGCACACCCCACGGCGACGGGATGGTCCTGAGCAGCCAGATCCTCACCCAGCTCGTCCTCGTCCGGCTCGATATCGGTGAGAACGCCGCCGTCGCCGTCGAAAACCTCACCCCACCGATCTCCAAGACCGCCCCCCCGCCGCCCGAGCCGGGCACCCACTTCCGCCGCGAGAGCCGCCCGCCGCAAACCAAGCAACGCCGCGAACGCACGCCCGACCGTGGCCCCGCTCGCGACCGGACCCGCACCGACAGCACAACCGCGCCCACAGACCAACCCGCGACCAAGAAAAAACGCCGCCGTCGCAAGAAGAAAAAGCCCCAAGGCACCGGCACTCCCGAGTCCCAGACCTCCACCGGCACCCGCCCGCCACAGCCCCCCAAACCCAGCGGGGAAAGCACCACAGGCAATCGCCCCGCCGACACAGGTGCAGCCGGCGGCCCGCCACCCGAAGGCACCCCCCAAGGCCCCCAAGCCAAGAA